>CAZVBW010000006.1:56632-87271 GCA_964625505.1 uncultured Phycisphaeraceae bacterium
CCTTCAGGGGTGGGCGGGCCCCCGCTGCTCCCCCCAGCGCTGGAGCCCTCCCCGCGACCCGAGTTCTACCCCCATCCCCCCTGATCGCCCGATAACCCCTCGGGGCGCGGTCGCTGCAACCTTCGCTCCCCACGTCGTGCCGCCGTGGCCCTAGAATCCCACCGGCCTTCTTTCCACACCCTCACGCCCCGCGAGACGACCCCCCTTGGTGTTTGACGACCTACTGCGATGGTTCAGTGTCGATATGGGTATCGACTTGGGCACCTGCAACACCCTCGTCTGCGTCCGCGGCGAAGGGATCGTCCTTAACGAGCCGTCGGTCGTGGCCGTCCGCAAAGGCACCAACCAGGTCATCAAGGCCGGCGACACCGAGGCCGTGGGCTGGGTCGCCAAGGAGATGCTCGGCAAAACGCCCGGCAGCATCACCGCCATCCGGCCCCTGAAAGACGGCGTGATCTCCGACTTCCAGATCACCGAGGCGATGCTGGGCTACTTCATCCGCAAGGTCAACGGCAAACGCCCGTTCGTCCGCCCCCGCGTGGTCATTGCCGTGCCCAGCGGCATCACCGCGGTCGAGAAGCGGGCCGTCCTCGAGTCCGCCGAGCGGGCCGGCGCCCGCCGGGTGTTCCTCGTCGAAGAGCCCATGGCCGCGGGCATCGGCGCGAACCTGCCCATCGTCGAAGCCACCGCCTCGATGATCGTCGACATCGGCGGCGGCACCACCGAGGTGGCCATCATGTCCCTGGCCGACATCGCCCAGTGCGAAAGCGTCCGCGTGGCCGGCGATGACCTGGACGAGGCCATCATCAACCACATGAAGAAGGCCTACAACCTGATGATCGGCGAGCAGACCGCCGAACGCATCAAGATCGAGATCGGCAGCGCCGCCCCCGACGGCGACGAATCCACTATGGAGGTTCGCGGCCGGGACATGATCTCCGGCCTGCCCCGCAAGACCGTCATCACCTCCGAAGAGATCCGCGAGGCCTTGCAGGAACCGCTGTCCAGCATCATCGAGACCGTCACCCGGACCCTCGAACGCTGCGAGCCCGAACTCGCCGCGGACCTGGTCGACAACGGCATCGTCCTCGCCGGCGGCGGCGCCCTGCTCCGTGGCATCTCGACCGTCATCTCCAATGCGACCGGCCTGGACTCCCGCATCGCCGAAGACCCCCTCACCTGCGTCGCCCGCGGTACCGCCATCTACCTCGAACACCTCGAGGAATGGAAGTCCACCATGGACAGTGACGCCGGCGACGACTGATCTTGGTCGTCTCAATTGATCCGGCACGACCGCTCCGCAAAGGTTCAGTCGTGATAGCCGGGCCGCTACGCGGCCCTGGCGAAGCTCACCGTTCGCGGCGACACGACGTCGCACCCGCAAGTGGGGCGGGCGTCTTGCCTGCCCGTCCGCCAAGGGCGGACCACGGTCGGTTGGCTGCTCGCGCCGCGTCGAGTCGCGGTGAAGTGGTCTATCGCGGCGTGCGCCGGTGTGTTGCCCCCTTTCCCTCACAGGGAGAGGGCGGGGGTGAGGGTCGGCGGCTCGGGTGCACGACCGCTTCCACCCTCGCTGTAAACCCCGCCCCTGCCCCGGCCCCTGCCTGACAAGAGGGTGGCCGAAGTTGACGCCAGCAGTGTTAGTGAAAGTTCCGACTCGTGTCCCGCAGGTCGGCCATGCGGTCGTCGAGGCTGGTGAAGCGGCGGGCCTTGATGTGGACGACCTGGCCCTGGCGGTCGATCGTGCCGTGGAC
The DNA here is from genome assembly GCA_964625505.1 of uncultured Phycisphaeraceae bacterium. Classification (GTDB taxonomy): domain Bacteria; phylum Planctomycetota; class Phycisphaerae; order Phycisphaerales; family Phycisphaeraceae; genus CAZVBW01. The sequence continues at coordinate 58,384 of CAZVBW010000006.1, forward strand.
CAGCATGACGGTGGCGTGGCGGGCGACGCGGAGGTGTCGCTCGAAGACCTGGGGGTAGACCACGAGGTTAGCCGTGCCGGTCTCGTCTTCGAGGGTCATGAAGGTGATGTTCTTGGCGCTGCCCGGGCGTTGGCGGACCAGGCAGATGCCCGCCACGGCGACGGGCCGGTCCTGCGGGCAGGCGGACGGGTCGGCGAGCTGCTCGGCGGTGACGACGGTCCCGCGGGGCCGGCGGTCCAGCCACGGCCGGAGGAAGCTCATCGGGTGCGGCCGGAGGCTCACGCCGGTGGTGCCGATGTCCTGCACGACGTGCCGGAGCTCGGGTAGCCGCGGCAGGTCGACCGGGCGGTCCGGGCGGTCCGGGGCGGCGGGTGGGTCGTCGGATGAAGGCTCGAACAGCGGGGCGTCCCTATCGCGGAGCTTGCGGGCGTGCCACGTCGCCGACTGGCGGTCCAGACCCATCGACCCGAACGCATCCGCCGCGGCGAGGCGTCGCAAGCCCGCGGCGCTACAGCCCGCCGCCCGCCACAAGGCCTCGATGCTCGGGTAGGTGGTGCCGTCGGCGGTGGCGGCTTCGACCCGCAGAGCGTCCTGCTCCTTCAGGCCGCGAACGCGGTTGAGCCCGAGCCGGACGGCAAACCCGCCGGTCGAGGCGGGGTCCGGTTCGAGGGTGCACTCGTGGCGGGAGTGATGCACGTCGATCGGCCGGATCACCACACCGTGTCGCTGCGCGTCCTGGACCAGCTGGCTTGGGGCGTAAAAGCCCATCGGCTGGCTGTTGAGCAGGGCGCAGCAGAACGCGTCGGGGTAGTGGCACTTGAGGTAGCTGCTGGCGTAGGCGAGGATCGCGAAGCTCGCCGCATGCGACTCGGGAAAGCCATACGTGCTGAAGCCCTGGATCTGCTTGAAGCACCGCTGGGCGAACTCGGCGGGGTAGCCCCGCTTGAGCATGCCGCCCACGATCCGCTCGCCGAACGCCTCGATCAGCGAGACGTGCTTGAACCCCGTGACCGCCCGCCGCAGCTGGTCCGCGTCGTCGGGTGAGAAGCCGGCACACTCGATGGCCAACTGCATCGCCTGCTCCTGGAACAGCGGCACGCCGAGCGTCTTGCCCAGGATCCGCTCGACCTTCTCGTCCGGGTAGTCCACCGGCTCCTCCCCCCGACGTCGGCGGAGGTACGGGTGGACCATCTGCCCCTGGATCGGGCCCGGCCGAACGATCGCCACCTCAATCACCAGGTCGTAATACTCCCGCGGCTGCAGCCGCGGCAGCATCGACATCTGGGCCCGGCTCTCGATCTGGAACACGCCGATGGTGTCGGCCCGGCAGATCATGTCGTAGGTGGCGGGGTCGTCGTCGGGGAAGGGGCAGAGGTGAAGAGACGAAGAGACGCAGAGACGAAGTGACGAAGTGAGGGAAGAGACGCAGAGATGAAGAGACGTATTGGGAGCGGCTATTTCTTGTGCTCGAGGCTCCTTATCAGGCCCTGCAACACTCGGTCCGTCTCCTCCAGCAAGTCGCTGGTTGTATCGTTCACCAACATCATCTGCATCGACGTGGCAAGTTCGTACTGCGTGGCTAGCTCGTTGAGCGATCCCCGGGCGATCCTGAGAAACTTCAAGAGGTCCGGACGAGATTCCCGCCCGTACCCTTCGGCGATGTTCGACGGCACCGACACCGCGCTGCGCCGCATCTGGTTGGTCAACCCAAACCGCTCGCTGTCGGGCATCCGCTTCGTGTCTCGATAGACACTCCGACACAATCCCATCGCCTTTTGCCACGCGACCAAGTCTCGAAACGTCCTCACATCGGCCATCCTTCAACTCCGTCTCTTCGTCTCTTCGTCTCTTTGTCTCTTCATTGCCCAATCTCTTCGTCTCTGCCAGCAGAGCATAAGCTTTGCTAAGCACCGTCAACATCCCCAACCCCAACACATCCACCTTCAGAATCTTCAGTTCATCGATGTCATCCTTGTCCCACTCAATCACGGTCCGCTCGGCCATCGCAGCGTTCTCGATCGGGACCAGTTCGCACAGCGGAGACTCGGTCAGCACGAATCCGCCGACGTGTTGGCCCAGGTGGCGCGGGAAGCCCTGCACCTCGGCCGACAGCCGGACCATGTGCTGGATCGCCGGCTGAGTCGCGTCCAGCCGCAGCTCCGCCAGCTGGTCCGCACTGACCGGCCCGCCGTTCCACCAGTCGATCCCCTTGGCCAGCCGGTCCACCACATCCAGCGATAAACCCAATGTTTTGCCCACTTCCCGCACCGCCGACCGGCCGCGGTATGTGATGACCTCGGCGGTCAGGGCGGCTCGGTCCCTGCCATACTTGCGGTACAGGTATTGAATCACCTCCTCCCGCCGCTGGTGTTCGAAGTCGATGTCGATGTCCGGCGGCTCGTCCCGCTGCCGGCTGACGAACCGCTCGAAGAGCGTGTTGATCTTCCGCGGATCGGCGTCCGTCACGCCCAGGCAGTAGCACACGATCGAGTTAGCCGCCGCACCCCGGCCTTGGCACAAAATGCCCTGCCCTCGGGCGTACCGCACCATATCTTCGACAGTCAAAAAGTAATGGGCATACCCCAGCTCATCAATCAATTCCAGTTCGTGTTCCAGCTGCGCCTTGATTCGATCGGGCATCCCGGTTATCCCGCCCTTGAATCGATAGAAAGCGCCGGCCGTCGCGAGCTCCGCGAGATGTTGCATCGCATCGGCCCCGTCGGGCACCAACTCGCTGGGGTACTGGTAGCTCAGCTGCTCCAATCCAAACCCGCGGGTCTGCTCGGCGACGCGGACGGTCGCGTCGATGGCATCCGGGTAGTCGACGAAGAGCCGGGCCATCTCCTCGGGGGCCTTGAGGTGGCGCTCGGCGTGGGGCTGCAGGCGGTAACCCGCAGCGTCGAGCGTGCAACCGTGGCGGACGCAAGTGACCACATCGTGCAACGGCCGACGCTGCGGGACGTGGTAGAGCACGTCGTTGCTCGCCAGCAGCGGGCAGTGCAGGTAGCCCGCCAGGTCGGCGTGCCGGCGGAGCCGATCGCGATCGTCACTGCGATAGCCCCGGTTGGCCGCGATATAGAAGTGGGCACGGTCGAAGCCTTGGGCCAGTGCTTCAAAATGGTGCAGTGCGTCCTGGTCGATATCGCGTGGTGGGATCAGGATGCCGACCAGCCCGCTGGCGTGGTCCAGCAGGTCGTGCAGCGTCAGGTGGCACTGGGCTTTCGGGGCCCGGCGTTTACCGAGCGTCAGCAGCACGCACAGCCGGGCGTAACTGTGCAGGTCCGTGGGGTAGACCACCACCGTGAGCCCCGCCGGCTCGGCCAGCACCAGCCGGCAGCCGACCCGCAGCGGCAGACCCGTTTTCCGCGCCGCGATGTGGGCCCGGACCACGCCGGCGAGGGTGTTGGTGTCCGCGATGCCCAGCGCCCGGTAGCCCAGCTGCTTGGCCCGGACCACCAGCTCGTGCGGGTGCGACGCGCCGGTCAAAAACGTGAAGTTGCTGCGGGTCACCAGCTCGGCGTAATCGACCCGGCTGCCGCAGACCACGTGGTCGGCGCCGGCAATCGGCGACAGCTCGGGGAACCGGTAGCTCGACGGGTGCGGGCTCAGCTTGGGCGGGGAGTCATCGGGCATTACGTACTCCAGTCACACCCACAACCCGTGCACGAACCACCGCCCGGTGTCCAGCCGACGGAACACCCACAGCCACAGGCCGGCCTCGTCCTGCACGCGGTAGTAGTCCCGGGCGGCGAGGTCCGACCACAACGGCAACGACGCGGGGGCTGGCGGTTGAGATGGGCCAACCGGGGGCGCCGATCTATCACTCGGGGCCGGCGGCAACGGCGGGCCATCGCCGGGGATCCCGGCCGTCTCGTGCGGCTTAGGCCGAAGCCCCGGCCGAGCCGGACGGTCCGGCGGCGAGCTGCCCCAAAGCGTCGGCGGATCGTCCGCGGCACGGGCCGGTTCTATAGATGCAGTCCCCGGTGAGCGATCGGGCCCATCGGCAATCCGCACCCGCGTCGCCGGCGACTTCCACCACCGCGGCCCAATCCTTTTAGGACCGATGCAGTCCCGCAACTGTCGTGTCTGCCCCCGCCAACCCAAGCTCAGCACCGGCCCCTCGGGGTTCAGCAGCGTCACCCGCGCCGACTCCGCCGGGTCCAGCAGCCACGTCGGCCGCATCGCGTCCTGCGCATCGGCCCACGCGGGGTCCTGCGGATCATGTGCCAGGTCGCCCGGCCCCAACTCCCCCGCCGGCCGCCACACCACGTCCGCCTCCGGGATGTGCGTCGGCACCGGCACCGGCCGACACACCCGCTCGGGCCCCAGCCGCGCCGACAGCAGGTCCACCAGCCGGGCATCCGCCGCCTCCAGCTCGTCATCCTCGACACGCGAGTCCCCGGGCCCCAACTGCGTCAACCCGACCCGCGGCGCCCGCGTCGCCGAGAGCTTGAACGCCTCGACGCCGTGGCCCAGGTGCAGCCGCTCGATATGCGGCCGAAGCAGCGCCCACAAATGCCGGCCGTCCCGGCTGGGCCTGCTCAGCGTGACCACTTGCTCCACAAACTCCGGCCGAAGATCCCGGTCCATCCGCTCGACCTCCAGCGTCAGCGACGACGCGGACCGCAGCCGCTGGTGCAGCCGATCCGCCAGCCGCTGCGTCAGGTGCTCGACCGCCTGCTGCACCGCCTCAAACTGCGTGGTCGGCCCCTGAAACCGCAGCTCGACCGTCGGCGGCAGCCACGGCCGAATCGGCTCGATGTCCTCGCACGCCACCTCGCCAAACGCCAGGTTCAACTGCCGCAACACCCCGGGCCCGAACCGCTGCACCACCTCGTCCCGCGGCAGCCTGCGGACCTGATCCACACGGTCGATCCCCACCTCCGCCAGCCCCTCCCGCTCCGCCGGCTCCAGGTCCAGCGTCTCGATGCCCAGCGACTCGAGCCGAAGCCGCATCTCGGCCAAGTGCTCCGCCACACACATCGGCGACCGATCGCCCCGAGCCAGGCACTGCGCCCCCACCCGCGTCGGGGCCAGCGCCGCACTGGCATCCAGCCGCAGCCGACGCATCGTCCCCACGCACAGTTCCACCATGCGGTGCGGCCCGCCGTACAACCGGTCACAACCCGTCATGTCCAGCATCAAGCCGTGGCTCGACCCGCGACCCAAAATCGGCATCACCCGTGGCGTCAGCCGCACACACCATCGTGCCAACGCCTGCAATGCCAGCACGTCCTGCTCCGGCTCCCACGCCAGCAACACCGCCGGCCGGTCCAGCAACGCCGTCGCCTGAGCGACCGTCATACCCGGACGCACCCCCCGCCCCGCCGCCACCGCGCAGCACCGCTGCACCAGCTGCTTGCCGTGCCGCTGGACGTACAACAGGATCACCGGCTCACGCCGCCGACCGCCGCTCGCCGAACGCTCCAACGCCGCCCGATCACGCCGCCGCTTCCGCTGCACGCGGTTGATCGGCCACATCGGCAGGTTCACACACAACCACAACCGCCCCATGTCTCCACTCCAGCACGACCCGCTCACCCTCCGACAGGTCGCCCATGGGCCGCACTCCCTTGCGGCGCAGCAGTTGAGCGGTCCATCGCACCCGGCCGTCTTCGCCCGGACAAGGCGACACCAACCCCCGCACCCCCGCCGCCGACGGCCGACGCAGCTCCGCCTCGTCCCGCCACAACATCACCCGGCACGCCGGCCCGGCCGCCTCGACCGCCAGTTGCACCCGCCGGGTGTGATTCAACGTCAACCCTCGACCGTCCGCCACCACCCCCGTCGCCGCACCCGATCGAATGACCTGCTCCAACGCCCACAACCGATCCGCCACACCCGCCGCCCCGACCAGCAGCGGCCGGCCAACCCCCCACCCCCCCCCCCCCCATCGAACCCGCCCCAGTTCCACCCCCACCAATACCACCCGCCGAGCCGCCCCCCCCACACCACAACCCCCACCAGCCTCCTCAGCCAGCTTCGCCTTCAGTCTCGCCAGACCACAAGATGGGACATCGGCCACCACATCCCACAGTATGTACGGTTTTTGATCGGTATGTCAACTACTGCGGTTCTGCCGCGTGAACCCCACCTCGGCCCCGCCGCGGGAGTGCCCGCCGCGAGCCGTCGGTGCATTCGCTGCCCGATATTCAAACGGATCGACCCACCAAGCTGCTATCTCGCTGGAATCCGCCTCAGAATTCACGGGCTCGGTATCAGTCCGGTTCCCAAGCCCGGACCCGCTCAGCCGGCCGCTCGGGCAGCTTGCAGAACGCCACCCCGCGGGGCAGCCGATCGTCCGCAAACTCCTGCGGCTGCAGCTTCCTCCCGTACGCCCCGCTCAGCGCCTTGAGCCCGCGGGGCGACTGGTTGCAACCGTACGCCACGACCGTCCCGAGTTGCGTGGTGAAGTCGTCGGCCTGGCCGTCAAAGTCCTTGGGGTCCTGCGAGAGCAGCATCATCACCACCCCCTTGCTGGCACCCTCCCGCACCAACCGGCTGAGCGACTCGAGCTTTTTCTGCTTCAGAACCCGCCGCGCTTCATCGATCATCACCACCGTCTTGAGCCGGCGGTGACCCTCGGCCGTCGGGGCATTGTCCGCCTGCAGGAAGTGGTCCACCATCGCGTCCATCAGCAGCAGCATCACCAACCGCTGAGGTTCCTCCCCCGGCAGCGGGTCCAAGCTGAGATACCACGACCGGCCGAAAAACGTCGCCGGGTCCAGCCGCGGCTCGAAAGTATCGAGCGTCCGCCCGAGGATGTCCAGCTGACCAAGCACACTGTCATCAGCCTTGTTCTGGTCTGCAAGCAGCCGTGCGTACTCGTCCCGCACATCGCCCAGACCGCGACCGGTCTCACGCTTGGCCACCGTGGTGATCGCGTCACGCAGCATCGCCCGCTGCACGGCACCCGCCCCCTGACAGCAGTTCGCGATCGACTCGGCCAGACGCACCGCCGCCGCACCGATCGACTGATGCCCGATCCCCGGCCGAGGCAAAAAGTCCAGCGGGATCGGTTCCTGGCCCACGCGGATCAACTCCGGCCGGACCGACATACCCGGCCAGCGATCGCTCAGCCGCTGGTCCTCCACGTACTCCCGCTTGGGGTCGATGAACAGCAGTGACGCCCCCGACTGCTCCACCACCGAGTCGGCCATCTGCACCGCGGTGTACGTCTTGCCCCGCCGGGTCTTGCCCATGAACGCCACGTGCGGGCTGGTGCTCTGCTCACTCAGCATCACGGTCAACTTCTCGCCACTGTCCACCGCTTCGCTGATCGAACCAATCTTGACCTCGACCGGCCGGATCGGACCGGCAGGGCTCGATGCTGACGCGTCCTCCACCGGCGGAGCATCGGCCTCCGGGAACAGGACGCTCAAGCGACGCATCAACCCCGCGCAGTCATCCGCCTGATCCAGATCATCCCGCAGCAGCGCCGCCCCCCGATGCCAGTGCGCCTCGGCCGATGTCCGCAGGTCCGCCGGCGTGGCTTCAGCGCCTAAATTGCCATCCATGATCAGCAACGTCAGCCAGACATCCAGGTCCGTCCCATCGCCGAACACCTGCTGGCCACGGATCGATGGGCCAAACTCCACATCGGTCGGCAGGGGTGTCGCCGAGCCCTCCGCCAGCGACCTGCCGATGGCCAGTCGGGCCGGCTGGTTGTTGTTCCGCCATCCGAAGACAAGCTTCAGCTGATCACCCACTTCCTTAGCAGCCAGCGTCGGACGGATCCCCATCACCCGAACCTGTTCTTTAAACTCCGCATTCATTCCACTTCCACCGGGTAGAAATAGCTGTTCTTGTGCACCTTCGACGCCCGCTGGTCCGGGTCCCATTCGATCAGGAAGGTCTGCTGGACGTGCTCATCGTGCTCGGCCACCAGCGACGCGGGCGCTTCAAGGTTGTGGGCCAGCAGGATGACCTGCTCCACGTCCATCTGGGCGAGCGCCTCGAGTGTGCGGACCCGGTACTTGCTGTCCGCATTACCCAACGGTGTGTCGATCACCAGCGGGAAGCTCCGCCCGGTCGCCTCGACGAGCGCCAGCGAATACGCAATCCCGAACGCGCGACGCTCGTAGCCGCTCATGTCGGCAATCGGCTGGTCCGGCAGACCGTCCTTCCGCACGACCGGCTCGCTGCCTTCGAACACCACCTGGCCCCCCGCAAAACGTTCGTCGGCGATCTTGAGGAAGTGCCGGGTCACGCCGTCCCGCAGCCGCTCCAACGCGATCGGCTGCAACTTCGCCGACAGCTCCTCCAGCGCCGCCGCCGCACGTTCCGCGGCAGCCGCCCGACGCTGATGCGGCTCGGCATCCTGAATCTCGGACATCAGCTTTCGGACCCGCTTGCTCTTCTCATCCCGCTCCCCCGTGACCGCGTCCAGTTGATGCTGCAGCCGGCCCAGGTCTGCCGTCACTTGGTCCCGACGCTTGCCTAGTTCCACCAGCTCGGCTCGCAGCTGCTCGCTGGCCGGCCCCAGGTTCTCCTGCCGGTCCAAAACCTGCTGCGCGTCCGCATGATCCTGCTCGGCCCGGGTCAACGCCTCGGCAGCCGCCCGCAGCGTCCCGGACCCAAACTTCGACACACCTATCAAGTGCTGCGCGACCTGCTCCCGGGCGTCGCCGTATGCGAAACCGAATCGATACTCCTTCGCGTAATCGTCAGGCGGCGGCTCATAGATAAGTCGCACACCTTCGGTGATCCGCACCCGCAGCCGCTTCCATTGGTCATGACTCAGGGACGCCAGCAGCGGGTCCTCTTCATGCGGCTCGGGCGCCGCGTGGCCCAGGACACGGTCCGAGCGGGCTTCGGTCTGCTGTTTGGCACTCAGCCACGCCTCACGACGCGCTTCCATCCGCAGCCGACGCAGTACGTCAGCCCGCAAACGAGTCGCCGCCAGAGCCAAGCCCATGTCGTTCGCGAGCTTGTCCAGGGTTGCTTTAGATGAGCTAACCGCCTCACTCGCCTCCTGCACCCGCTTGTGCAACTCGGCAATCGATACGCCCTGGTCGCCCGCCCGGCGGAGCTTCTCCTGATGCTGTTGGACCTGATGCCCCAGCCGCGTCCGCTCGTCCTGAAGCTGCCTGATGTCCTCATCCAACTTACGAGCCGCGGCATCCAGACGCTCGCGCTCCGCCTTGAGTTCTTTCAGCTCCCGCTGCCGCTGGCTGATCGCCCGGTTGCCGCCCATGCTCTGGGTCAGCCGATTCGAATAATCGCGAGCATCCGTCGCCGCGGCATCCACGCGAGCGGTGCCGAACAGCACCGCGACCTCCCGTTGGAACTGTTGCGAGCCTCCCTCGAAGATCATCCGCTGGGCTTGTTCGCCATCGAACAGGAAGGCCGGGGCAAGATCGGAGGGGAACACCTGGTCTTGCAGATGATCGATCGCCTGCTCAGCCGACGCCAGCTGCACCAGCTCGTGATCCACGTACAGATGCACCTCCTCCCCGCCGTCACCCGGTCGCAGCTGCCCATTGGCCTGGTAGTGCCACGTCCGCCTGATCCGGACCGATCGCTCGGAGAGTCCTTCGCCCGCTTCGAGCAGCTCGATCTCGATGCTGGTGGGCTCGGCGGGGTCGCTGTGATGATGCCGAAAGTGACCCAGCGCCTTGCGATAGCTACCGGCAGCATCGTCGTCGTCCAACCCTTCGACGAAGCGGAGCCCGTGGACACCAAACAGGCCCAGGTAGAGGCTGGTGAGCAGGCTGGTCTTCCCGTGCCCGTTCATCGCACCGATGAACGACAGCCGTTTCTCGGGCTCTGGCGCAGCAAATTGGAAACAGGCGTCGCGGTAGCTGCGCCAGTTTTTGAGACGGACTTCACTCAGATACATCGGCCTGTCGATCCCCAGTTTGGCGGTGCAGAAACTCGTCGATCATCCCTTGAATGTTCTCGGTGATGCCGTGCCGACGTCCTGAGCCTGCAAACTCGTCGGTGAGGCCGCACAACTCGCGCAGCAGCGATTCATCGACATCATGTTTCTCGCAGACCTCACGCAGAATCGCCACGGCTTCGGGGTCACGGAAGCAGTTGGGGACGAAGGGCTTCATCGACCGAGCACGGTAAGCGATAAACCGCTGTCGTGCTCCCGCAACGTGTCGGTCGTCACGTCTCGGCTCCATTGATCTTCGATCAACCGGACTTCGTGGGCTGAGATCAGCGGAGCTTGGACCTCGTCCTGTAGCGAAAGCAGCTCCTCAAGCAGCTGCCGCCGCGCCTCGTAAGTCAGTGGCCCCAACCCGGGCTGACCGTTCCGCCGGACCTTACGCCGCATCTCGGGGTCGGCCGAGACCTGACGCAACCGTTCGCGGAAGTCGTTAAGCGGTTCAAGATGCTCGAATCCCGCGTCGATCAAGCCTTCGATGCTGCTGTCCTTCTCGACCACCGTGCACGTCCAGCAGCCAAATCGGGCCGAGCCGCTGCCGCAACTGGCCGCCGCCGTGTCATCAACGACGAACGGGCATTCACCCCCCGACGCATCGCTGTAAAGCTTGCGGAGCGTCCGGTGCGTCCCGCCCCAAGGGGGCCGCAGCGTCAGCAGCAACATCCAGACCTCCTTGTTCTGCAGGTCCGCGAGAGGGCTGTAAATCCAGCAACCCGAAATGTCGTTGTGCGGCGAGAGGTGGTCAACCGCCTGATCCTGGTACTTCTGCAAACGCCGGGCTCGAGCTGCCGACTCACTCTTGCGGACTCCCAGAAGCAGGACGGCCTCACCGTGTTCACCCACTTGATCGCGGAGGAAACGGGTGGTGGGGCGGATCTTCATCCGGTCTGTGCACCAGCGAAAGTTGCGGTTTGGAGCCGGATATCCCCTTCCCAGCAAATTAACCCAGAAGGAGGTCTCATCGGTGGGACCCGTGCGGATCACGTGAACCGGAAGCTGCAACTTGGCCAGCCCATCCTCCACCTTCTGCAATGAGGCTTCGACGTGACTCTGGTAGATGGGAGATTCCACACGCGTATCGTTGGTTAGGACGTACAGCGGCCTCCGGAGGTCCGGCGGCACCGCCAGCAACATCTCGACCACCAGGTGCAGCAGCAGTGTGGAATCCTTGCCACCCGAGTAGCCAACGATCCACGGCAGGTCCGCCCGCTCCAGATACAGCTTCCGCAACCCAAGACGGATCTGCTGCACAAGTTCGGGAAGGTCATCACGCATGGTGCTCTTCGTCGGCTGGCAGGCCGCGCTGCCCGCAATCTACGCCGGACCTACGCCAATACCCGCCTCGCCGGGGATGGCCGATCCGCCACCCCGCGCCCAGGCACCGGCAGGCACAGGACCGGTCACCGCTTTGCCAGCCCGGGGCCCGCTGTGCTACCTTAGAACCATTGTCCGCCACGTGATGCAGAATGCAGCATGACGCGGACCTGATCGGGCGATTAGCTCAGCTGGCTAGAGCGCACGCTTCACACGCGTGAGGTCACAGGTTCGAGTCCTGTATCGCCCATTGTTGGTGCTTTGGTGGCTGCAGGAGATGGCTTACAGCTGTGTGGTGATGGCCCAGAGCATGGCGGCGCTCAGGGCGATCAGGCCGAGGATTTGGGCGGTGAGGACGGCGGACTGGCGTAGGGCGGTGCGGACGGTGGCGGCTTTGAGGGCCTTGTAGGTGATGGCGATACAGGCGGTCAGGGGGATGACCAGCCAGTACCAGCCGGCGTCGATGGGCAGCGGGTCGTGGAAGGGGCGCCAAGCGAGCAGGGTGGTGGCGAGGTGGATGAGGGTGGGGTTCATGCCCGGCGTGCCTCGGGGCCGGGGTGGAGTGGCGCCGGGTCGGCGGGGTTGGTCGGTTTGTGGGTGGGGATGCGTGGCAAGGGTGGGCGGGTGAGGGCATCGAGGATGACCAGGAGGTTGAGCAGGCCTGCGAGGCTGGTGAAGAGGGTGCCGATCTCCCAGGCTCGGCCGATGGCGGGGCTGTAAGGGGGGTTATCTTGGGGTGTGGGTCCGCTGGGGTAGGGGGCGGCGAGGCGGGCGTGGTAGAAATCGATGAGCACGTTGGGGGCGAGCATCGCCTGGCCGACGAACCAGGCGCGGTGGGCCCGGCTGTCGACGACGCTGATGCCGCCGATGAGCAGTCCCATGAGCCAGAGCCCGCCGACACTGCAGGCGAGGACCGCGCCGCGTTGGCGGTGGCCCAGGAGGACGTGCCCGAGGCCCGGGAGCAACCAGGCGGCAACGGCGGCGGCGGGTTGGATCGTGCCGTCGGGCGCGTCGGGGGTGGGGTTCATGGGTGGCTGCACCGTCGGATCGGCCGCGGCGTTTCCTGGCTCATGGCCGCGGCGGGCTCGGCAGCAGGACGCGGCGGGCCTGGCGGCCATTGACACCACGGCGGGCGGTAGTAACGTACCGCGCATCGGGCCCGGCTTGGCATGTCGTGAGCCTGACCCCGAAACCTTGCGGAGTGTCAAGATGATCTTGGACCTGGACCTGCTGGCGACGGCGAACCCATGGGCCTCGGCGGTGCAACCGGCACAGACCGAACCTGGTCGCGAAACCCTAGCCGTGGACGATGAGGACGACGTCGAGGACGACGAGTTCTTGGACGATGACGATGAGGATGACGACGACTTCCTCGACGACGATGACGACGAGGAGGACGACGACGAGGACTGGGACGACGACGATGAGGATGACGAGGACGACGAGTTCCTCGTAGATGACGACGACTAATCGGCCGGTCTGCCCCGCGGCCCGGCCCCAGCGAGGGAGCCCGAGCCATGGCCAAGACTGACACCGATCCCGCCCCCTATCAGGGCCCGGACCGCCGCAAGAGCGTGCTGGACACCCGTACGCTCGGCACCGGGCTGGAGCGTCGCCGCGGCGCGGGCATTCGCCGGACCGACTTTGAGCGGGCCGCCGAAGAGGGCGAGATGACCCACGAACAGTTTCTGTTCCTCAAGGCCATCGACAGCTACAAGCGCGTCAACCAGCGGCCATATCCGACGTGGACGGAGGTCCTGGAGGTGATGCGGAAGCTGGGCTACCGCAAGACGCATGCGATGGAGCTGGAGCTGCCCGCGACCGACGACTGGACCGAGCCCGGCGACGCCCCGGCGTTCCCGCTGGCACCGGCGGACGCGGCGTGAGCCGACCCGGCTGTTGCTGAATCATCAATTGAACATGTGCCCCGCAGCGCCAGGGAAGTGGTACCGCCGGGCCGGACCGCTCACGACGCGGCATCGTCGTACCCGTCCGGGTGCTCGCGGAACCAGGACCAGGCATCGGCGACCATCTGCTGGATGTCGGTGACCTTCGCCTCCCAGCTGAGCTCGCTCTTGATCTTGCTCGCGTCGGCGTAGAGGGCCGGGGGATCGCCGGCCCGGCGGGGGCCGACCTCGGCGGGGATGGCTTGGCCGGTGACGGCTCGACCAGCCTCGATGATCTGCTTTACGGTCGTGCCGTTGCCGGTGCCGAGGTTATAGAACCGCTGGTCGCCGGGTTCGAGCGCGTGCATCACGGTGACGTGGGCGTCGATCAGGTCGCTGACGTGGATGTAGTCGCGGATGCAGGTGCCGTCGGGTGTATCGAAGTCGTCGCCGAAGATGGTCATCCCGTCCCGCTTGCCAAGAGCGCAGTTGAGCACGACGGGGATCAGGTGCGTCTCGGGGTCGTGGTCCTCGCCGATGCTGCCGTCCGGGGCGCTGCCCGCGACGTTGAAATATCGAAGCGCGGCGAAGGCGAAGTCATTGTGGGCGACGGCGAGGTCGAGCAGCGCCCGCTCGGTCATCAGCTTGGACCAGCCGTAGGGGTTGATTGGCGACTGGGGCGTCTGCTCGGTGATGGGCATCGACTCGGGCTCGCCGTAGGTCGCGCAGGTGCTGCTGAACACGATCTTCTTGACGCCGGCGTCGACCATGGCCTGCAGCAGCGAGACGCTGCCCGCGGTGTTGTTCGCGTAGTACCGCAGCGGGTGGTCGACCGACTCGCCGACGTACGCCAGGGCGGCGAAGTGCATCACGCACTCGATCTGCCGGTCGCGCAATACCGCCGCGACGTCGTCGGTCTGCCGCAGGTCCAGGGCGTGCAGCGACATGTCCCGCCCCGCCGCCGCGGCATCGACCGCTGCGCGGTGGCCGCGGTCGAGGTTGTCGATCACGGTGACATGGTGCCCGTCATCCAGCAGCCGCTTGACCGCGTGCGATCCGATATATCCCGCTCCGCCGGTGACCAGTACGTTCATTGCTCGGTCTCGTCGCTCGTGCCGTGTTCCAAAAGCTCCCGGTAGTCATCGGCCACGACGTCGGGCTTGTATAGCGGCGACTCGGCCCAGACGACCCGCCCATCGGGCATGTGATATTGATTCCCGCCGCCCGGCAGCTTGCGTTGCTGGCTCGCCTTGCCGACCTCGTCGAGCAAGCGGTCAGCGGCGTCAAAGTCCCACCACTGCTCGAGCCCCTCCCGCAGCCGGGCCTCCACCGCCGCCACGTCCGCCGGCGGCTCGCCGCCGAGCAGATTGTGCTGCTCATCCGGGTCCGCGTCCAGATCGAACATCAGGTCCGGCACGTCGGCCCCGCGGAACACGACCAACTTGTGCCGGCCCTCGACAGCGACCACGTGCTCGGTCCCGGTGCCCCAGCGGGCGGTCGGGTTGGTGAGATGCACCACCGGCCGGTCCGGCTCGGTGCCGCTGCTCACCGCCCCGCTCAGATCGACGCCTTCCAGATCATCGGGCGTGTCGGCACCGCCAAGGTTGCACATCGTTGGGTACAGGTCCGCCAGCGATACGGGCGTGTCCAGCCGCTGCCGCGGCGTCGGGCCCGAGGCGTCGAGCCAACCAGAATCCCGATGCTCGGGCAGCGAGACGATCAGCGGCACGCGGGCCGCCGATTCATGCCACGAGTTCTTCCACCACAGTCCGCGTTCGCCGGCCATTTCGCCGTGGTCGGAGGTATAGATCACCACCGTGTCATCCAGCAGCCCGTCGGCCTGCAGCAGCCGCAGCAGATCGCCTATCAGTTCGTCGAGATAGCTCACGCAGGCGAAGTACCCCCGCCGGGCCCGCATCATCTCCGCGTCGTCGACCGCCTCGGTCTGGAAGCCCGCCTTCATGCCGAGCGTCATCGGGTGGTCGTCGGTGTCACCGCCGTCGCTGGTCTCGAGCTTTGGCCGGGGCAGCCGGTCGCCGGTGTAGTGGTCCCACCACCGCCGCGGCGCCGTCAGCGGGAAGTGCGGCCGAGAATACGACAGGCAGGTCATCCACGGCCGACCGGGCTCAACGGCCCGCTGGTTCCGCAACCACGCGATCGCCTCGGTGTTAATCACCTGCTCTTGCAGCAGCGACTCGGGGATCTGCGTCAAGCCGGCGTCGGCGGTGCGGCTCCGCATCCGGCTCCCGGCTCCGGGCTGAGTGGGCGGGTCGTGCTGATGGCCGGCTTTACCTGTCAAATCCCCGTACGGCCGCTCGTCGAACCCCGCCAGCTGCCGCCTGCCGCCCAGGTGCATCTTGCCGATCAGCGCCGTGGCATAACCCGCCTCGCTCAGCGACCGGGCCACCGTCGGCCGGTCCGCGGGCAGCTCCATGCCGTTGGTCCACCCGCCGCTGTGCATCGGCGAGACCCCCGTCAACATGCACAGCCGCGACGGCGTACACAGCGGCACCTGACAGTACGCCCGGTCAAACGCGACACCCGCCCCCGCCAGCCGATCAAGCGTCGGCGTCAGCACCGGCTCGGCTGCCGGGTCACCCGCGCGATGGCGGTAGCCCAGGAACCGATGGCTGTGTTCGTCGCTAAGCAGCCACAGAATGTTCGGCCGATCCGCCATCGTGTCGAGCCTAGCGGCTTGCCGCTTAGCCCGCGGCGTCAGCCGCCCCGGAAGCTGCGGACGCCCCGGATACTCCCGACGCCCCGTCCGCCGCCCGCGCCTTCGTCACCTCGCCCCGACGCCCGATCCAGTCGATCCCCATCGTGATCGCAAACCCGAGCAGCACCAGCCCCGCCGCCCCCGCGACCTGCACCGCATCCGGTCGGTACGGCCGCGGCAGCCAGTCCTCCGCCTCCACCACCTTCCCCGTGTCGCTGTACACCAGCTGCCCCGCCTCATCAGCGACCAGCACCTGCCCCTTCAGCTCATCGCCCGCCGCCGGCTCGACCCCCGCCTGGAACGGCTGCAGCCCCGCGACCGCCCCCACCAGCAGCCCCAGG
Organism: uncultured Phycisphaeraceae bacterium; assembly: GCA_964625505.1. Lineage (GTDB taxonomy): Bacteria > Planctomycetota > Phycisphaerae > Phycisphaerales > Phycisphaeraceae > CAZVBW01. The sequence goes on from CAZVBW010000006.1 coordinate 74,533, forward strand.
AGCACCCCCAGCGTCGCCCGCTCATACCGGTGCAGCAGCCAACGCAGCACGTTGCTCACCCCCACCACACCCACCACCACGCCCAGCCCGACCGGCAGCACCAGCGTCAGCGCCAGCTGCGTCATTGCCGCGACGTCCCGCTCGCCAACCGCGTCCTTCAGCTCGCTCAGGCCGCTGAGGATCGGCACGTATACGCCCAGGACCAACAGCAAGTACGCCCCGCTGACCCCCGGAAGGATCATTGCCGAGGCCCCGGCGATGCCGGCAATGAGCAGCCACAACCACCCGCCGCTGTCCCCGCCCGCCCCGCCGGTCGCCTGCACGATCGCCAGCGTGACCATCGCGATCAGCCCGCCCGCGGCGCCCGCCCACGTCGCCTTTGACCGTGCCCCCCCCGCCGCCGAAATCAGCCGCCAGACCACCGGCACCCCCCCCAGCGTCAGCCCGATGAACAGCGCGTACATCGCCCACCGCTGATCCACCACCAGTTGCTTCACCACCCCCGCCAGCCCGAAGATCGCCGCCAGTGCCGCGACCACCACCACCCCCAGCAGCATCAGCGAGCCTCGCCGAAGCCGCCCCCGCGTGACGTCCCCGATCGCCTCGATGAACCGCGGGTACACGCCCGCCGCCAGCAGCATCGTCCCCCCGCTGATGCCCGGCACCAGGTTCGCCAATCCCATCAACACCCCGCCCAGCCCCGCCCGCGCCAGCAGGCCCGGCCCGACCGGCCCCCCGGAATCCACCTGCCCACGCTGCGCTGCATCACCCTGCATGCCAGCACTATCGGCACGATCCGCATCCCGGTTGCCGCGGGATCCATGCACCCGCCCCGAAGCCGACGCTGATCCGCCTCAGGCGGTGAAGCGTCTGGTACCACCCCCCCACTACGTTGCCCCCATGCCCCCGCGCCCCCGCAAGCGCCCCCTGGTCATCGTCGGCCCCACCGCCGGCGGCAAGTCCGCACTCGCGGTCGCCCTCGCCCAGCGCCTGCACACCACAGGCATCGACGACCACGCGCCCCACATCCTCAGCGCCGACTCCATGCAGGTCTACCGCCACATGGACGCCGGCACCGCCAAGCCCACCGCCGACGAACGGGCCGCGGCGGTGCACCACCTGATCGACATCGTCGAGCCCGACACACCATGGACCGTCGCCGACTGGCTCGCCGCGGCCGAGCCGCTGATCGACCGCCTGCTACACGACCACATCCGCCCCATCGTGGTCGGCGGGACGAGCCTGTACCTCAAGGCACTGCTTGAAGGCCTGGACCCCCAGCCCGCCGCCGACGCCGCGCTGCGGGCCGAGGCCCAGACGCTGGGCGACCGGGAACTGTGGGACCGGCTGCACGCCGTGGACCCCGACGCCGCGGCGGGCCTGGCGGTGGGTGACCGTCGACGCGTGATCCGGGCGCTGGAGGTGGTGCGGGCGACAGGTCAGCCGGTGGCCAAGGCCAGGACCAGTTGGGACCAGCCCGCCGACGTAAGCAGATTGGCCTACCGCCGGGACCCGATCCTGCTCGGGCTACGGTGGCCGACCGAGGCGATTAACCGGCGGATCAACGCGCGGGTCAAGCAGATGTTTGACAAACTGGAGCTCGTGGAGGAGGTGCGTGAACTAGACGCCGCGGGCAAGCTGGGCCCGCAGGCGGCCGAGGCGCTGGGCTACAAGCAGGTCCTCGCCTGGCAGCGCGGCAGCGACGACCGCATCCGCAGCCGCGACGACGCCTTGGAACAGACCAAGATCCGCACCCGCCGCTACGCCAAGCAGCAACGCACGTGGCTGCGCCGCTGGCGGGGCGTGCACTGGCTCGACGCCGAAGGCCGCACCGCCGACGCCCTCGCCGCGGAGGCCGCGGAGGCGGTAGCCGCAGATTGCGCAGATGACGCAGATTGAAGAAGCCGTCGGGAGGGCGAGGCTCCCGCCGAGCCGTAAGGCGGCCGATCGCTAGAGCCCGAACGGAGCCTTGATCGCTCGAATCCTGAATCTGCGTCATCTGCGCAATCTGCGGCCACTTCCCCGGATCATCCTTGACACACCGGCCCCATGATGCCCATGGTGTCGAGCCCGACCCGGCCACGGCCTACCGTGTGAACCACCGGCGGACCCACCTCGTACGGGCACTCCATCATGGCCAGGACGACGAAGAAAAAGTCGAGCAAGAAGAAGACGACCAAGCGGTCCGCCAGCGGCTCGGGCGGTGGGCGGGGTCGCTCGGCCGCCGCGCCCGACTGCTCGGGCAAGCACCTGGTCATCGTCGAATCACCGACCAAGGCCCGCACCATCAACCGCTACCTCGGCTCGGACTATTGCGTCCTGGCCAGCGTCGGCCATGTCCGGGATTTGCCCAAATCGGCCCCCAAGGGTGCCAAGCGGGCAGACCATCCGGTGCCGGGCGTGGACCTCGACAAGCGGTTCGAGCCGACGTACGAGGTGCTGCCGGACAAGAAGAAGACCATCACCGAGCTGCGCAAGGCCGCCAAGCAGGCCGCCGACGTCTGGTTCGCGACCGACCTGGACCGCGAGGGCGAGGCCATTGCGTGGCACTTGGCCGAGGCCCTGGGCGTGCCCACCGACCAGGCCAAGCGGGTCGTCTTCAACGCGATCACCAAGGACCAGATCGATCGGGCGTTCGACCACCCGCGGAACATCGACCAGTCCAAGGTCGACGCCCAGCAGGCCCGGCGGATCCTGGACCGCATCGTCGGCTACCAGGTCAGCCCGTTGCTTTGGAAAAAGGTTGCCGGCGGCCTGTCCGCCGGCCGAGTTCAATCGGTCGCGACCCGGCTGGTCGTCGAACGCGAGCGAGCGATCGACGCCTTCGTCCCGGACGAGTACTGGAAGATCGGCGGGATCTTCGCCTCCGACGCGGAGGCCACCGAGCAGCTGCAGCAGCAGTGGAACACCTTCACCCACTCCGCAGATGTCATCAGCGTCAAGGACCAGAACGCCTGGCTGTCCGACCACGCCTGCCTCAAGGCCGAGCTGGTCGAGATCGACGGGAACAAGTTCACCGCCGAGGATCGTGGCACGGCCCTGTCCGCCGCCAAACGGCTCGGCTTCCGACTCGATGACACCCAAGAAACCGATGACCCCGAGGCCAAGGGCCCGGCGCAGCATCTGGTGAGCTTCCTCGGCGGCGTGGACGACGCGACCGACCACGGCTGGCGGATCACCAGCATCCAGACCCGCCGATCCACCAGCCGGCCGAGCCCGCCGTTTATCACCAGCACGATGCAGCAGCAGGCGTCCAACCGCCTGGGCTTCAACCTCCAACGGACCATGCGGGTCGCCCAGCAGCTCTACGAGGGCATCGACATCAAGGGCGGTCGCGGCCAGACCGGTCTGATTACCTACATGCGGACCGACTCGACGCACCTGTCCGGCGAAGCCGTCGCCGCGGTCCGCGGGTACGTCGGCGACAAGCTCGGCCCGGACTATCTTCCGGAGAAGCCCAACTTCTATAAATCGTCCAATGCTTCGGCTCAGGAAGCACACGAGGCGATCCGCCCGACGGACGTATCGATCAAGCCCAGCGACATCCAAGGCCAGCTCAGCGATGAGCAGTTCAAGCTGTACGACCTGATCTGGCGGCGGTTCGTGTCCTGCCAGTTGACCCCCGCCCAGTGGGACGGGACCACCGTGCAGATCAAGCCCCATCCCGACGGCGAGTTGGATGCAATCTTCAAGGCGACCGGCCGGCGGCTGGTCTTCGACGGCTTCTATCGCATCATGGGTGTGCCGCGCAGCGATGATGTGGTGCTGCCCGAGCTGTCCGAGCAGCAGCCGGTCGGCGCGGTCGACCTGAGCCCGACCCAGCACTTCACCAGCCCGCCGCCGCGGTACACCGAAGCGTCGCTGCAGAAGAAACTTGAGGAAGAGGGCATCGGTCGGCCGTCCACGTACGCGTCGATCATCGGCGTGATCCAGAATCGCCGATACGTCGAGCCCGTTGCCCCCCGCGACAAGCGGCTGCGGGCCACGGACCTGGGCCAGGTCGTGACCGACAAGCTGATCGAGGCGTTCCCGCGGATCATGGACGTGCCGTACACGCGGCAGATGGAAGACCAGCTGGACCACATCGAAACCGACCAGGAAGACTGGCGGGCGATGCTCGAGAAGTTCTACGGCCCGTTTAAAGAGAACCTCGACACGGCCCACGAGACGATGACCCACGCGAAGGCCGAGACTCAACCGGCCGACTACGCGTGCGAAACCTGCGGCGCCCCGACCGAATATCGCTTTGGCCGAAACGGCAAGTTCCTGTCCTGCAGCCGGTATCCGGACTGCAAGTACGCCGCCCCGATCGACGCCAAAGGCAGACCGCAGCAGCCCGAGCAGACCGACATCGTCTGCCCCGAAGACGGCGCCCGGATGATCCTTCGCAAAGGCCGGTTCGGGCCGTTCCTTTCATCGCCCAACTACCCGGACGTGAAGTACATCGTCAAGCTGGACGCGAAGAAGGGCCACGTGGTTCTACCCAAGACCGAACCGCTGCTGACCGATATTGACTGCCCCAAATGTGGTGATGAGAACGATGCCAAACTGAACTTGCGCGATAGCAAGCGTGGGCTGTGGCTCAGCTGTTCGCGGTTCCCCAAGTGCCGTGGCCGGGTCGGCTTTGGCAAGCTCGAAGAGGACGTGCAGCAGAAGCTCGAGAAGGCGTGGAAGGCCCACGAGAAGGCCCACCCCGTCGATGAGATCAAGACCATCACCGGGCACGTCATCACCGACGACGAGCAGTACATCCCGCAAGTCGCCGGCGCGGCATCCGACACCGGCGACGATGCGGCCGCCGAGTGAACGAGCCGCCGGCCCTGCGTAAGATGCCGTTCCGCCGCCCCGCGACGAGGACCCGCCATCGCCGGCAAGCGACTCGATCTGGATGACGCGGAGCTCGCTTCCCGGCTGATCCGCCGGCGGCCGAGCAACCCGCCGCCCGCGACCAGCCCCAGCCAGGCCGGCGGCACAGCCCGCATCGACCTGGTCGCGATCGATTTGGACGGCACGCTGCTGACCAGCGACAAACGGCTGAGCAAGCGGAACGTTCAGGCCGTCCAGCGGGCCGCCGCGCAGGGCACGAGGGTCGTGCTCGCGACCGCCCGGCCGCCTCGGACGGTCCGCGAGATCTACGGCCACCTGGGCCTGGACACCCCGCAGATCAACTACAACGGTGCTCTGCTGCAGCTGCCGGGCCAGCCCGAGCCGATCGATCACCGCCCGCTCCCGGCCGACTTGGCGTTTGCCATCTGCACCGTCGCCCGCAAGCTGGACCGCAAGTGCGTGATCACCCTCGAGGTCCTGGACCGCTGGATCACCGACCACCACGACCCGAGCCTCGCGACCGAGACATCGCGGATGTTCCAGCCCGACGTGGTCGGTCCGCTTTACGGCCCGCTCAAGAAGCCGGTGACGAAGCTGCTGCTGCTGGCCCCCGGCCAACGGATGGTCCCGATGCGTGAGCACATCGCCCAGCGGTACGCCGAGTCGGTGACCATCGTCGCGACCGAGGACCACTGCACCCAGATCACCCGCCACGGCGTGGACAAGGGCGACGCTCTGCGGCGGGTGGCCGAGCACCTGGGCATCGGGCCGGGCAACACGCTGGCGATCGGCGACGCGGTCAACGACCTGCCGATGCTGCGCTGGGCCGGGACCGCGGTGGCCGTGGGCAACGCCTGGCCACAGGTCAAGGCCGCGGCGGACCACGTGGTGGCCAGCAACGACGCGGACGGCGTCTGCGAGATGCTCGAGAAGCACGTGATCCGCTAAGCGGCCCAACGGCCCGGCGGCCGCGTTGCCCGCCGCGGGGCGTTCTGCTACGGTGGTCGATTCGCCCCACCCCTTGAGCCTTTGCCATGTATGCCATCATCGAAGACAGCGGCACGCAGACCCGGGTTGAGCCGGGCCAGACGATCAAGCTCGACGCCCGAGCGCTCGACGATGACGCGGTCAGCCTGACGCTGGACCGCGTGCTGATGATCGGTGGCGAGGACGGCGAGGCGGTCATCGGCACGCCGCACATCGAGGGTGCTGCGGTCGAGGCGGACATCCTGCTTGAGGGCCGAGACGAGAAGATCGACGTGGTGAAGTTCAAGCGACGCAAGGGCTACCGCCGGCAGCGGGGCCACCGCCAGTCCTTCATCCAGGTCCGCATCACCGACATCCGCAAGCCTTGACGGCGGGTACCCAAAAGACTTAATCGACTCTGCGGTTTGCGCCCGTGGGTGCATGGCCGATGGTTCCGATTAAGCTTCTGCAGGCGGAGGATGTCTGCGCGGTTCAGCGCCTCTTGTGGAGCGGCGAACGGCGCGGCAGGAAAAGCGGCGTTTATGGCCGACTCTCGGACTAGCGAATCGGCACGTCCGGCGGCGCGGTGGCTGAGCCTGTTGCTGGTCCTCGCGGTGGCCGTGCTGGGCACCGGGCTCACGCTGATCGTGAATCAGAAGATCCAGCGAAGCCGGGAGCAGGTGGCTCGGGTCACCTTCCGCGACGCCGCGGATGACCGCATCACGGCCGGAAGCCGCAGCGTTTACGCTTCGCTGCGCGACATCCGGACCGTCAGCGCGTTTGCCGGCTCGGGTGCGGACCTGGATACGGCGGGTCTCAAGCGTCTGGCCCAAGCCGTCCTGAGACGCGGCGGCATCATTGAGACCCTCACCGTCTGGGAGGCCTCGCCGTCGGTGACCGGGCCGCAGCTGTCGCTGGTGCAGCGGATCGTTGGCGGGCCCCGCGGTTCGCTGGGGTCTGCCCCCCGGGCCGATGTGTATCAAAGCACGCTCGACCCGGCGATGCGGGCGCTGCGGTCGGGTCTGCCCACCGCCAGCGGGCCCCTGGCGATCCGGACGCTCGATGGCAGCGAAGTCACCGGCAGCGTCTACTGGTGCCCGGTGCAGACCACGCCGGGCCCGGGGGACGCGGTGGCCAAGCGGTACCTCATCGCGGCGACGCTGCGGCCGCACCTGGCGGTGCGGGAGCCCGAGGGTCCTCGGGCCGGCCCGCCGCTGACGGTGCGGGTCCGCGACGTCGAGGCACCCGCAGGTCTTCCCACCGATGCGGGTGAGCAGGCATTGGCGCGGGTGATCGAGCCGGTGTCGCAGACGATCGCGGTGGGCGGCCGGCAGTGGCGGGTGACGGTGGCGGCATCGCCGGGCTTTGTCGCCGCTCACGCGCCCGAGCACGGGGCCACCGTCATGGCGACCGGGCTGGGCCTCACCGCGCTGCTGTCGCTGCTGCTGCTGACACAGTGGCGACTGGCGGGCAAGCTGGCACGCGAGGCCACGCAGCGGGCGGCGGCCAATGTGCAGCTTGCCGAGCAGGTCAAGGCTCACGAAGACGCGCAGCGGGCCTTGGCGGCGGCCAACCAGCAGCTGGTGCGGGCCAATGAGGAGATGGAGCAGTTTGTCTCCAGCGTGACGCACGACCTCAAGAGCCCGCTGGTCGAGGCGACGCTCACGCTCGATCAGGCCCAGAGCGAGCTCGAAGCCGGTCGCAGCGGCGATCTGGGCCACTCCCTGCAGGAGATGGGCGGCAGCTTCCGCCGGATGCGCCGGCTGATCGACAACCTGCTGGAGCACCACCGGGCCGGTTGGGCCCGGCTGAACGCCAAACCGACCGACCTGACCCAGCTGGTGATGCAGGTGTTCGAGTCGCACCACGGCCCGGCCCGCCGGCGGGGCGTCAACCTGCAGGTCAGCCCCGACCTGCCCACGCTCCGGGTCGATCAGCCCCGCTTCGCCGCCGCACTGGACAATCTAGTCGGCAACGCCATCAAGCACGGCGGCAGCGAACCGAACCCGACCGTCGGCATCGCCGCCGAGATCGGTCCGCGTGAGGTCACCATCGTGGTTGAAGACAACGGCTGCGGCCTGCCCGAGGATTCGCGAGAGCGGGTCTTCGGGCTGTTTGAACGCGGCAACTCCAAGCGTGACGGCACCGGCATCGGCCTGGCGATCGTCCGCCGGGTCGCCGAGGCCCACGGCGGACGGGCATGGATCGACAGCTCGGACGATGGCATGTGCCGGGTCTGCATCAGCCTGCCGATCGACGCACTCGTCCGGCCCGGCGGGCAGCGGCACGCCGCGGGCCACGTCCGATCCTTGTCGAGCAACGCGCCGCGAGCCGAACGTCCGGAGCCCGATGCTGACGGTGAGATGTCGCTGCGTGACCTGCTCGAATCAGCGGATTGAGCGGGGGGTCGGTCGATTGCACGCACCCGTCCTCGCCGCTTGCGCAGCGGGTGGCTTGCACGGCTTGATCGCCCTGCGGCCTGACAGTCAAGCCCGGCTGCGGCACACGCACGGCCCGGAACTCGCCGCCAGCTCGGCCGCGGCGTCGGTGGCGGGGAACCGCTCGGGATGCTTGGCCAGCTCGGCCTCGAAGACTTCCCGGTAGTGCTCCAGCCGCACCGCGGCGTCGTCGAGATGGCCGCCGAACGTCCGGTTGGGGTCGTTGTAGATCAGCCGGACCGGGGCCTCGATCACACGGTGCTCGGCCGCGGCGTGCTGGACCCACTGCTGCAGCGGCAAGGCGTAGCCGTCCACGTCGAGCTTGAGGTCCTTGAGGCACTCCACGCGGTAGGCCTTAAACCCGCAGAACGCGTCGGTGATGCTCATCCCCAGCCGGTCGTTGACCCAGTCGGTGACGGTCGCGTTGATCCGCCGTCGGTCCGGCGGCGGCGTGTCGGCGGCGTCGAGGTCCAGGTACCGGCTGCCGCTGATCAGGTCCGCATCGCCCCGGCCGATCCGCTCGACAAAGCCCGGCAGCGCCTCGGGCTCGTGCTGGTCGTCGCAGTCCATCGTGATCAGCCAGTCGTAGCGGTAGCACTGCGCCCAGCGGAACGCGTCGCGGATCGATCGGCCGTAGCCGAGGTTGGTCTTGTGCCGGATCACGTCGACCGGCTGCTTGGCGAGCAGGCAGGGCGTGTCGTCGGTCGAACCGTCGTCGATGACCAGCACATCCTGCGGGGCGTACTGGGCGATCTTGGCGATCACCCGCTCGACGTGCTGCTGTTCGTTGTAAACCGGGACGGCGACCAGGATGCGCATCGAGAACTCCTGCGGGCGACGGGACGCTGCACCTTAGCGCGTTGCTCACGCGCCCGCCATCGGTCAGAGGTCCCAGACCCGCCGCCGGCTCACGATCCGGGACGGACCGCGTGCACCAGCTCGGCCAGCTGCCGACACGTCAGCTCACCCGCCCGCATGTCCGGGCGGGTCCCGTTGGGCCAGTCGATCTCGCCGTGGCCACGCTTCAGCAGCGAGCCGATCTGCTTGCGACGCTGGCCAAAGAGCGTGTGCACCAGCGTGTTGAGCCCCGCCACGTCGTCGCAGATCGGGGCGGGTCGGCGGGTCAATCGCAGAATGGCGGAATCGACCTTCGGCGGCGGCCAGAAGTGCCCGGGCTTGAGCACCGCCACCCGCTCCAGCTCAAACGCGTTGCCCACCAGCACGCTCATCGGCCCGTACGCCTTGCCTTGCGCGGGCCCCGCGACCAGCCGATCCGCCACCTCCCGCTGCACCGTCACCGCCCCGCCGAGCATCTCGGCCTGTGCGGGGGCCGCCGCCGCCCGCTCGGCCAGCAGGATCAGCAGTGGCGACGCCACTTGGTACGGCAGATTCGCCACCAATCGGAACCCGGGCATCGCGCCTTCAGGCAGTGCCACATCAGTGGCACTGCTCCCCGCACCCCCCACCCCCCGCACCGCCTCCACCACCGCCGGGCTCAACTCCCGCTTACCCGCCAGCACATCCCCCTCCACCAGCGTGAACCGCTCCCGCCCGCCCAGCCGATCCCGCAACAACCCCGCCAACCCCCGGTCCAACTCCACCGCCACTACCACCGCCCCGGCCTCCAATAGCGCCTCGGTCAACGTCCCCGTCCCCGGCCCCACCTCCAGCACAATCGGCCCGCCGGCCGCCACATCAGACGCGGGCAGCCCCGCCGACACCACCTTCCCCACCGCGTTGGCGTCATGCAAAAAGTTCTGCCCCAGCGCCCGGCTCGGCGACAGGCCATGCTGCTCGAGCAGCGTCTTGATCTGGGTCAGCGACTGGGGCATTGTCCTATCATGCGTTATGTCGCTCGCCGATGGTTCGCTGACATTCCGGGAGTTTGCGATGCAGGAAGAGCTGCCGCTGGCACGCGTGCAACGAGCGGTCATCGACTTTCTACGCGATCGCAATGACGTCGCACTTTTCGGTGCACAAGCGGTGAACGCATACGTCGATCAGCCTCGAATGAGTGAAGATGTGGACGTCCTCGCCGTGGATGCCGCTGGTTTCGCTGAGGCTCTGAAGACTCATTTACATAAAGCTTTTGATATAGCCGTGCGGGTGCGGGACGTACGCGGTGGGTTCGGCCACCGGGTCTATCAGCTGCGGCGTGGCAAGCCCAACCGCCATCTGGTGGACGTCGTCGCCACGGTAAAACTCCCGCCGACGCAGCAGGTCGAGGGAGTCGCGGTCGTTGCCCCCCTCGAAGCTGTGATCGGCAAGGTCCGATCCTCTTGGGCCCGTCGGAACAAGCCGAAGGGCTTCACCGATCGCCGCGATTTGGCGATGCTCCTTCAGGCTTTTCCCGAGCTGCTCACAAGCGACGGTGCGGTGGCCAAGCGGCTTGCCCCGCTTGAGGATGCCGACGCCTTGCTCGCCCACTGGCAAAGCATCGTCCAGCATCCACTGGACCGCGACGACGAGGAATCCGAGTTCAACTTCGACCTGTCGGGTTGAGTCGTCAACGCAGTGTCGGCAGCACCGCGTCCAGCCAGGTCTGGGCGATCAGGCCGTGGCCGGTGAGGGTGGGGTGGACGCCATCGTTGGCGAGCACATCCGGGGGGGTGCCGGTGGCGATGCGGTCATCGAACACCTGCTGCAGCGGGACGAAGATGGCGTCGTAGTCGCTGGCGATCTTCGCGACGACCTCCCGGCGGTGGTCCAGGTCCGGATGGAAGTTCAGTTCGGCCCCGGGACCGGCATCGAGGACGAACGGCTCGAGCAGCACCAGCCGCAGATCCGGGTTCTGGCCGCGGGCCAGGTCCAGGAGCTTGCGGTAGATGCGGTCGTAGTCGGGGATGCTGGGTGAGCCGGCCGGATCGCCCTTGGCCACGCCGTGCCAGGTGTCGTTGACGCCGATGAGGATCGACAGCAGGTCGGGCTTGAGGTCCAGGCAGTCGGCCTGCCAGCGGGCGTCCAGCGACGTCACCCGGTCGCCGCCGACGCCGCGGTTGAGCACGCGGAGGCCGCCGGCGTCGACCCGGCCCAGCAGCCCGGCGGCGGCGAAGTGGGCGTAGCCGACACCTAAGGCCTCGCCGACATTCGGATCGGTGATGGTGCGGTCCCGACCGCAGTCGGTGATCGAGTCGCCCTGAAAGAGGATGGTGACGTCGCGGGGCAATGGCATCGACGCATCTTGTCATAAAGCCGCCGCCGTGGGCGGCGCTCTGCCGCGGAAGCGCCGCCACCGGCGGCGGCTTTATGATCGGGCGATGGCGATCCGCAAGCTGCCGCCGCTGCTGGTGAATCAGATCGCTGCCGGCGAGGTGATCGAACGGCCGGCGTCGGTGGTCAAGGAGCTGATCGAGAACAGCATCGACGCCGGCGCCGCCCATATCGACGTAACGGTCGAGGACGGCGGGGCCACGCTGATCAAGGTGGCCGACGACGGCCGGGGCATCCCCGCGGACGAGCTGCCGCTGGCGGTGGCGCCCCACGCCACGAGCAAGCTGCAGACCGCCGATCAGCTGGCGGCGATCCACACGCTGGGCTTCCGCGGCGAGGCCCTGGCCAGCATCGCCAGCGTCAGCCGGATGATCGTCACGTCCCGGACCGGTGGCGGCGAACCCGGCTTCACCCTCGACGCCAGCGGCGAGACCGTCGGTGAGCCCAAGCCCGCCGGCGTCGCCCCGGGGACCACCATCGAAGTGCGTGACCTGTTCTTCAACACCCCGGCCCGCCGCAAGTTCCTCCGCACCCCGGCCACGGAGATCGGCCACATCGGGGACACCGTCAGCCGCGTCGCGATGGTCCACCCGCACATCGGGTTCACGCTCCGCCACGGCCCGCGGCTGAGCCTGGACCTGCCCGCCGCCGCGGACGACCCCCGTCGGCGGTGCATCGACGTGCTGGGGCAGGACTTGGACGAGGCCCTGCTGGACATGGACCACGAGGACACGATGGCCGCCGCGCGAGGTCGGCCGGCGGTCCGCGTGTGGGGGCTGCTGGGCCTGCCGAGCCTCGCCCGGGCCACGGCCAAGCACCAGTACCTCGCGGTGAACGGCCGGATCGTCCGGGACCGCAACCTGGGCCACGCGATCAAGGAGGCCTACCGCGGGCTGATCCCGCCGGACCGGCATCCGGTGATGGTGGCCATGATCTGGATGGACGCCGAGGCGGTGGATGTCAACGTCCACCCGACCAAGGCCGAGGTTCGCTTCGGCAACCCCTCGGCGGTGCACGGCACGCTGCTGACCGCGATGCGGCAGGCCCTGCTGCGGGCCGACCTGACGCCCACGCTGCCGATGCCCGCCCCCGGCACGAGCGGTGTCGCCGGCGCTGCTCATGACGCGAGCGGTCTGGGCGGCCTGCTGCAACCGGCCGGCGGCGGGGCCGACGCCACACCCGCCAGCGGCGAGGTCAACCCGTCGGCGTTCGTTGAATACTTCAAGAACATGGCCCCGACGCAGCGGACGATGGTCTATTCGGAGATGCGCGAGGCGATGGCCGACGAGGGGGATGGC
>CAZVBW010000007.1:0-75851 GCA_964625505.1 uncultured Phycisphaeraceae bacterium
CAAGGTAGCCGTAGGGGAACCTGCGGCTGGATCACCTCCTTTCTAAGGGATGTCCTTAGACCATCCGCCGCCTCCGTCTAACCGCGGAGGGACGCCGCCGGGCAACCGGCAGCGCCGAGCGATCCGGTGGGTGTGACATCGTCAACACAATCTCGTTCGAAAGGCCTCGGCCAATCGGATACCCCGGCGGAAACGCCGAGGCAAAGGCAACTCTCCCCAACTGTTCACGGGCCAAAGACGCCCCGACGCCATCCGGGTGTCCTCACCGACACCCGTACGCATCTCCCCCCACCCCGAGACCTCGCCTCCCCCAGGCGGGGTCTTGTTTTTTGCGGGTATCGGGTAGCGGGTGCAGCGCCGGCGGGCGACCGCCGCAAGTTCGCGGCCCTCGGAGCCGCGGATGTCAATCCGTCGGCATCCCAGAACGCCGCGTCGTCGAGCCGGCGGATTCACATCCGCGGCTCCGGCGTCATGCCCTGAGCCGCGTTGAGGCGCCGGTCGCGCGGGCCCGCAGTGTCTGTGCTGGCTCGCCGCGCCTTGCAGCGTCATCATGCTGGGCTGCCCAAGCGACCCGCTGCCCTGCCCGCCGATCGACACGCTGCACATCACGCAAGACCCCGCCACCTCAACGACAAGCACCGACCGATCCCGCGGGATTACCGAGTGGTACCTCACCCGCCGGGACCCCGTCGTCCGAATCTGGAACAACCGCGAGCGGTCGACCGACCTGTGAGGCGAGGTCCGACTCGTTGAAGTTCACGAGGACGCCGCCGTCACCATCGACTTCAGCGGCGAGCCGCTGACCGCCCGCGTGGGCCAGACCTTTCCCACCACCGGTATCCGCCTGATCGCCTCCAGCCCCGAACTCGGCACGGCCCTGCTTCGCAGCCGATGGACCCACACCCGGATCATTGAGGGGCAACAATCGACCACGACATCTGGGCCGACGCCATGACGTGGCGACGAGCGACGGTGTTGCCGCGTGTTTTAAGATCCGTCGGACCGCCGAGGTGCAGGTAACGTTGCAGCGGATCTAGTCGTAACCAAAGGTCTCCCAAATGCGAAGGCTGAAGCGACACGCACTGCGCGACCTCTCGATAGCGATCGGCATCATGCTTGTGCCCGGGTCGTACTGCGTGTGGCTGTTGTTCACCGACACGTCCGAGTGGTCGGCGACCGCCGCCGATGCCCCGATCGATTCGCTGCCGGCCGACGCAACCGATATTCACTACTACCACGGGCACTTCAACGGCACCGAATCGCACCATTTCCGCACTACCGAGGCTCAGTTCCACCAATGGGCTGTCACATCACACAGGGCGGGCCAGCTGGCCGGGCCCACGACATTCCGCGGGCGTATCAGCGCCCACAACAGCCTCATCGATCAACCCGCTTACGCCACGATCATTGACGGCGTGGGGTACACCTGGTCATTCGAAGACCAGGGCATTACCTATGCCTACGACCGCGATACCGGCCGTGCCTACTACTACGCGCACAGCCGCTGATCGACGGCTTCCCCTTCTGCCTTCGTCCTTGCCCCTTCGTCCTTGCCCTACACCCACACGTTGACGAACAACGCGTCTTCGGTGTTTTTGCCCACGAGTTTGCCGATGGTGCTGCTGGTGAACTTCACCTCGTACTCGGGGTGGCTGTCGAGCCACTCGTTGATCTGTTGGTCGAGGTGTTCGACGGCGTCCAGGCGGAGTTTGGCGACAAAGGTCTTGACGTGGATGGCCCCGGCACCGGTGACGTTGGGGGTGCGGTCCCAGTTGTCTTCGTGTCGGGTGGCGTTGTCGAAGGTCTGGATCTGCCTGCCGGAGGCGGGGGCGGCGGCGTCGATCTCGATCGGGGCGAGTTCGGCCTCGTCGGCGTCCGCGGCGGCCTCGGGGCTGGCGTCGTCCGAATCGTCGTCGATGGGGATGGCCGAGGCGAGCAGGTCGTCGTCGATGGTGCTGTCGCCCGGGTCGCGTGGGGGATTGGGGGAATCCATGGTCAAGGCCCCTGTGGGAGAATCGCAAGAACCACCGCCCGCGCCGGGCGGAGGATGATGAGGCTACCACGCGGGGGGCGGGCAGGTGCGGGAGGGCATGGTTTTGAGAGCAGGTTGCATCAATTTTCTGCCCCCTCTCCCTCCCAGGGAGAGGGCTGGGGTGAGGGTCGTTGCCGCCAATGCACCACCCCTCCCGCCTATCCCGCGTTCATCGTACCCTCCCCAGGCCCCTCCCTCAGAGGGAGGGGTGGCAGAAGTTGACGCCAAATGCTCGAGAAGGATCCCGCTCGCGGTGAACGATGACGCGGGCCCCCCCGCCGCCATCGCCTGACGCCCCGCCACCCGCCCTACTCGCCCAGCAATTCCTCGGCCATCGAGATCAGCCGTTCCAGCCGCACGGGCTTGAGGATGTAGCCATCCACACCCAGCGCCTCGGCGTACTGCTGGTGCCGCTTGCCCTCGTTGGCGGTGACCATCACGACCATCGGCGGATCGTCCAGCCGCTTGATCTTCTCCAGCACCAAAAAGCCGCTTCGCTTGGGCAGCATCATGTCCAGCACGACCAGCTCGGGCGGCTCGGACTCACAGATCCGCACCGCCGAGTTGCCGTCGCCACACGTCTGCGTGAGGGCCCCCTCGGCCTGCAGGGCGTGATCAATTGCCGAACGGACCTCGTTGTCGTCATCGACAATCAGGACTTTTTTATCTTCCAGTCGCAAACGCTCGTCTTGATCGACCATCATCAATCTCCTGCGGCCGGCGTCGCGGCAAGGTGCGGAATCGCCGATGGTAGACGCCCCGGGTTCCCGGTCAAGCGCGACATGCCCAACCTTCGACCTGTGACACATGAACCGCCCTTTCGCGGGCAGCGCAACAAAGGAGCCCGAGCGAGAGAACACGCCCGGGCCCCGGACTGAAGCTCCGGCCCCGGTCAGCTGGTCATGCGTCCGCGACGCGTCGCGGCGAGCCCCAGGCCCAGGAGGCCCGCGAGCACCGCCGACGGCGTCGGGATCACGTTGCCCGGGGTCCCGGGCGTGCCCGGCAGCCCCGCGAGCCCGGCCTCGATGCGCGCCTGGGTGATCTGCCCGTCCAGCGCCACGCTGAGGTAGTTCGCCAAAGCCTGCTGGTAGCTCAGGCCCAGGGCCGTGAACTCGTCGGTGCCAAAGTCGTAGTCGTCCCCGCCGCGGGCCAGGAAGTCGACGGTCGCGATGTTGAACGTCTTGTCGCTGACCACCTCGCCGTCGACGACGATCGGGGTGCCATCCTTGAGCGTGATCGAGATGATGCGGTTGCCCGGGTCCTGCTCGGTGGTGAACTCGTAGTCGAACCCGGCGACCTGGGCGAACTTGCCCTGCACGTTCTCGACCTCGGAGACCGCGTTCTCCAGCAGGGCCTTGAGCTGGTCGGCGGGGACGTTCTCGACGAGCGTGACGAA
Source organism: uncultured Phycisphaeraceae bacterium (assembly GCA_964625505.1). Lineage (GTDB taxonomy): Bacteria > Planctomycetota > Phycisphaerae > Phycisphaerales > Phycisphaeraceae > CAZVBW01. Next base: position 3,429 of record CAZVBW010000007.1, read on the forward strand.
GTTGGAGAACGGCAGCGTGTCGAACGTGTCCAGCTCGGAGAGATTGCCGGTGAGGATGGTGTTGTTGCGGATGCCCCCGCCGTTGGCGATGCCGATGTCTGCCAGCGGCACGCCGAACTCGTCGGCCTGCTGCTGGGCGGTCCAGGTCAGGGCCTGGGCGATGAGCGTGCCGTAGTCGGTCCGCTGGGTGCGGATGTCGCCGCGGACGCCGTTGAGCGGCGTCTCGGTCCGGGCGATGATGTTGCGATCAAGCGCGGCCACGAAGGCGGCGACCGGGTCCACGACATCGGCCTGGACGCCCGCATCGGGCTGCACGCCGACCACCGGCTCGACCGACTGATCCGCGACCACCAGCGGGCCGCCCTGCGTGGCGACCACGTTGCCGTCGGCGTCAAACTGCACCTCCAGGGCCCCGAGGTAGCGGTACTCGCCGGGCGTGGTGACGATGGGCACGGTCCGGCCGTCGGCGTTGGTAATCGGGGCACCGGTGTCGGTCTGGGTGACGACCGGGTAGGGCAGGGCATCGGCGATGTCGTCGGTGGGCAGCAACGGGTCGCTGGGGTTGGCCAGCAGCTCGTCGCCGCCGCCGGCGATGACCACGTCCACGCCGCGGAGCTGGCCGACCAGCTCGATCTCCTCGTTGATCGACTGCAGGTGGGTGGACAGGATGATTTTGTTGACCCCCTGGGCTTCCAACGCGTCGATCGCCGCCTGGATGGCGGGTGCCGGGTCGCTCACGCGGACATTGCGGGACGAGGTGACGCTGGGCAGCCGGTCGGTCGCCCCGCCGACGATGCCGACGCGGTCGCCGCCCGGGAGGTTGACCACGGTCGAGTCGACGATGCGGCCGGCGTCGGCGAGCTGCTGGAGCCGCGGCTCGCCGGAGAAGTCGAAGTTGGCCCCGAGGAACGGCGTGCCCGCGTCGACGGCGGGGATGAAGTCGGCCAGCAGGTCCGGGCCGAAGTCGAACTCGTGGTTGCCCAGGGTGATCGCGTCGTAGCCGGCCCGGTTGATCAGCCGGGCGTCGTAGAACACGCCGTCGTTGAGCGACGCGGTGAACTCGGGGCTGGGGATGAAGTTGTCGCCCGAGCTGATGAGCACGGTATTGTCGAAGGTCGCGCGGGCCCGGTCCAGGACACTGATGAACCGGGCCGCCCCGCCGTAGGCCGCCAGCTCGTCATCGCCGGCGCTGATGAGCTGGGATTCGCCGTCGTTGTTGTGCAGGACGGTGACGGTGGTTTGAGCGAGGGCCGGGCCGGCGAGGCCCAGGGCAAGGCTCGCGGCGAGCAGGCGGGGCAGGGTCGGGCGGGGCATCGGTTGCATCTCCGGGGGGGTGCGGTCAGGCGGCGTCCTCAAGGGACCGCGGCAAGCTAGCGCCGCCGCGTAAGGGCTCCGCTACCGCCGCGCTTGATCCCGATGAAGCCGTGTGAGCGATCGGTTCAGGGCCAGGCGACCGGTGAGGTGAGGTCCGGCCGACCGCACGTGGCCCCCCCGCGCGGCCGGCATGTGGCCGTGGCACCGATCATGGCGTCGGTGCTTGCCACAGGCTTTCAAGCCCCGCGCGCCGATAGCCGATGCCCGGCGGGGTACCATCTCGCCCCAGTCCCGCCCGACCCAGGCCCACCCCATGACCACGCTGCTCGGCACCGCCGGGATCATCCTCGGCTTTGGATTCCTGATCTTCGTCCACGAGCTGGGCCACTTCCTCGTGGCCAAGTTCGTCGGGGTGCACTGCACGCAGTTTGCCGTGGGCTTTGGGCAGGCGATCGTCGCCTGGCGAAAGGGCCTGGGCTTTAGCGTCGGCACGACCGAGCCGGAGTACAACCGCCGCATCGACGAGGCCCTCGCCGCCGGGGACAACCCCCCCACCGAGTCGCACACGCGCGAGGTCCGCTACGACGTCGAGCCGGTGCCCGAAAAAACCGACGAGGCCCACCCGGGCACCAGCCAGCAGCGACGCGAGGCCGGCGAGAAGCTGGGCCTAGGCGAGACCGAGTACCGCCTGAACTGGATCCCGCTGGGCGGCTATGTGAAGATGCTCGGCCAGGAAGACCTGGACCCCAATGCCCGCAGCAACGACCCGCGGTCGTTTAACAACCAGTCCTTCGGCGGCCGGGCCTCGATCATCTCCGCCGGCGTCGTGATGAACCTCATCTTCGGCGTGCTGTTTTTCATCGTCGCGTTCATGTCCGGCGTCGAGTTCCCCGCGCCCGTCGTCGGGGCGACCGTTCCGGACTCCCCCGCCGCCACCACCTACGCCCAGGGCTTCGCCGAGGACCCGGACTACCTGGGCCTGCAGCCGGGCGACCGCATCGTCACCGCCGACGGGGCCACGGCCCGGGACATGACCGACGTGCTCATCGCCGTGGCGCTGGCGGACCCGGGCGAACCGGTCCCGGTCATCGTCGAGCGTCCCGGCGAAGAGCGGCCGCTGACCTACCTGATCGAGCCCCGCGCCGACGAAGCTCAGGACAACCTACGGACCGCTGGCGTGCTCCCGGCTCGCAGCACCCGGGTGACCACGGTGCTGCCCGGCAGCCCGCTGGCGGAGGCCGGCGTGACCGAGGGCATGCGGCTGGTCCAGCTCGCCGGCGAGCCGGTCGAGTCGGTCGGGCTCGCCCCGCCCCGCGCCGCCGAGGGTGCCGAGCAAGTCGAGGCAATCTTCGAAGACGACGGCGGCCAACGTGTGAGCGTGTCCCTGCCGACCCGGCCGCTGCTGCCGCAGGACGCCGACGGGGTCCGGTCGCTGCTGGGGCTCCAGCCAGTGGCGCAGGTCAGTCAGGTCATGCCCGACAGCGCCGCGGCGGACGCGGGGGTCCTGGCCGGCGATGTGGTGGCCCGGCTTGGCACGGTCGCGTGGCCGACGGTGTCGCGGGTGCCCGAGCTGGTCGGGGCGGCCGGGGACGAAGGGGTCGCGCTGCGGGTGATGCGGGACGGCGAGCAGGTGGACCTCGGCTCGATCGCGCCGCGGGACGGGCTGCTGGGGATCGGGCTCCGGCCGTGGCTGGATCAGCCGGTGGTGGCCGCGGCGGTGGACGGATCGCCGGCGGCGTCCTTGAACCTGCCCGCCGGGTCGCGGATCGCCGCCGCGGCGGGCGTCGAGGTCACCGACTGGGCGAGCCTGCAGCGGGCGATCGCGGCGGTGCAGGTGCCGGCCGCGCAGACGCAGGCGGACACCCAGGCCGATGAAGCCGAGACCGCCCCGCCGGCAACCGTCGAGCTGCCGCTGACCATCGTGCTGCCGCTGCCGGACCGACCGCAGCAGCAGGCGACGCTGAACGTTGCGGGCGACGCACTCGCCGCCGTGGCCGGGGCCCAGTACACCGTGCCGATCGATGAGTACGCCGCGTTCGCCCCGCTGCTGGTGTCCGTCAGCACCGGCAACCCGTGGGAAGCCACGGTCATCGGCCTGGACAAGACCCGCGACTTCATCATCCAGACCTACCTCACCATCGCCCGGCTGTTCCAGGGCTCGGTCGGCGTCCGCGCCCTCCGCGGACCGGTCGGGATCGTCGACGCCGGCGAAGACGTCTATCAACAGGGCTGGCAGTACCTCGTATACTTCATCGGGATGATCAGCATCAACCTCGCGGTGCTCAACTTCCTGCCCATCCCCATCCTCGACGGCGGGCTGATGGTGTTCCTCATCATCGAGAAAATCACCGGCCGGCCCGTCCCGCCCAAGGTCCAGATCGGCGCCCTCTACGTGGGCCTGGCACTCATCGGTGCCCTGTTCGCGACGACGCTCTTCTTCGACGTCGGCCGGCTCATCGGTGGGTGAGGCGCATCTGCAATAGCCACCCTCAAGCCGCGAGCTGCTGCACCACCGCCGTCAGGTCCTCGATCATCGTCGCGCGGATCGCGTCGCCGCCGGCCGGGTCGCGGGCTCGCAGGACTGCCGAGGGGTGGTACGTCGCCAGCGTCAGGTCCGACCAGCGGGTTCGGCGGAACTCGCCGTGCTCCTGGGTGATGCGGAAGGTGCTGCCGATCAGCCGCTTGGCCGCGGTCGCGCCCAGGCACACCACCACCTGCGGCTGGACCTGCGCCAGCTCGGCCTCGAGCCACGGCAGGCACGCGGCGGCCTGCTTGGCGGTGGGCGACTTGTGCAGCCGCATCTTGCCCCGCTGCTCGAAGCGGAAGTGCTTGACCGCGTTGGTGATGTAGACCGTCTGGCGGTCCAGGCCGACCTGCTGCAGCACCTCGTCGAGCACCTGACCCGCCGGGCCGATGAACGGCTCGCCCCGCTGATCCTCCTGGTCGCCGGGCTGCTCGCCCACGAGCATCACCCGGGCGTCGGCGGGCCCCCGGCCGAAGACGGCCTGCGTCGCGTCGTGATATAGATCGCAGCCCTTGCAACCCTGGACCGCCTGTGCAAGAACCGGCAGCGCTTGTTCTTCGGGTAGAAAGGGCGCGGCGGAGTCGGCGTTGGCCATCGAGTTATCTCGCATGCGCTGCAGCCGTTCGGGCACGGCGGCGAGCAGGTCAGGAATATCACGGGCCTCGGGCATCGTCGCCCAGTGCTTTTTGGGCATCTCGGTGAGCATCGCCCTCACGTTGGCCCGGGCGGGGTTGAAGACGCTGCCGTAGTACGCCCGCCAGAGCTCGGTGAACCCATCGGAATCACTTTCCGGGGGCGGGCTGCCGGGGCCGAAGCTGACGCCAGCCTTGCTACCCCGGCCGTCGTAGTGGGCCGATTCATCGGGGGTCAGGATCGTCCACGCCATGGCGGGGAACCGCTTTTGAAAGAAGCCCACCTCCCGCCGAACGATCGGGTGGTCCGGGCGGTGAAACGCGACATACCGCAGGCCGTCCGGGTCCTCAGGCGATGGCACTTCCTTGAACCGCACAAACGCGTGCATCTTGTGGGCATCTCGCCGCACATCCTTGGCCATCTCCGCAGCCCGCCGAACGTCCTCGTCGATTTCGATACATAGCAACTCCCGCTCGCCGTGGGTGAGCCGCCAGAGCATGCGGTACAGCAGCGGCCACTTGCCCGGCTCGCGATGCCAGGCGACGGTCCCCGCCAGCGGCATGAAGGGCTTGGGCACGCTGACCCCTGGAAGTGCTGAACATAGTGCCTCGGGAGTGCAACCGCCATCTTCCGGGGGGAACAGGCCCGGCAGCGGCTCGCCCTGCAGCCGCAGGTCGTGCCACTGCACCTGGGCCGGGGGCTGGTCCTGCTGGAGCATCTGCCGGGCGTGGGTCCGCCAGGTGTCGAAGAAGCCGTCGAAGACGAGGGTGGGCATCGGTGATCAGCGTAGGACGGGCGTCCCGCCCGTCATCGTGGCGCAGCCACGAACCGGTATCAAGCGTCGCTTGATTGACGGGCGGGACGCCCGTCCTACGGGTCAGACCGCCCCGGTCGCCGCGCTCGCGCCGGCCTCGAAGAGCGACAGCTGCGGGTTGTGGCGGGTGAGCAGGTCGTGCAGGCCCAATGAATCCAGTCGGCGGACGTGGATGTTGGTGGTCGAGGCGGTGACGAAGAAGCGGGCCCGCTTCATGACGCAGCCGAGCTTTTTGAGGTCTTCCATCGACAGCTTGCGGTGCCGGCGGGTCTTGAGGATTCGGCCGACGCTGCGGGTGCCAAACCCCGGCACGCGGAGCAGCACCGACCGCGACGCGGTGTTGACATCGACCGGGAAAAAGTCGCGGTGAGCCAGGGCCCAGCTCGTCTTCGGATCGGTCTCGAGCGGCAGGTTGTGAGAGGCATCGACCGCGAGTTCGTCGGCCTTGAAACCATAGAACCGCAGCAGCCAATCCGCCTGGTACAGCCGGTGCTCCCGCAGCAGCATCGGCGGCTTGACCGGCAGGTGATAGTCCGCGTTGGGGATCGGGCTGTACGCCGTGTAGTACACCCGCTTGAGGCGGTGGCGGTTGTAGAGGTCGGTGGCGGTCTGCAGGATGGTGGTGTCGGGCGTGGGCGTGGCGCCGACGATCATCTGCGTGGACTGGCCGGCGGGGGCGATCAGCCGGCGGCGCGGCGGCAGCGGGCTGGGCGTGAGGTCTTTCTGATCGATCGCGGAGGCCCGGCCGCCGACTAGGCCCCGGCGGTCGCGGTCCTCGTCGATGCTGTACTTGATCGCCGACATCGACCGCTCCGCCCCGTCGATCGTCTTTTCCGGGGCGAGCTCATCCAGGTCCGGCTGGGTCGGCAGCTCGATGTTCGCACTCAGCCGATCCGCCCACTTCCCGGCCTCGGCGAGCATCTCGGGCGACGCCCCGACGACCGCCTTGAGGTGGATGTACCCGTGATACTCATGGTCGAGGCGGAGCTTTTTCGCCACCTGGATGAGCAGGTCCATCGTGTAATCCGGGCTGCTAATCACGCCCGAGCTGAGGAACAGGCCCTCGATGAAATTGCGTTTGTAGAAGCCGATCGTCAGGTCGACCACCTCGTCGACGGTGAACCGGGCGCGGGGCGTCTCGTTGCTGACGCGGTTGACGCAGTACTTGCAGTCGTAGATGCAGTGGTTGGTCAGGAGGATCTTGAGCAGCGAGACGCATCGGCCGTCGGGGGTGTAGCTGTGGCAGATGCCGGTGCCGTCGGAGTTGCCCAGGCCGGTCTTGGTGTTGGTCCGCTTGGCCCCGGACGACGCGCAGGAGGCGTCGTACTTGGCGGCGTCGGCGAGGATCTGGAGCTTGATGCGGGTGTCTTGCGGCATGGGCCGGGGAATCATATACCGGACACAACCCGAACGTCTACCGTTGTTGATGCTCCGTCGAGCGGCTGGGCATCGATGCGGCTGGGCACCGGTCATAATCCCGGCGTGCCTGATCCGGTTGAACGATGGTCCGACGCCCTGCCGCCGCCCCCGACGGCCCCGGGGGCCCACCGAGCGGCGGGTGGGTGGTCGCTGGCGGCGGGCGTGGTGGTCGCGGTATTTTTCAGCTGCTTCGCGGGGTTGGCGGCCGTGGTGCTCTGGGTGCCGGGCGATCACCTGGCTCAGGCCGCGGCGGAGATGGACCTCACGGACCATGAAGCGCAGCAGGTCCTGCCGATCGCGCTGGTCGCGGTGGCAGTTCTGATGCTTGTCCTGGTCGTCCTGCCCGGCGGGGTGCTGGCGGGGCTGGGCGTGGCGGTCCTCAACGGCAAGCGGCGGTGGGCCCGGCCGGCCCGGTGGCTGGCGACGGGGCTGCTGGTGGTGCTGGCGGTGCTGGGTCTGATCAGCATCGCCCAGCCGCTGCTGCTGGGGCGGATCGGCGACCTGCTGGTGCAGGTCGCGATCTTTGGCCTGCCGCTGTTCCTGCTCTGGCGGGCGCGGCAGCGGCTGGGCCGCGTCGGCCTGCTGACCGAGCCGGTCGTCAACGAGCCCGAGGACGGGTGGGTGCGGCGGGAGCCGTGGGAGATGTAGCGCATCCCCGGCCGCCGACCACGCGGATTTGCGGCACATTGATGACCTGCAACCCCTGCACGCTGCCGCACCTGCTGGCGGTCCGCGTCGTATCATCGGGCATGGCCAAGTTCCACCTGACCGTTGCCGGTTGTGTTGCCGCCCTGATGCTTTTCGCCGGGCTGCTGACCGCCCCGCCCGCCGCGGCGCTGGATGACGAGCACTGGCGGATCGCCCAAGACAGCATCGATCGCGGCATCGCGTTTCTCCGCACCACGCAGAACGACGACGGCAGCTGGTCGCCCGAGGTCGGCCCGGCCATCACCGCCCTGGCGATCACGCCGATGCTTCGCCAGCCGGACATCACCGCCGACGACCCGACCGTGGCCCGGGCGCTCGAATACATCCTGTCGCACGTGCAGGAGGACGGCTCGATCCGCCTGGGTCCCGAGGGCATCCTGGCCAACTACAACACCGCGATCAGCCTCTCGGCCCTGGCGCTGGTCAACGACCGGCCCGACGTGGCCGAGGCCATCGCCGGCGGCCAGGCGTTCCTCGTGGGCCTGCAGTGGCAGGAGGGCATGACCGGGCCCAACGGCGAAACCATCACCGAGGACCACCCCTACTACGGCGGGGCGGGCTACGGCGGCAGCGGTCGGCCGGACATGTCCAACACCAACCTGATGCTCCAGGCCCTGCACGACACGGGCATGGACTGCAACGACCCGGCGTTCGTCCGAGCCGTGGCGTTCATCAGCCGATGCCAGGGCGTCGAGTCCAATGACTTCTTCGAGGACGGCACGATCGAGAACGACGGCGGGTTTATCTACGCCACCGCCATCAACTCTGAGCACCCCGACATCCCCGTCAGCTACGCGAGCCCCGAGATGGTCGACGAGGCCCGGGCCGGCCGACCCGTCAGCGGCCTCCGCGGCTACGGCTCGGTGACCTATGCCGGGTTCAAGTCCTTTGTCTACGCCCAGCTGGACCGCGACGACCCCCGCGTGCAAGCCGCCCTGGGCTGGATCCAGAGCAACTACACCCTCGAGAACAACCCCGGCATGCCCGAGCGCGACAACCTCGGCGCCCAAGGCCTGTTCTACTACTACATGACCCACGGCCGGGCGCTCAACGCCTGGGGCATGACCCAGCTGACGCTCGCCGACGGCACGCAGGTCGACTGGGCCAACAACCTCATCGCCCACCTCGCGTCCCTGCAGTCGGCCGACGGCTCGTGGGTCAACCAGCGGCACGACCGCTGGATGGAGGACAACGCCAACCTGGTCACGGCGTACAGCCTGATCGCCCTGACCGCGGCGCTGGACTGACCCGCCGCCCCGTAGGACGGGCGTCTCGCCCGTCAATCAAGCGCCGCTTGATCCCGACGCGATGTCCGCGCCACATTCGGGGCGCGACGCCCGTCCTACGCGATACATTCCCCCCATGATCGAGCCGTTCATCGGCACCCACCCGACCCTCGCCGACGACGCATGGGTCGCCCCCACCGCCGCGGTGATCGGCGACGTGACCCTCGGCCGGGGCGTGAGCATCTGGTACGCCGCGTCGCTCCGCGGCGACGTCAACTACATCCGCATCGGCGACGGGTCCAACGTTCAGGACTGCGCCACCGTCCACGTCAGCCGCGGCACTCACCCCTGCGTGCTCGGACAACAAGTGACCATCGGCCACAACGCCGTGGTCCACGGCTGCACCGTCGAGGACGGTTGTCTCATCGGGATGGCCGCCGTCGTGCTCGACGGGGCCGTCATCGGCGCGGGCAGCACCGTGGGGGCCAAAGCCCTGGTGACCGGCAACACGATCATCCCGCCCCGCTCGCTGGTGCTCGGGGCCCCCGCCAAGGTGGTCCGCGAGCTCACCGACGCCGAGGTCGAGGCCAACCTCGCCAACGCCCGGCACTACGTGGGCATGACCCGCATCTACGCCGGTGCCGAGTCGCCGACGACCAACCCGTACTACGACCGCGAGCGTGACAGCGGTGGCGACATCGACGCCGGCTAATGCTCGCCGATCGCCCGGTCGGTCCGAAGAAACAGCACCGTGTGGCGGTACATCTGCCGGGTGGACGTGCTCGGCTCGTAACGGTCCGGCTCCCGCACCCGCACCGTGACTTGGTCGCCATCGTCGCTGATCGCCTGCACCGTGGTGCTGCCGCCGGACCGCCGGTGGTAGCTCAGGTGCTGTTGGGTCTCCAGCCAGCGGGTTTCCCAGATCACCGTGTCCGCCCCGACGGACCGGGCGAACTCGCGGAGCGACCCGTCGCGGGTGACGTAGTCCACGAAGACCGCATCGCCGAGCACGACGGCGTCCGGGTACAGCTGCTGGCAGACCGCCTCGGCCGACTGCTCACCGGTGCGGTGGACCCGCACCGCATCGACCGGCGCCGCCGACATCAGCTGTGGATCCCGCGGCACGTAGTACTCCGCGAACGGGTTCGCACACCCCGCCAGGCCGAGCGATCCAATGAGCAGCAGGAGCAGCAATCGAACCATGGGAGCTGCCTTACCGACGGGTGGGGCCGCGTGGGCGTTACCCGCAGCCTCGGGCGAGCGCCCCGGCGTTGCTCATCAACCGGTCACTCAATGCTCCACCCACGCCGCATCCGTCACCAGGCACATCCCCCCCACCTCCCGCAGCACCGGCCGGACCGACTCGATCAGCGTCGCCGCCGCATCCGGCTCGGCCGCCACGAGGAAGCACACGTTCGCGAATGTGCCGGTCAGCCCGTCGTTGTCCCGCTCGCCGCGCTGGCCCCGGCCGGCCACGCCGCGAGTCAGCGTGTAGCCCTCGATCCCCGCCAGCTCGATCAGCCGCTCGACCGCCCGCTCCCGGCTGGCCTCGACCACGATCTCCAACCGCTTGACCTGCCGCATCGGGTCCTCCTTTGGTTCAGCCGCGGTGCCGCTCATCCGAGCCCCCACGCCCAGCGGATCATCGCCCAGTACAGCGGGATGCCGATCACCACGTTGAACGGAAACGTCAGCCCCAGCGACATCGGCACGTAGATGCTCGGGTTTGCCGCCGGGAGGCTCATCCGCAGCGCCGCGGGGACCGCGATGTAGCTCGCGCTGCCCGACAGCACACCCAGCAGCAGCGCGTTACCCGGCGACAGGCCGATGGCCCAGGCCACCGCGAGGCCCATCGCAGCGTGCACCGGTGCCGCGACGATGCCGAACACCATCGGCGCCCACCCCGCCCGCCGGAGGTCGTCCAGCCGACGCGTCGCCACCAGCCCCATGTCCAGCAGGAACAAGCACAACACGCCCTTGAACGGCCCGACCACCAGCGGCGACAACTCCGCCAGCCCCGCGGGCCCGATCAGCACCCCGATCAGCAACGACCCCAGCAGCAGCAGCACCGCCGAGTTGAAGATCGCCTCGTGCAACAAGCGCCCCCACCGCACCGTTCCAAAGCCCACGCCTTCAGGCGTGGGGGGGCCCCCGCCGCCGCCCCCAAACCGGCTCGCCAGCAGGATCCCCACCACGATCGCCGGCGATTCCATCAGCGCCATCGCCGCCACCATGTGCCCGCCGTAATCCACGCCGCGGGTGGTCAAAAACTGGGCCGCGATAATGAACGTCACCGCCGAGATCGAGCCGTACGTCGCCGCAACGCCCGCCGCGTTCGCCGCCCCCAGCCGCCGCCGCATCAGAAAGAACGTCCACACCGGCACCGCCGCCGAGAGCGCCACCGCCGCCACCAGGCCGCCGATCACCTCGACACTCGCCTCGGCCTCCCGGATCCCCACGCCCCCCTTGAGCCCGATCGCCACCAACAGGTACAGCGACAGCATCTTCGGGATCGGCTGCGGGATGTCCAGGTCCGACCGCACCAGACACGCGACCACCCCAAGCAGGAAGAACAGCACCGGTGCATTGATCAGGTCGGCAAACAAGCGGCCCAAGCATAAAGCCGCGGCCGTCGGCCGCGCCAATCGCGCCGGCCCCCCACCCGCTACTCGCCCAACGCCTCCCCCACATCCCGCGCCGCGTGCAGCACACGCGTGATGATCATCTCATCCTCCGTCACCCGGTAGTACACCGCATGGTTCGGGAAGCCTGCGGGGTAGGCACGTCGCAGCTCACCCCACTCGGCAGGTAGGCCCTCAACGACGCGATGGCTGAGTGGCCAATCGGTGAGCTCATCCACTAAATCGGCAAATCGCGGATTCAAACCGCACCGCGGCCGTCACGCTGCGAAGCTCCAAGTAGTGGCCGATCGCTCGCGCGTCGTCGGCCGCCCGGGGATGGACCACAAGCCGCCTGCTCACGCCGCTTGTTCTCGGCGGGCCTGCTCGGCGCCCTGCCGAACACAATCGGCAAACTGCTCCGGCGTCATTTCGATCGGCGGGCCCGAATCGATCCCCGCTTGAATCAACTCAATCAGTCGCTGCCTTTCCAGCCCCTGATCCCGTTTGAGCAGGTCAGCGATGTACGCACCCGCCGAGTCGAACCGCCCCGACGCGACCGCCTCGTCAACCTGCCGCTGCTGCTGGTCATCCAGTTCAATTGCGAGTTGCACCATCCCTGCATTGTGAGCTTGACAGCCCGCCACATCAAGACAACGCCTCAGGAGCCGGGCGTGCCTTTCGCTCCCCACCCGCTACTCGCCCAACGCCTCCCGCGCATCCCGCGCCGCGTGCAGCACACGCATGATGATCACCTCATCCTCCGTCACCCGGTAATACACCGCGTGGTTCGGAAAGCCTGCGGGGTAGGTTCGTCGCAAACCTGCTGCCCCGGGAAGTTCATCGTCGAGCAGTCGGTGCCGCCGCGGCATGACAAGCAGATCATGCATCGCGGCAATGCTCGCTCGACGGAAACGCTCGGCCAACGCTTCGCTGCTAGCGGCAAAGTGAATCGACAAGTCCGCCAGGTCGTCCAGCGCCCGCTCCCGGATGATCAACTCGTAGCTCAAGCGACTCGCTCGCCACGCGTTTCGCGAGCCGCAGCGACGGCACGCTCCATGTGCTGCCCGATCTGCTCGGGCGTCATCTTGAGCGGCCGTGACTCGTCGCCTTCCTTGATCAGCTCCATCAACCGCTGCCGCTGCAGCTCCTGATCACGCTTGATCAACTCGCCGATGTATGCACCCGCCGAGTCGAACCGCCCCGACGCCACCGCTTCGTTCACCTGCCGCTGCTGCTGGTCATCCAGTTCGATCGCGAGTTGCGCCATGCATCCATTGTGACCCGCCTCGCCACCGCCGGCAAGGCCGTCGCCCTACGCTGTCCCCGTGGCTTACCCCTCTCTGCGAGCGTTCATCGAGGCCCTTGAACAGGCGGGGGAACTGCACCGCATCACCGCACCGGTCAGCAGCCAGCTCGAAGTCAGCGAGATCGTCGACCGCGTCAGCAAGTCGCCCGCCGCGAACCTCTCGCACCATGCCGCGAGGCACGACCCGCTGCACCACCACCTGGGCGGCCAGGCCCTGCTGTTCGAGAACGTCCAGACACCGCAGGGCGACGCCAGCTGCCCGCTGCTGATGAACGCCTGGGGCAGCTATCGCCGCATCGAAATGGCTCTGGGCTGCGACCCCCCGGAAGCAGGAGGGCTCGATGGGTTGGCCGCGAAAGTCGCCTCGCTGGTCAAGCCCGAGCCGCCGGCCAAGCTGATGGACAAGGTCCGCAAGGGGCTGGAGCTGGCGAAGGTCGCGTCGCTGCCGCCGAAGGTCCAGCGGGGCGACGGGCCATGCCAGGAAGTGGTTCACACCGGCGACGAGATCGACCTGCGACGCCTGCCCATCATCAAGTGCTGGCCGCTCGACGGCGACCCGCGGAAAGTGAACTACCCGATGTCGCCGGAGCAGGCGGGGACCGACGGCGGCGACGGGCGATACATCACGCTCGCCGGGATCTACACCATCCACCCCGACGACGCGGGCAAGCCGCACGGCGAGCCGCGGACCAGCCGAAACGTCGGCATGTACCGGGCCCAGCTGCTCGGGGCCCGCACCACCGCGATGCACTGGCACATGCACCACGACGGTGCCCGGCATTGGCGGGCCTGGAAGCAGGCGCACGCGGGCCCGCCCACCGGCAACCCCGCAATTGACAACGTGCCGGGGATGCCCTGCGCGATCGTGCTCGGCGGCGAGTCGGTCCTGCCCTACGCCGCCACCGCCCCGCTGCCGCCGGGCATCAGCGAGCTGATCTTCGCCGGGTTCCTCCACGGTTCGGCCATCAAGCTGTGCAAGTGCAAGTCGCTGGACCTCGAAGTCCCCGCCGAGGCCGAGATCGTCATCGAGGGCTACGTCAGCACCAAGGCCGGCGGCATCGGGTTCGACCCCCGGCCACGCCACGGCGAGCCACCCCCGGATTTAGGTCCTGAAGCCGTCTTCGAAGGACCGTTCGGCGACCATACCGGGTTTTATAGCTTACCGGATCGTTATCCGGTGTTTCAGGTGACCGCCGTCACGCAGCGGCGCAAGCCGATCTACCCGGCGACCATCGTCGGCTACCCGCCGCAGGAGGACTACTACCTGGGCAAGGCCACCGAACGCGTCTTCCTGCCGCTGCTGCAGACGCTCGTGCCCGACGTGATCGACTACGACCTGCCGATGTTCGGGGCGTTCCACAACTGCGCGATCCTCCAGATCAAGAAGGAGTACCCCCTGCAGGCCCGCCGGCTGATGCACGCGATCTGGGGGGCCGGGCAGATGGCCTGGACCAAGGTGCTCATCGTCGTGGACCACGACGTCGACCCGCACGACCACCAGAAGGTCCTGTTCGCCGCCTGCGCCAACGTCGACCCGTCACGCGACCTGGAGCAGGTGCACGGGCCGCTGGACATCCTCGACCACGCCGCCCCCCGGCTCGGGGCCGGGGGCAAGATCGGCATCGACGCGACACGCAAGATCGACGGCGAACAAGTCGGCGGCGAACCTGTCCGCGACTGGCCGCCGTGGATTGATATGTCGTCGGATATTGTTGACCTGGTGGATCGGCGGTGGGACGAGTACGGGTTCAACTGAATGTGGGCCGGGTGCAGGCCGATGCGGCTGCGCCGCAGGCGGGTGCAGCTGCGCTGCAACCGCTAGACGAAATGGGAGCACATGCCCGCCGATGAATACTGACGCACTGCTGCGGCAACGTCGCGTCACACCGGCTCTTTGCGGCGAAGCAGCAGCAGGTTGCCGAGGGTGGCGACGATGCCGGCCCCGATGCCTGCGGCAAGCACGAGGGTCAGGCGGCGGGGCTGGTCGAACCAGTCGGTGATCTGCCGGCGGTACGGGCGGGTGGGCGCCCGCGGGACCCTCGCTTGCGACATCGTGGGCACGGCGATCGGCAGGTCGGGTTTGGCGCGGCCGGTGGCGATGCGTTGCCGCACCCGCTGGGCCAGGACGCGGCTCTGTTGCAGGTGAGTCCGGGCACCTGCGAGCTGATGGCGGAGGCGCTGAACTGACTCGGCCTCCAGGAGCTGCCCCTGCAACCGGGCCTCGATGTCACGGGCGGCGAGGACCTGCCCGGCGAGCCGATCATGAATCGGCTCGGCCTGAGCGAGCTCGGCCGACCACGCCTCCCACGCCGGGTTGGGCTTGGCGGACAGGTCGATGACCCGCAGCCTCGGGGTCGTCGCGACCAGGGTCTGCAGCTGCTCCACTGCGGCGCGGGCGGCCTTGCGTTGGGGGTGCAGCGGGGTCATGCGTCGCACCACATCCAGCTGACGCAGCTGGGCCCGCGCGGCCTCGAGCTGCTCGCGAGCCAGCTCATGGGCCGGGTTCATCTGCATGACGCGGATGACGTGCATCGGGCGGGTGCTCGCGAGCCGCTGCCGGGCATGTTGCACACGCTGCTCGGCGACCGCGAGGCGGGACTCGGCGGCTCGGCGGTCACTCTGGACGGTCGCGAGCCGCGTGGCCAGGTCGGCCGGGGCCATGTGAGGCCGGTCAATCTGCGTCAGGCGGTGCTGCAGCTGTTGAACCCGCTCACCGGCGGCCTGCACCTGCTTGTGCTGGTCGGCCTGCTTGTCCAAGTGCACCCGCGGCATCGGCTTGACCGGCTGGCGGTGCCACTTCATGGACGCTGCGGGCTTGGCGAACTTGTCCAGCAGCCGGGCCGGCGGCGGGGCGACGGCGTGGCCAAGATCGTCCGCGGCGACCGGCTGGGGGGGTTCGGTGACCAACCAGGCGAAGGCCGCCACGGTGACCGTGAAGACCGTGCCGGTGGCCAGTGCCCGCAGGGCCCGGCATCTGCTCGCAGCGGCGCGAGTCAAGGCCGATCCTCCGGCGACGGGGCGAGGGTCAGGCCCGCCCGCTGGTCGCGGATGGGCGACGGGGTTTGCCGGTCGCTGCCGATGCTGACCAGCGGCAGCCGCGGGGTGAGGCTTCGGCGGGGCACGACGACCACATCGCCGGGGTGCAGCGGCACGTCGGCGGCCGTGCCGTCGAGGATGCTCGCGATGCGGTAGGTGGTGCTGCGGTCGGGCCCCACGGGCGGGTTGCGGATCACGCGGACGCGGGACAGGTCGGCCTGCGGCGTCGGCTCGGCGGCGGCGAGCAGCGACAGCAGCGTGTTGCCACCGTGGTACGGGTGGGCCCCGGGCACCGCGACCGGGCCAACGACCTGCACGCTCCGCGAACCGAAAGCGGTGACACGGACCGACACCGTCGGCCGGTGGTAGTAGCGGGCGGCCTGCTGCCGGACGGCCTCGGCGAGCTGGTCGGCGGAGGCGTCGGCGGCTCGAACGGGCCCGATCAGGGGCAGGCGGATCATGCCCGCCGGATCGACCAGCACCTCGATGCCGTCGATCTCGCGGACCACGTCCGAGCCGAGGGTCACGCGGTCGCCGGGCCCCAAGTGATAGGGCCCTGGGGAGCGTTCGCCGCCGGGGTCGCCGGCCGCCGCTCCGGGAGCCGCGCAACCGCCGAGCCCGACGGCGAGCGTCAGGGCGGCGGCGAGGGACAGCAGCGGGGTGGCCCAGCGTGACATGCAAGGGCTATCGACACGCCGGGCGGCCGGCTTCACGTGGGCCGATAATTCCCGCCGCCCCGGCCGATCCCGCGGCCGATATGCTGGGGGCCACGGGTCTGTAGCTCAATTGGATAGAGCATCGGTCTTCGGAACCGAGGGTTGCAGGTTCGAGTCCTGCCAGGCCCATTGCGAGCGAGGGGATCCCGTGCGTTGGCGCACGTGACGGCCGTCGGTGATCCGTTCGGCGGCACACCACGAGGTACATCATGCCGCCGAAGCAAAGCTGGACCACATCCACCGGGTGGTCGGTTGAAATCTGGGACGCTGACGAGTTGTCCGATCGCAAGGGATTTGAGGAGTCGGCGGGTCTGAGTTACCGGGAGCGACTGGCTCAGGCCGAAAGCCTCCGCCGGATGTGCTATGGCGACACCTACGATTCATCCCGAGTTTCAGGCCCTTATCAGCTGCTTGAACACTCATGAGGTGCGGTACCTCGTCATCGGCGGCATCGCCGTTGTCGTGCATGGGTACGTCCGGACGACGAAGGACCTGGACCTGTGGGTCGACCCGAGCGACGCGAACGCTCAAACCGCAGCGGATGCGCTGAACGACTTCATCGGCCTGGGTATCGACGCCGAAGCGTTAGCGGAGCCAAGCCGCTTTGTCCGTTTTGGCCGGCCGCCGACGCAGGTTGACGTGCTGAACGTCGTGCCCGGCGTCGATTCCTTCCAGTCGGCGTTCGCCGATGCCCTTCACATCGCACTGGACGGCGTCGATCTGCCGGTCATCAGCCTGCGTGACCTGCGGGCCGCCAAGCGGGCGGCGGGCCGGCCGCAAGACCTTGCCGACCTGCACCACCTGCCGGACCCGGACGTGGACCCGCCCACGGGTGGCGCGGCCACGTGACCCCGCCGACCGCGGGCCCTCCAGCAGCAGGTACAGCAGGTTGCCCCCTGAAGACAGCGTCGTGCGGCACCGTGGCCCTGGGGGTGAAGCGTGGCAAACCACCGGCCCGGATCGTGGTTCTGAGCAGACCCGCAAGCCGGTCCCAAGCGGTCCGCCACGCATGCCCCGCATTGACCTGGCTGCAGCAGCGGCTTACCGTAGGTTCGCAACGCGCCGCTGACCTCGTGGCCACGCCTTCCCCAGGCGCCCCGGCCGGTCGAACTCAAGCAGCGATTGCCCACGCACTGGTCGGCTTTCCCCCCGCGGGACCCTCCCGCAACCTCTCGGTGCGTCCCCCCCCGGAAGTTTCCCCCCGCGCGACCCGCGTGGGCGGCGGACCGTCGAATGGTCCGGCTTCCCCGACGCCCCGAAAGGCACGGATGTCCATGCGCTTTGATCAACTCGAACTGTCCCCCGCCGTCCTGAAGAACGTCGCGGCCGAGGGCTACGAAAACGCCACGCCGATCCAGGCCCAGGCGATCCCCCACGTGCTCGCCGGCCGGGACGTGCTCGGCTCGGCCCAGACCGGTACGGGCAAGACTGCGGCCTTCGCCCTGCCGATCGTCGACCGGCTCGTCGGCCAGGCCCCGCCGCCCCGCAAGAAGACCAAGCACCGCCCGCAGGATCGGCCGCGGTGTCTGGTGCTGGCGCCGACGCGCGAGCTGGCCACGCAGATTGCCGAGAGCTTTCAGACCTACGCCCATGGCATGCGGCTGACCGGCGTGGTGATCTTCGGCGGTGCCAGCCAGAACCCGCAGGTACGCAAACTGCAGCGCGGCGTGTCCGTCATCGTCGCCACGCCCGGCCGGCTCATGGACCTGATGGAACAGGGCCACGTCGATCTATCGGGCATTGAGACGCTCGTGCTGGACGAGGCGGACCGGATGCTGGACATGGGCTTTTTGCCGGACATCCGCAAGATCAGCGTCGAGCTGCCCGAGCAGCGGCAGACGCTGCTGTTTTCCGCGACGCTGCCCGGGCCGATCCAGGAACTGGCCCGCGGGCTGCTGCACGACCCGGCGGTGATCCAGATCGAGCCCGAGGCGCCGACCGTCGACCGCGTCGAACAGTCGGTGCGGTTCGTGGACCCGGCGAGCAAGCCGGACGTCCTCGCCGAGCTGATCGACGAGCACGGGATGTTCCGCACCATCGTGTTCACCCGGACCAAGCACGGCGCGGACAAGCTGGTCAAGAAGCTTCGGCAACGCGAAATCCGCAGCGAGGCGATCCACGGCAACAAGTCCCAGGCGGCCCGCCAACGCACGTTGGACAACTTCCGCAAGGACAAGGTGGCCGTGCTCGTGGCGACCGACGTGGCGGCCCGCGGGATCGACATCGACAGCGTGTCGCACGTGGTGAACTACGACCTGACGCACGAGCCGGAGACGTACGTGCACCGCATCGGCCGGACCGCGCGGGCCGGCGAATCGGGCGTGGCCATCTCGCTTTGCGAGCCGAGCCATCTGCAGTGGCTGCGGGACATCGAACACCTGCTGGGCGAGAAGCTGGACGTGCTGGGCGACACGCCGGAGTGGGCGACCCGCAGGCCCGGCCCGCCCCCGCAGCAGGGCGGCGGCGGCCGGGGCGGCAGACCCAAGCGCGGCGGCGGCCGACGCAAGCCCGGCGGCCCGAAGGCCAAGGGCGGCCGCGGCGGTAAGCGACCCGCGGCCCGGATGGGCAAGGGTGCCGGCGGCGGCAAGCCCAAGGGTAAGCGGCCGCAGCGTTCGCGGGGCTGAGCTCTACGGCGTGCCGTACAGACGGTACGAACGCGGAGCTTAGGCACGGAGGCTTAAGCCTCCGTGCCCGAGCGTCTACTCCCACTCGATCGTCGCGGGAGGTTTGCTGGAGATGTCGTAGACGACGCGGTTGACGCCGCGGACTTCGTTGATGATGCGGTTGCTGATCGTCGCCAGAACGTCGTACGGGATGCGGGCCCAGTCGGCGGTCATGAAGTCCTGCGTCTCGACGGCCCGGATCGCGATGACCTGTTCGTGGGTCCGGCCATCGCCCATCACGCCGACGCTGCGGACCGGCAGCAGCACCGCGAAGACTTGCGCCGTCTTTCGATAGAGCTGGCTGGCCACAATCTCTTCGAGCAGGATCTCGTCGGCGTCGCGGAGCAACTCCAACTGGTCGCGCGTGACTTCCCCAAGCACGCGGACCGCCAGGCCCGGGCCGGGGAACGGGTGACGCCACACGATGTGGTCCGGTAGGCCCAGCACGCTGCCCAGCTGCCGGACCTCGTCCTTGAATAGATTGCGCAGCGGCTCGATGAGGTCGAAGCCCAGCTCTTCGGGCAGGCCGCCGACGTTGTGGTGCAGCTTGATGTTGGCCGCAGCGCCGGAGTAGCCGTGGCCCGACTCGATCACGTCGGGGTACAGCGTGCCCTGGGCGAGGTAGCGAAAGCCCACGCCCTCCCGGGCGTGGGCCCCAGCCGCCGGAGCGGCTGGGCTTTCAAGGTCCGCCGCGGCCTGCTTAAACACCTCGATGAACCGGTGCCCGATCCGCCGGCGCTTCTCCTGCGGGTCGGTGATGCCGGCGAGGTCGGCGAGGAAGGCGTCGGCGGCGTCGATGGTGGTCAAGTCGATGTCGAAGTGGTCGCCGAAGGTCTGCTCGACCAGGGCCCGCTCGCCCTTGCGCAGCAGGCCGTTGTCGACGAAGATGCAGCTGAGCTGGTCGCCGATGGCCTTGTGCAGCAGGGCCGCGGCGACGGAAGAATCGACGCCGCCCGACAGGCCGCAGATGACGCGGTCGGTTCCGACCCGCTCGCGGATCGCGGTGGCCTGGGCCTCGACGAAGTCGGCCATCTTCCAGTTGCCGTCGCAGTCGCAGACGTCAAACAGGAAGTTGGACAGGATCTCCTGCCCGTGGGGCGTGTGGGTCACCTCGGGGTGAAACTGCACGCCATAAAACGCCCGGTCCCGATGCTTGACCGCGGCGTACGGACACGTCGGCGTCTGAGCCAGCGGCACGAACGCGTCGGGCAGGGCCTTGATCTGGTCGCCGTGGGACATCCACGCGGAGGTGTGGTCGGGGATGCCGCGGAGCAGCCCGGTGGCGTCGGCGACGTCCAGCGTGACCCGCCCGTACTCCCGGGCGGTCGCCGGCTGCACGTCGGCGCCCAGGACCTGGCAGCCGACCTGCATGCCGTAGCAGATGCCCAGCACGGGCACGCCCAGGTCCAACAGCCGCGGGTCGCACCGCGGGGCCCCGTCGTCGTACACGCTCGAAGGCCCGCCGCTGAGGATCAGGCCCTTGAGCCCCAGCGAGGCGAGCTGATCCGGGTCCGCCCCGGGGCCGACGAGGATCGAGTAGACGCCGGCCTCGCGGACCCGCCGGGCGATGAGTTGCACGTACTGGCTGCCGAAGTCGACGATGGGCACGACCTGCCCGCGTACCGCTTCGGGCACGTCGGCCAGGGCGGCGGCGGTCGCGTCGGGGCCTGCGGATGGGGTGGTGGCGGCGCTCAAGCGCGGATCGTAACACCGGCGGGGGCGGTAGAGTTGGTCCGATGCGTTGGCCATGGGTCGTGGTGGTGTTGACGGTTTCGGGGGCGGCCGGGGCTGCACCGCCCGGACTGACCGAGAGTCAGCGGGTCCGGCTGGAGGCAACGGCGGACGACGTGCCGGGCAGCCCGCCGGTGTTCAACCAGCCCGGGCTGTACGCGCTGCTGGAAAATGCCGCGGATTGGGAACCGGACGACTTCGCGGGGGCGACTGTGCCGGACCTCGATGCCCTGCGGGACCCGGCCGCCGCCGCCGAGGCCCGCGGCGAGCTGATGCTCATCGAGGGCGACCTGATCCGGGCCCGCCGGGCTCACGCGCTCACCCAGCAGGCCGGGCGGTTCGGCGAGCAGCTGACCGAGTGGGTCGTGCAGACCGGCGAGGACGTCGAAGACGTGGCGGTGATCTACTTCGCGGACCCGCAGTCCGAGCTGCTCAACGTGATCCAAGGCGGGGAGGCCCGCGTCGCCGCCCGGTTCTACAAGCTGTGGCAGGACCAGAACCAGGCGGGCGAAACGCGGACCTACCTCACCTTTGTCGGTGCCCACCCGCAGCTGACCCGCACCCCGGGCACCGCCACGGCCCGCGGCGAACGCGGCGGCCAGACCACCGGCCGATCCGCCCTGGTCATCGGCATCCTCTTCGCCCTCGGCGGGTTCTACCTCGCTCGGCGTCTCGTGCTCGCCCGCCCCACCGCCGCACGCTCGACCGGCCCGCGGGAGCAGCTGGCGGCCCGCCGTCGCCACCGCGCGACCGACCCGGACGACGAGCCCGACGACGAGCCGGACGAGGACCTGCCCGACGACCCAGCCGACGCACTGGACACGCTGCTGGCCCGGCGTGACGACGCGGCCGATGTCCTCGCCGCGGGGCCGAACGCCGAAGCTGATGACCCGCCCGCCCCCGAGGCCGACGAGGACGAGGAGGCCCGCCATGACCCGCCGCGATGACCCCGCCGGTTGGCCCTGGTCCGCCCGGGCCACCGCCGCGACCGACCAGCCCATCAGCTACCTCATGGCCGAGGCGCTCAAACGCCCGGGCCTCATCTCGCTCGCTGCGGGCTTCGTCGACAACGCCACCCTGCCCCACGAACATGTCCACGCCCTCGCCGACGACCTGCTCACCGATCCCGACGCCGCCCGCGGTGCCCTGCAGTACGGCACGACCCTCGGCCTGCCCGCCCTCCGCCAGGGCATCGTCGACCACCTCGCGTCGCTCGACCCCGACACCCCGGAACCCCCCCTGCCCGACGCCGCCGCCGAACGCACCGTCGTGACCACCGGCAGCCAGCAGGCCCTGCACCTCATCACCGACCTGCTGGTCGATCCCGGCGACACCGTGCTCTGCGCCTGGCCCAGCTACTTCGTCTACACCGGTGCACTCTCCAGCTTCGCCGCCCGCGTGCAGGCCATCGACACCGACGACCGCGGCATCGTCCCCGCCGCCGTCGAGCGGGCCCTCCACGCCCACCGCGACGCCGGCACGCTGCACCGTGTCAAGCTGCTCTACGTCCAGTCCGCTCATCAGAACCCCACCGGCCTGACGCTCGCCCACGACCGCCGACACGAACTGGTCCAACTGCTTCGACAACTCCACGCCGACACCGGCCACCGCGTCCTGCTCATCGAGGACGCCGCCTACCGCGAGCTGACCTACGACGGCCCGCCCCCGCCGGCCATGCTCGCCCACGACCCGGACCACCAACACGTCGCCTACCTCGGCACGTTCAGCAAACCCTTCGCCCCCGGCCTCAAGACCGGCTACGCCCTGTTGCCCCACGGCCTGCACGACGCCGCCCTGCTCAACAAAGGCGGCCGGGACTTCGGCTCGCCCAACCTCAACCAGCACCTGCTCGCACGCGCCCTCGCCACCGGCCGATACGCCGCCCACGTCCAGACCCTCCGCGACGCCTACCGCCCCAAACGCGACGCCATGCTCGCCGCACTCGACGACCACCTCGCCGACACCCCAGGCATCACCTGGACCCGCCCCACCGGCGGCCTCTACGTCTGGCTCACCCTCCCCCCGCACCTGGACACCGGCCGCACCGGCCCGCTCTTCGACCGATGCCTCGCCCACGGCCCGCTCTACGTCCCCGGCGCCTACTGCTACCCCCCCGACCCCTCCCGCACCACACCCCGCCACACCCTCCGACTGACCTTCGGCATCGCCACCACCGACCAGATCCAACACGGCATCGCCCGCCTCGCCACCACCCTCCACGACCTCCTCTGACCCCCTCAAAGCCCACCCCTTCAAGGGTGGGTGGGCCCCCGCCGCCTTCGTTCACCCCCCCCCCCCCCCCCCCGCCCCCCCCGCCCCCCGCGCCCCCGACGCACTGCGCCCCGTCCGCTCCCGCACCTGACGCCCCATCGTCTTCACCGACACGAACCCCGCCTGCCGCGCCACGTCCCGGAGCGGCAGGTCCGTCTGGCGCAATAGCGCCAGCGCCCGCTCCAGCCGACGATGGGTCAGGTAGGCGTGCGGCGGCTGACCCACCTGCTGCGTGAACACCCGCGACAGGTGCTCCCGCGAACAGCCCACCCGGTCGGCGTACTGGCTGAGCGACAACGGCCGATGCGGGTGACGCAACACCAGCCGCACGCCCCGCTGCACCGGCGACGCGTCCTCGTCCAGCCGGTCCTCCGCCCGCCGCAGCAGCGCCCCGACCAGCTCGTGCACCGCCGCCGCCATGTCCGCCTGCCCCGTCAACCCCGATGGCGGGTCCGCCAGCACCCGCAGCCGATCCAGCCGACGCTCCAGCCCCGATGCGCTGTCCAGCACCAGCCCCCCGCCCCGCCGCAGCAGCGCGGCGTGCTCGGCCAGCCCCGCCCCCCGCAACACCACCCACGCCATCTCTAGGGTCTGCGTGCCAACGCCCGCCTCGCCGTTGCCTTCTTCCGGGACCGGGGTCGCAGGCCAGCCGTAGGACAGGTCGTCGCCGTACACGAACGTCACAATCTGGCCGGCGCGCACCACCCGGTCCTCCCCGGGCGACCGCACCACCAACGCCCCGGCCCGCACCGACTTCACCACCACGCTCGCGTCCGGTTCCCGCCCACGATTGACCCACCAGTACGGCCGGCCCGGCGGCACCGACTGCACCCCATGGCCCACCACCCGCCACAACACCCCCGCCGACTCGGACTCATTCAAGGGCAACCGCATATCACAAAATGTACCCGAGCCGTCACGCCCCGGCGCTGGCCCCCGCCGACAGGTGCTGTCATAATCCACCCAACATCTGACCCGCGGCATCGCCCGCCCACTGCTCCACGACCGAGAACCACCCATGCCCGCTACCGCCACGCCCCCCGCCGCCGACACCGTCGAAGACCAGCCGCTGCCGGTCAACGAGGACGCCCAGGGCCACGCCGCCCACACGAAGGCCGCCGAAAACCAGAAGGGCCTGGACGGCAAGATCGACCGCCCGCTGCAGGTCACGTTCCTCGGCGCGGGCTCGCAGTTCTGCCCGCGGCTGTGCCGCGACGTGCTGGGCATCCCCGGTGCCGACCGCGGCGAGTTCCGCCTCGTCGATATCGACGAAAACCGCCTGTCGATGATGCACCAGGTGGTCCAGAAGCTCATCGAACGCACCGGCCGCTCCGACGGCTGGACCGTCCGCAGCTCCACCGACCGCCGCGAGGTCCTGCCCGGCACGACCTACGCCGTCTGCTGTGTCGAGGTCAGCGGCACCGACTGCGTCGAGTTCGACAACGACATCCCCCTCAAGTACGGCCTGGACCAGTGCATCGGCGACACCATCGGCCCGGGCGGGCTGTTCAAGAGCCTCCGCACCATCCCGGTGTTCCTGGACATCCTCCGCGACATGCGGGAGCTGTGCCCGGACGCCCTGATGCTCAACTACACCAACCCGATGAGCATGATGGTCACCGCCGCCGGCCGGGCCGTGCCCGAGCTCTCCGTGGTGGGCCTGTGCCACAGCGTCCAGGGCACCAGCCACCTGCTGGCCAAGTACGCCGACGTCCCGTACGAACAGATGCACTGGGAGTGTGCCGGCATCAACCACCTCGCGTGGTTCACCAAGCTCCAGCACCACGGCGAGAACCTCTACGACAAGGTGCTCTATCAAAAGTTCGCCGACGACATCGCCGCCGGTTACCAAGAAGCCGAGGAAGGCAAAGCGACCCACGACAACACCGACGTGCGGACCAACTCCGATGAGCGGCCCTACGAACAGGTCGACCTGATCCGCAAGGACATGTGCCTGCACTTCGGGGCGTTCATCACCGAATCATCCGGCCATCTCTCCGAATACCTGCCCTACTACCGCAAGTCCGACGAGGGCCGAAAGCTGCTTCGCCTGGGCTACCACGGCGGCTCGCGGTTCTATGCGACCGGCTGGCCCAACTGGCGGAAGAACGCGGATGAGGAACGGGCCCGGCTGGTCTCCGGCGAGCAGGAGATGGAACTCGAACGTTCTTGGGAGTACGCCTCCTGGATCATCGAAGCGATCGAGAAGGACGTGCCCCAACGCATCCACGGCAACGTGATGAACTATGCATCCGCCCCCGGGAAATCCGGACGCGGCGAAGCGGGCAAACTCATCACCAACCTGATGGGTGACGGCGCGGTCGAGGTGTCTTGCCTGGTCGATCGCAACGGCATCCAACCGACCCGCTACGGGGCCCTGCCGCCGCAGATGGCCGCGATCTGCGAGTCGAATATGCGGATGTTCGACCTGGGTGCCACCGCCTGCATCGAGAAGAGCAAGGACGCCGCGATCCACGCGCTGCTGCTGGACCCGCTGTGCCAGGCCGTGCTCACGCCCAAGCAGATCAAGGCCATGACGCTCGAGATGTTCGACGCCGAGGCGCAGTGGCTGCCGGGGTACGAGTAAACCGCCAAGACGCCAAGAGCGCCAAGGCCCAAGCCACAGAGTCGAATAACTTCCAAGCGGCGGGGCCCCGAGCCACGCCGCTTGTTCATTGGCCGCGAACCCTTGAAATTCTTTGCCTTCCTTGGCGCTCTTGGCGTCTTGGCGGTCCCACTTGCACCGGTTGTTAATGATGCTATTGTAGCACCATGCCCCGCCCGCCCGCGCAGCCCAACCGCAGCCTGATCGACGGGCTCGAGGTGCTGCAGGCCGTCGTCGGGTCCGGGGCCAGCGTCGGCAGCCGCGCCCTCGCCGCTCAGCTCGGGCTCGAGCCGACTCGCGTCAACCGCCTGCTCAAGACGCTGGCCCACCTGGGCCTGACCGAGCAGGACGACCAGCGGCGCTACCGCCCCGGCCCGGCCCTGCACGTGCTCACCGCCAGCAGCCTCTACGGCTCGGGCCTGCTGCAGCGCGCCCTGCCGGTGCTGGGCGAGCTCGCCGAGCTCGCCGACGACCGCGGGCTGGTGCTCGCACTGGGCGTGCTGTGGCGAGACAAGGTGGCTTACCTGCTGCACCGAGAGCCCGGCATGCCGATGGACCAGGCGATCGGCCGGGTGGGCCTGTACCCCGCCGACCGCTCGGGCATCGGTGTGGCCGTGCTCGCCGCCGGCCCGCCCGCCGATGACGAGCGCCCGGCCGTGCAGGCCGCACGCGACGCCGGCCACGCCCTGCTCGAACAACCCGGCGGCCGACGCGGCCTCGGCGTTGCCCTGCCCAGCCACACCAATGCCGGCCTGGCCATCAGCGGCGTCTTCCCCGCGCGCAGCGTCCCGCCGCTGGTCCGCCGACTTCACGATGCCGCCGAGGCCATCGCCGACGCCCCACCCACCACGCGGCAGCGGCCGGCCAAGGTGGAGGCGCTACTTCGATGACCAGCCGCCGACCAAACCTGCTGATCGTCATGGTCGATCAGATGCAGGCCGACCTGCTCGACGACGAGCCGCCGATCCGGCTGGCCCACCTGCAGCGGCTCCGCGATCACGCGACCCGATTCACCCACGCCTTCTGCCCCGCGCCGATCTGCACCCCCACCCGCGCCAGCTTCCAACTCGCCCAGTCCGTCGCCGAGCACGCCGTCGTCGGCAACAACCGTCCGATGCCCCCCGGCCCGACCCTCGCCACCCGCCTGAACAACGCGGGCTACCGCACCGCCTACGTCGGCAAGTGGCACCTGGACCGCGGCGACCCCCGCGGCTGGACCACGCACGACCCGGTCCGCACCGGCGGCGTCGAGGGACACCACGTCATGGCCGGGCCCGACACGCCGCACGCGGGCGTCGACCCCGGCCCCGTCGCCGACCACGTCGACGGACGCGTCGCCGCCCGCGCTCACGCCCAGCTCGAGGGTCTGCAGCGACAGCCCGGCCCCTGGGCCCTGATGATCAGCTTCTACGGCCCGCACGCCCCGTACTACCTGCCCGCCGAATGGCACGGCCGGTTCGACCCGGCGTCGATCCCGCTGCCCGACGACTTCGACGCCCCCATGGCCGGCAAGCCCGACGTGCAATCCACCTTCCGCTGCCGGGCCTGGGGCGAGCGGTGGTCCGCCGAGAAGTGGCGACACATCCGCGCGGCGTACTTCGGGTACGGCGCGATGCTCGACCAGCTCATCGGCGACCTGCTGAACCGCATCGACCTCGCCCGCACCGCGGTGCTCGTGCTCAGCGACCACGGCGAGATGAACGGCAAGCTGCGGATGATCTACAAGGGGCCGATGATGTACGACGCGCTCACGCGCGTCCCCGTCCTGCTCGCCGGGCCGGCCATCCGCTCCGGCGACGACGACCGACTCGTCCAGACGCAGGACCTCACCCAGACGCTGCTGGGCCTCGCCGACGCCAAGCCCTTGCCCGGCGACGGCCGCGATCTATACAAGCAAGCGATCGACCGTGACGCCGTGGTCAGCGAGTTTCACGAAGCCAACTGGGTCGATCCCGTTGTCCACCAGCGCGTCGCGATGCTCCGCGATCGCGACTGGAAGTACGTCATCACCGAGGGCGACACCCACGAGCTCTACGACATGCGGCCTCGGCCCGTCGAGCGCGACAACCTGATCGACCACCCGACCCAACGCGACCGCGTCGCCCGGATGCATCGCCGGCTCACACGGGACGTCCCGTGGGTCGCCTCCGTCCCAATCCCCCTACCCCGAGATTGATTGACATGCCCAACCAACCCAACATCTCCGGCGTCCACCCCCACCTCGCCGTCACCGCCAAGCACTTCCCCAAACGAACCGAGACCGGCATCGGGGCCCTGATGCCCTGGGCAGACCGGCTGTGGTTCATCACCTACGTCGCCCACAAGACCGGCAGCGGCGACGGGACCGGGCTGTTCTGGATCGACGACGACCTGCAGCTGCACAAGCACGAGGCCTCCGTCGTCGGCACCTACGCCAACCGGATGATCCACGCCGAAACCAGCCAGCTGATCATCGGGCCCCACGCCATCGACACCGACGGCAACGTCCGCACCTTCACCGACCTGATCGACATCCGGATCACCGCCGCGTGTCGCCACCTGCACGAGCCCGAAACGATGGTGTACATGCTCGGCATGGAGGGTGAGTTTTACGAAGCGAATGTGAACACGCTCGAGGTCACCAAGCTCGCTGAACTCACCGAAGAGCTATACACCAGCGGCAAGGGGCCGGCCCACTTCAAGGACGCCTGGTGCCACCACGGCAAGGTCTTCGTCGCCAACAACAGCTACTACACCAAAGACTTCGACCGCGGCGAGTCCGACGGCCGGCTCGCCGAGTGGGACGGGCAGACCTGGACCATCCACGAACGCACCCAGTTCAACACCCTCGCCGGGCGACTGAGCGGGGACATCAGCCAGGCCGTCTTCGCCGTCGGCCAAGACCGGGCCTCGGCCATCCTGCAGGTTTATCACCCCAAGCACGGCTGGCAGAAGTTTCGCCTGCCCAAGGGCACCCACACGCAGGACCACGCCTACACGACCGAGTGGCCGCGCATAAGAGAAATCGAGTCCGAGCGCTACCTGATGGACGCGTCCGGGATCTTCTACGAGCTGCCCCCGATGACTTACGGCGGCAAGGTCTGGGGCATCAAGCCGGTCTGCTCGCACCTGCGGATCATCGGCGACTACTGCAGCTGGAAGGGCATGCTCGTCATGGCCGGCGACCAGACCACGCCGATCAACGACGCCAACCCCGTCGTCGGCCAGCCGCAGGCCAACCTCTGGCTGGGCAAGTCCGACGACCTGTGGTCCTGGGGCAAACCCACCGGTTGGGGCGGCCCGTGGTTCCACCATGACGCCGCCGCGGGCCAGCCCAGCGACCCGTACCTCATGACCGGCTTTGAGCACAAGTGCCTGCACGTGATTTGTCACGCCACCTCAACCGACCAAGTCCAAGTAACCGTCGAGCTGGATATCACCGGAAGCGGCGACTGGACCCAGTACCAGACGCTCAGCGTCGCCCCGGGCAGCGGCACCACCCACGTCATGCCCGACGGCTTATCCGCGCACTGGCTGCGGCTGGTGCCCTCGGCCGATGCCAACCTCACCGCCCAGCTGCACTACACCTGACCGGTGCCCCGTGCCGGGCCGGGCACCGCCGCACAGACCGCGAAGCTCGCCGCCGTCGCCGCCACCATCCACCACGCAAACGCCGGCGGCGTCAGCCCCGCGCCGTCGCCCAGCCCCAGCACCCCGGTCCACGCCGACAGCCAACGCAGTGCCGCCACCACGACCGCGCCGGTGACCAGCGCCGTGATGACACTGGCGACGCTGCCCCGCCGGGTGAGGATGGCGGTGAGCATCACGCCCAGCAGCCCGCCGTAGGCGAACGTCATCACGCCCAGCGCGAACGCCAGCAGCGACTGGCTCTGCGGGTCATACGTCGCCGCCGCGCCCGCCGCGGTCGCGGTGAGTGCCGCACCGGCCACCAGCACCGACACCCGGTTGCCCAGCCCCAGCCGCAGGTCGATCCGCAGGCTGCTGCCGATCGCCGCACATGCCGAGTCCAGCGAGCTCATCGCCGCCGCCAGCAACCCCGCGACCGCCAGGCCCCGCACCCCCGTCGGCAAGCCCTCCAACAGGTAACGCGGGTACACGTCCGCCGCCCCGCCGGCCGCCGATGCCCCACCGTCCCGCAGCCACAGCAGCAGCCCGATCCCCATGAACAGCCCCGTCACCGGCAGCCCCACCAGCACACCGCCCAGCAGCGACCACGCCGCCCGCCCCGCGCTGCGGCACGTGAGCAGCCGCTGGGTCAGGTCCTGGTCCGTGCCGTACGCCGCGGCGATAAACAGCGTCATCGCCAGCGCGGTCCACACCGTGTAGGGCTCCCGGATCGACGGGTCCGCGCTGAACCACCGCGTCTTGCCCGCCGCCTCAAGCTGCGACCACGCCTCGCCCACCCCCATGTCCAGCCCCCGCAGCAGCAGGATCACCGACAGCCCCGCCGCCCCGACCACCACCACGATCTGCAGCGTGTCGGTCCACACCACCGCCCGGATCCCCCCCGCCAGCGTGTACAGCGTCCCCGCCGCCCCGACGATCAGCACCGCCGCGACCAGGCCCTGCCGATCCGCCCCCCAGCCCAGCAGCAGCGCCACCGCCACCCCCGCCGCAAGCAATCGGGCCCCGGAGGCCAGCAGCCGACCGCCCACGAACGCCGCCCCACCCGCCACCGACGCCCCCGCCCCGAATCGCTGCCCAAAATACTCGTACACCGTCACCACCCCCGCCCGGTACAGCACCGGCAGGATCAGCGTCGCCACCAGCACCGCCCCGAGCACCGTGCCCAGGTTCAGGATCAGGTACGACAGGTCCCCCCCATACGCGTCCTGCGGCGCCCCGATGAATGTCACCGCCGACAGCGACGTGGCCAGCAGCGACGCCGCCACCGCCCACACCGGCAGCGACCGCCCGCCCAGGAAGTAGCCCGTGTCCGTGTTATCCCCCCGCCGACTCGCCCACCACCCGATCAAGGCCACGATCGCCCCATACCCCGCCACCACCAGCCAGTCGACAGCCGCCATGGCGACATCATCGGCCACGCCGGTGCTCCGCCGCCGGCTTCGCGCCTCGGCCGCAGCAGTAGCGCCCCACGCCTACAGGCCGACACGGACACCGCGGATTATTGGACCGCACAGTGAATCAAATGAGAGAAATGCATGAGATTGACTGGAAGATGTTGACAGATGATGCAATGTTCTGCAAGATTGAGCGTCGCCCCTTCCACGCCCTCCCATGGTCGCTAACTCCCAACTCGATCGCCAGCAGGTCGAGCAGCTCGTCCGCCAGGCCCTGCGGCAGCGACTGATGCCCGCCCCCGGAAGTCGATCCGGGTCCGCTGGCCCTGTGGGGGGCGGGGGTGGGCCCAACCCGCTCGTGGTCAACGTCTCGGCCCGTCACGTGCACGTCACCACCGACGACCTGCAGACCCTCTTCGGCCGCGGCGCGACGCTCACCAAGCTCAAGGACCTCTACCAGGACGGCGAGTTCGCCTCCGAGCAGCAGGTCAACCTGATCGCCCCGGGCGACCCGAAGAACCGGATGATCCCCAACATCCGTATCCTCGGCCCGACCCGCGACTACACCCAGGTCGAGCTGTCCTACACCGACGCGATCTACCTCGGGATGGACATCCCCCTGCGGATCTCCGGTAACCACGACGGCACACCCGGCGGCGTGCTCGTCGGCCCCGCAGGGGCGGTCAACCTCGACCGCGGCATCATCCGCGCCAAGCGCCACGTGCACATGTCCCCCGCCGACGCCGAGCACTACGGCGTGCAGGACCAGCAGGAGATGTCGCTGAAGATCGACGGTCCCTGCGGCACCACGTTCCACAACCTCACCGTCCGGGTGCACCCCAAGGTCAAGCTCGAGGTGCACATCGACACCGACGAGGGCAACGCCTGCCACCTGCCCTCGGCCACCCGCATCGAACTGATCCCATAAAGCCGCGGCCGTCGGCCGCACTCCCCCAGCCGCTTGCGGCTTAGCCCACACCCCCGCACCTCCCCGAGACACAACATGGCCCTCTCCGCCGTCGGCATGATTGAAACCAAAGGCATCGTCGCCCTCATCGAAGCATCCGACGCGATGCTCAAAGCCGCCAACGTTGACATGATCGGTTGGGACAAGGTTGGCTCGGGCATGGTCACCAGCTTCGTCACCGGCGACGTCGCCGCCGTCAAGGCCGCCGTCGATGCCGGAGCCGCCGCCGCAGGACGCGTCGGCGACGTCGTCGGCGTCCACGTCATCCCCCGACCCCACGGCGAGCTGACCCACCTGCTCCCCGCCACCACCAAGACCAAACCCGCGGCCAAGTCCGGCGACTGACCGCACCGGCAGTGCCACTTCAGTGGCACTGCTCCCCACCCACACCACCCACCCCCCGGAGCCCCACCCATGGCCCTCGGCCTCATCGAAACCCGCGGACAGGTCGGCCTCATCGAGGCCTCCGACGCGATGCTCAAAGCCGCCAACGTCGAGCACACCAAGACCATCCCGATTGGCGGCGGCTTCGTTGCCGTCATCGTCGAAGGCGACGTTGGCAGCGTCAAAGCCGCCGTCGACGCCGGTGCCGCCGCCGCAGGCCGCGTCGGCGAGCTCATCGCCGCCCACGTCATCCCCCGACCCCACGACCAGCTCGTCGAGAGCTTCTGAGCTAGAAGCCGGAAGCTGCAAGCCTGAAGCCAGATCAAGGCACTCAGGCCTTCACGCTCCGGCTTCCCGCTTCTCGCTTCCGGCTTCCCGCTGCACCCATGCTCATCCTCGTCGCCAACCTCGGTTCCACCAGCTTCAAATACAAGCTGCTGGACATGCCCGCCGAAACGCAGCTCGCGTCGGGCAGCGCGGACCGCGTCGGCAGCGGCGACAGTGGCAACAGCGCTTGGAAGCTCACCGCCGGCGACCAGACCCGCGAAGGCACCGCCGACCTGTCCGACCACGCCGCCGCCATCGAGTTGCACCTGCAGCAGCTGACCGACCTCGGCGTGCTCACCGGCGACCGACAGGTCCAGGCCATCGGCTTCAAGGCCGTGCACGGCGGACCCATCCACAAGCCCACCCGCGTCGACGACGACCTGCTCAAGACGATGCAAGCCATGGTGCCCCTCGCCCCGGCACACAACCCGCCCTACATCGCGGCGATGCGCGGCTTCGCCCAGCGGCTGCCCGGTGTCGACCAGGTCGCCTGCTTCGAGACCGCCTTCCACGCCAGCATCCCCAAGGCCCGTCGCGTCTACGGCGTGCCCGCCGAGTGGGAAGCCAAGTACGGCGTCCGCCGCTACGGCTTCCACGGTGCGTCGCACAAGTACATCGCCTCCCGCATGACGCACATCGAGCCTAAGGCCAAGAAGATCATCAGCCTCCACCTCGGCGGGTCCTGCTCGGTCTGTGCCATCGACCACGGCCGAAGCGTCGCCCACTCCATGGGCGCCACCCCCCAGACCGGCGTGTTCCACGCCAACCGCGTCGGCGATCTGGACACCTTCGCCATCGTCGCCCTCCGCGAACAAGGCGTCAGCGACGACGAGATCTGGAACACGCTCTCCAACGACGCCGGTCTCAAAGGCTTGTCGGGCATCAGCGCCGACCTCCGCGACGTCCGCGCCGCCGCCGGCGACGGCAACCCGCAGGCGAAGCTCGCCGTCGAAGCGTTCGTGGAGTCGTGCCGGCATTACGTGGGCGCCTTCCTCGCGGCCCTGGGCGGGGCCGACGCCCTCGTGTTCACCGGCGGCATCGGCCAGCACGAGCCCGCCATCCGCCAGGCCGTCTGCCGCGACATGGACTTCGCCGGCATCGAGATCGACCGCTACGCCAACGCCGAGGCCGACCCCGCCGCGGAGACCCGCGTCAACAGCGAATACAGCAACGCCCAGGTCTGGGTCCTGCCTACGAATGAAGAACTCATCGTCGCCCGCCAGACCTACCAGACCCTTGAACAGCCGCTTGCGGCTTAACCCATCAAGCCGCGGCCGTTGGCCGCGCTACACCCCCCCAGCCGCTTGCGGCTTAGCACTCGGAGACACCCTCATGGCCACCCAACAAGCCATCGGCATGATCGAAACCAAGGGCCTCATCCCCGCGATCGAGGCCGCCGACGCCGCACTCAAAGCCGCCGACGTCAGCTACAAGCGGACCGACAAAGTCGGCAGCGGCTACGTCGCCGTGACCTTCGAGGGCGACGTCGCCGCGGTCAAGGCCGCCGTCGACGCCGGCGCCGAAGCCGCCCGCCGCGTCGGCGAAGTCCTCAGCGTCCACGTCATCGCCCGCCCCCACAGCGACGTCGCCAACGTCTGATTATTCGGCACTCCGTCCCTTCATCCCTCCGTCCCTTCGGCCACCCCATGTTCCTCGGACGCGTACAAGGCCACGTCGTCGCCACCGCCAAGGACCCGTCCATGCGGGGCCGAAAGCTGTTGGTCATCGAGCCGCTCAAGGTCGGCTACGACGGCGACACGCCCACCGGCTTCGAGCCGACGCACCGCGCGATCGTCGCCATCGATCGCATCGGGGCTGGCGAGGGCCAGCTTGTCCTCATCACCCAGGGCAGCAGCGCCCGCCTCGCCGAGGGCTGTGGCGACAGCCCCGTCGACGCCGTGGTCATCGGCATCGTCGACGAGGCCCACCTCGGCGACCGCGAACTGAATACCGAGCCCAGCTAACCCCCACACCCCATGCCCAGCACCATCGACACCCAACTCGTTCAGGACGTCGTCACCGAGGTGCTCCGCAGCCTGAGCACCCCCGGGAAGACCGCCGGCACTTCCTCGTCATCCGGCAGCCGGGGCAGCGGCTCGGGGGACGGCTTGTTCAGCGACGTCGACACCGCCGTCAAAGCCGCGACCCGTGCCCAGCAGCAACTCGCCGAAGCTGGCTACGAAGTCCGCGACAAAATTTGCAAGCTATATAAAGACCTCGCCCTCAAGAACGCACCCGCCTGGGGCAAGTTCGAGCTCGACGAGACCCAGGTCGGCCGCGTCGATCACAAGATCGTCAAGCTCGAGCTGCTGCAGAACGTGCCCGGCGTCGAGTTCCTGCAATCCCCCGCCGCCGCCGGGGACAACGGCATTAGCCTCCAGCAGCCCGCACCCTGGGGCCTGATCGGCGTGATCACCCCGGTCACCCACTCCATCCCCACCCTCACCGCCAACGCCATCAACATGGTCGCCGCGGGCAATGCCCTGGTCGTCAACGCCCACCCCTCGGGGTCCAAGTCCGCCGCCCTGGCAGCCACCACTTACAACCGCGCGGTCCGCGAGCAGTTCGGCCTCGACCCGCTGATCTGCCTTATCGACCCGCCCACGCTCAAGTCCGCCGAGCAGATCTTCCGCCACCCCGACATCCCCCTGCTGTGCGCCACCGGCGGCCCCGCCGTCGCCCGCGCCGCGATGCAGCAGCCCAAACGCTCCATCGTCGCCGGCCCGGGCAACCCGCCCGTCGTCGTCGACGCCTCCGCCGACGTTCGCCAGGCCGCCCGCGCCATCATCGACGGCGGCTCGTTCGACAACAACCTCCTGTGCATCGGCGAAAAGCAAGTGTTCTGCGTCGCCGACCGCTTCGATGACCTCATGGCCGCCTTCGACGCCGAGGCTGCTGCGATCCTCGGCAGCGGCCAGATCGACCGGCTCACCGACGTGGCGTTCAATAAGAAGCCCGACGGCCACTTCGCCGTCGACAAGGACCTGGTCGGCAAAGATGCCGCCGTCCTCGCCGACGCCGCGGGCGCCAGCGTCGGCTCGGGCGTGGACCTGCTCGTCGGCGTGACCGACGCCCACCACCCGTTCGTCGACGAGGAGCAGATGATGCCGTTCGTCCCCATCGTCAAGGTCCGCGACTTCGACGAGGCGCTCGCCCAAGCGATCCGCACGGAGCACGGCTTCGGCCACACCGCCATCATCCACTCCAACGACCTCGAGCACATCACCCGCATGGGCCGGGCGATGAACACCACCCTCTTCGTCACCAACGGCCCATGCACCGCCGCCCTCGGCGGCCAGGGCAACGGCTACGCCAGCTACTCCATCGCCACCCCCACCGGCGAGGGCGTCACCAGCCCCCTCACCTTCACCCGCTTCCGCCGACACTCCCTCCGCGGCAGCCTCTCCATCACCTGACCCAGCCGCTTGCGGCTTAGCCCACACCCCCATGCAACTCGCCACCGTCACCGGCCACGCCACCAGCACCGTCAAACACCCGTCCCTCGACGGGCAACGGTTGCTGGTCTGCCAACCGCTGAACGTGGCCCGCGACCCGGCAGGCGACCTCGTGATCGCCCTGGACCGCCTCGGCGCCCGCCAAGGCGACACTGTCATCCTCACCAGCGACGGCAAAGGCCTCCGCGACCTGCTCAACTCCTCCCAAAGCCCCGCCCGCTGGTGGACCCTGGGTATAGAAAGTTAGATGTGAAATGTTGAATGTCAGAAGGCTCTATACATCGTACTTTTGACTTCGCACTTTTAACTTATGTCTGATATTGATCCCCAACTCGTCAAGCAAATCGCCCGGCAGGTGCTCGAGGCGATGGGCCAGCGCCCGCCCGCCAGCGGCAACGGGTCGGCCGCGCAAGTCAAACCCGCCATCGGCATCTGCACCGGCGACTACAGCCAGTTCACCGACCGCCCCGACCTGTCCCCAAAGCCCACCCCTTCAGGGGTGGGCGGGCCGCCGCCGCTTACCCCCGCGCCGCTGCCCCCGCCCCGCCCCGTCCTCACCGGCATCGTCACCGCCCAGCAACTCCAGGACGCCATCGACGCCGCGCCCGACAAGCTGGTCCTGCTCGCCCCCGACGCCCGGCTGAGCCCGCTTGCCGCCGACCTGGCCCGCGACAAACCCCAACACGTCCGCCGCGAAACCCCCGCCGACGCGTCGGCGACACGTCCCTTGAGCGGCAGCGGGAGCTTGCTTCCGGGGGGCCGTCCGCTGCTGTGGTGGACCGACGGCCGATGCCCCGCCGTCGCCGCGTTGACCCACCGGCTCACCGACCAGCTCCGCCCGCTCACCGCCCCGCCCACCGACGGCGGGCTGACCCAGGTCGTCCAGGACCTCGCCCGCACGGTCCGCACCGGCCGCGTCGTCGGCGGCATCCTCTTCGTCCAGCGCACCGCCAAGGCCGCCCTGCTGGCCAACCGCTGCGAGACCCTCCGGGCCGTCGTCGCCTGCTGCCTCGACGCTGCCCATGACGGCCTGGAGCAGGTGCAGGCCAACACCCTCATCGTGCCCTACGCCAAACTCGACCACGACACCCTGCAGCAGATGACCCTCGCCCTGCTGCACCACAACGCAAAGCCAGACCCGCAGCTGCAACGTCAGCTCGCGCAGCTGCACAGGCTTTAGCGATTAGCGGTTAGCTGTTAGCGAGAAGCGACAAGCCAGAAGCCAGAAAATCAACCCGGAACCCGCAACCCGCAACCCGACACCCGACACCCGAATGAGAATCGCCCGCGTCCTCGGCAACCTGACCCTTGACCGCAAGCTCGACGAGCTGCCCGGCGGCGCGCTGCTGCTCGTCGAGGCGATGGACCGCCAGGCGCTGAACGACCCCGCCGCCGGCCGGGCCGCGCCGATGTCCGAGTCGCTCGTGGTTTTCGACGCCTTGGGCGCCGCCCGGGGCCAGCTGATCGCGCTCAGCGAAGGCCGCGAGGCCGCCGTCCCCTTCCACCCCCGCAAGGTCCCGATCGACGCGTACAACGCCGCCATCCTCGACGAAGTCGCGGTGGGCCAGTAGCCAGGAGCCAGTGGCCGGTGGCCAGAAGCAGGAAGCCGGAAGCTTGAAGTCAGAACACATCTTCGCACGTTCAAACCTTCACACTTTTCACTTTTGACTTGTGACTTAAACCATGCCCGAAACTCCCATTTGGCAACTCAAGAAACAGATGTGCGAAATCGGCGAGCGCATCTGGCAGAAAGGCTTTTGCGCCGGCAACGAGGGCAACCACTCGGCCCGGCTCGGCGGCCCCGGCGACAACAGCCGGTTCCTCTGCACGCCCACCGGCATCTCCAAGGGGATGCTCGATCCCGAAGACCTCATCGTCTGCAACGGCGAGGGCGAACAGATCGAGCCCAACAACCGAGGGCGTCGCCCGACCAGCGAGATCAAGGTCCACTTGGCGATCTATAAGAAGCGCCCCGACGTCGGTGCGGTGATCCACAGCCACCCACCGCACGCGACCGCGTTCGCCATCGCCGGCATCCCCGTCCCCGAGGGCATCCACCCCGAGGCCGAGGTGTTCCTCGGGAAGGTCAAGACGGCTCCGTTCGCGATGCCGTCAACCCACGACCTGCCCGAGTCGCTGATGCCCCTGATCGACGACCAGACCAACACCCTGCTGATGGGCAACCACGGCAGCGTGTCCTTCGCCGACACCTTGATCGACACCTACTACAAGCTTGAAATCCTCGACGCCTATTGCCGGACGCTGCTGCTGGTCAAACAGCTTGGCCGGGTCAACGTGCTGAGCCCGGACCAGATGCAGGGCCTGCTCAAGGTCAAGCAGCAGTTCGGCATGGAAGACCCGCGGCTGACCTGTGCCCCCGACGGGTGCATCGGCTCGGAGAACGAACAGTTCCTCGCGACCTTCGGCGACCGCCCCGCCTCGGCGGTCAGCTTCAACGGCGACGGCCGCGTCGGCCCCCCCGCCCCCGGAAGCGACAACGGCGTGACCCAGGGGTTCGCGGACGGCGACCCCGCCTTCGAGCACCTCGTCTCCGCCATCACCGACCAGATCATGCGGGAGGCGGCGTGATGCATCGGGTGCTGCGTCGCAAGCGAGCCGGGATCTGCGAACCCGGAACAGGCGTCAGCCGCCTCAGGCGGTCCGGTTCGCTGTTGAAGCGGTCATGCCTGATCACTGTCCTGACCTTGCCCGCCTGTTCCGCGCCTGACCGTCCGGGCATGGAGAACCAGACCTACAACCAGACCGTCGTCCTCGACCGCCTCGAAGGGATCGACCCCGGCACGCCCGCCGACGAGGTTCGCGATCGCCTAGGCGACCCGGCCGTCGAACGCGAGGGCTACTGGGTTTACCTGCCCGGCCGGGGCCACGGCCACATCATCCCGCGGGCCCTGGTGCTCCGGTTCGATGCGGACGACCTGTACCTGGGCCACCACACCGCCAACCCCGACCTGGCCGCCGAGCTGGCGGCG
This sequence comes from uncultured Phycisphaeraceae bacterium, assembly GCA_964625505.1. Taxonomy (GTDB): domain Bacteria; phylum Planctomycetota; class Phycisphaerae; order Phycisphaerales; family Phycisphaeraceae; genus CAZVBW01. The sequence goes on from CAZVBW010000007.1 coordinate 42,160, forward strand.
GACCCGACACCTGGGGCCAGTGAGTGACGGGGAACGCTATCGCTCGAATCCGTCGATCGGCGTGTGGCACGGCCACTCGTTGGCCGTGGCGGGCACCGTGTGTCATCCGCCCCGCCACGGGCAGCAAGTGCCCGTGCCACACCGGATCGGAGCGGCACGCGGAATGCTGATTGTCGAACGTCAGGACCGGCTGGTGGAGTTGCTGCGGGATCGCGGGGCCGGCGAGCTCGACGAGCTGGCCGAGGCGGTGGGGGTGTCGGCATCGACGGTGCGGCGCGACCTCGAAGCGCTGGAGCAGCGCGGGTTGGTCCGGCGGACCCACGGCGGCGCGGTGCTGGTGAATCAGGGCACGGACGCAGATCCGCTGCCTGCTAAGCCGCAAGCGGCTGCGGGGAGCAGCGCGCCGGGTGAGGCGCTGGCGGCGCGGATGACCGAACGCGTCGAGGCCAAGCGGGCGATCGGGGCCGTCGCCGCGGCCATGGTGCAGCCGCAGATGACGGTGCTGCTGGACGGCGGCTCGACGGTCGTCTACGCGGCGACGCAGATCGTGGCCCGGCCGATCCAGGTGGTGACCAACTCGCTGACGATCGCCCAGCACTTCAAGGACGACGATCAGGTCGAGCTGCTGCTGCTGGGCGGTGAGCTTTACCCGCGGACCGAGGTCACGCTGGGGCCGATCGCTGCGGGCACGCTGGCCGAGCTTCACGCGGACCTGCTGCTCGTGTCGCTGGCGGGCATCTGGGGCGACGCGGCGTTCAACATCAACCTGGACATGGCCCGCCTCGAGCGGCTGATGATGCAGCAGGCCGCGCGGTCCGTGCTGCTGATGGACCAGTCCAAGTTTGGCCGAAAGTCGCTGGTCCGCGTGTGCGGCCTCGACGAGGTCGACGCCGTCGTCACCGACACGCCGCCACCCGCCGAGTACGCCGCGACCCTGGGCGAGCGGCTGACCGTCGTCAGCGACGCCACCGCTTGACTACAGTCGGCGGCATGAGCCAAGACCTCGCCCGCTTCCTCGACGCGGCCGTCCTCAAGCCCGAAACTACGCTCGATGAGGCCCGAGACGCCATCGGCGTGTGCCTCGAGCTGAACACCAAGACCGTCTGCGTCCGGCCGTGCGACGTGCCGCTGGCCAGCGAGCTGTGTGCCGGCAGCGACACGGGTGTGTGCGTGGTGCTCGGGTTCCCGCACGGCTGCGGCCTGACCGCGGGCAAGGCTGCCGAGGCCCGGCTGTACCGGGACCTGGGCGTGAGCGAAATCGACATGGTCGCCAGCTTCGGCCGGGCCCGCAGCGGGGCGTGGGACGAGGTCCGCGATGACATCCAGGCGGTGGCCGACGCGGCGGGCGATGTCCCGGTCAAGGTGATCTTCGAGACCGCTCATCTGGACGAGCCGCAGACCCGCCGGCTGGTCGATATCTGCGTCGAAGCCGGCGCGGCATTCGTCAAAACCTCGACAGGCTTCAACGGCGACGGCGCCAGCGAAGCCGCGGTCCGCACCATGCTCGATCAGGCGGACGGACGGATCCAGGTCAAGCCCTCCGGCGGGATCCGCGACGCCCAGCGGGCCCGGATGTTCCTCGACCTGGGCGCCACCCGCCTGGGCGTCGGCTGGAGCTCCTGCGAAGCCATCGTGCGGGGCGGTGCCGCGGGCGGCAGCGGCTACTGACCACAAAACTCCCCCGGGCTGGACTCGAACCAGCAACCTAGCGATTAATCCGCCTCAGGCGGACTCTGCCGATTGAGCTTGGCATCCAGCCAGGCTCGGCCTTGGCCGGACTTGAGCTGCTTCTCGCGACGCATTGCTTCAGAGCGAGTCGCATACGCTTCGTGGTGCACCAGGTCCCACGGGCCCGGGAGCTTGCTGGTGTACTTGTGCCGATTGGTTTCTGGATCGTTGTGCTGGGCCACGCGGGCAGCGAGGTCCTGCGTCTGGCCGATGTAGCGCTTGCCGCTGGTGCGGCTGATCAGCACGTAGACGTGAAACAAAACTCCCCGGGCTGGACTCGAACCAGCAACCTATTGATTAATCCGCCTCAGGCGGACTCTGCCGATTGAGCGTCGCATCCAACCAGGCTCGCCCCTGGCCGGACTTGAGCTGCTTCTCGCGACGCATTGCTTCAGAGCGAGTCGCATACGCTTCGTGGTGCACCAGGTCCCACGGGCCCGGGAGCTTGCTGGTGTACTTGTGCCGATTGGTTTCTGGATCGTTGTGCTGGGCCACGCGGGCAGCGAGGTCCTGCGTCTGGCCGATGTAGCGCTTGCCGCTGGTGCGGCTGATCAGCACGTAGACGTGAAACAAAACTCCCCGGGCTGGACTCGAACCAGCAACCTATTGATTAACAGTCAACCGCTCTGCCGATTGAGCTACCGGGGATTGGGAGCCGAGTAGGGTAGCAAGTCCACCCGCAAGCCGGCAAATCGTCGATCGGCCCAACCAGTTGATTAATCCGCCTCAGGCGGACTCTGCCGATTGAGCTACCGGGGATTGGGAGCCGAGTAGGGTAGCGCGGCGGGCCGAGGTCGATCAAGTCAGTCGCAGGCTCCAGCGCAGTCGCATGATGACGAGCCGGCCGCGGAATTTAGCGCCGGCTCATCGGGCGGCGGTGCAATGGGTGGATTCACCCCCGGGGCGTCCGTCGATGCCCCTCATTTCAGGAGACGACCGATGGGACACGAAGACAAAGCCGCGGGCCAGGCGAAGCAGGTCAAGGGCAAGGGCAACGAGGTCGCGGGCGCAGCCAAGGGCGATACGTCGCAGGAGCTCAAGGGCAAGGCCCAGAAGAACCTCGGCAAGGCCCAGGAGAAGATGGGCAAGAAGAGCGACTAAGTGCACGGCACGGGGCGTCGGGCGCGTGACCGTCCGACGCCCGCGGTGCCGACGTCGGGGTCGGGTTTGACGGTTGCGGGGGGCGAGCCGATCATGGGTGCGGGCCGGCGGTGCGGCCCGGCACGATGCTGCGATTTCAGACTTACGAAGGTGATGGGCCGGCCACGAGTTGGCCGCTCCGCAATGCGTATCTGCTGGGGGTGGACGGCAACGCGGTGCGGGCGGACATCCGCTTCCACGAGGGCCAGCTGCTGGCCGAACACCGCGAGCAGGGCACGGTGTCGCTGGCGTTGCAGCACAAGGTGGACCACTTGGGCGAGCTGACGCTGCAGACGTGTCTGCTGCCCGACCGAGATGAGCCGTACCTGTTGGAGCAGGAGTTGGCGCGGCACCGGCTGATGATGCTCTACAACAAGCTCGAAGAGTGGTCCATGTTCGACATGGAGCGCGAGCACCCGGCGATCCGGCGGTTTGATAAGGCTCGCGAGCTGTTTGTCGAGTCGTTGTGCCTGACGCACGACCAACCGGCCGAGGCTTCGGCCAAGTCGCGGGAGGCGCTGATCCTGGCGATCGACGGCAGCGAGGAACTGGCGCTGGGCCACTCGCAACTGCTGCTGAACCGCCGAAAACTCACCGGGGCGTTGCCCGGGGCGCCGTTCGGCTGCGGGGTCCGGCTGGATCAGGACAACCCGCGGCTGCGGGGCGTGCTGTCGGCGAACTTCGACTACGTGCAGCTGCCGATGCCCTGGCGGGTGCTGGCTCCGGAGGAAGGGGCCTACCGCTGGGAGAAGGTCGACGAGTGGATCGGCTGGGCGCGAGGCCAAGGGCTGCGGATCGTGGCCGGGCCGCTGGTCGCGCTGGACCCACGGAACCTGCCGGACTGGCTGTACATCTGGGAGCACGACTACGACACGCTGCGGGACCTGGTCTACGAGCACGTCGAGCTGGTCGTCGGGCGTTACGCCGAGCGGGTGGACGGGTGGATCGGCGTGTCGGGGCTGCACGTCAACGGCCACTTCACGTTCAACTTCGAACAGCTGATGGACCTCACGCGGATGACCGCGATGCTGGTCAAGAAGGTGGACCCGCGGGGCCGGCTGACGCTGGAGCTGACCGAGCCGTTCGGGGAGTATTACGCCACCAACCCCCGGTCGATCCCGCCACAGATGTACGCCGAGTTGCTGGTGCAGTCGGGCATCCCGTTCGACACGCTGGGGCTGCGGATGCCGATGGGCCAGGCGGTGTCGGGTCAGCACGTGCGGGACCTGATGCAGATCGGCGGGGCGATGGACCAGTTCGCCGCGCTGGGTAAGCCGCTTCGGCTGACGGTCGCCGCGCCCGCCGAGCCGGTGACGCACCTGATGATCGCCAACCCCGGGTCGGACGAGCCGGCGGACGACCGGGCGGGCAATTGGCGGGTGCCGTGGTCGCCGACGGTGCAGAGCCACTGGCTGGAGGCGGTGTTTCAGCTGGCGTTAGCCCGGCCGTTCGTCGAGGCGGTGGCGTGGCAGGGGCTGCAGGACCACCCGGAGGCGGTGCTGCCGATGTCGGGGCTGGTGGCGGAAGACGCGGTGGTGCGGGGGGCATTCCGCCGGCTGGTGCACCTTCGGCGGACGCTGATGGGGCTGGGCCCGCACCCGACGGCCCCGCCCGCCGAGGGCACGCTCGCGTCGGCCGCGTCGGTCCCCGGCCAGTTGGCCACGCCGGGCCTGGACGAGCCCAAGGCCACGGCGACGGCCCCGGTCAAACCCGCGATGAGTGTCGAGCCGCCGTCGGGCGGGCCGCAGCGCGACGCGACGGACCCGGAGGTCTAAGCGGCCCGCAGCCTCGCATGGACATCCGGGGCTCAGCGTGCGCCGGAGGCCTCACCCGCCGCCAACGAGGGTCACAAGCTCGACGGTGTCGCCGTCGGCGAGCTGCTGCTGGGCGTGCTGCTTGCGGGGCACGAGCTCGCCATTGACCTCCACGGCCACGACCTGGCGATGCAGGTCCAGCCGCTGCAGCAGCTGCTGAACGGTGTCGGCGTCGTGGTCGGCGGGTTCGCCGTTAACGGTGAGGCTGGGCATCGCCTCAATCGTAGGAATAGAAGCGGCGGCTGGGGCTATATATGGAGCATGAGCAGAAACAGCGAGTATCGCGCGTGGCTGGGGCTGGGCATCCTGTGCAGCCTGCTGACGGCCTGCGGCCCGGAAGACGAACCTGTGGCTGGCCCGCCGGACGACGACGCCGCGACGACGCAGGCGATGCAGGCGACGGACGACCGATCCGCTGCACCGGCGGACCCCCCGCCGATCAGCGAGCTACCGCGGACCGACCTCGCCGGGCTGCGGCGAATCATCGACGACGCGGCGGCGGACGACCGCGTGGTGGTGATCGACTTCTGGGCGACGTGGTGCGCCCCGTGCAAGGCGATCTTTCCGACGGTGCACAGCGGGCTGACCGAGCTGGGCGATGCGGTCGTGCCGATCTCGGTGACCATCGACACCCCCGACGCCGAGGCCGCGGCGATCGAGTTCCTGCATGAGCAGCACGCGCTGGAGGGGGCGTACATTCTGCCGGACACGGCCGAGCAAACGGCGGTGCTTGAGGGCCTGGGTGAGGATTGGGACGCGTGGGCGCCGCCGGTGCTGTTGGTTTACGACCAGGAAGGGCAACTGGCGGGCGAATACTTTGCGCGGGCCGCTCAGCCGATGGCCGAGGCGGTGGTGGAGCACGCCCGCCGGCTGGTCGCGGAGGGGCCGGGCGCGGCGGCGCCGGAGCTGGCGCGGTAGGCCGTCCAGCGGACGGGTCGGCGCGGGCGTGTCGCGGCCCGCCCGCGCCTGAAGGCTCGGGCTTTATGGTGAGCCGATGGCGACGCACCTGCAGGAGCAGACGACCGGGCCGTTGTACGACGCGTGGGCGAAGGTCTACGACGGGACGTTCGGGCGGCTGGTCCACAAGCGGCACATCGCGGCGGTGGAGCACCTGCGGGCCGGGCCGGGCGATCGGGTGCTGGACCTGGGCGTGGGGACCGGGATGACGCTGCCGGAGTATCCCGAGGGGGTTCGTGTGCTCGGGCTGGACCTGTCGGCTGGGATGCTGGGCAAGGCCGCGGCGAAGGTGGACGAGCACGGGCTGGACACGGTGTCGCTGGTGCGGGGCGATGCGCTGCGGACGCCGTTTGCCGACGGCAGCTTCGACAGCGTGATGATCACGCACGTGATCAGCGTCGTGTCCGACCCCGCGGGGCTGATGGCCGAGGCCCGGCGGCTGGTGAAGCCCGACGGCGTGATCGTGCTGCTCAACCACTTCCTGTCGGGCAGCCGACCGGTCGCGGCGATCGAGAAGGCGTTCAACCCCGTGTTCGTCAAGGTCGGGTGGAAGAGCGACCTGACCCTGGCGGACTGCACCGCCGGGGTCGATGTGCACGTGCGGTACCAGTTCAAGCTGGCCACGGCGGACCTCTGGCGGATCGTGGTGCTGGCGCCGGGGCCCTCGCCGGTGGAGGCGGCACCGGAAGTGGCACCGGATAATGCCACGACGTCGGCGGCGAGTGGCGGGACGGGGTGATCCGGTACCAGACGCTTCGTCCGCCTGAGGCGGGCTCAGCGTCGGCTTCTAGGTGCGGTGCATTTCGACGGCGCCGAGGTCTTCGTGGCCACCGCCGCCGTGCTTGCGGGAGGCCGCTTCGACCGCGCGTTGACTCGCTGCGTCGGCGCGATCCAGCCGGCGTTCGATCAGGTGCGTCAGCGTCCAGACGCCCAGCGCCCAGGCCCCGCCCAGCAGCCAGCCACCGAGCACGTCGGTCGGGTAGTGCACGCCCAGGGCCAGGCGGGTGATGCCCACCAGCAGGGTCAGCATGATCGCGGCGGATAGGAAAAACACCTTGAACCGCCGGGTGTGGCTGAGCTGGGCCAGCAGCAGGCCCAGCGTGAGGTAGAGCGTCGAGGCGATGGACGCGTGGCCGGAGGGGAAGCTCTTGGTGCTCTCCTCCATGAGGTGGGCGACCTCGGTCGGGCGGGCGCGGTCGTAGAAGTTTTTGAGCAGGGTGATCCAGACCGCCCCGCCGGCCATGGCCAGGGCGACCGCGATGGCCCGGGGGATGCGTCCGGCGAGCACGAGCGTGATGACCACCAGCGTGGTCAGCACCACCGCGAAGCTGATCCCGCCCAGACTGGTCAGCTCGATCACCGCCTTCTCGACCCAGTGCGGGCCCGCCACGTCCGCCAGATCGTCCCCGGTCCGCAGCTGCTCCAGCACCCAGACGTCCGCCGCCCGGGTGTCGCCCTCCATCACCTCGTCGGCCAGCTCCAGAAAGCCCCACAGCGCCGCCACGATGAACCCGACCGCCAGCACCAGCACCCACTCGTGCCGCAGCAGGTAGTCGGCACATCGGCCGATGCGTTCGCCGATGCCCTTCGGCGGTGAGGCGGGTGATGCATCCGGGGTGGAGTCGCTCATGGAACGTGAACATATCGCCGGCGTCTGAAACCACGTTTAGCCCCCCGACGTCGCTCCGTTGGCCCCGGGTGAGTGGCCCGGGGCCGGTTGGCGATGGGCATCGGGTCCACCGACCGTGCGGCGCGGACGGATGCCACCGCGGCCCGGCCCCCGGCGACTCAACTTTATGCATCACCTTCCAGTCATCCCGCCGGGGTGCCACAGCTTGACCGCGTCAGCGGCAAGCTGTGCCCGGGCCGCGGGACCTGCACGGCTTGCCCGGCGGGTCAAGCCGTGGCACCCCCCCGGGTGGGCCATGCTGGCGACAAGCCGTGACGGCTCAGAAGCTTGCGTTTCCAACGCATCAACTTGGACTCGCCGGGGACTAGCTTTTGCGGCGGCCGGGCTTGTCGCGGTTGCTGCGGCGGCCGCTCGACTTCTTCTTGCCCCCGCCCCCGCCCCCGGAATGTTCCCCGGAGTTCCCGCCCGACTTGCCCCCGGAACCGCCGCCACTTCCGCCACCGGAACCCCCACCCCCGCCCGAGCCGCCCTTGCCTTTGCCGCCGCCGCTGTCTGAGCCGCCGCCGGACTTGCCGCCGCGGCCGCCACGGCGGGTCTTGCCCCCGGAACCCCCGGAAGCCCCGGAACTCCCGCCGCCCCCGGACCCGCCGCCTCCGGATGCACCGCGGCCCGAACCACCGCCGGATCCCCCGCCGGACTTGCCGCCGCCGCCCTGGCCACCGCCCGAATCACCTCCACCGCGCGGCTTCTTCCCACCGGACTTCGAACGCCCGCCGCCACCGCCGCCGCCCGAACGACGGCCACCCCCGCCGCCACCCTGATCACCCCGCGACTTGTTCGACTTCCCGCCGCGGTCCGAGCCGCCGGGCGAACCGGCGTCGTCGATCAGCGCGAGGTCCAGCTGCCGTCGGCCGGCGTCGATCTTGGCCAGCCGCACCTTCAGCCGGTGCCCGATGTTGATCGCCCGGCCCGAGTTCTGGGCGACCAGGGCCCCGGTCTTGCGGTTGAGCTTCCAACGCTCGGCCCGGCCGCCGGGCAGGTCCTCGGCCTTGATGAAGCCGTCCACCAGGTACCGGTCGATCTGGACGAACAGGCCGCTGCCGGTGATCCCCGTAACCGTCCCGCCGAACTCGTCGCCCAAGTGCTGCTCCTCCAGCAGCATGAGCACGAGCAACTCCCGCAGCTCGCGCTCGGCCCGTTCGCTGTTGCGCTCGGTGCCGCTGATGTGCTTGCCGATGTCCCGCAGCCGCTGCTCGTCGGGCACGTCCGTGTGCTGACTGACCGCCTTGCCGATGGCCTTGCGCTGCTTGCCGCCGAGCTTGACGGGCTTGCCGCCCCCGCCCACCGAATCGACAGCTTCGAGATAGGCATCGATGCCGCGGTGGACCACCAGGTCGGCGTACCGGCGGATCGGGCTGGTGAAGTGCGTGTAGTGCTCGCTGGCCAGCGCGAAGTGGCCCACGAGCATCGGGGCGTACTCGGCCTTGCTCAGCGTTTTGAGCACCGCCAGGTGGACCGCGTGCTGGGCGGGCTTGCCGCGGACGCCGTCCAGCAGCGCCTGCAGCTCCTCCCGGCTGGGGTCCTTCGGGATGTTGTAGCCCGCCACCCGGGCAAAGCCCCGCAGCTCACCCAGGTCGTAGCCCGACGGGTCGGGGTGGACCCGGCGGATCATCGGCACGTCCAGCCCGTCGAACAGCCGGGCCGCCGCCTCGTTGGCCTCGACCATCATCATCTCGATGATCTTGTGCGTGAACGCGTCATCTTCGGGGTGGGCGTCGATGACGTGACCGTCGTCGTCGAACTCCAGGTCGACCGACGGCAGGTCCAGCACGATCATGCCCTGGCCCAGCCGACGCTGGCGGATCACCTTCGCCAGCTTGTTCATCCGGGCGAGCGTCTGGACGAGCTGGTCGGTGTAGTTCGGATCGGTCCGGGCGTGCTTCTTGGCCTCCTCGCGATCGCCGTCGATCAGCGACTGGGCCTCGAGGTAGGTCATCCGCTTGGCCGAGCGGATCACCGACTTGCAGAACCGGCTGGCCAGCGGGTGGCCCTTCTCGTCGTACCAGACCAGGCACGTCTTGGCGTACCGGTCCGCCTGCTCCTGCAGCGAGCACACGCCGTTGGACAAGACCTCCGGCAGCATCGGGATCACCCGCCGCGGCAGGTACGTGCTGTTGCCCCGGTCGTAAGCCTCGCGGTCCAGCGGCGAGTCCCGCGGCACGAAGTGCGCCACGTCGGCGATGTGCACCGCCACCGCCCAGACCGCTTCGCGCGGCCCGTCGTTCCACACGCCCGCCGGGTCGCCGTCCTGCGCCTCGCCGCCACGGATCTGCGTGATGCTGATCGCGTCGTCGAAGTCCCGCGCGTCGGGCGGGTCGATCGTGCAGGTGAACAACTTCCGCAGGTCTTCGCGGTCTTGCGGGATCTGGTTGCCGTCATAGTCCTTGGCGGCCAGCCGGGCCTGCTCGACCGCGGCGTCGGGGAACTCTTCGGCCAGGCCGTAGGACACGATGACCGACTGCGTCTCGGCGTCGGGCTCGCCGGCCTCCCCAAGCACCTGCGTGATGACGCCTTCCGGGGGCTGGCCGCTGTCGTCGGGGAAACGGACGATCTCCAGGGCGACCTTCTGGCCGACCTTGGCGTTCTTGGCGTGGGGGTCGCGGATGAGCACCGGGTCGGGCATCCGCTTGCCGTCGATGTCCACGAAATAGCGCTTGCCTTGCTGGATGAGCACGCCGGCGTAGCTGCTGTCGCTGCGTTCGAGCACCTCGACGATCTTGCCGACGTAGGGCGATCGATCGCCGCCGCCGCGGCGCGGCTGGTGGATGACCCGGGCCTTGACGCGGTCGCCGGTCATGGCACCGCCGGTGCTGCCGGGCGGGACGAACAGGTCCCCGTGCTCGACGAGGTTGTCGGGGATGATGAACCCGAAGCCCTTCTCATGGCCGCGGAAGGTCCCGGTCATCTCCGGTCCCGGCGGCGGCAGGGCCACCCCGTCCCCGTCCGAGGCGCCCATCACGACCTGCCCCTCGTCCAGCAGCCGCTTGACCGCCGAGCGGAAGTCCTTCCATTGGTCCTTCGGAATGTCCAGGTCCTCGATGAGCCCGCGGACCGACGTCGGGCTGTACCGGCGGTCGGACAGGTGATCGAGAATGCGTGATTGGTGCGGCATAGACCGGGAGTCTACGGTGCATCGCGTTCTATAGACGGCGGGGTGCGGGGTGCGGGGTGCGGGTCGCGGGTTGCGGGTCGCGACTTCTAGCTTCCCGCTTCTCGCTTCCGGCTTCCGGCTTCCGGCTTCCGGGGGGGCGTAGGATGCCGGCCATGACCACCAACGACATCCTCAAGAAGGCCCGCGAGCTGGGCGAAGACCTCGCCAAGCACGACGCGGTCACCAAGCTCATCGACGCCACCAAGGCGTTTGACGACGACCGCGACGCCCAGCGGCTGCTGCTGGACTACAGCCGGGCCATGCAGACCGTCGCCCAGAAGCAGGCCACCCACCAGCCCATCGAGGTCGCCGAGAAGCAGCAACTCGAACAGCTGCAGCAGCAGCTGGTGACCAACCTCAAGCTCCGGTCGCTGCAGATGGCCCAGATGGATTATCTGGACCTGATGCGGTCCATCGATGCCGCCCTGACCCCAGAAGCTCTGCAGGACGCCGCGCCGACCTCCGGCCCCGACCCCGCCGCCCCAGCGGGCCCCTCACCGCTATCGATGACGTAGATCACCGTGTCCGGCAGTGTCAGTTAAGTGACACTGCCCCCAGCTCCCGCTACGCTCCCGCCCATGACCGATGGCTACCTGTTCACGTCCGAATCCGTCTCGATGGGCCACCCCGACAAGGTCTGCGACGCCGTCAGCGACGCCGTCGTCGACGCCCTGCTCGCCACCGACCCTGACGCCCGCATCGCCTGCGAAACCTTCGTGACCACCGGCTTGGTCGTGCTCGGCGGCGAGATCACCGTCCACACCGACGCCGCCCGCGACGCCCTCGCCGGGGCCGAGCAGATCGTCCGCGACACGATCCGCCGCATCGGCTACGTCGGCGACCTCGGGATGAAGTTCGACGCCGACACCTGCGGCATCCTCCGCGTGTTCCACAGCCAGTCGGCGGACATCTCTCGCGGCGTCACCGCCGACACCTCCCAGTCCGGCGAGCAGGGCGCCGGCGACCAGGGCCTGATGTTCGGCTACGCCTGCCGCGAGACGCCCGAGCTGATGCCCCTGCCCATCATGCTCGCCCACAAACTTGTCGAGCGACACGCCAAGGTCCGCACCCAGGGCAAGATCGACCAGCTCCGACCCGACGCCAAGAGCCAGGTCACCGTCCGCTACGACGACGCCGGCAAGCCACAGGCGATCGACACCGTCGTGCTCTCGACCCAGCACGGGCCCAAGTGGTCCAGCGACGCCAAGCAGAAGCAGCTCAAGAACCAGGTCATCGAGCACATCATCGAGCCGGTGATGCCCAAGAAGATGTTCGACCCCAAGGCGGTCACCATCCACGTCAACCCGACCGGCCAGTTCGAGGTCGGCGGGCCCCACGGCGACGTCGGGCTCACGGGCCGAAAGATCATCGTCGATACCTACGGCGGCCGCGGTCGACACGGCGGCGGCGCCTTCTCCGGCAAGGACCCGTCCAAGGTCGACCGCTCCGCCGCGTACATGGCCCGCCACGTCGCCAAGAACGTCGTCAAGGCCGGCCTCGCCGACGTGTGCGAGGTCCAGCTGTCCTACGCCATCGGCGTCAACGAGCCGACCAGCGTCCACGTCGACTGCTTCGGCACCCACAAGCACGACCCCCGCTCGATCGAGCAGGCCATCCGCGAGGTGTTCCCCCTGACGCCCCGCGGCATCATCGAACACCTCCAGCTCCGCGCCCCGATCTTCACCCCCACCGCCGCCCACGGCCACTTCGGCCGAAAGCCCGCCGACATCCCCCACGGCGACGCGACCCACCCCGGCTTCACCTGGGAACGCACCGAACACGTCGACCATCTCAAGTCCGCGGTGCGTTGACCCGGCAGTGCCACTTCAGTGACACTGCGTCGTCAACAAGCCATGTACAATGCGGGCATGACTCAGTGGACCGTCAGCGTGCCTGAAGACGTGGACAGCCTGGTGCGATCGCACTTGGACCGGTCTGAATCGCCTGCGTGCTCGCTGGATGACTTTGTGCAGCGTGCCGTTCGGCAGGCCATTTTCTGGTCAACATTGGATGAGGTTCACGAACACAATCGCGGTGTCGATCCGAGGCAAATCGAAAGCGACATCAACGAAGCGGTCAAAGAATCGCGTGCGGCTCGTACTTGACACCAAAGTCTGGATCAGTGGATTTCTCAAACCGGACGGGCCGCCTGCGCAGCTCATCAAGCTAGCCCGCCGTGACGAACACACGCTGCTGCTGAGCCCCCAGCTTATCGATGAGCTCGTTGACGTCGTGCATCGGCCAAAGCTGCAGCGATACTTCCCACCCGGCGTGGCGGTCGGATTGGCCGCCACCGTGATGGAGATTGGTGAGTTCACCCCGCAGCCACTGCCGGACATCGACGCCTCGCCCGACCCGGATGACAACTTCCTGCTCGCCATGGCACGCGTCGGTGCCGCCGACCTGATCGTCAGCGGCGACCACCGTGGCTTGCTCGCGCTTCGTGAGTTCGAGGGCATCTCCATCGTTCCCCCCAACCTCGCGCTGCAGCTCATCACGACGTGATCGATCTGCGTCATCTGCGCAATCTGCGGCTAGAAACTCCCCCCACGCGTCTATGCTCCCCCCATGCCGATCGTCCCCACCGATAGCCACCGGCTGCGGGTGCTGATGGAGATGGTCCGGGCGCTGTCGCAGGCCAGCAGCCCGGGCCAGGTGCTGCAGGTTTACAGCAGCGGCATGTCGCAGCTGGACGAGCCATCGGCGTTTGTCTCGCTGTCGCTGCGGGACGTCCCGGCCGGGTCGTTCAAGCTCACCCGGCTGCTGCCCGCCGACGAGTCGGCCAACATCAACCGCATCGACTCGTGGGACCCCCAACTGGACCTGCCGATCCAGCGCGGCGGCCTGCTGTCCGAGCTGATCGACCGCGGTGAGCCGACCGTGATGCACCAGGTCGATCTGAGCGACGACCCGGTCCTCGGCGAGAAGCTGGGTGCCTACCGCAGCCTCATGGCCGTCCCCCTGCTCGAGGCGGGCGAGCCGCTGAACTGGGCGCTGCTGCTGCGTCAGAGCCCTTACGGTTTTGAATCCCGTGAGCTGGAGGACATGCTCATCCGCGGCAACCTCGTGGGCAACACCGTCCGCCACGTGCTTACGGCCCAGCGGCTGACCGAAACCGAGACCCGTAGCCGCGCCCAGGTCGACCGCATCGGCCAGATCCAGCGGGCCCTGCTGCCGCAGCAAGCACCCAAGGTCCGCGGCATTAACCTCGCCGCGACCTACCAGCCGTACGACCGGGCCGGCGGCGACATGTACAGCTTCCGCCGCGTCGGTGCCGACCCGCTGGTCCGCATCGACCGCACAACCGAACACGACGGCGCGTGGGGCCTCTTCGTCGCCGACGTGTCGGGCCACGGCGCCGCGGCGGCGGTCATCATGGCGATGCTCGAAACGATCCTCAGCACCGGTGCCGGGGCCATGGACCACGACGGCGACCTGCTGGGCCGGCTCAATCAGCACCTGGTCGCCAAGTCGATCACCGAGAGCTTCGTCACCGCCGTGTCCGCGACCTGGTACCCCGACGAGGGCCGGCTCAGCTACGCCCGGGCCGGCCACCCCCCGCCGCTGTGGCGCCACTTCGCCAGTTACACACCGGGCATGAACCAGAACCAGGCCACCGAGTGCGTCGATTCGTTGGACGCGGTCAACGGCCTGCCGCTTGGCATCCTCGCCGACGAACGCTACGAACTGGCCAGTGTCCAGCTCGAGCCCGGCGACACCGTCGCGATGTACACCGACGGCGTCAGCGAAACCCGCGACCCCGATGGCCTGTACTTCGGCGTCGACGGCGTCAAGCACGCCATGGCCCGGTGCTCCGGCGAGGCACAGTGCCTGATCGATACGCTCAACTACGACCTGGGCCAGCACCTGGGTGGTCGGCCCGCCGAGGACGACGTGACCGTCGTCGCGCTGCAGGTCGCCCCACAGCCATAGCATCCAGCCGACGCCTCATTCGATGGAGACCCACCCGTGAACAAGACCCTCGCCATCGCCGCCTGGATGATCACACTCGTCAGCCTGGCCCTGCCCACGCCGATCGTCGCGCAGCCCGAGGGCGTCGGCCAGCAGGTGCAGGCCGTGGTCACCGCACTGCGGGAGCACGACCAACCGGCCGTCGCTCACTGGGGCAATGCGCTGCAGGACGTGCTAGCAGCCAACGACCCCCAGCAGTTCGTCCCCGCTCCCGACACCGAACCGCCCGAGGGTGACGACCGCTTCCTGCAGCCGCGGGACCCGCAGGTCCGCGACGTGGAGCGGGCCCGTGAAGTCGTTCGGCGGTTCCTGCTCAGTGATGCGAACAACCCAAGGTCTGTCAACCGGGTGGAAGCGTCCCTGCTGCTGTCGGTCGCCGAGGCCCACCCTGTCGCGCGAGTCCGCCATCAGACCGCCATCGAAGCGGTGCCCAACATGTACCTGCAATACAACAACGATCGCGTCGTCTCGTTCGCCCGGGTCAGCCAGGCCATTGAAGACGTGGCCTTCGATGATGAAACGCTCGCCGCATCGACCGGCCGACCCGTCGAGCGACTCGACCCCGACGTCCGCCTCCAGGCGGTCCGCCAATGGGTCATGATCCCCGCCAACCGGCCGCGGATCGACACGGAGCGTGCGGTGCAACAGATCCTCGAGCGGGCCGAAGACGCCGAGCGGCGGCTACTCGAAGCGTTAGACGTCGAGGAACTCGACGAAGCGGTGCTGCCGATGGACGAAGATCAGTTGCGGCAGGCAATCTTCCGCATCCGCGGACCGGAAACCGACTAGCGGATGGCTCGGAGCGTTTTACCACAGAGGCACAGAGGCACGGAGAAGGCAGCAGAACATCAAGTGTTGAGATCGCACCGCGGCAACGCCCCCGAACTCCGAATCCGAAAATGCGCCTCTTGGTCTCTTCGTGTCTCAGTGCCTCTGTGGTTCCACACGTCCGCGGGACTAAACTCCCCCCATGACCATTCGATGGGGCATCCTCGGCTGCGGCGACGTGACGGAGAAAAAGTCCGGCCCGGCCTTCCAGAAGTGCGACGGCAGCGAGCTGGTCGCGGTGATGCGGCGTGACGGGGCCAGGGCCGCCGACTACGCCAAGCGGCACGGTGTGCCACGGTGGACCAATGACGCGCAGCAGCTGATCGACGACCCGGAGGTCGACGCGGTGTACATCGCGACGCCGCCGGGGTCGCACCGGGACTACGCCCTGCGGGTCGCCGCGGCGGGCAAGCCGTGCTACGTCGAGAAGCCGATGGCCCGCTCGGTCGCCGAGTGCCGGGCGATGGTCGAGGCCTTTGAGCAAGCGGGCCAGCCGCTGCTGGTGGCGTACTACCGGCGGGAGCTGCCACGGTTCAAACTCGTCGAACGCCTGCTGAGCGAGGGGGCCATCGGCGAGGTCGCCGCGGTCGATGTCCGACTGGTCACCCGGCCACCTGAGGACGGCGACCTGCCGTGGCGGCTGCAGGCCGAGCATGCTGGGGGCGGGCGGTTCCTGGACCTGGCGAGCCACACGCTGGACGTGCTGGACCTGCTGCTGGGCGAGATTGGAGAGGTCAAAGGCGTCGCCAGCAACGTCGCGGGCAAGCACGACGTGGAGGACACCGTCTCGATGAACTGGCGGACGGATTCAACTTCCGGGGGCGGGATCGTCGGCAGCGGCCTGTGGTGCTTCGCCGGGTCGGTCAGCGACGACATCATCCGCATCGAGGGCGACGGCGGTCGGATCGAGCTGTCGTGTTTCGGCACCGAACCCGTCCGGCTATTGCGGCAAGGCACCGAGCCCGAGTTGCTCGACGTCGACCAGCCCGAGCACGTGCAGCAGCCGCTGATCCAGACCATCGTCGACCAGCTGCGCGGCCAGGGCACGTGCCGCAGCACCGGCCGAACCGCCGAGCGGACGTCGCGTGTGATGGACGACGCCCTACGCGACTACTACGCCGGCCGCGACGACGCCTTCTGGGACCGGCCGAACACCTGGCCAGGCCGCCCGGTCTAAAGCCGCGGAACGGCCCGGTCACTCCCGCGGCGCATCGTCGAGCATGCTCAGGTCGATCACGGTGGTTGACGAGCGATCGTCGGCCCGGTCGTGCCACGCGATGGTGACCTGCTCCCCGTCCAGGGTGACGTCCCGCGTGCTGCGGTGGGTCATGCCCGCGGTGTAGGCGTCAAGCGTCAGCATCAGTTGCGGATCGGCCGGGCCAGTGAGCGAAAGCGACGGCATTGTGTGCAGACGCACGACGAGCAACCCCCAAAGCGAGGCCGTGCCGCCGTAGTTCGCGCGAGCCTCCAGCACCACCCGGCCCGCGGGAAGCGTGCCAGCGATCCGGTACACCACCCGCCTCTCGACCGAACCGCTTTCGCGGCGGTCCGTGTAGCTCAAGCCGCGCGGCGTCGACGCGACCCGATCCCGCGCGTGATCCAACTGGCCGGCCGACACGTTGACCGCACGGACCCGTGGCGACCCATCCCGAAAGTCGCCGAGGAACGGCTCGAGCAACAGCGGGTGGATCGGCTCACCCCGGAAGGTGAGTGCAGCGGGGTCGAAGTCGATCGTCCACGCGGGCTGCGTCGCGGGGGCCTGGGCTTGAGCCATCGGCGCCGTGATGACCCAACACAACAACAAGAGGCGAATCATCGGAGGCACTTCCGGAGGGGGGCGGCTCTATATATCGAAATACATGCAGAACTCGAACGGGTGTGGCCGTTGGCGTAGCGCGGCGACTTCCTGTTCGCGTTTGTAGCGGACCCAGTAGCGGATGACGTCCTCGGTGAATACGCCGCCCTGCAGCAGGTATTCGTGGTCAGCTTCAAGCTCGTCGAGGGCGTGGTCAAGGTCGGTCGGGGCGGAGCGGATGGTGGACAGCTCTTCGGGGGACAGCTCGTACATGTCCTTGTCGAACGGTTCGCCGGGGTCGATCTTGTTCTGGATGCCGTCGATGGCCGCCATGAGGATCGCCGAGAAGGCGAGGTACGGGTTGGCGGAGCTGTCGGGGCAGCGGAACTCGAGGCGTTTGGTGGCGGGGTTGGACTGGTAGACGGGAATGCGGATCGCGGCGGATCGGTTGCGGGAGCTGTAGAGCAGGTTGACCGGGGCCTCGTAGCCTGGCACGAGGCGTTTGAAGCTGTTGGTGGTCGGGTTGGTGAACGCGAGCAGCGACGGGGCGTGCTTGAGGATCCCGCCGATGGCGTAGAGGCCCAGCTTGGACAGCCCGGCGTAGTGGTTGCCCGCGAACAGCGGCTTGTCGCCCTTCCAGAGCGAGAAGTGAGTGTGCATACCGCTACCGTTGTCTTGAAAGAGCGGCTTGGGCATAAACGTGGCGACCTTGCCGTGCCGGGCGGCGACATTTTTTACGATGTACTTGTAGAGCATCGCGGTGTCGGCCATGTGCACCAGATTCTGGTACCGCAGGTCGATCTCGCCCTGGCCGCCGGTGGCGACCTCGTGGTGGTGGCACTCCACGGCGATGCCCATCTGCTGCATCACCGCGACCATCTCGCTGCGGAGGTCCTGGCCGGTGTCCATCGGCGGGGTCGGGAAGTAGCCCTCCTTGAGCCGGACTTGGTAGCCGCGGTTGCCTGGGTCCTGCGAGCCGCGGTTCCAGACGCCCTCGACCGAGTCGACTTCGTACAGCCCGTAGTTCACGCCCTGGTCGTACCGGACCCGGTCAAAGATGAAAAACTCCATCTCCGGCCCGAAGAACGCGGTGTCGGCGATCTTGCTGTCCTGGAGGTAATCGGCGGCCTTGCGAGCGATCGACCGGGGGTCCCGCGAGTAGCGTTTTTTAGTGACCGGATCTTTAATATCACAGATCACCGAGAGCGTCGGCCGGTGATAGAACGGATCGACCTTGGCCGTGTCGGCCACCGGGACGATCAGCATGTCCGACTCGTTGATCGCCTGCCAGCCCCGGATCGCCGAGCCGTCGAACCCGAAGCCCTCGGTGAAGCTGTCTTCGGTGAGCTCACTAACCGGGTAGGTGCAGTGCTGCCAGAGCCCGGGGAAGTCCATGAACCGGCAGTCCACGAACTCGATCTTTTCGGACTTGACCAGCTGAAGGACTTGCTTGGGCGTCATGGGGCGGGCTCGGCGGGCGGGGCTTGCTTCGCAACGTACTGCACGCCGGGCAGGTGTTCGAAGTGCTGGTCCTGGGTCCAGAGGGTGGCGTGGTAGATCCGCGCGGTGGCGTAGATGATCGCGTCGGCCATAGGGAGCTTGTGCTGGAGACTGGTCGCCGCCGCGGATTCGGCGAGCGACCGGGCCAGGCCCACCTGCTCGCCAAAGCCGAACAGGTGCTCGGCCTTTGCCACGTTGGCGGGGTCGTTGGCCCGCAGCAGGTACTTGCGGACCTCGTAGCAGACGATGCTCGGGATGAGCAGGTCCGTGTCATCCGCGACAGCCCGCTCGAATTCACCGGCTTGAGCAGTGCCTCGGAAGACCTCGATCCACGCGGAGGTGTCGAGCACGATCAATAGCGGTCATCCTCCTCACGCTCAAACGGCGGCAGGTCCGGCGCCATCCCGATCACGGCGTCGAGGGCACGGCGGAATGCCTCCGGGTCCCGCTGCTTCCGCACGACCAGCACCAACTCGTCGCCGGGCCTCGCGTGCGCCTGCCGCAGCGCATGCTCCGGGATGACCAACGGTCCATGCTCCGGCACAGTGATGGCAACCATGTCCTGCTCCTAATGCCCCGCGTCCGGCTCGCCCAGCAGCGGCGTGATCTCCTGCACGATCTTATCCAGCGTTGCCCGGTCCTTCGCCTCGGCGTTGAGCCGAAGCAGCGGTTCGGTGTTGCTCGCTCGGACGTTGAACCACCAGCCCTTGGCGTCGAGGCAGTCGATGGTCACGCCGTCCAACTCATCGACCGTGCAGCCGTCCCCAGCGTAGTCGGCCTTGAGCTGGGCCATGACGCCGTCCTTGTCGTCGTTGCGGAAGTTCAGCTCGCCGGACTGCGGGAACTTGCGGTACGGGGCGATGATGTCGCTGAGGCTACGGTCCGACTGGCCCAGGACCGAAAGCACCACGGCAAGCGTGATCGCGCCCGAGTCGGCGTAGTTGTTGTCGCGGAAGTAGAAGTGCCCCGACAGCTCGCCGCCGAAGACCGCCTCGGTTTCGCGGAGGGCGGCCTTCATGAACACGTGGCCGACCCGGCTCCGCTTCGGGGTGTAGTTCAGGTCCCGGATCGTCTGCTCGACGACCTTGCTGGACCGCAGGTCGTAGACGATCGTGCCGGTGTCCGAGCCGTCGGTCTTGGCGAAGTGACCGGCGAGCAGCGCGGTCAGGTGGTCGCAGCCGATCAGCTCGCCCTGGTCGTCGACGAGCATGCAGCGGTCCGCGTCGCCGTCGAAGCACGCACCCAGGTGGCTGCTGTGCTGCTTCACGCCCTGCTGCGTGGGGACCATGTTCTCGGCGACCAGCGGGTTGGGCTCGTGGGCCCAGTCGGTGGTGTACACGTCGTTGATCGCGGTGATGTTGAGGTTGTCGATGCCGCTGAAGACCTTCTCCAGCAGGGTCGTGCCCATGCCGTTGGAGGCGTCGACGAACACGTTCACCGGCCGGGCCAGCGGCTGGAGGAACGACAGCACATGCTCGCGATACGCGGGCCAGAGGTCGCGCTCTTCGTACCCGCCCCGCTGGTCGTCCGGGACCTCCGGGAAGGTCTGGTCGACACTGCGGGCGAGCCGCTCGATGTCTTTCAGCCCGGTGTCGGCCCCAACGGGCTTGGCGTGCTGCTTGGACACTTTGAACCCGATGT
This sequence comes from uncultured Phycisphaeraceae bacterium, assembly GCA_964625505.1. Lineage (GTDB taxonomy): Bacteria > Planctomycetota > Phycisphaerae > Phycisphaerales > Phycisphaeraceae > CAZVBW01. The sequence goes on from CAZVBW010000007.1 coordinate 62,376, forward strand.
ACTCCACCGGGTTGTGGCTGGCCGTCACCTGCACCCCGCCCAGCGCGTCCAGGTGAGGCACCGCGAAGTACTGGATCGACGTGTCGCACATCCCCAGGTCGATCACGTCCATCCCGGTCGCCCGGAGCCCCTCGATGAGGGCCTCGGCCATGGACGGCGCGGCGGGCCGCATGTCGCGGGAGACGACGACGGTGCCGGTCTTGCCGTACTCGTCCTGGAGGTACTTCCCGACGCCGTAGCCGATGCACTTGCCCGCGTGCTCGTTGAGCGGGTCGGGGTACACCGCGCGGACGTCGTAGGCCTTAAAAACTTTGCCGATCATGCTGCTCGCTCCTGGGTGGGGGCGGCATGATAAACCGGCGGCGTGAACAAGCTTTGTCAAGCCGCGGCCAGTGGCCGCGGTTCGCCGCTCAATTCCCCGGTTCGCCGTCGATCAGCTCGGGATGATGCTGCTCCAGGGCGTTGACCTTTGGTACCGCGTGAGCCCGTACGTACGGATTCGAAGGGTTGTTGACCACGTAATCCTGGTGGTACCGCTCGGCCGGGTGAAACTGCTCCAGCGGCTCGAGCGTCGTCGCGATCGGCCGGTCGTACACGCCCGCTTCGTTGAGCTGCGTGATGTACGCCTGGGCGACTTGCCGCTGGGCGTCGTCGGCGTAAAAGATCGCCGAGCGGTACTGGCTGCCGACGTCCGGGCCCTGTCGGTCGACCTGCGTCGGGTCGTGGGCCACGCTGAAGAACACGTGCAGCAACCGCCCCAGCGTCACCAGCTGCGGGTCGTAGCTCACGCGGATCACCTCGGCGTGCTCGGTCTGTCCCGCCGAGACCGCCTGGTAGTTCGCATTCGCCGCGTCACCCCCCGCGTAACCGCTGACCACATCCTGCACGCCGTCGATCGGCTCAAAGACCGCCTCGGTACACCAGAAGCACCCCCCCGCCAAGACGATCGACGCCAGACCATCCTCGCCGACCGTCACCTGCTCGGCCGACTGGTCCTGCGCCGGGGCCGGGACATCCGCCGCGGCGTAGCTCTTGCTGCAGGCCGCGCCCATAAATCCGCCGAAGACCATCGCCAATACTCCTAGACCCCGGGCCAGCTTCGTAAACGTCATGCGAGATGCTACGCACGCCGCGTCGCCGAGGATCGCTTCGCGCCTAAGCCCCGCATGTACATGCGGGGCTTGGAACCTCGCCCCTACTCGAAGTCCACTTCCCGCACCCGCTTGGCCACCCGCATCTTCTCCACCTGTTCCCGCAGCAGCCCGACCAGCCGGTGCACGTCCTTGACCGCCCGCAGCTCGAAGTGCGGATGCGTCCGGTCCGACGTCTCCATGTCGATATTGCCCGCCCCGACCAGGCGGAACCAGAACGGCTCGGTCACCACCGTGTCCCGCACCCGATACAACTCCAGCGAATCGGTCCGCCGGCTCAGGATGCCCGTCCGCAGCGTCAACCGCTCGGTCGTCAGCTCGTAAATCGTGTTCCGCACGATCAGCCACTGGTAGATCGCCCACGGCAGCGGCAAGACCAGCAGCGACAGCAGCCACCACTTGAGGTTCACAATCTGCGACGGGCGACCCCGCCAGAGCTGCGTCTCGGGCTCGTCGTCGTGAGCCGTCCGCCCACCACCGTTGTCTTCATCAGGCATCGTCGGCCCCCTTTCGCCTCGACACGCCCCGGGTCCGCCCCAGCAACGCGTCCACACTCAGCCGACCCGCGCCGACCGCAGTCAGCACCAGGTACGCCGCACACTGGATGTAATTGCCCGAGAAGTAGCCGCCCGGCGCATCGGCCGGTTTCGCGTGCCAACGGCCCTGCGCAATCGCCAACGCGATCGTGAAGCTCAGCACCATCAGGAAGCCCAACGCCGCGCTGATCCGTGTGAAGAGGCCCAGCAGCACCGCGGCACCGATCACCACCTCAATCCACGGCAAGGCATACCCATACGGCGCCGCCATCACATCGGGAAGCCAGCTCGGCTGCATGCTCGAGAACGGCCCGTTGTAGAACGAGCCAAACCCGTCGTTCAGCTCGCCCATCACCTTGAACACCCCCGCCGCCAGCAGGTACCCCCCCAGGGTCACCCGCAGCAGCAGCAGCGTGATATCAGTCCACCATCGCATCGTTGATCTCCTGTTCATCCGTTGGCCCAGGGCTCTTCCCGGGGTGGTCTTGTGTCAGCCAAACACCCCTGGCAGAGCCCGGGGCTAAAAGTCACTCGTCCTCGTCCGGGGCCTGCTCCCGGCCGCCCCCCAGCCCGCCGAGGATCCCGCCGATCGCCTCGGCCCCGCCGCCCTCGAGCACGCGGTTGACCGCTTCGCCCGCCTCGCCGCCCAGGTCGCCGACCACATTCTGAATCCGCTCGTCAAACACGCCCTGCATCGACTCGGGCAGCCGCTGGTTGACCAGGCTGATCGCCTCGTCCCCGATCAGGCCGCCCGACTCGGCGATGATCTGCGGCAGCACGTCGATGATGACCGCCTGGATCACACCCGCCGCGACGCTCGCCATCGACGTCTTGCTGCCGGTCTGCACCGAGTCGACCGGCACGCGGTCCAGGGTCAGCTCGATCTCCCGCGGCTCGCCGGACACCAACTCCAGCACCGCGATCGCCGTCACATTCGTGATGTCGATCTGCTGGATGTTCACGTCCTTGCCCGGGGCCTCATCGTCCGCAGCCGACTCGCCGCTGAACCGCTCCAGCGCCTCGAGGATCGCGTCGTGGTTCCACTGACCGTCCTCCCGCATCAGCCGGATGGTCAGCCCGTCCAGCGTCAGCCGCTGCACCTGCACCGTGTCGGTTGTCAACGACTTCACATCGATCGCGACGTCCACGTCGTCCAGCGTCAGGAATGGCTCGCCGGCAAACCCCTCGGGCTGGCCGATCGTCAGCCCGCCCAGCGACAACGACGAGCTGAGCAACCCCAGGTCCGCCTCGGCCAGCTGCGTGTCGGTCTGCGTCGCGTAGCCCACGCCCCGCTCCACGCCGCTTCGCACCAGCCCGTCGACCTGCCACAGCGCCACCCCCAGCACCACCACGACCAGCAACAGCAGCAGCACCACAATCCGAATGATCCACTTCATAGCTTGCCCGCCTTCGTGTGTTGAGGAACCCTCGCATCATATGAACGATGCGGGGGATCGAACGCACCTCTGTTTAGCGGGTGCTGCGCAGCTGCCCACGGCGACTACCCACATCATCCGGCAATCGGGCGGGCGCGGCTTCGCCGCAGCCGCTAGACGTGTGCCGCGGATCCGGATGTTTCGGCCGGCTGACGCAGCCGGCAACGCCCGGTCCCCGCACAAGATTCGCACTCGTCCACCCGCCCGGCGATGTGCTCCAGGCAGTGGTCCAGCCGCGAGGCGATCACGTCCGCCATCATCGGGTGCAGCCCGATCGGGGCCGTTACCACAAACGGCACGTCCCCCGCCTGCTTCGCCGCGTCGGCCGACAACTCCGGGATGTCTTGCCACCAGTGCTTGCCCGGCGACAGAAAATACGGGCATACCACCACCCGCCGGGCCCCCCGGTCCACGCACCGCTTCACCGCCGTCGCGATCGACGGCTCGGCCAGCTCCATGTGAGCCGCCTCCACGATCGGGTACCGCTTGTCACCGGCAAACCGCTCGACAAACGCTTCGAGCATCTCGTTGCTCGCCGCCCGCCGCGAGCCGTGATCGACGATCACGATGCCGGTGGTGTCCAGGTTCTTGGTGAGCTCAAGGGGCGTTGAAGACTGCATCGGGCGATGGTAGGCCCGCCTCAAGCCGCAAGCCCGAAGCTCGAAGCCAGAAGCCGACGCTGATCCGCCGCAGGCGGTGAAGCGTCTGGTATCCCCCCACGAAGCCAACGTACTACCTGCGACTCGCGACTCGCGACCCGTGACTTGTGACCCGTGACTTGTGACTTGTGACTTGCGACCTTCCCACCTTCGCACCTTTACACCTTCACACCTCCGCACGCTCAATACCGCACCGAAAACCCCGTCAACCCGTCCACCACGTCGCCCTCCCGCACGTCCATGCTCGTGATGTTCCGCCGCATCGCCTCCCCCACCCGCTGCACAAACGCCTCGACCTGCTCAGCCGAGCCCTGCGCCACCAGCCGCACCTCGCCCGACGGCAGATTCTGGACGTGCCCCGCCACCTCGAACCCCGCCGCGACCCGCGCCGCCGTCGCCCGAAACCCCACCCCCTGCACCCGCCCCGCGTAATGAATCGTCACCCGTTTCATCCGACCACCCTAGCCCCCGGAAGGCGGCTAGCGGTTAGCGGTTGGGCGTTAGCCAGAAGCCGACGCCGAGGCGTCCGCCCTACACGGAAGCGTCTGGTCCCACCCTTCACACCTTCACACGTTCTCACTTGTCACTTCCCACGGCCCCCGCAATTCACGCCCCCGGCTCACAACGTCCGATACCCCTTGCGCTGCACACCGCATTCCCCCGGCAAGGAAGCCGTTCATGCCCGCACCGACCACGCCCCGCACCGTCGCCGTCCGCACCCTCAAGACGCTCCGGCTCAACCGCCCGGCGGCGAAGCTGTACTACAAGTTCGTCCACGGCTTCGCCTCTGCGGGCAAGGAGCTGCCCGACGTGGTCGGCCGGTGCATGGCCAAGGCCATCGATTTCGGCACCGCCGACCGCGGCGACTACTTCGAGTTCGGCGTGTTCAAGGGCCACACCTTCTTCCAGGCCCAACGGATCGCCAACGAGCTGGGGCTGCACGACACGCGGTTCTACGGCTTCGACTCGTTCTGCGGCCTGCCCGAGCCCGAGGGCCCCGACGCCGAGGGCGACAAGGCCTTTTACGCCGGCCAGTACGCCTGCCCGCTGGACCGCGTCGTCGGCGAGTTGAGCCGACGCGGCGTGGACTGGAGCCGCACCGCCCTGATCCCCGGTTACTTCGACGACACGCTCACAGACCGCACCCGCCGCAAGTACCACATGCACAAGGCCAGCGTCGTGCTGATCGACGCCGACTTGTACATCAGCTCGGCCGAGGCGATGAAGTTCGTCTGGCCCATGCTGATGGACAAGTCCATCGTCATCATGGACGACTGGAACGCCTTCGACGCCGACCCCCAACGCGGCCAGCGCCGCGCCCTGAGCGAGATGCTCTCCGCCGAGTCGGGCTGGCAGGCCGACCCGTGGTTCAGCTACGGCTCGTACGGCCGCGTCTTCGTCATGCGGCAGACCGCCAAGCCCATCGAGCTCACCGAAGACGGCACCGACGCCCCGATGGCCGTCGCCGCCTGAGCCACTATCCACGCAATCGCCCCCCCTGAAGCCCACGCCATCGCGGCGTGGGCTTTGCTTTAGCTGGCCATCGACCGATAGATACATTGAAGCGGTTGCTGCGCGCTTCACCTCGGAGGCTACCCATGACAACGACCACCCTTGACGCCCCCCCGGAATCGAGCCCCTCATCTCACGCCACCGCCGGCAACCCCGACGGCGGCACCCCCACGCCCTGGCCTCACGACGGGATCGACCCGGATGCCTTCGACGACGCCACCCTCGCGTCCAAGCTCGAGCCGTTCGACAGCTACTGGCAAGCACCCGACGATATCGACGCGGGTTACGACAAGTTCGCCAGCTACTACCAAGCCAACGTCCTGCCCCACCTGCCCCCCCCGCCCCCGGAGGGTGAGGCCCTGCCGATGCTCGTCGTGTCCTGCGGACCCGGCTACCTCGTCAACCTCCTCAAGGACCGCGGCTACACCGACGTGATCGGCATCGACAGCGACCCCGACAAGACCGCCCACGCCCAGAAACGCGGCCTGGACTGCCGCGCCGAGCGGGCCTTTGGCTTCGTCAAGCCTTACCGCGAGCACTTCGCCGCCATCGTCCTGGAGCAGGAACTCAACCACCTGACCCACGACGAGATGATCGCCATGCTCCGGCTGTGCCACCGCGCCCTGAAGCCCGGCGGCACGATCTATTGCTACGGCCTCAACGGCGCGAACCCGATGGTCGGCGCCGAAAACCTCGCCCACAACATCGACCACTTCAACCTCTTCGCCGAGCACTCCCTGCAGCAGGTCCTCCAGCTGGGCGGCTTCCGCGACATCCGCGTGCTGCCCATGAAGCTCTACGTCTTCTGGACCAACCCCCTCAACTACGTCGGCCTCGCCGTCACCGGCATCTACGAGCTCTGGTGCAAAGTGATGTTCAAGCTCTACGGCAAGAACGTCAAAGTCCTAAGCAAAAAGATCGCCGCCACCGCCACCAGATGACGCACCTCGAAAGCCCGGGGGTCGCAACCCCGGGCCCCCACGCCCTGCGTGCGACGCAGCCGAATCCACCGACCCACCCGCGCTCCCGCCGGCGCTGGCTCCGCATCACAGCCATCACCCTCGGCATCCTCCTGCTCGCCACCGCCGCCTGCTGCACCGGCCTGTGGTGGTTCAACCGCCAGTCCGCCCTCCGCACCACCCTCGAGTGGGCCCGCATGGCCCCGCTGCCGCTGTCGGCGGAGATCACCGTTCTCGACAGCAGCGGCGGACTATTCTCTCGCGAGTTCACCCTCCGCTTCGAGGCACCCGCCCCGGACGTCACCGCCTGGCTTCAAGCCTCGCCCGGCACCCAAAACCGACCGCCCGACCAGCACTGGAGCGGCGAAGACATCTACATCGTCCAGCCCGGCGGCGGCGCGGCCTACGCGAAGGTCCGCGTCGGCGACCACGGCCAGCGTGTCACGATCTGGACCTACTGGAGCTGATCCGCCCCCGCTCGACACAACACATCCACCGCCCGCACGAACTATTTCTGTCGAACCAGGGAACATCACGCCGACTTGTGCGTTGTTCCCGGTAGACCCCGCCTGCACTGGGCCTATCGTCAACGACCCCTCTGGACAGGAACGACTCATGCAACCCCCCCACACCCGCCCGGACCCCCGACCCCAGCCCCGCGACCGCGCCCCGAGCCTCCTGGCCCGCCTCCGCCACAAGCAGCTCGACCACGCCCGCCACGGCCGCTTCCCCGCCTCCGCCCGCTACGCCGACCGCGCCACCCGCGTCCGCACCCTCCTCTGCGTCGCCTGACCGCCCGCCACTATCTCTGCAGACGAAGCTCAGCGGGGGCCCATTGCCCGACCGTCTCCTGCAACGCCGCCAGGTACGAAGCCCGCAGCGCCGCGTCCACCTTGATCGGGTGGCTCACCGAGAGTCGCTCGTCTCCGACCAGCGGGCCACCCAGCCGACCCTCGACCGACACCACGACCACCCCGAGTGACGCGTCGCTCAGCCGCTCCGCCCGGCCATCCCGCACCAAGCCGGTGATCAACCTCAGCAGCCCCACCGGGTCCGTCGTCTGCAGCATCTGCAGCGCAAATGCCTGAATCGGCCGCAGCTGCTCCGGCGACAACAACGCCTCGATCCAGATCCGATCCAGCCGGGCCGCCACGCCCGCTTCTTGTGCAGCCCGCTGAATCCCCATCGCCGACAGCAACTTCTGCAGGACCTCGATCCTCTCGGCCGGCACCGAGAGCGTCTCCCGCAACACCGTCTCAGCTTGGTCCGGCCGGAGCGCCACCCGCGCCCCCGCCACCATCCACACGCCAACAGGCTCGTCCGGCGTCTCGATCGACTCCGCATCCGCCAGCAGCTCCGCGTCCTCCGGCAGGAGCAGCCCCCGAGCGTGCCGAAGCAAAAACCCCGCCCCATACCCCGCCGGCAGGTCCGGGTCCGGATTCGCCTCACCGCCCAGCGCCGCCAGCCGCGCCTCCCGCGTCAGCCACCGCTGGGCCTGCTGCACCAGCTGCCGTTCCTCCAGCGTCACAGCCTGCAAACTCGACGGCTCCCGCCGGAGCCCCTCCCGATGCAGGTACAGCGTCACCCAGAACCGCCGCGCCGGGTCCTCAATCGCCTCCGCCGCCTCCAGCGCCGCCCGCTGCCTCCGCCCGTCCTCGCGGACGAAGCCGCCACGCCTCATCCGAAACAGCAGGTCCCCCGCCGTGTCGTCCAACGTCCCGCGCCGCTCGTGCAGCCGCTCCCAGCGTTCCGACACATGCTCGGCCCGCGGCGTGCCCTCCAGGTGCGGGTCCAGCAGCATCCCCGCCACCCGCTCCACGCTCAGCGGGCTCCGCTCCCCATCCATCGCCGGCAGATACAGGAACGTGATCGACTCATCCCCGTCCAACCCCACCACCGGCTCCAACATCCGCCACTGCTCCAAATCGAAACAGCATCACCGCACCCATGGCACGAACGTCCGGGTTCCGATGTTCCAGCAGCGGAGTCACCCACGCCACCGGCACGTCCACCTCCAGCAGCTGCACCATCGCCTCCGGCATCGCAGCCCGCCCACCATCGCGACGCTGCCGCTCGGCTGCCGACACCTCGTGCTCCCCGCGATCCGCCCGCACAGCGTTGATGTCCACCTGCCCCAACTCAGCCACCACCGCCTCGACCCGCGCCCGCAGCTGGTCCGGCCCCTCCGGCCAGTCCGCTGCCGCCGGCCATCCCACCGCGAGAACCGAGCCCAGCAACAACCCGAGCCAGATGTCGCGCCGTCCCATCGCCACAGAATGACACAACCGCCGCCCTCGTCACAAACTCCCCCCCGCTGCTCACCACCCCCCGCCCCTCTGAAGCCCGGGGTTCACCAACCCCGGGCCCAGCCCCCCGCTCCCCCGACAGTGCCACTTCAGTGGCACTGGATCCCCCCCCACCTCACTCAAAATAGATCCCCGGCTGATCCAACTTCGCCCGCTGGGTCTTCATCGCGATGTCCTTCTCGTAGAACGCGTCCCGTCGATCGCCCTCGGCCGGATGGTTGTACGTCAGGTAAAAGCTCCGGCGAAACAGGCTGGTGGTGTTGGTTCCGCTGCAGTGCGGCGTCAGGCCGTGGAACATCACCACGTCGCCCGGCTCGGTCTGCACCAGCTGCGGCTCGGGCCAACCAGCCGCCTCGGCCTCGTCGGGGGTCAGGTTGCGGATCTCGCCGGGGGTGCTGACCAGCCGGTCGTGCACGCCGGGGATCACCTGCAGACACCCGTTTTCCGCGGTCGCCGCGTCAATGCTGATGCTCACCGAGAGGAACCGCTCGGTTGGGATGCCCATGCCTTGCCACCAGCTCGCGTCCTGGTGCAGGACGTAGCCCTCCACGCCCGGGGCCTTGAAGATGATCTTGTCCTTGAACGGGAACGCCGCTGGGCCCTCGCGGCCGACCCCGTAAATCGCCCGCAACGGCTCCATGATCCGCCGGTCTGCCGCCAGGTCCCGCAGCATCGGCGAGACGTCCAGCACCGGGTCGAACCGCTCCGGGACCCCCAGCGACGCGGGCGCACCCTTGCGAAACGGCGTGCGGTGGTTGTCCGGCTCCACCAGTGGCAGCGACAGCAGCCGCCAGCACTCCCGGCTGATCGCTCGACATTCCGCAGGGTCGAACACGCCCCGCAGGACCACGAACCCGTCCCGTTCGTAGGCCGAGGCAATTGTCGCCTGGGCCCCGTCTTGCGTGTTGGCAGCGCCGATCACTGCTGTAGAATCGTTCACTTTTGCATCTCCTGGAGGTGTCCGTCTCGGAGCCGGACTGGCCCCTGCGTGACGGTTACGGTAGTCCTGAACAGGGCCTGCGAGCCCCCACGGCTTGATCTAAAACGTGCACGATCTTGATTCCAATGCTCGAGCCTGCGCCGACGCCATCTACGGCGGCAAGCGGCCATCGGCCCAGCGTGCCGCTCGACTGCTCAAACACCTGGGCACCGCGACGCCCTGCCGCGTGGTCGCCGCCCCAGCCTCCCCGCACGGCCGCGCAGCCCCAGACGCCGCCGTCGCCCTGCGGTGGCACCCGGGCATCACGTACTGGCTCATCGCCCGCCACGGCCCCTCGCCGATCGCTGCGCCGGCCTCAGCGCCGATCCGCTGCGATCGGCCCGGCCGACTCATCCACGCCATCCGTGAGGCCGTCATCAACCTCCGACGTGAGCAGCTGCGGACCGACACCCGCCTGCACCCGGACGACCTAGACCGGCTCCGCGGCCTGCTGCTGGCCCGGATCCAGGGCGGCCGGGCGTGCCGCCGCACCCTCAGCGTCTGGGCCGACAGCGTGCTCACGCGACACCTGGACCACCTGGACTCGGCCCGATGTCGACTGCTCGAATTGGTCACCGATGCGACCCGCCTGCACCCGGCCGACCGCAAGGTCGCCCGCGCCGGGGCCCTTGCCGCCCGGCAGATCACCAGCGCCTTCGACTTTGACCACATGATCCGAATCGTCCGCAGCGACCTGCTGCAGCTGACCCGCGACGCCGCCGCCGCCAGCCTCGCCGCCAGCGCCCCGCTGGGCGATCCGGACGCCTTCCTGCTCCAGGCCGCGGACGAGTTCATCGACAAGCGGTACACCCAGCCGGTGTCCCTCGCTGATGTCGCCAAACACGTGGGCTGCACCCCGGAACACCTCGCCCGCCGCTACCGGGCCCGCCGCGACCAGACCGTGGTCCAAGCCCTGCACGAGCGACGCCTGGGCGAGGCCGCCCGCCTGCTGCTGGCCCACCCCCGCCGCCCGATCCCCGCCATCGCCGCCGCCGCCGGCTTCCGGACCGCCACCCAGTTCCACCGCCTGTTCACCCGGCACCTCAAAACCACCCCCGCGACGTACCGCCGGCAATCCTGAGCCAGACGCGGCGGCAAGCCTGGTCGTGTCCATCCCGGGCATGGCTGTGTCCTGGGGCCATCTGGACCTCGTCAGATGCCTGGTCGAGCACGGTGACGACCCGACGACACACGATGACAACGGGCAGACCTCGCGGCAGAGCGCCGCGTCGGGGTTGACCAAGATGAAGCAGGCTCCGCCCACGCCCGAACGTGCCACCCGCACCGCGATCATTGGCTGGCCAGATGCCGGACGCCATCGGCTAGCTGGTTTCGCGCGAGGCCTGACCGGTCGCGTGGGGTGTTCGGTGCCGGGGCAAAGCCTTAGCATCGCCGGGATGGACACACGGTTGTGCTTGCCGGTGCTGGTGCACGACGCCCAGGCCCCGACGCTGGAGGCGGCGCTGGCCCGGGCGGCCGCGGGTCGTACGGCGGGTGCGGCGCTGGTGGAGTGGCGCGTTGACCGGCTGGCGGGGCTGGGGCAGATTGGTCTGGAGGCGGTGGCCCGGTTGGTGGCGGAGTCGCCGATGCCGTGCGTGGTGACGTGTCGGCGGGCCGATGAGGGGGGGCAGTTCGAGGGCGGGGCGGGGGAGTTGTTGGCGGTGTGGGGGGCGGCAGTATCGGCCTCGCCGGGCCCGGCATACCTGGACGTGGAGCTGGCGACGCTGCAGGACCCGGCTGCGGGGCCGCGGCTGCGGGCGTGGCTGGACCAGGCGTTGGCGGACGGGCAGACGCGGCTGATCCTGTCGACGCACGACTTTTCGGGCCGGCCGGCGGACCTGCTGGGGCGGGTGTCGGCGATGGTGGACGAGCCGCTGTGCCGGGTGATGAAGCTGGTGTGGATGGCCCGGACGGTGCGGGACAACTTGCAGGCCTTCGAGCTGTTGGAGGCCCGGCACAAGCCGACGGTCGCATTGTGCATGGGCGAGCACGGGCTGATGTCGCGGGTGCTGCAGCGAAAGTTCGGCGGGGTGCTGTCGTTCGGGACGCTGGCGGCGGACGCAGGCGCCATCGGCGAAGACGACGCCGGGCCCGCGAGCCGTACCGCACCGGGGCAGGTTTCGATAGAAGCGATGCGACGGGTCTACCGGTGGGACGTCCTGGGTGCGGAGACCGCGGTGTACGCCGTGATCGGTCATCCGGTGGGGCACTCGATGTCGCCGGCGATCCACAACGCGGGATTGTCAGCGGTGGATCACGACGGGGTTTACCTACCGCTGGATATCGCGCCGGGGTACGAGCCGCTCAAAGCGACGCTGCTGGAAATGCTTGCGATGCCGGGGCTGAATTTCCGGGGCGCTTCGGTGACGATTCCGCACAAGCACGACCTGCTCCGCTTCGTACGCGAGCAGGGTGGGGCCATCGACGAGCTGACGGACCGGATCGGCGTGGCGAACACGTTGACGGTCACCGAGGGGGGCTCGCTGCACGCGATGAATACCGACTACGCCGCGGCCTTGGACGCGGTGGCCGAGGTGTGGGGCGGCGGCCCGGACGCAGTGGCGGGCCGGTCGGTGATGGTGCTGGGGGCGGGGGGTGCGGCGCGGGCGGTGGTGGCGGCGTTTGCCCATCACGGGGCGCGGGTGACGATCTATAACCGCAGCGTCGAACGCGCTCAAACACTGGCCGACGAATTTCACGCGACCGCAGCGGGCGTTGAGGCGCTCGCCAAGTTATCAAAAGAAGGCCGTGCCGATGTAATCATTAACACCACGCCGCTCGGGATGCACCCTCACGTGGATGCATCGCCGCTACCGGGGGACTTCCGGGCGTGGGGGCAGGGCACGGTGGTGTTCGACACGGTCTACAACCCGCCGAAGACGCAGCTGCTGCAGCGGGCCCAGGACGCCGGGTGCGTGACGATCGCGGGGTCCGAGATGTTCGTGCGGCAGGCGGCGGGGCAGTTCGAGGCGTGGACGGGTCAGCCGGCGCCGCTGGAGGTGTTTCGGCGGGTCGTTGCCGAGCGGCTGCCGGCGTAGTCCGCGATTGGCGAGCGGGGGTCGTCGCGGCGGCCGCGGGGGGGTCACGGCTCGTACCGCAGCCGCCGCAGCAGCAGGCGGTCCTGATCCGCGGCGTGGCGGAAGGTCAGCCGCAGGTGCGTCAGCGGCCAGTCGGCGGGCAGTGGCACAACGTGCCCCGCCGCCCCCTGCCGCTCCTCGAGCCCGCCCAAGAGCCGACGCGGCACCTCCGCCGGCGGCTCGTCCGGGCCCACCACCGGCACCGGCCCATCCGGAACCGCCCCGCCCAGCTCCCGCCACGCCGCCCCGTCCGCCGACGCCTCCCACGTGAAATCCGTCCACCGCTGCACCGCCGCGTATTCCTCTACGACCAGCCGCCCGCCCCGCACCGGCTCATCCAGCCCAAGCGTCACCACCACCTCGCCGGGCCCGACCGCCGCCGCGTACTGTCCGTCCCCGCCCCGCAGCGCCAGCTCCAGCGGATAGCTCGGCAGAAAGTCCTGCCCCGACACCGCCTCCACCCGCGCCGCCCGCACCGGGTCCACCGGCGACACCGCCACCCACAGCCCCACCGCCAGCATCGCCAACGCCCCGCCCAGCAGCAGCCCCACCGCCCCACTTGGCCGACGCCATCCGACCGTCGCCGCATCCCCACCCGCAACCCGCGCCCCACCGGGCCGCCGCGATCCGCCCGGCGTGCACAAGTTCACCAGCCCCACCACCACCGCCCACGCCCCGATCCCCACCCCGCTGGTCAGCATCCGGTTCGCCGAGTCGCCCCACCCGATCCGGTAAGGCTCCCGCGCCGCCGCCAGTGCCAGCACCAGCCCGCCAAACCCTACCAGCACCCCCAGCCACAACGCCACCTCCCGCATCCGCCTCGCCCCCCCCCCGCCGCCAACACCCGCCTGGCTTACGGCA
>CAZVBW010000008.1:0-52004 GCA_964625505.1 uncultured Phycisphaeraceae bacterium
TCAACCGACGACCACCTCGGCCGCCGCCGCCCCACCCAACCGCCCCCCATCCCGCACCAGCAACGCCCGCCCCCCCACCACCACCGCCTCGGCTCGCCCCGTCACCGACCACCCCGCAAACGGGCAGTTCCGCGACTTGCCGACGAACGCCTCCGACTCAATCGTCCACGCCACCTCCGGATCGATCAGCGTCACGTCCGCGTCGCTGTCCGGCCGAAGCGAACCCTTGCCCTCCAGCCCGCACAGCTTGGCCGGCGCTTCGGTCATGCACCGGATCACGCCCGTCCAGTCCATCAGCCCCGTCTCGATCAGCGCCTTCGCGTACAGCGGCAATGCACACTCCAGCCCCACGATCCCGTACGGGGCCGCGGCGAACTCCAGCTCCTTCTCCTGACGCGTGTGCGGCGCGTGGTCCGTCGCCAGGATCGTCAGCGTCCCGTCCGCCACCGCCTCCCGCAGCGCCTCGACGTCGGCCGGCGTCCGCAACGGCGGGTTCATCTTCGCCATCGTGTTGTACCCCTCGCACGCCTGATCCGTCAGCAGCAGGTGGTGCGGGCTCGCCTCGCCGGTCACCCGGTCCGCGTCGCCCGTGGCCTCCAGCGCCTCGGCCCGCGCCCGACGCAACATCGACACCGCCCCGGCCGTCGAGATGTGCTGCACGTGGTACCGGCACGCCCAGCCCTGCGACCGGCACAGCAACAAGTCCCGCTGCACCATCAGCTCCTCCGCCACCGCCGGCCACCCACTCAGCCCCATCCGCGTCGCCAGCGGCCCGGCGTTCATCGCCCCGCCGCCCAGCTCCGGGTCCTCCGCGTGCTGCATCAACACCCGACCGGTCATCGCGATGTACTGCAACGCCTTGCTCATCACCCCCGACCCCGCCACCGCCACCCCGTCGTCCGTGAACCCCACCGCCCCCGCCCGGGCCATCAGCCCGATCTCCGCCAGCTCGCGACCCTCCCGCCGTTTGGTCACCGCACCCACCGGGAACACGTTCGCCAACCCCGCCTTCGCCGCCCGGTCGTAGACGAACTCGACCCGCCCGTCATCGTCGATCGCCGGGTCCGTATTGGGCATACAGCACACGCTGGTGAACCCCCCGTTGACCGCCGCCGCCGCCCCGGTCGCGATCGTCTCCTTGTCCTCCTGCCCCGGCTCCCGCAGATGCACATGCGCATCGATCAGCCCAGGCACCACCAGCCACCCGCTCGCATCCAGCACCGCCCCCGCCGCCCCCCGGAACTCGCCCAACTCCACCACCCGGCCGCCCTCAAGCCGCACGTCCAGCCGCTCGTCCAGCCCCTGCGACGGGTCCACCACCCGCCCACCCACAATCGTCAACGCACCCGATCCAGCCATCCCGCCAAGGTACCCAGTAGCCAGCGGCCGGTGGCCAGAAGCTGGAAGCGAGAAGCCGGAAGCCGACAGCTGAGCGGACCGAAGCGTCGGATCCCGCCCACCCCCCAACCCGCAACCCGCTTCCCCCCCCCTCCACACCCTCACACCCTCACACCCTCACACCTTCACACCTTTCACTTGTCACTTGTCACTTGTCACTTGTCACATCTCGCTTACCCGCACCCGGTAAACGACCACCCCCCGCCGCAACAGGTTCTCCGACACCCCCTCCCCCGGCCACTTCATCACCCGCTCGTACCGCCGCTCCAGTAAATGCCCGCGGAACCCCGTCCGCCAATCCTCCCACACCCCCGGCAACGCCACCAGCACCAGCGACTCCCGATCCAACGCCGACCACTCCGCGTCCGTAAACCGCGGGTCCACCCGCTCGGTCGGCCGCGTCGTATAGAACGCCAGCGCCTGATTCTCAAACCCCACCGTCAACACCTGCGGCCGATCGATCCCCGTCCGCTCCCGCACCCGCTCCACCAGCTGCGGCGTGCCCGGCAGCGTCACCCGGTCCTCCACCACCGCCGCCACCATCAGCCCGATCCAGCACGCGAACACCACATGCACCGCCACCTTCGCCCGCCACCCCCGGAACCCCCGAAAACCCCGCCGCGGCCACACCCACGCCACACCCACCGCCGCCGGCGGACACAGCGGCAACACGTACGTCATCAACTTCCCGCTCTGCAGCGAATACACCACCAACGGCACCACCAACGCCCAACCACACCCCCGCACCACCGCACTCGCCCGCCACCCCGCCAACACCCGCCGCCACCCCAACCCCGCCAGCACCGTCGCCGGCAGCAGCCCCCCCGCCGCGACCGGCAGTAGGTACCACCACGGCCGCGGGTGCATCGACCCGTCCACCCGACCCACCACCTGCTCCCGCCAGACCTCCCACGCCCCAGGCTCAGCCCGCACCACCAACACCCCCCACACCACCACCGGCAACACCGCCAACGGCAACCCCCACCACCACCCCAACCCCCCCCCGGAACACCCCCCGAACCGCCCCCCAGAAGCCGACGCTGAGCCCCCAAAGGGGGCGAAGCGTCTGGTATCTGCAGCTAAGCGTCTGGTACCCCCCGCCCCCACCCGCTCCGCCACCCCCCAAACCCCCAACACCCCAAACGGCAACAGCATCACGTGGGCCTTCACCATCACCCCCGCCCCCACCGCCAACCACAACACCACCTGCAGCCATCGCGTCCCAGACCCGCGCCCAGGACCTGGCACGAATCGTCGCCCCGACACACCCGCGCGTGACCCGTTTTCCCCCGTTTCCGCGGGCGCAGACGCCAATTCCGGCAATTCAAAAACTGCTCGATCCTGATCCGGCTGCGCCCCGCCGCGCCGCCCCAGCAGCTCCGCCCCGCACCCCAGCACCACCGTCCAGCACAGCAGCAACAGCGGGTCGGTCAGCCCCAACCGACCCACGATCACCAACAACGGCATCGTCGCCAGCAGCCCCATCGCCAGCAGCGCCGCCCCGGGCCCCCGCCGACGCCACACAAACCACCCCGTCAGCCACACCGTCGCCGTCGCCGCCAACGCCCCCGGCAGCCGCACCGCCAACTCCGTCGGCCCCAGCACCCGGATCGACCCCGCGATCACCCAGTACGCCCCCGGCGGCTTGGTCAAATGCGGCTGCCCCAAATACTCCGGCATCAACCACCCCGTCCGCCCCTCCGCCATATCCCGAGCCACCGCCCCATACCGCGACTCACTGTTCGCATGCAGCGGATGATCCCCAATCGAAAACCACACCGGCACCATCAGCCCGATCGCCACCCCCCACCACCACCAGGGCACCCGCCGCCACCACCTCACCATCCCCCCCCCCCCCCCCCCCCCCCACCCCCCCCCCCCCCCCCGCTCCCCAACCTCCCCATCGAAGCCGCAGCGTCCCCGCTGCGCGTCCGCGTCTCCAACCCCCTCGCCTCCCAAAAAGGTTCCTGGAACCTTTTTCGCCTCGGACCCCGGCGTCAACCTCGGCGACTCGACCGACGGCCCCCGCGCCGACTACAAGATCCAGTTCACCCAGACCGGCACCTACTACATCTCCGTCCGCATGGCCGCCGCCGACAACAACAGCGACTCGGTCCACCTGGGCGTCAACGGCCAGCCACTCACCTACGGCGGCTGGGGCGTGGTCACCCCCGTCCACAACCGCCAATGGTGGTGGGTCGACGACCCCTCCGGCGCCCCGCCCTACACCAAGTACACCGTCACCACCCCCGGCGTCTACACCCTCAACCTCTGGATGCGCGAAGACGCCACCTGGGTCGACCGCATCCAGATCACCCTCAACCCCTCCACCGCCACCACCGGCAACAACCTCGGCCCCGCCGCCGACACCCTCCAGGGCGGCACTTCCGGGGGAGGCGGCGCCCCCGGCGCCACAACCCGCATCGCCTCCTTCACCTACGACGCGGCCGGGCGCGAAGCGACCCGCACCCACGGTCAGGCCGGGCAACCCGGCGCCGGTCTGGTGACCAGCTCGACCTACGGCCGCGCCGACCACCTCATCACCGCCGCGACAGTGACAACTTCCGGGGGTGCTTCCGGGGGCGGGGGCAGCTTGGATCATGCTTACGCCTACGATGCCCTGAAGTCGCTCACCAGCCACACCCGAGGCGGCGTCATGGCCCCGTACAGCTTCAGCACGAACCACGACGCCGAGCAGCGGGTCAACGACTGGGACCGCAGCACCGGTGAGTCGCAGGACTGGACCCTCAGCCCCGTGGGCGACTGGGACACCTTCAGCGGTACAGCACAATCGGGCGTCGGCGGCGTGCTGACACCGTTCGCGCAGGCCCGCACCCACAACGATGTCCACGAGATCGAGATCATCACGCCGACGCTTCCGGGGGGCGCTCCGCAGCTGACGATCACGCATGATCCGGAAGGCAACGTCACCACCGACGACTTCGGCCGCACCTACGCGTGGGACTACGACAACCGCCTCGCTTCGACGATAGCCAACGGCGCCCCCGGCGACGACGCCCAATACAGCTACGACGCCTTGGGCCGCCGCGTCGCGAAGGAGGTCACCGACCCGCAGACGCAGGTCACGGAGACCACCACCTTCAGCTACGCGGGCTGGCAGGTCCTCGCCGAGCACCAGAACCAGGTCCTGGCCCGCCACTTCGTCTACGGACGCTACATCGACGAACCGCTCGCGATGGACGATCAACTCGGCGTCCTCGGCGGACAACCAGGCTTCTACTGGTACCACCACGACCGCCAGTACAACGTCACCGCCCTGACCGACGACACCGGGACCGTCGTCGAACACGCCGCCTACTCGCCGTACGGCGAAACGCTGATCCTCAACCCCGCCGCCACCCAGCTGCGGCAGATAAGCGCCGTCGGCAACCCCTACGCATACACCGGCCGCCGCCTCGACGCCGAGACCGGCCAGTACTACTTCCGCTACCGGATGTACAGCCCGACGCTGGGCCGGTTCCTCTCCCGTGACCCACTGGGGTATGTGGATGGGATGAGTCTGTACGCGGGGTATTTCGGTGTCTGGCAGACGGATGATCCTCTCGGACTCACCCGCAGCGGACCGCAGATCGATCGCCGCGAACA
This sequence comes from uncultured Phycisphaeraceae bacterium, assembly GCA_964625505.1. Lineage (GTDB taxonomy): Bacteria > Planctomycetota > Phycisphaerae > Phycisphaerales > Phycisphaeraceae > CAZVBW01. Next base: position 5,005 of record CAZVBW010000008.1, read on the forward strand.
TGAACGGATGATGGAGCCGGCGTTGGAGAGGATCAGGCGTGTTCTGCAGGAAGATGGTGGCTTACGCTTTCGTATGTTTAATAGTGAGCTGAAAGCGATCTATACCCGATATAGACAAGCAACGCCTCAAACGGCGAGAGACTTTGCTGAACGATGCGGGATGGTGTGCCGCACGGAGAATTGTGAGTTTTACACTACCTACCAAATTGGATTCAGAGGCTGGTGCATTCCTGTTAGCGCCCCATGCAGGCGAGGTGACGAACCCGTCGCTGGTTGGCACACTCACAATATGAGTGGACCTGATTTTAGTCCGGACGATCGTGATTGGGTTCGTAGTTCTGGATTGCCGCTCTGGATGCATCTCCCTGATCCCAATGGCCCTCATCTCGAACCGTCCTACCCCCCAATTGTAATTCCGCCAAGGCCCGGGATCCCGCACAAGCCTCCTCCATACCCCCCGAAACTGAACCCGATATGAATTTTCACAAACGTGCTAAGGTCGAATCTATAATAGTCCTGACTGCTATTTTTAGTGGATGCAGTGGCGTGCCGGCACCCACTGAAGGTATCATGTTGCCGGATGTTCCCGCTGTGGTTCAGGAGACAATAAACGCCGCTGAAGCCTCAGACTTCTACTGGTCACGGACGATCCGCCCAAACGGCGAGGTCTCGGTTTACCACGCCACAATTTTGATCCAGCCAGATGGCGATCTCGATTGGGAAGATATTGGCGAGTTCCGACGTCGCAATGCGGAAGATTTTGATTAAGCCGGGACCAGAAAGCGGGACAGGTAGGCCCTATAGGGGCCGAAAAACGGACCAAAAAACGGGACAGGTACGGTTGTTGAAGGGGAACCGGTAGACTGACCGCACTCACACCCGAGGCGGTGTCATGGCCCCGTACAGCTTCATCACCGACCACGACCCCGCGCAGCGGGTCAACGACTGGGACCGCAGCACCGGCGGGAAGAAAAGGTGTCCGGAACCTTTTAATGTCTCAGGCGGTAACTGATGCGGGACGGGTACGGTTTGGAGGCGGCAAAGGGGCCGCAGCGCATCGACAGCGGGCCGCGGTCCATCTTGAGGGCGGCGGGGCTGCCGGTGTTTCTGGGGGTGCCGGGGGTGCCGGGGGTGGCGTGCGTGAGTGCGTTTCTCAAGGGCGTTGTGCAACTCCGCGAACCCTATGCCAAGTAGGGATTGCTCCTGAGTCAGAAAACGGGACAGGCCCGAAAACGGGACAGGTACGGTTTCGGCGTCGGCGGCGCGGCGGGAGACTTACGCTCCCGTGGGGGCCGTTGCTGAGGGGTTGGTTCGCGATCAACATTGCGGGGCACCACAGCCGCGTGCGGCGGTGCGGGTGGCGCGGGAGGATCACGGGGAGGCACGGCCGCACGCGGCCGTGGCACCCGGGGCGACTGGCGGTTTGCGGCTCGGCGGGAGCCTTGCCCTCCTGTGTGAGCCGTCAGGCTTGGCGGCGGCGGCGGGTGAGGAGGAGGGTCAGGGTGGCGGCGAGGGCGGTGGCGGGGTGGGTTCGGGGGCGAAGGTGGCGAATTCGGTGGTTTCGCCTGCGAGGTTGTCCGGACCGGTGGTGAACTGGAAGTGGGTGGTGAGGCTGAGTGAGAAGCTGCCGGCGGTTGGGAGGGTGCCGGGGGTGGGGGTGGTGCGGGCGGAAGGTTCAGGGGGGATCTCGGCGCGGGGTGGTCGTGGATGGGCCGGGGGTGGGTCGGCGGTACAGTTTCGGGTGATGGACAACGACGGGTTGATTCGATTGGGGTTGGTGCAGCACGAGAGTCCACCGCCGGACGGTGCTGGGGGGTGTGACGGGGGGGCTGAGGCGGCGCGGGGGTTTGCGAAGGGTGAGTGTGAGCGTTTGATCGTGGAGGCGGCGGGTCGAGGGGCGCGGCTGGTGATGACGCAGGAGCTGTTCGCGTCGTGGTATTTCGCGCAGGTGGAACGGGAGGCGGGGTTTGAGTTGGCCGAGTCGGTGCCCGGGCCGACGACGCGTTGGCTTGGCGATCTGGCCCAGCGTCTGGGCATCTGGATCAGCGGGTCGCTGTTCGAGCGGCGGGCGGCGGGGCTGTATCACAACACGAGCGTGATGCTCGGGCCTGACGGGCGGGTGGCGGGGCTATACCGGAAGATGCACATCCCGGACGACCCGCAATTTTATGAGAAGTACTACTTCACCCCCGGCGACGCGCCCCCCCCGCCCCCGGAAGCGCTCCCGCGGGAGGGGGCGGGAGAAGCCGGCGGCTGGCGGGTGTTCGATCTTCCGGGGGCGGGGGCGGGGGCGGGGCTTCCGGGGGCGGCGGCCCGCGTGGGTTCGCTGATCTGCTGGGACCAGTGGTACCCGGAGGCGGCGAGGTTGACGGCGCTGCACGGGGCGCAGCTGCTGCTGTACCCCACCGCGATCGGCTACCACAACCACCCCGAGCACGGCGACACCGATCTTGCCGACCAGCAGCACGACGCCTGGCGAACCATGATGCGCAGCCACGCGATCGCTAACGGCGTCTTCGTCGCGGCGTGCAACCGCATCGGCGTCGAGCACGACCTGACGTTCTGGGGCGGGTCGTTCGTGTGTGACCCCGCGGGCGTGGTGATTGCCGAGGCATCACGTGACCAGCCCGAGGCGCTGGTGGTCGATTGCGACCTGTCGATGATCGAGACGCAGCGGCGCGGTTGGCCGTTCCTGCGTGACCGGCGGATCGACGCCTACGGCGGACTGACGCGTCGCTGGCTCGCCGAGGAGCCTCAAGCCTGAAGCGAGAAGCGAAAAGCCTGAAGCCTGGAGCCGGAAGCCAACACCACAAGCGAAACCAGAAGCCGACAGCTGATCCGCCGCAGGCGGCGAAGCGTCGGATCCCCGCCGATCCCCAACACCCGCACCCCCCCCCCCCCCCCCCCCCCCCAACCCCCCCCGTGCCCCACCCCCGCATCCCCGACTTCGCCGACCTGCGTCGCTGCCCCGCCCCCGCGGGGAGCCTGGACTATCGCCTGCCCGCCGAGTGGGAGCCCCAGTCGTGCGTCTACCTGGCCCTGCCCCGGCTGGAGACGACCTGGCCGGGCGTGCTCGAGGCGGCCATCGCCCAGCACGAGGCGCTGATCGAGGCGCTGCGGCGGGTGACGCCGGTGTGCATGCTCGACGCACTGGACATCCCCACCGACGATGCGTGGGTCCGCGACTACGGGCCGATCTTCGTCGTGCACAGCCCCCATCAAGCCGAGGACGAGCCCAGGCCCAAGCGTCTGGTGTCTCCCGACCCCGACGCCCCGCCGCCCAGCCCGCCGGACCCGGCCAACGCCCTGGCCTGCCATGATTTCCACTTCGCCAACTGGGGCGGCAAGTACGGCCCCGCCCCGAACGACGACGTGGTCCCCCAGCACATCGCCCGGCACCTGGACCTGCGCATCTGGGTTCACGACTGGACCCTCGAAGGCGGCGCGATCGACACCGACGGCCGCGGCACCCTGCTCACCACCCGCCAGTGCCTGCTCAACCCCAATCGCTTCGCCGATGCCACGACGCCGGACCGTGAACAGATCGAGCAGCAGCTGCACGACACCCTCGGCATCACCCGCGTCATCTGGCTGCCCGGCGGCATCGCAGGCGACGACACCGACGGCCACGTCGACGACGTCGCCCGCTTCATCGCACCATACCGCGTCGCCGCCGTCGCCGCACCCCCCGGCCACCCCGACCACGACATCACCCGCCGCAACCTCAGCACCCTCGCCGCCAACAAGCTCGACGTGGTCCAGCTCCCCGCCCCCGACCCGATCCACCACGACTACCCCGCCGACGACTCCGGCCCCGCCCAGCGACGCCCCGTCCCCGCCAGCTACGCCAACTTCCTCATCAGCAACGGCCGCGTCTTCCTGCCCACCTTCAGCCAACCCACCGACGACCTCGCCGCCCGCGCCCTCGACGACGCGATGCCCGGCCACACCATCGTCCCCCTCCCTGCCGAGGCCCTCGTCGTCGGCCTAGGCGCCTTCCACTGCCTGACGATGCAACAGCCGGCGGTGCTCCGAGCGGCGGAAGCTGCGCGATAGAATCTTTGGATGGCAACCTCGTCATGTGGGCGTTCGCTTTTGGCCGCCACCTTCGCTTCGTGTGTCCTGATGGCGGGGATCGCCCCGCTGGCGGCGGCTGATCCGGTCCAGAGGCAGCCCGAGCGGGTGGAGCAACTCGGTTTCGGCTACGGCTTCGACCGATGGCATGGTCTCGAGGCCAACGCCATCTACACACTCAAACGCACTTGTGTGCTGCTTGATGAACCGCGTCGCTACCCATTGCCTCGGGTGATCCACGAGGCCGCGTGGCTTGGTTGGGTCCCGCCGCAGCAGGTCTGGGAGCGAGCACCCGAGCAGTTCCCCCACGTGCTCGGCTATGTGCCCGCCGGGACCCCCGTCCGGTACACCGGCTCACTGCTCATTCGAGGCAACCGATTCAACAGCGTCGAGCCCGTGGGCACGCTGCTCAACCCGCCCCACGCCGGCCGGCAGGTGATGCTGAGGTCATTTTTCGCAGGGCGGGACTTGGAGTGGATCAACCTTCCCGATGAGCGGGTCCAAGCGTGGGTCGGAAGCCGACGGGGCCACCTGCTCCAGTTGGTCGCGAGTGACTAGCTCGCCTGACAACCCGCTTCACCTGCGCAGGCGGCGGCGTGCCGATCGAGGAGACATCGGCATCGCGCCGCCGACCCGGGATCGACGCCCCGCTCAACCCGCCCCCGGGGCGCGACCGAGTCGCCGTTCTTCATATATCTCGACGGACTCTATTACCTGTTGGTGACCTATACAGATTGCAACGTCGATAACTACCACCAGACGCTGGAGTTCGCATCCGAAGACCCCACCAACTTCGGCCTATACCGCGGCCATGCTGACGACGACCGCATCATCGCCCGCCTCCCCTGCCACGCCCCGGAAGTGGTCCAGGACGACAACGGCGCCTTGTACATCACCACCTGCGGCTGGCCGGGCTACGGCGTGCCTTTCGAAGGCGGTGCAACCAAATCGAGAGCAATGAGGCCGAACCACCCGTGGGCGTGGGTATGCTGACAGCATGGCACCGAATCGCATCACGATTGAGCCGGGGAAGATGGGTGGCGTGCCCTGCATCCGCGGTATGCGCTTCCCGGTGCAGACTGTGCTGCGTTTACTGGCCGATGGGATGACGGCCCAACAGGTCTTAGCGGAGCACCCGGACTTGGAGCCGGAAGATATCACCGCGGCGTTGGCCTACGCAGCGGAGGCGGTGCATAGTGTCGATATGGCTGTAACGGTGCGGTGAGGTTCCTCGTGGACCAATGCGTCGCCCCGGCTGTGGCGGCCGGGCTTCGGGAGGCCGGGCATGATGCGATTCATGTTCGGACCTTGGGGCTGCAAGCAGCCGACGACACCATCTTGTTCGACCTGGCTGCCGCCGATGGCCGCGCCGTGCTGACATCCGATGGCGACTTCGGCAACCTTCTGGCTCAGCGAAACGTCGCCAGACCGTCGGTGCTATACCTCCGGCACGACGCACCCGTCGCGGCATCGAGTGTGCTCAAACTGCTGCTGGACAATCTGGAGGCTTTAGAACCGCTGCTCGCTGAAGGTGCGTTGGTGGTCGTGCGGCGAGAGCGAATGCGCGTCCGTCGGCTGCCGCTGTTCCCAAGTAGGGGAAATGCTGATGGCGACTGACGCGCACCACATCGCCGTCATACACAATGCCGATCATCGACCATCCCGCACGCAGCGGAAGCCGTTGTTGGTGGTTGCCGAGTCGGGGGTGTTGGCGGTGCGGGCGCCGAGGCGGTAGCGGTTGCAGTAGCTCTCGTGGCAGAGGTAGCTGCCGCCCTTCTGGACCTTGTGCGTACCTTGCGGGGTACCCTCCGCGTCCAGGTTTGGACCCGTCGGATTGTTGCGCGTTGCTTCGGACGCTTCGACGTGCCAGTCGGGGCTGAACCAGTCGCCGCACCACTCCCAGACGTTGCCGCACATGTTGTGCAGGCCGTAGCCGTTGGGCTTGAACGCGGTGACCGGGCAGGTGCCGGCGAAGCCGTCGGCGGCGCTATCTTGCTTTGGGAAGTCGCCCTGCCAGACGTTGCAGCGGTGCTGGCCGCGGGGTTCGAGCTGGTTGCCCCACGGGTAGATCGTCTGCTCCCGGCCGCCGCGGGCGGCGAACTCCCACTCGGCCTCGGTGGGCAGCCGCTTGCCCGCCCACTGGCAGTAGGCCGTGGCGTCGTTCCAGCTCACATGCACGACCGGGTGGTCCATCCGGTCGTCGATGCCCGACCGCTCGCCGAACGGCCGACGCCACATCGCCCCGGGCACGCCCAGCCACCAGCTGAGCCCCGGCGTCTTGCCCTCGGCCCGCAGCTTGTCCGCAAACTTCTTCGGCACGTGCGTGTGGAACACGAACGACCAGCCGAAATCTTCCGCTTCGGTTCGATAGTTCGTGGCATCCACAAACTCGGCAAACGCCGCGTTCGTCACGCTCGTGGCGTCGATATAGAACGGCGACACCGTCACCTCCCGCACCGGGCCCTCGCCGTCCTCGGGGAAGCCCTTCGGGTAGTCGGTGCCCATCAGGAACGGCCCGCCGTCCAGCCGGACCATCCCGTCGGTGCTCCCGCCGTCGGCGTGGCGGATCGTCCGCCGCGTCGGCGTGAGCGGCGCGGCGGCCGGTGGCACAGGCGCATTGGCCACCCCCGGCCCCCCCACCGCCTCCCGCGCCGCCAGGGCCCCGCTCGCCGAGGGTGTGCAACATGCTTTGCCAGCCATCAGGCCAATGTACCCCCGGTTGTCGGCTCGCCGGGCAGCGTGGCCGGGTCGTCGATGCCCCGCTGCCACTGGGTCAACCGCTGGTGCATCTGCTCGAGCCGCTCGCGGCGCGTGGGGTGGTTCGCGAGGTTGCGGGTTTCGTGCGGGTCGGCGGTCAGGTCGTACAGCTCCCGCTCGCCGGTGTTCAGCCACGTGGTGTACCGCCAGCCGTCGGGGCTGATGAGCGAGCGGGTCCGCTCGTGCTGGACCACGACGCACGGCGAGGCGTCGCCCGTGGCATCGACCTCCGCCGCGCCGCTTGCTACGCCGTCGTGCAGCAAGCCCGCGAGCGACCGGCCGTGGAGGTCCGCGTCGACCGACTGGCCCATCGACTCCAGCAGCGTCGGCACCAGGTCGATCTGGCTGACCGGGCCGTTCACTCGCAGCGGCGCAATCTGCCCGGGTAGCCGGATCATCAGCGGCACCGCGGTCGCGGCGCGGTAGGGCAAGTTCTTTTCCAGCAGGCGGTGGCTGCCCATGAACTCGCCGTGGTCGGAGGTGTACACCACGAGGGTCCGGTCGGCTTGGCCGGTCTGTTCCAGCGACGCGAGGATGCGGCCCAGGTGGTGGTCGATCTGGCTGCACAGCCCGAGGTACCGCGCGGTCAGCGTCCGCCAGCCGGCGTCGGTCGTCAGGTCGTGGCCCTCGAAACCGTTCTCGCGGTACTTCGCCAGCCGCTGCCGGACCGCCTCGGGCACATCGGCCGGGTCCGGGTCGTGGTCATATCCCGCGAACATCGGCACGTCGTCCGGGTCGTACTGCCCGTCCCGCGGGCCGTGAAACGGCATGTGCGGCTCGAGCATGCTGACCGTGAGCATCCACGGCCGGCCGCGGTGCTGACGCAAAAACTCGCACGCCCCGTCGGCGAGGAACCGCGGCTTGCTGTACCGCTCGGGCAGCCGGGCGGCGAAGTGGCGGGCGAACACGTCGTCGGTGCCGGTCGTGAAGCCCTCGGCCAGCAGGTGGTGGTGATAGTCGCTGCGGTCGGCCGGGTCGCGGTCGTCGCTGAAGTGCTCAAAATAAAGGTCCTCGATAGACCGCATCCGCTCGTGGCCGTGCTGCGGGTACAGCTCGTCGCCGAGGTGCCACTTGCCGTGGTACTCGACGCGGCGGGCGTCGCGGGCCGGCTCGGACAGCAGCTCGGGCAGACACCGCGCGTCGTCGTGCAGCGGCACGTTGTTAGCCACCGCGCCGTTGGCCCACGGCATCAGCCCGGTCTGCAGACACCCGCGTGACGGTGTGCAGATCGGGTCCACACAGTGGGCATCATCGAAGACGCACGACCGGCGGGCCAGCGCGTCCAGGTGCGGCATCTGGATGTGGGTGTTGCCGTACGCCGCCAGCGTGTCGCGCCGCTGCTCGTCGGTCATCAGCACCAGCAGATTCAGCGGCTCGGCCATGGGCTCAAGCTAGGCCGCCGCCGGCGTGGGCACAAAACGTGCCGCGGCCTGCAACGTATGCCCGTCTGCATCGTCTACCTTGCCGTGCCTGCTTTTCATGACCGTGGTGTCACATCACCAAGCCACCTGTAGAGGAGAAACCATGACCGCTTCCGTCCGCTCGCTCGTCCGTCCGATCCGCATCTGGGCCCTCGCCGCGGCCGCCGTGCTCGCCTCGCCGATCGCGACATCGCCAGCCGCCTCGGCTCAGCCCGCCGCGACCGCGTCGCTGACCGACCGCGCCGCGGATCAGGTCGCCGCCGCCGCCGACATCGTGCGGTCCTACGGCTCGCAGATCCAGCAGGACCAGATGTACGCCCTGATGGACCTGTCGGTCGCCGCGGTGGTGCCCGCGGCCCGTCTGGAACGGTGGGACGACGCGCAGGCGACCGGCGGGCTGGCCCACAGCCTCGGCGGAGCCATCCAGCAGCTGGACAACAACCCGGCGCCCACCGTCGACCGCTGCCGGGTCTGGGCCGAGACCGGCAACGTGCCCGACGCCTTCGAGTTCGCCCAGACCATCGAGGCCCCGGACCTCAAGGCCGCGGCGCTGGCCGCTATCGCCCAGGCCGCCGGCTGGCAACGCCACGAGCTGTACCCGCAGATCACCGCCGCGGCTCGGGAGGCGATCGCCGCCCAAGTCGGCAACGTCGAGACGGGCATCTGGTCCATGGACCCGTACTGGGACCTCATGATGGCCCACCGCTTCGCCGGCGACGTGGAGGGTGCCCGGGCCACCGTGGCCGCCCGCCACTCACCGCCCTCGGCGATCATCGCCCAGTGCCAGCTGGCGGCCATGCTCGCCAAGCGGGGCGACGAGGCCGGCGCCCGCGAGGCGATGCGGCAGGCCACCGGTGCCCTGGGTCAGCTGGAGCGCAGCGGCGCGATCACGCCCGAGCGGCAGTGGGTGATGACCTGGTGCCAGGGCGAGCTTGCCGCTGCGGAGGCCGCCCTGGGCATGGCCGACGAGGCCGACGCCCGGCTGGGTCAGATCACGCCCGCGGATGCGTCGCAGGTGTATGACGTGGCGATCAACTGGCGGGAGCTGGTCCGGGCGCACATGGTCCGCGGCGACACGCAGCGGGCCCACCAAACCGCGGCGAGCCTGATGAGCGCGCTGCGGCAGGCCCCGGGCGACTGGAAGGCCGAGGCCGCCGACGTGATGGCCGCCATCGCCGGGCTGGTCGGCGAGGACACGTGGATGCAGGAGATCGCCGGCTGGATCGGCGAGGACCGCATCATGCTCGGCATCGCCCACGCCGAGGTCGCCGACCTGCTGGTCAGCACCGACCGGCTGATGGCGGCCGGGCCGGGCCGGGGTGCCACCACGGATGAAGCGGCGACGCCCGGCTCGTCGGGGTACCAGCCGCGCACCGGGCGGTGAGGCGATTGTGGAACTTTCATGTCCTGCGCCCGTGAGCCGCCCCGCTTGTCGGGGCGTCTTCCGCGGCAATAGCCGGGCCGCTACGCGACCCTGGCGCGACATTCAGGACCGCGTGCCATGTAACGCCGCCGCGCACTGCAAGCTGCGCCTGGGCCGCGTTGCGACCCGGCTATGGGCAAATGCGATCTCCGAGAGGGGCGGGTGATGAGTCGCGGGCTTCTTTCTGACCAAAGAGATCAGCGGCAGCGCATCGCAACGGACGCATCTGCCAGCGTTGCGAAAGCCAACATATCGAGGATCGATGCTCAGGGCGTCGCGTTTGCCCCCTCGGCCGTCCGCGTGGATGATGCCCGCATGACACGACGCACGACCGGGTGGCGATGCATTCTGATGCTCGGGACCATGGGCCTGGGCCTTCCCGCAGCGGGTCAGCAGACCGCGGCCGAGCTTGGGTCGGTGGCGGAGCACCTGGACGCCGCCGAGCAGGTGCTGCAGCAGGGGATGCGGCAAGGCGATGATGCGATGGGCCTGGAGTGGGCGGCGGCGACTTTGACGCTGCTGAACAAGGCCGCGGAGCGTCCGGCCGAAGCGGCACTGGCGTCGCAGGCGACCAATCAGCTGGCAGCGGTGTCGGACCCGCAGTTCGCGGTGGTGCACCGGCTCACCAGCTCGGCGGTGATGAACGGCAGCGAGCAGGCCGCCGAGCAGGCCGAGGACCTCGATGACAGCTGGCTGACCGCCGAGTCGCTGGCGGGGATCATCTGGGCCGCCGCCATGGTCGAACCCGAGGCTTACCCCGCGCTGGTGGAGCGGGCGAGGGCGGCGGCTGCGGAGGATGATTGGGCGATCGCCCAGATGAAGGAGCCGGGCATCCCGGAGACGGTCAACTACGCGTGGGTGGATCTGCTCGAAGCGCATCTCGAAGCCGACGACCTGGACGGCCTGCTGCAGACCTACGAGCAGGCGAGCGGCCCGCTGATCCCGGCGACGTACTGCGGCGAGGTCGTGGCCCGGCTGCTGATCGCCGAGCAGCGGACGCGGGCCGAGCACACGCTGCAGGACGCGCTCGGCTCGCTGGCCGAGTCGCGTCGGCAGTACGGCGGGCCCGCGGATCGGGCGGACTGGGCCTGGGAACTCGCGACCGCCGAGGCGGGCGTCGCGGCGGCCGAGCTGCTGCTGGGGCAGGTGGACGAGGGGACGCAGCGGCTGAGCCGAATCAGCCTGAGCGAGCCGGTGGTCGTCGACGGCGTGGCGTGGCAGCTGGTGTTGGGTGCCGAATCGGCGAGCCGCATCGAGGGTACGGACGTGGAGCACTTCGAGCAGGCGATGCGGGAGGTGGTGGACCGGGCCGGCCCGGACGTGCGGTACGCCGCGGCGGACAACATGGCCGCCCTGGCGGTGGTGCTGGATGACCCGCAATGGCTCGCCGAGGCCCACGAGCTGGCCGAGGCGGATCTGGAGGAGCGGCTGTGGCTGCGGCTGACGCTGGCGGAGTTTCTGATGCGGCGAGAGGCGATGGCGGATCGGTGATGCCTTGAGGCCCGTCACCACGTGGTGATCCCGGCCAGGTGGGGGGGGTTGGGGCGCAGCACCCCCGCGGGTACACTGCCGCGTCGCGTCGGCCGGTCACGCCCTCGCGACTCGGCAGACATTTGTACCCCCCGGAGCCACCCCCTTGGCCACCACCACCGCCCCACCCCCCGGAAGCCCCGCCCCCGGAAGTTCCTCCGCGAGCCCCACTTCCGTCGAGGCCATGCCCAAGCCCTCCGGCGAGGACCTGGAAAACGCCAAGCAACTCCTGCGGGCCTACAAGCAGATCACCGGCGAGCTGTCCAAGATCATCGTCGGCCAGCAGGAGGTCGTCGAGCAGCTGATGATCGCCATCATGGCCCGCGGCCACTGCCTGCTCGAGGGCGTCCCGGGCCTGGCCAAGACGCTGATGGTCCGCAGTCTGGCTGATGCGATGCGGCTGACGTTTCGGCGGATTCAGTTCACCCCCGACCTGATGCCCGCGGACATCACCGGCACCGACATCATTCAGGAAGACCCGACCACCGGGCACCGCCAGCTGGTGTTCGAGACCGGGCCGATCTTCGCCCAGATGGTCCTGGCTGACGAGATCAACCGGACCCCGCCCAAGACCCAGGCGTCGCTGCTGGAGGCGATGCAGGAGCACAGCGTCACCGTCGGCGGCAAGACGTACACCCTCGAAGAGCCCTTCTTCGTCCTCGCCACGCAGAACCCGATCGAGCAGGAGGGCACGTACCCGCTGCCCGAGGCCCAGCGCGACCGGTTCCTGTTCCTGGTCAAGGTCGACTACCCGACCCGCGACGAGGAGAAGCTGATCATCACCCGGACCACCGGCAGCCACAAGGCCAAGCTCGAAGCGATCATCGACGGCGAGCAGATCATCAAGTGTCAGGAAACGGTGCGGAAGGTCCCCGTGCCCGACCACGTGATGGACTTCGTGCTGGACCTGGTCCGGATGAGCCGGCCCAACGGTGAGGACGCGCCCAACTTCGTGAAGAACTTCGTGGACTGGGGCCCGGGCCCGCGTGCCTGTCAGCACATGATCCAGGCGGGCAAGGTCCGGGCGCTGCTGCACGGGCGGTATCACGTGACGGTCCGCGACATCGTGGCACTGGCCCACCCGGTGATGCGCCACCGCATCGTGCCCACGTTCAACGCCGAGGCCGAGGGCGTCACGGTGGACCACGTGATCGACCGGCTGCTGGAAGCGGCGAAGGCGAAACTGCCCAAGGCCGCGGAAGTCTGAGCGACGGGTCGCGGGTGACGGGTCGCGGGTCGCGGATGACCTGATCGGCGCCGCCCCGCGAGTCCCTGCCTTGCCCCGCAACCCGCGCCCCGCAACCCGCAACCCGCTTGTACCCATGCCCGAAGTCCACGACTACCTCACCCCCGAGGACTTGGCGTCGGTCGACAACCTCCAGGTGCTCGCCCGCACCGTGGTCGAGGGCTTCACGTCCGGCCTGCACCGCTCGCCGCACAAGGGCTCATCCGTCGAGTTCAAGCAGCACCGCCAGTACGTCCCCGGCGACGACCTGCGGAACCTGGACTGGAAGGTCTTCGGCAAGTCCGACAAGTTCTTCATCCGCGAGTACGAAGAGGAGACCAACCTCCGCGCCACCCTGCTGCTGGACGCCAGCGGCTCGATGGGCTTTTCCGGCGTCAATCCTTCCAGTGGCGGCGTGTCCAAGCACCACTACGCGACCCGCCTGGCCGCCAGCCTCGCCTACCTGCTGCTCAGCCAGCAGGACAGCGTCGGCCTGGTGACCTTCGACGACGCGGTCCGCAGCTACGTCCCGCCCCGCGGCCGGCCGAATCACGTCCGCGTGCTCATCGACGAGATGGCCCGCACCGAGGTCGGCGGCGAGACCGACCTGGCTCAGACCATCCGCCTGATCGCCCCCAAGCTCGCCCGGCGGGGCATGGTCATCCTCATCAGCGACTGCTTCGCACCCGCCGCCGACCTGCTCCGCGGCCTGGCCCAGTTCCGCCACGCCCGCCACGAAGTGCTGATCTTCCAGGTCTGGCACCGCGATGAGCTGGAGTTTCCGATGCGCGGCTGGCGGCGGTTCGACAGCCTCGAAAACGACGCCAAGCTGATGCTCGACCCCGCCGCGGTCCGCAAGAGCTACCTCGAAAACCTCGACGCCTACCGGGCCGAGCTCAAACAAGGCTGCGCCCGCCACCGCGTCGACCTGGTCGAGTGCGTCACCGACCAGCCCTACGCCGACGCCCTGACCGCGTACGTGAAGCAGCGACAAGGCGTGAGACGCCGGTGAGCGACTAGCGATTAGCTGTTAGCTGTTGGCCAGAAGCCTGAAGCCAGAAGCCAGAAGCCAGACCAAGCGCCACCTTCACACTTTCCCACCTTCTGCCTTCGTCCTTCCTCCTTCGTCCTTGCCCATGACTTTCCTCAACGCCGCACTGCTGTTGGGCATCGCCGCGGTCAACATCCCGCTGATCATCCACCTGCTCCAGAAGAGCCGGTTCAAGCCCGCGCCGTGGGGGGCGATGTTTCTGCTCGAACAGGTGATGCGGCAGAACAAACGGCGGCTGCGCCTCAAGGAGCTGCTGCTGCTGCTGATCCGCTGCGCGATCCCGGTCATCCTCGCCATCGCCCTGGCCGCCCCGGTCATCAACGGCTTCCGCAACCTGCTGGGCGACAGCGCCGCCGGTGCCGTGGTGCTCCTGGACGGCAGCTACTCCATGCAGGCCCCCGCCGATGCGGGCACCGCCTACGACGCCGCCCTCGCGGCGACCGACGGCGTGCTCGCCGCCCTGCCCGAGGGCTCCACCGCCCAGGTCCTGCACATCGGCGGCGGCGCGGCCGCCCTCGCCGCCTCGCCCACCAGCGACCTGGACTCGCTCCGCCAGCAGGTCCGCGACGCCCCGGCAGGCCTGGCCCGCGCCGACGCGGTCGATGGGCTGACCGTCGCCGCCGAGTCGGTCGAAGCCATGGAGCAGCCCGGCCGGCAGATCGTGCTCGTCAGCGACTTCCAGTCCGCCAGCTGGATCGGCGATCAGGCCACCGGCCGGGCCGCATTGACCGCGATGCTCGAGCAAATGCCCGTCCGCCCGCAGCTGACCTTCTTCCAGACCCCGGGCAGTTCCACCAACAACCTCGCCGTCACCGACGTCCAGCTCAGCCCCGCCGTCGTCGGCGTCAACCAGCGCGTCACCGTCCGGGCCACCATCGCCAACCTCGGCGACGAAGACGCCCCGGCCGTGCCCGTCGCCCTGCTCGTCGACGGCGAGCAAATCGACCGCTCCCGCATCGCCGTCGACGCCGGCCAGACCCAGCAGGTCCTGTTCATCCACCGCTTCGAGACCGGGGGCTCGCGCCTGCTGCAGGTCCAGCTCGAAGGCGACGCCCTCGAAGCCGACAACACCCACCATCTCGCCCTGGACGTGCTGGACCAGCTGCCCGTGCTGCTGGTGGGCCCGCAGACCGATCGGCCGTTCCCCGAGAACGAGACCGACTTCCTCGAACTGGCCCTGTCACCATTCGCCAGCAACCCCGACGACCCGGCCCAGCTCTCGGACCTGCTCTCCGCGACCAGCATCCCCCCGGACGAGTTCGACGCCGCGGCGATCGACGGCCAGGCCGTCATCGTCCTGGCTAACATCGCCACCCTCGAAGACGAGCAGGTCCAGCTGCTTCAGGAACACGTTCAGCGCGGCGGCGGCCTGATCGTCTTCCCCGGCGACCGGACCCGGATGCCCTGGTGGAACGAAAACCTCTTCAACAATGGCAACGGCCTGCTGCCCGCCCGCATCACCGGCCTCGCCGGCGTCGGGCTCTCCACCGCCGAGCCCGTCTCCCCCGCCAGCCAACGCTTCGACCACCCGGTCCTCGAGCTCTGGAACGAACCGGCCACCGGCGGCCTGCGGGACCTGCGCCTCAGCGTCTGGACCCGGCTCGAACCCGCCGAAGCCGCCAGCGGTACCAGCGATCAAGCTTCCGGGGGGGGGCAGGCGGCGGTGCTGGCCCGGCTCAACGGCGGCGACCCGCTGCTCGTGGCTCGCCCGTTCGGCGAGGGCGTGGTGGTCCAGTTCGCCACCGCCGCGGACGCCGACTGGTCCAACCTGCCGGTCCGCCCGTCGTACGTCGCGCTGATGCAGCAGGCCGCGGTCTGGGCCGCCACCCGCGCCAGCCCGCCGCGGACGGTTCCCGCCGGCCGGCCGCTGGTGGCGCTGCTCACCGAGCCGCCGACGTCAGACGTGGTAACCGTCACCGACCCCGCCGGCCGACAGACCCGCACCGCGGTGGTCCAGCAGGACGGCCGGTGGGCCGTGCGGCTGCCCGATACCCGGCTGCCGGGCGTGTACCGCGTGGACGTCGGGGACCAGCCGCTGCAGCTGGCCGCCAACGCCCCCCGCGACGAGTCCCGCCTCGAGCCGCTGTCCGCCGAGCAGCTCGCCGCCCTCGCTGCGGACCTGGACGCCGAGGTGGTCACCGATCTGGCGGCCTATGAAGACGCCGACCGCAAGCGTCGCCACGGCACGCCGCTGTGGCCGGCCCTGGCGGTGATCGTGCTCGCGCTGCTGTTCGGCGAGCTACTGGTCCAGCAGTGGGCCGCCGGCGAGCCGCTGCTGGGCGGCCAACGCAAGCCGCGAAGCCACATGGAGGCCGCGTGATGACCGGGATGTCGATGTCCATGCACCACACGCTCGGGCTGATCGGCCCGCTGCACTTCTCGGCCCGCCCCGCGTGGCTGTGGCTGACCCTCGCCGTGCTGCTGGCCGCTGCCGCGTGGTGGCTCTACCACCGCCAGCTGCAGCCCGGCTGGCGCCGCAAGGTCCTGCCGCCGCTGCGGGCCTTCGCCGTGCTGCTGGCCGCCCTGGTCCTCGCCGGCCCTGAGCTGCGCAACGAAGAAACGCTCGACACCCGCCACCGCCTGGTCCTGCTGCTGGACGACTCGGCATCGATGGCCCTGGCCGACCCGCAGATGCCCACCGAGCGGAAGCTCCAGCTGCTGCAGGCCGCGGGCCTCATCGACGACGACACGCTCAGCCGCACCCCGCTGACCCGGGCCGTCAGCCAGCTCGACGAGGCGCTGCAACTCGCCCGGTCCGCCGCGCCGGATCAGGACACCACCCGCCAGATCGCCCAGCGGCTGGGGGCGGCGGGGGAGGCGCTGGCCCAGGTGCCCGCCCGTTCGGAGGACGAGGACGAGAACGAGAACGAGGCGGACATTGCCCGGGTGCCGCAGCAGCTGCTGGCGGACGCGACGACCCTTGCGGACGACGACGACCTTGAAGCCCAGCAGCGGGCCGAGCGGGTCGCCGCGCTCGAGGAGCCGCTTCGCGAGACGCTCGCCGCGGTCCGCCAGCTGTCCCGTGAGCGCCTCGACGCCGCCCTGCAGGAAGACCCGGCCATCGTCGAGGCCCTCGCCAACTTCGACGCTACCACCCGCTGGCAGCGGATGGACACCGCCCTGCTCACCGGCGAAAACGCGATCCTGCCGGAACTTGTCGAGCGTTTCCGCGTCGAAGTGGTGCCGATGAGCAGCCGTGACCCGCAACCCGCCTGGACCAGCCGTGGCCAGGCTGCGCCCCCCGCGCAGCTGCCCGGCGAGCCCGCGGCCCGCTCGACCGACATCCGCCGGGCCCTGCAGCGCCTCGGCCGGGCCAACGAACAGGTCGCCGAGGGTGCCCAGCTCGAGGACGCCCGCCCCACCCTCGGCGTGCTGATCTCCGACGGCCAGCACAACGACGGCCAGCCGCCGCTGCCCATCGCCCGCGACCTCGCCGCCGCCGGGACCCCGCTCTACACCGTCGGCTTCGGCTCGCTGGAGGCGCCGCCGGACCTGGCCATCCTCGACATCGATGCCCCGGACCTGGTGCACATCGAGGACCGCCTCGCCGGCCGGCTGCAGCTGATGGAGAACATGCCCGCCGGGACCGAGTACCGCGTCTCGCTGACCAGCGGCGAGACCGTCCTCTGGGAGCAGCAGCTCACCAGCGAGGACGCCGACCAGCGGACTGTCGCCTTCGACGCCGCGATCCGCGAACTGGTCGAGCAGCAACTCAATGGCGAGGACCCCGACTCGGTGCAGCAGCTGCCGCTGGACCTGACCGTCAGCATCGACCCGGTCGACGGCGAACGCGAACTGGGCAACAACGCCATGCCGCTGGAGGTCCGGGCGACCACGACCCGCCAGCGGATGCTCATCCTCGCCGGCCGGCCCCGCTGGGAGATGCGGTACCTGCACAGCACGTTCGAGCGGGACCCTCGGTGGGAAACCACCGCCCTGCTCTCGACGCTCGGCGAGCAGTGGCGACGCGGCGAGCAAGGCAACGTCTTCCCCAGCACCCGCGAGGGCCTCTTCGCCTACGACGCGATCGTCTTCGGCGAGGTGCCCTTCGGCACGCTGACCGAAGAGGAGCTGCAGTGGCTCCGCGACTTTGTCGACGTCCGCGGCGGCGGCATGATCATCATCGACGGCGACCGCGGCCACCTGCTGGACTACAGCGGCAGCGTCCTGGCCGGCCTGCTGCCGGTCCGCCGGCTCGACGCCCAGCCGCTGGAGCCCGAGGCCCTCGCCCTGACCGAAGACGGCCAGCGCCTGGACGCGATGCGGCTCCAGACTGAAGCCGACCAGAATGTCTCGGCCTGGCCCGAGTTGCCCCCGCCGCATCAACTCGCCCCCACCGAGCCGATCCCCGGCGTGGGCACCGTGCTCGCCGAGGGCATGATCGGCGACACCGGCAGCCCCGCCGTGGTCCTCCAGCAGGTCGGCGCCGGCCAGGTGTGGTACCACGCGTTCGACCAGACCTGGCGCTGGCGGCGCGACGTGGCCGACCTGTACCAGACCCGGTACTGGCATCAGGTGGTCCGCCGGATCATCGAGCCGCCCTACGCCGCGGCCGACCAGTTCACCCGGCTGGGCGTCGAGGACATGACCGTGCCCGGCGGCGGGGAGACGATGGTCCGCGCCCGCGTGCTGGACACCCAGGGCCGGCCGCTCATCGACGCCCGGGTCGCCGCCGTCCTCTACGACAGCGAGGGCGGCCTGGTCAGCGAGACCCCGCTGCAGCCGGACCCCGGCGGCGGCGGCCGGTACCGCGGCGAAGTCACCCTGCCCGACGAGCCCGGCGGCTACAGCATCGGCCTGGCCGTCGCCCGCTACTCCGAGTCGGACCTCGTCGCCCGGGCCCAGGTCCGCGTCACCGGCGACACCGCCACCGGCGAACTGGCCCGCATGACCGTCAACCGCCAACTGCTCGAAGCCGCCGCCCAGGCCGCCGGCGGCCGATACCTGCCCGAGGAAGAGTCCGCCAGCCTGCTGGACCTGCTGGGCCCCGGCGGCAACCTCACCGTCATCCAACACGTCAGCCAGCTGTGGCGGTCGTGGTTCTATTTCATCCCCATCGTCCTCGCCCTCGGCGCCGAACTCCTGCTCCGCCGCCGCGCCGGCCTGGTCTGACCCCCCGCAAGCCCCACGCTCCAACCCCGCGACCCGGTAAACCCCATGCCCCGCCACCCCGACCCCACCATCCAGGCCAAGCTCCACGACCTCGCCCGTCGCCGCAGCCGGCTCATCCTGCTCCGCGGCCTGCTGCTCACGCTCCTGACCCTGCTGCTGGGCATGGGCCTGGTCATGCTGCTCGACGCGCTGGTGATCCTGCCCGACGGCGTCCGCGTCGCGGCGAGCATCCTGGTCTACGTCGGCGCCGCCGCCGCGTTCTGGTTCGCCGCCGGCCGCAAGCTCATCCGCCGCCCGAGCACCGCCCAGCTCGCCCTGCTGCTGGAACGGGACGAGCCCGAGTTGCACGAACAGCTCGTCTCCGCCGTCGAGCTGGGTGAGCTCGAGCGGGTCGAGTCCGAAGACTTCCGCGAGGCCGTCCAGCACCAGGCCGCCCAGGGCGCGACCCGCGTGGACCTCACCCGGCTGCTGCCCCGCAAGCTCGTGTCCCGCTGGGCCATCGCCGCCGGCGTCACCGTCGCCCTGCTGCTGGTGCTGCTGCTGATCCCCGCCCTCAACCTCCAGCAGCGCCTGGCCCGCGCCGTCGCCCCCGTGGCCAACATCCCCCGTGTCTCGGCCACGCAGGTCCACTTCGTCAGCCCCGCCGAAGACGACACCGGCTACATCGCCGAGCACACCCGCCTGCCCGTCCGCGTCCGACTCGAAGGCCGACCCGCCGACTCCGCCCGGCTCGAGCTCCGCCGCGGCGACGGGCCCCGGCAAGTGCTCGACATGCGTCCAGACCCCCACGGCGGCTTCTCCCTGCCCGTCCAGGTCGAGGACCAGCCCATCAGCTTCCGCGTCCGCGCCGGCGACGCCATCAGCGCCTACCGCACCGTCACCCCCCGGCCCCGACCCGCCGTCGTCGCCTTCGACAAGACCTACAACCTGCCCGACTACATGCCCCAGGACACCCAGCCCGGCCGCGACAGCACCGGCAACCTCGACACCTGGGCCGGCAGCACCGCCCGCGTCACGATGCAGCTCACCGCCCCGGTCAGCCGGGCCTGGCTCGAACTGGACACGGTCGACGGCCAGCAGCGCATCGACCTGCAGCCCGAGGCCCGCAGCTCCGAGCTGAGCTTCGAGCTGCCCATCACCGACGACGGCGCCTACCGTGTCCGCCTCGTCGGGGCCGACACCGGCTTTGACAACATCGACCCGCCGCTGCACCAGATCACCGCGAACATCGACACGACCCCGCAGATCGTGCTCGAACGCCCGCTCGAAGACAGCCTCGCCGCCGCCGACGCCCTGATGCCCATCACCGGCCGGGCCAACGACGACGTCGGGCTCGCCTCCGTCCAGCAGCTGCTCCGCATCAACCAGCAGGAGCAGGTGGTCCAGCCCCTGCAGCTGGACGATGCCGGCCGCGTCCGTCGGGTGCTCGACCTCCAGCCGCTGCAGCTGCGCCCCGGTGACGAGGTCGAGCTCGCCCTGCAGGCCACCGACCTCGCCGGCGCGTCCAGCACCTCCGACACCATCACGCTGACCATCGCCGCCACAGGCCTGGACCCGCAGCGTCGCGCGTCCCTGCAGGCCCAGCGAGCCGCGGACACGGCCATCAACGTCCTCGCCCAGGCGACCGCCCAGGCCCGCGAAGCCTGGGGCGAGCTGGAAGGCACCTGGAACAACGACCGCAACCGCGCGAACCGCACCGCCGCCATCCAGCAGGCCGCCGCCTCCATCGCCAACGCCCGCGAAGCCGCCCAGGCCGCCGCCGCCGCCCTGCAGGACGCCGCCCGCGTGGCTACCCCCGGCCACGAATCGCACAGCATCGCCCTGGCTGCCCAAACCGTCGGGCGTATTCAGCATCAGCAGCTCGCCGCCGCCATCGACCGGATGCAGACCGCCGTCAACAGCGACGCCGACCGCCTGCCCGAGGCCCCCGAGCGGCAGCTCGGCGAAGCCCGCAGCACCGCCGAGGAGCTGGCCAATGACTTCCGCCGGCTGCTCATCGGTGCCGAGGGCGAGTCGCTGCTGATCGAGGTGCAAGCCCTCGCCGACGAGCAGGCGACCATCCAGCAGCAGATCCAGCTCGCCGACCCAGACGACGCCACCCTCTGGCCCCGCGTGGCCCGCCGCCAGTCCGCGGTCGTCCGCCAACTGGAGCAGATGGTCAACCTCGAAGCCCAGCTGCGAGAGCGTTACACCGGCGACAGCTCCCGCCGCTCCTCCCGCGAGATCGCCGAGCGGCTCGACACCGCCCGCACCGCCCTGGCCCAGGCCCTGCCCGCGCCCGGCGAAGCGCCCGATGACAGCCTCGCCGAAGCTTCCGACCAGGCCCGCCAGACCATCGAGCAGGCCGCAGAGGACATGACCGGCTTCTACCGCCGGCTCGCCAATGCCGCCCGTGGCGGGATGGAAGACCTGCAGCCCCGCGCCGGCCGGACCCACGCCGCCGTCGCCGCGCTGGACGACGTGATCCAGAACCGCCCCGAGCCCCGCCCGGGCCAGTCGGTCGTGCTGGTCAGCCAGACCAACGCTCCGCCCGCGGCGTGGAACCACGTGGTCGACCAGCTGGGCTACCGCGCCGCCGTCGAAGAAAGCCGCACCGACGCCGACCGCGCCTTCGTGCTCGACACCAGCAACACCGCGATCGCCCTGAACCACATCGCCGAATCGATCGCCACCCGCTCGGTGGTGCAGCGTCGCACCGGCGATGTCAACGACGCCTACCGCACCCTGGAGATCGGCCATGGCCTGGTCCAGGCCGCCCAGGAAGCCCGCCGACAGGCCGCCCGGCCGCGCCCCGCGCAGCAGGCGCTGGACCCGCTGGGCTTCTCACTGGTCGACGACTGGGCGTGGCTGCGGGAGCAGCTGCCCGGGATCGCGGATCGCCTCGAAGAGGCCGGCTTCCCCGAACGGGCCGCGGCCATGACGCGCTCGGCCGCCGAGTCCGAGCCCGCCCGTGAAGCCAGCCGGGCGCTGCGGGTTCAGGAAGGCACGCCCGACCCGGACGCCGCCCGGCCGGAAATCGGCGCGGTCGCCGGCGTGTTGCAGGCTGCCACCCTGCTGATCGAGCCGAAGATGGCCGAGGCCCGGCAGGTGATCGCCAGCCAGTCACCGTCGCTGGCCCAGCGGATGGCCGAGCTGTCCGCCGAGGCCCGGCAGCTCGAAGATCAGGCCCGCGAGGCCGCCGAGCAGGCTCGACAGGGCCCCGCGCCCGACGCCGGTCGGCAGGCTGCCGATGCCCTGCTGCAACAGCAGCGGCAGATCAACGAGCAGGTCGAAGACCTGCGTCAACAACTGCAGCGTGAGGCCAACGCCCAGAACGCCCGCACCGAAGAAGGCCGGGACACCGCCCGCGCCGCCGACACCGCCGCCGAGGCCCTGCGGGAGCCGCCCCAGACCGCCGAGCAGGCCGAGGAGCAGGCCACCCGTGAACAGCAGGCCCAGCAGCAGGGCGAGCAGCTGGACGAGGCCGCCGAGGCCAACCAGCAGCTCGCCGAGCGGCTCGAGCAGATGGCCGAGCACTTCGACAACCCCACCGATGCGAGCCGCGAGCAGATGGCCCAGCTCGAGCAGGAGCTCGGGATCCAAGAACAGCTGGACCGCGACTACGCGCAGCTGGAGGCGCTGGCCGAGATCGACCGGATGACGCCCGAGCAGACGCTGGCGATGCTCGAGGAGCAGCTGCAGACCGACGAACTGATGCGGCAGGAGCTGTCGGACATTGCCCGCGAGTCGGTGACCCAGGCGCAGCAGGACCTGGAGCAGGCCGCCGACCAGGAACGGCAGATCGCCGAGCAGTTGGAGCAGGCCGCCCGGCAGCAGGAGCAGCAGGTTGGCGAGCAGCTGCGTGAGCTGGCCCGGGAGGCCCGGCAGCTCGCCGAGCAGCAGGTGCAACCCGCCGCCGAGCAGGCCGGGCAGCAGGAGTTGGCCGAGGCGCAGCAGCCGCTGAACGAGGCGGACCAGTCGCTGCGGGAGGCCGCCGACGCCGGCGAGCAGCAGGCCCAGGATGCCCAGCAGGCCCAGCAACAGCCCGCGGATGTGGCCCAGGCTCTGGATGAAGCCCAGCAGCAGCTGCAGGAGGCCGCCGACCAGGCGCAGGCCGCCGCCGAGCAATCGCAGCAGGAGGCCCAGCAGGCCCAGCAAGCCGCCGAGCAGGCGCAGCAGGAGGCCTCGGCCGATGGTGAACCGTCAGCCGAGCAGACCCAGGCCGCGGCCGAGGCGGCGCAGCAGGCTCAGGAGCAGGCACAGCAGGCCCAGCAGCGGGCCGAGGCCGCCGAGCAGGTGCAGCAGCAGGCGCAGGAGGCCGCGGATGAGGCGCAGCAGCTGGCCCAGCAAGCGCAGGCGTTGGCGGACCAGGTGCAGCCGCAGCAGCCGCCCGCTCAAAGCCCCGCGGAGCTGGCCCAGCGCGCCAAACAATTGAACGAGGAGCAGGTGCAGCCTGCCGCCGCCCAGGCGCAGGAGCAAGGCGTCGCCGAGGCGCAGGAGGCCCTGGCCGACGCCCAGCAGGCGCTCGAGCAGGCGGCCCAGCAGGGCAGCGAGCCCCAGCCCGCGGACCCGCAGGCCCAGGCCGAGCAGACCCAGCAGATGGCCGAGGCGTTGAGCGAGGCGCAGGACCAGCTGGAGCAGGCGGCGCAGCAGGCCGCCGATGCCGCCGAGCAGGCCAGCGACCAGGCCCAGCAGTCGGCCGAGTCGGACCCGCAGGCCGCCGAGCAGTCGCAGCAGCAGGCCGACGCGGCCGAGCAGGTGCAACAGCAGGCCGAGCAAGCCGCGCAGGAGGCGGGCGAGCTGGCTCAGCAGGCCCAGCAGATGGCCCAGGCTCAGTCCGAGCAGGCGGGTCAGCCGCCGCAGCCGAGCAGTCCGCAGGAGCTGGCTCAACAGGCCCAGGAGTTGAACGAGCAGCAGGTGCAACCCGCCGCCGAGCAGGCCCAGGAGCAGGGCGTCGCCGAGGCGCAGGAGGCGCTGGCCGACGCTCAGCAGGCCTTGGAGCAGGCCGCCGAGCAGGGCGCCGCCGAGCCGCAAGGCGAGTCGCCGGCGGAACAGGCGCAGGCCGCGGCCGAGTCGTCGCAGCAGATGGCCGAAGCGCTCGGCGAAGCGCAGCAACAGCTGGAGCAGGCCGCCCAGCAGGCCGGCGAGGCCGCTCAAGCCGCGCAGCAGGAGGCCCAGCAGCAAGCCCAGGCCGCCCAAGAACAAGCGGGCGAGCCCGGCCAGCAGGCCGCGCAGGAAGCGTCGCAGCAGGCTCAGCAGCAGGCCCAGGCCGCCGGCGAGGTCCAGGAGCAAGCCCAGCAAGCCGCCGAGCAGGCGGGTCAGCTCGCCGAGCAGGCCCAGCAGATGGCCCAGTCCCAGCAACAGGCCGCCGCGCAGGCCCAGGCCCAGCAGGACGCGCAGCCGACTGGCGAGCTGGCCGAGCAGCTGGCCCAGGCGGCCGAGCAACAATCGCCGATCACCGAGCAGGTGCAGACCGCCGCGGACACGACCGAGCGGGCCGCCCGCCACGAGCAGCGGCTGGGTCAGGAGCAGAACGCCCAGGCCCTGAGTGAGGCGGCACAGGCGCAGCAGGCGCTGGCGCAGCAAGCGCTGCCGCAGACCCAGGAGCAGATGGCTCAGACACCGTCGGCTCAGCAAGCCCAGCAAGCCGCTGAGCAGGCCGGCGAGCAGATCCAGCAGCAGGCGCAGCAGCTCGCCCAGGCTGCCGAGGGCGCAACGCCGCAGCCGCCGTCAGGTGAGGCGATGGCCGGCGAGCCGACGCCGCCGATGCCCGGGACCCCCGGGATGCCCCAGCCGCCGACGCCGAGCATGCCCCAGCCGCCCCCGCCGGCGGGTGCGATGCCCGCCAGCCCGGAAAGCTCGCAGATGATGGCCCAGGCGCTGGATCAGCTGGATCAGGCGATGCACGCCCAGCCCGCGGGCGAAGCCATGTCCAACCAAGCCCCCGGCGAGCCCATGCAGTCGGCGATGAACAACGAGGCGACGACCCCCGCCGCGACCGACCCGCAATCGACCGAGGGCAGCGAGCCCGCCCCCGGGGCGCAGTCGGCTGAGGCCCCGCCGCCGGGCCAGCCAACGCCCAGCCAGCCGGGGCAGCCCAGCCAACCGATGGATCAGGCGCAGGCCCAGGCCGCGTCGCAGACGCTCGCCGAAGCACTGTCGCAACAGATCGCCGCGATGGAGGCGGCGCGTGTGCAGCAGATGCAGCAGGGCGACCCGTCGATGATGCCCTCGCAGCAACCCTCGCCACAACCCGGTGAGCCGAGCGACCAGCCGTCACAGCAGATGGCCGGCGAGATGCCCGGCGAGGACGGCGGCCCGCTGGGCGATCTGCCCACCGGTGCCGACGACTGGGGCCGACTGCCGCCCCGCCTCACCCGCGACCTGCTCGAGGGTCAACGCCAACAGCCCCCGCGGGCTTACCAGGACCAGGCCGAGGCCTACTTCCGGGCCGTCGCCGAGCGGGCGCAGGAAGACGCGGATTAATCGCCGCGAGGTGCCCGACCGTGGTCGGGCGAGACCGGCCCGCCGCGGCGGGCGACCCCGAGCCGCGGGTGCATACCCGCGGCCGCTCAAGCCTGCCGCGGGTCCCAAGCCCACCGCATCACCCAACGGCCGCGGATATTCATCCGCGGCTCGGAGCGGCGGCGGGCCGGGGTGAGCCGCGGGCGGTGTCTGGGGTCGAGCGCAGCGAGCTCCAGGTGACGGCGTGATCGGAGGGTTGCTGTGGGGTCGCTTTGGTCCACCACAGGCACACACGTGTGTCGGCCCGCCCACACCTGAAGGCGTGGGTTTTGGGGGGCGGGTAGGCTGCGGGGGTGTTGCGGTTGATTGTGTGGCGGTTGGTGCAGCTGCCGGTGATTTTGGCGGTGGTGTTCTTCGTCACGTTTGCGGCGGTGTGGGTGCTGCCGGGCGATCCGCTGTCCAACGACGAGGGGCGTCGGCCGCCGGCGGCGGTGCAGGCGGCGATTCAGCGACAGTACAACCTGGACAGCCCGTGGTCATTCGTCACCGGGTACGTGCGGGGGCTGGTGCTGGGCAGCGAGCGGTATCCGGCACCGGACTTCGGGCCGTCGCTGGTCTACCGGGACGTGCGGGTGGCGGACCTGATCGCCGAGGGGCTGCCGGTGAGCGTGATGGTCGGGGCGCTGGCGCTGGTGGTGGCGCTGTGTCTGGGCACGCTGGCGGGGGTGACCGGGGCGCTTCGGCCGGGCTCGTGGCTGGACAGCGGGTCGCTGATGGTGGCGCTTTTGGGGGTGTCGCTGCCGAGCTTCGTGACCGGGTCGGTGCTGCTGGTGGTGTTCGCGGGGCTGCTGGGGTGGCTGCCGGTCGGGGGCTGGGGGGATTGGCGGCACCTGATCCTGCCGGCGGTGACGCTGGGCATCGCACCGGCGGCCTACATCGCGCGGCTGGTGCGGCTGGGGCTGGCGGACGTGATGACCAGCGACTTCATCCGCACGGCCCGGGCCAAGGGGCTCAGCCATCGGCGGGCGCTGTTTGGTCACGCGATGAAGGTGGCGTACCTGCCGGTGCTGTCGTTCCTCGGGCCCGCGGCGGCGGGGGCGATGACCGGGTCGTTCGTGGTCGAGCAGGTGTTCAACCTGCCGGGCCTGGGCGAGCACTTCGTGGCCGGCGTGCTCAACAAGGACCAGTTCCTGATCCTGGGCGTGGTGCTGGTCTACGCGACGATGCTGGTGGGGTTCAACCTCGTGGTCGACGTGGCTTACGCGTGGTTGGACCCGAGGATTGAGGTGCAAGGGTGAAGGACGAAGATGTGAAGGTGCGAAGGTGTGAAGGTGTGAAGGTTGATTTGACGCTTCGCCGGCCTGCGGCCGACTCGGCTGTTGGCTTGTGGGTTCTGGCTTCTGGCTAACCACTAACGGCTAACCGCTAACGGCTAACCGCTGATGGCTAAGCCGCAAGCTGCTTAGGATCACAACATGCGGTTTCGACCGGCGACGGTGGCGGATGTGCCGGCGGTGCACCGGATCATCAACGACGCGGCGGAGTATGGGCTGATGTTGCCCAAGTCGCTGGCGACGCTGTACGAGAATGTGCGGGAGCTGACCGTGGCGGTCGATGGCGAGGAACCCGCGGAGGGGGCTTCCGGGGGGGTGGTCGGGGTGTGCGGGTTGTCGATCGTGTGGGCGAATCTGGCGGAGGTGGTGTCGCTGGCGGTGGACCCGTCGCAGCGGGGCCAGGGCGTTGGCGGGCGGTTGGTCGAGGCGTGTCTGGAGGAGGCGCGTCGGCTGGGGATCGCCCGGGCGATGACGCTGACGTATGAGCAGCGGTTTTTCGAGAAGCTGGGCTTTGAGGTGGTAGACCGGGCGAAGCTGCCGATGAAGGTCTGGGCCGAGTGTGTGATGTGTCCCAAGCACGACGCGTGCGACGAGGTCGCGATGATGCGGGTCATCGAGGGCGTGCCCGACGCGGCGGCGCCGAAGCCGCCGGAGCGGTCCGAGAGCGGGGGGCGGTACGAAGTGCCGGTGCAGGTCAGCCTCACGAAGTCGGGCTGAGCGCCTTGGGCGTGACGACCTTCGGGTCGCTGGCGACCTTGCCATCATCGGCTGAACTGGACTTCAGGTCACATGGCGCGGCCGCGGTACCGAGGCCGAAGTGCGTCGCATACAAACCGGCGAGCTCTTGAAGCACGTCGGCGGGCAGCGGCTTGCCGTCCGCGGCGTCGGCGAAGTCGTCGATGTCCTGCTGGCTGACGATGTTGGGCTCGATGCTGGCCATCGCGGGCTGGCTGGCGAGCCACTTGAAGGCAAACTGCCGCAGGCTCAGCCCCGCGGCCTCGGCCATCGGGCGGACGATGTCGTTCTTCTGGATGCCGTAGACCAGCCAGTCGCGGTCGCGGAACTTGCGGTGGTCGTTGGCGGCGAACTTGTGGTCGGAGCTGTCGAACTCGTCGTCGAGGATGCCCGAGTTGGTGGGCACGCGGGCGATGACCGAGCTGCCTGCGGTCTCGGCGGCGTCGGCGATCGGGCGGCCGGGGTCCTGCTCGTAAAGGTTGTACACCGTCTGCACCGCGGCGGCGCCCCGCTCGATCCCGAGCAAGCCCTCCTCACGCCAGCCGATCGCCGGGCCCAGCGCCACGCCCCACGAGCGGATCTTGCCCTCGTCGACCAGTGCCTGCAGGACCGCGAACAGGTCGTCGCTCATCGCCGGCAGCTTGAGGTTGTGGGCCTGGTAGAAGTCGATGCACTCGATGCCCATCCGGCCGAGCGACCGTTCGAGGTCGGCCCGGACGAAGGCGGGTGAGAAGTCCTGCTTGCGTTCGCGGTGGCCGCCCTCGCCGGGGTCGGTCACCAGGTCGTAGCCGAACTTGGTCGAGACCACGATGTGGTCCCGGCCGGCGTATTGGATGGTGTCCTTGAGCAGCGATTCGGCCCGGCCGTTGCCGTAGGCCGGGGCGGAGTCGAAGAAGTTCACGCCGCGGTCGACGGCGTGGTTCTGCAGGGCGACGGCCTGCTCGTCGGTGAAGTCGCCCCACCAGTTGTTGCCGAACGTAAAGTTGCCAAAGCCCAGCAGCGACACGTGGAGGCCCGAGTTGCCGAGTCGGCGGTATTGCATGGGATCAGCGTAGCGGTCGAATCGGCGGCGGGTGCCGGTGGCGTATCGGGATCACCCACCGTGGCGGGTCCGCAGGTCGCGGAGCGTCCGGGCGTACTGCTGGGGGCCCAGCGATCCCTGCTCCCGCTCGATGCGGTTGACCAGCCGACCGATGTTGGACTGCTGCTCGGGCGAGCCGATGCGGCTGAGCACCTGCAGCCGGCGGGTCCAGGCGTTCCACCACGGGTCGGGCTTGGGGTTTTGCGCGTCCAGGCCCTGAATGATCTGGTCGAACAGCGGGACGGCCTCGATATAGAGCCGCTGGGCCTCGGCGCCGCCGGCCTGCTCGGCCTGTTTGAACATCGCCTCGGCGAGGTTGTGGATGACCTGCACCTCGTTGGGGAACTGCGAGGCGAGCGGCCGGACCAGCTCCAGGGCCTCGCCCGGCCGGTCCGCGATGTTGAGCGCCCGGGCCCGCATCAGCTGGTAGCCCAGCATCTGATCGGCAGGGAAGCCCTGGCCCTGGGCCCACTGCAGCAACAGCTCGGACAGCTGCACCGCCGCCTGGGCCTTGGTCTGCGCTTCCTGCTCCAGCTGCTCGCGGCGGGCGGGCAACGCCTGCTCGGCGGCCTGACCACGCAGCGACTGAATCTGCTGGTCCAGCCGGGTGAGCACCTCAAACACCACCGGGGCCGCCGCGTCCGGGTCCGCTTCGAAGAGCGTGCTGGCGGTCTGCCGCAACGCCTCCAGATCGCCCGACTCCATCTGCACCAGGATCCGCCGACTCCGTGCCTGATTCATCAGGACCGGTTCGTCAGCATGCTCCCGCTCGAACGGCTCGAGCAGCTCCATGGCCAGGTCGTATTGGTCCTGCGCGATCGCCAGGTCGGCTAAGGCGATCCGGGCCGCACCCAGCGAGCGGGACGCGGCGACCAGCCGAGCCGACTCGACGCCCTCGCGGTCCAGCAGCTCGTTGCGGGCGTCGCTGATCAGCTGCTCGGCGGCTTCACGCAGTTGCTGCGTGTACTGGTCCCGCTGGGCGGCGGCCTCGGCCCGCTCGGCGGCGGGAGCCTCGGAGCCTTCGAGCGCGGCAAGCCGCTGCGTGGCCCGCTCGCGGAGCCGCTGGAGGTAGACCACCATCTGCTGCCGGGCCCCGAAGTAGTCCGGGTGGGTCATCGGGATTGGCTCCAGGGCGGCGACCGCCTGCTCCAACTCACCCTGGGGTTCGAGAACCTCCAGCACGTAGTAAAGCCGCTCCCGATCCGCCGCCGCCGTCCTGCCGAACTGGTCCAGCAGGACCCTGGCCGTCCGCTGGTACTGCTGGGCGACCCGCGGGTCCGCCGCCGCCTGCTGGTGCGCCTGGCGCATCAGGCTGATCGCGATCTCGATGGCCCGCTCCGACTCACGTCGCTCGGGCAGCGTCTCGGCGAGGTTGGTCCCCAACTGGGCGATTTGCAGCACGGTCGGACCGGTGCGGTCGGTCGCGAACAGTGCGGCCATCAGGTTGAACGTGGCTGGCGCACGGACCTCCGGTGATACCTCGTCTCCGATCAGCGTCTCGAGATAGCGGATCGCTTTGGCCCGCAGTTCGGTGGGGTCGCCCTGGCCTTGCTGCGCCCGGCCCAAGGCAACCGTGGCCACACCCAGCCGGACCGCCGGGGGCAGCTCGGCGGGGTCGCGGTCTTCCGGGACGCTCGCCTCCCACCGCTGATAGATGTAGGACCGCAGCCGCTCGGCGGTCTGGCCGTCGATCTGCGGGTTGTCTAGGAAGTCGAGGTACACCTCGTAGGACGCGCTGCGGAGCTGCTGCGCCTGCTCGCCAGAAGCCTGGGCCGCCCGCTGCTGCAGCAAGCGGTGCATCGCGTCGACCACCAGCGTGTGAAGCAGCCGGGTCGTGTCTTCCTGCACCGCGCCGTGGTTTTGCGCCTGCTCGAGGATGGCCATCGCACGCTCGGGCTCACCGCCGGCCTCCCGCACGTAAGCCATCGCGATCTGGGCCAGCAGGTCCGCGTAGCCGCCTCCCCCAGCGGCCACCACCTCGCCCAGCGGCCCGCCCGCCGCCGCGTCCGGGTCGCCGGCCAGCGTCCGCGCCCGGCCCACGGCGACCGCCGACTGCTTCTGCACCACCTCCGGCTGACTCGTGTCCTCGGCAAACTCGATCAGACGGTCCGCCGCCTGGCCGAGAAGCCGCTCACGCTCACGCTCGACGGTGGGCTCTTGCGGGGGTACACCGGGGTTGCGCGTGCCGGCCGCGATCTGCGCGAAGTAGTCCGCCTCGTCGGGCAGCTGGGCCGTATACAGCGACGCCAGCCCGAGCCAGTACGGCGTCTTCTGCTCGCCGTAGAGCTCGGTCAGCCGGTCCAGCGTCCCGGCCGCCGAGAGTCGGTCGCGGAGCCCCGGGTCCTGCGACAGCCGGCTCTGCAACCGGAACAGCGCGAGGTTCGCCTGCTCGGCCGAGGCGAGGGCTTCGGCGGCCACGGCCTCGTACGCCGTCCGCTGCTCGGCGGTGGGCACACCCAGCGTGTAGAACTCCAAGGCGTTGCGCTGCTGCCGCGTGAGGTAATCAAACAGCAGCACCTCAGCAAAGTCGGTCAGCCACATCGGCCGCTCAGGTCGATCGGCCAACGACGCGTCGCCCAGCAGCTGGCGGTAGCGCTCGATGGCGTCAGCGAGCGCCTGCTGCTGCTGCTCGAGCGAGCGGTCGGGGTTGAACGCTTCGAGCCGCTGCTGGGCGATCGTGATCAGGTGGGCCGCCGCCGGGTCGTCCAGCTCGCCGCTGTCGGCCAGGTGCACCAGCAGGTCGGTCATCCCGCGCTCGCGAAGCCCTTCGATGAACTCCGGGTCCGACAGGGCGTCCATCTGCCCCGACGCGGGGAGCGCCGGCCAAGCCGTCATTCCCAGCAGCGGCAGCACCCACAGCAAGCGGCGATTGTGCGTCATCACGGCAGTTTAGACGCAAGCGGACGCGTTGCGGTTCCGCCAAGCCTGCAACCCGATCAATGCGAATAATCATTGTTTCATGAGCCGATCGCTCTGCATTCGCGACTTACGACCCGAGCTATTCGAGGCCCTCGAAAAGCAGGCGCAGCAGCACAAGCGGGCGGTCGACCCTCGCCCACCCGCATCCTCAAGCAACTTCGAGCCGACCGGCATCCCGCTGATCGACAATGCGCCGCCAGATAACAGCCGCTCAGTCGTCGTCCTCGTCGTCGAGCTCGTCCTCATCGTCCGCATCGTCATCCCCGACCTTGACGCCGATAAGTTCGTCGTCGTACTGCTTCTCCAACTCGCGGACGCGCTCAGCAAGGTTGTCGTCCTTTTCGACCGCCGCGGAGACCTGCAGCTCCCAGCGCGTGCTTGCCTTTCGGAGCTTGGCCACGTCCAGGTGCATGTCCAGGATCTTGGCCAGCCGGCGGGTCACCGCCTCGATGCTCATCGGGTTGGTGCCCTGCAGGTAGCCGGGGATCTCGGCGACCAGCGACGCCATGGGCAGGCCCTCCTCGGCAGCGCGGGTCATGAGGTACGTGGTGAAGCTGCCCGGGCCCTCGTAGTTGCTCGCGCGGGCGCCGTACTCCTTGAGGTTGTCGCGGAGGTCGGGGTTGGACGCGGCAACGTACAGCCGGGGCTCGCGGGTGTGCGGCACCGCCCCGCCGAAGCTGCCGACGAACAGGATCTGCTCGACCCCGCCGGTGCGGGCGATCTCGAGGATCGCATCGCCAAAGCTCTCCCACCGCAGGTGCGGCTCGTGGCCAACGAACAGCAGCAGCCCGTGCTCGGTGCTGGCGTACAGGTTGTTGGTGGGCATCTCGATCGACTGGATGACGCCCTCGTCGATCTTGATCGGCGGGCGGAACATCGCGGCGACCTGCATATCGCCGGGAACGTGGTACAGGTAATACCCCGCCGGGTCCAGGCGGGCGGCGAAGGTTGCGTCCGTCTGATCGATGAGCCGCTTGACGGTCCCGGTGGACACGTCGCCGCCGTCCATCCAGCCCGAGAACGCCAGGAGCATCCGCTTGTACGGGGTCCGATCGCCGCCGTCTTCGGGGCCGGCCAGCGGTTGATGAAGGTGCAGGGCGGGGTGGCTCATCCGAACGGGATTGTAGGCCACCGGGCCGCCCGCGCCGGCGACGCCGCGTCCAGTTAAAGCGGACCGACGAAGACCAGCAGCAGCACCGCGAGCGTCGCCCCCACACCCAGGACCCCGCTGACCAGGCCCGCCGTGGCCAGCCGCAGCGACACGCCCCGCGGATCGCCATGCGGCACCCCGCGCCGGCCGATCCAGCCGGCCACGATCGCCACCAGCCCGAGCCCCAGGCTCACCGGCGGCAGCGTCGCCGCCATGCACAGCAGCCCCAGCGACAGGACCCCGCAGGTCAGCGACACCAGTGCCCAGCTCGATAGCTGGCCGGCCCCGCTGGACGAGAGCTGCAGCGGCTGCCCGTCGGCGGCGGTAGCAGGGTTACGCTCGATCGGGGGCGGGTCGCGGTCCACCCGGGCAAGGTAAACCACGCCTCGTCAACCCGATCGACCCACTCTGGAATGGTGCCACTGCCGTCACACTCGACGATCCTGGACGAATAGCGGGCTTTACGCCGACTCGCGAAGCGGCTCTTGGTGTTCGGCGGCGACGCGACCGGCGGCGGGCGTGGTGGTCCGCGGGTTCCGCTGGGGGTGGTCGCCGGGCGGCGGGTCGGCGGCGGCGTACGTCCCGCGGTAGAGGTTGCGGACCTTGTAAGGCGTGAGGTTTTGCGACTCGTGGTAGATGCGGACCAGCAGCTCGGCCAGTACACCGATGAGCAGCATGAACACGCTCATCAGGAAGAGCATCGCGGCGAAGTTCACGAGGATGTTGCGGTTGAGCGTCAGGAAGTCGTTGCCGCCCCAGTAGAGGATGCCGAACCGCTGGAGCACGGCGACGCCGAACGACGCCAGGGCGATGAGCATCGTCATGCCCGCGACCTTGCCGAAAAAGTAGATTGGCTTAGTGAGATAGTCGCCGAGGAACTTGACGGTGAGCAGGTCCAGCAGCACCTTGCCGGTGCGTTTGAGGCCGTACTTGGACTCGCCGTGGATGCGGGGCCGGTGGTGGACGACCATCTCGGTGACGCGGGCACCACGCCACTTGCAGATCGCCGGGAGAAACCGGTGCATCTCGCCGTAGAGGTGCACGTCCTCGAGGACCTGCCGACGGTAGGCCTTCATCGAGCAGCCGAAATCGTGGATCTCGGTGGTCCACGTGAGCTTCTTGATCAGGCGGTTGGCGAGGATCGACGGGAACCGCCGGCTCATCAGCTTGTCTTGGCGGTTCTTCCGCCAGCCGCTGACGATGTCCCACTTGCCGGGCTGCTCGCCGTTTTCGTCGAGCTTCGCGACCAGGGCGGGGATGTCGTTGGGGTCGTTTTGCAGGTCGCCGTCCATCGGAACGATGACGCCGCCGCGGGCGTGGTTGAACCCGGCGGCCATCGCGGCGGTCTGCCCGAAGTTCCGCATCAGCTCGAGCACGGTGAATCGCTCGTCGTCGCCGGTGAGCTCCAGCAGCCGCCCGACGGTGTCGTCGTGGCTGCCATCGTCGATGAAAATGCACTCGTAGGACCACGCCCCGCCGTCCATGAGCTCCCGGAGCTCAGCGACTAGCGGCTCGACGTTGTCTTTCTCATTAAACACCGGCACGACGATCGACACATCGATGTCACGGTCGCGGCTCTGGCGGAGGGTCTGCATGTCGTAGACGTCGGTCATGCTACTGCTGCCGGGTTCGGCGGGGGTCACCCAGGGGTCGGGTCACGCGAAGAGCGGCTCAGGCGGCGGCGGACCGCGGCTCGGCGGCCGGGGGTTCGGGAGCTTGCGGCGAAGGCGGCGGTTGCCAGGCCTCCGCCTGCCGCTGGTTCAGCTCGGCCGTCGCGGCGGACTTGCCACGCAGCAGACACTGCCATTGGTATCGGCTGATCAAGCGACGCAGTTGCGGATCAGCCAGTCGGGGTTCTCCCGCAAGAGCCGAGCGGACGTAGCCCCACCACATCGCGGCCCCGCCCAAGACGTACGGCGGCCGGGTCATCCGGAACGCCGCACTGGCAGTCATGTACGTCAGCCCCGTGCCCATGAACCATTGGCCAAAGCCGTGCCGCATCCGCCCGGTGAAAATGCCCTTGTGGCTCGTGCCCATCGGTCGCAGGTGCACGAACCGCAACTCCGGATCGTCCCACGAGACCGCGATCCACCCCAGCTGTCGGCAGCGGTGGCAGTCGATGCCGTCCCACATGACCTGCCGGACGAACCCGCCGATCTGAGTGAAACAGGAGGTCCGATAGAACTTGATCATCCCGACCGACATCTCGTCGCCGCACTTTTCCGAGACCAGGCCGGAGGTGTCGAACGCCTGATCGTCCTGCAGCAGCTCGTCCCGCGTCGGCGGCGGGTCGCCCCGCAGGACCGCCGGCGGGTAGTACGGCTTGCCGCTGCACGTGCCGATCCGTGGCTCGGCCTCCATCCGCTGTATCAGCGTCTCGAAATAGCCCGGCGGCAGGTCCAGGTCCACGTCGAACTTGCAGACGTAGTCGAACTCGGTCGGGTCGATCGTGTCATACCCGGCGTAGAACGCTTCGATCACGCCGGGGCCGACCTTGCGGGCGCCGCGGTCGGGCTTCTGGACCACGGTAATCCATGGATGCTTGGCGCAGTACTCCGCGAGGATCGCCGGCGTGTCATCCGTCGAACCGTCGTCGACGATCACCCACTTCGCGGGCTGCACCGCCTGCGCCACGACCGCGTCGAGCGTCCGCCGAAGCGTCGCCTGCTCGTCACGGCACGGGCTGATGAGGCAGTAGCGTCTGGTCACGCGGCGGCCTCCTGCTCGGGCCCCCTCTCCCTGCCAGGGAGAGGGTTGGGGTGAGGGTCGGGCTGGGTTGAAGCGGAAGCTGGCAGGCAGATCATGGCAGACTCAGCGCCCGACCCTCCCCCGGCCCCTCCTTGGGAGGGAGGGGGGGCCGAAGGCCGAAGCTGCCCAATTTCGCTCTCGCCTCGAAACAGCTGCGCCAGCCACGCGGCCTCGGCGTTGATGTCGTATTCGCTGAACACGCGGTCCCGCCCGGCGGTCGCCAGCGTCGTCCGCAGACCCGGATCATCCAGCAGCCGCCCCACCGCGTCGGCCAGCGCCCCGGCATCGCCCGGCGACACCAGCAGGCCGGTCACCTCGTGTTCGACCAGCTCGGGCACCCCCGCGATCTGCGTGGCCACCACAGGCACCCCCGCCGCCAGCGCCTCCATCAGCACGACCGGCACGCCCTCGGCAAAGCTGCTCATCACGAACGCGTCGGTCTGCCGAAGGTGCTCTCGCACCTGGGACTGACTGCGATAGCCGACGAAGTCGACGCGACCCTCGAGCCCCAGTTCCGTGGTGCGTCGCTCCAGCCAGTCGCGGTCCTCGCCGTCGCCGACGACGGTCAGACGCACCGCATCGGGCAGCCGGGTCATCGCGTCCAGCAGCACGGGCAGGCCCTTGACGGCGGCGAGTCGGCCGACATACAGCAACCGGCTGCCCACACCCTCGTGCCGCCCGGGGTCATATTCCGGGGGGGGGAACCAGGCGGGGTCGATGCCGCAGTGCACGATCCGCAGCTTGCCCCAGTGGTCCGGGTCGCTGAAGGCCATGGCCTGGCTTCGGCAGAAGTGACTGATCGTGCTGACGAATTTCGCCGCGGCGATCTTCAGATCGATGCGCCAGAACTTGGGCTCGTAGAAGATCGCCGGGCCGTGCATCGTGAACGACAGGGGCACGCCCGCCATGGCCGCGGCGAGCGTCGAGAGCGAGCAGCTGCTGTTGGCGAAGTGGTTGTGCAGGTGATCGACCTTCTGGTCCCGGAGCACGTCGGCGGCGAGCGCCGCCTCGGCGAAATAGAACAGCTGGTACAGCGTCGGCTTCACGCCCGGCTGGCGCATCCGCCACGCGAGCTTGATCGCTTCGCGGTAGCCCGACGGGTTGTGGCGGAGGGCCCGCCACTGCGCCGCCAGCAGCTTGAGCGGGCCGGCGGGCAGCAGGTAGTGCGTCCGCTCGTGCTCGGCCTGCTGCTCGGGGCCCACGAGGTGCTTCGCTTCGGGCCGGCGGACCGAGAGGGTCACAACGTCGAGCCCGCGGCTGCGCAGCGCCTCGACCTCCCGCTGAATGAAGGTGTCGGTCGCCCGCGGGTACTGGCCGGTGAGGTAGGCCACTCGCATCAGGCGGCCCCCCGGTGCGTATCGGGGTCGTCATCGGTCGCGGTCAGCCGCAGCTGCGGGCCGGCGCCGTCGAGCGTCAGGGTCGCGGCGGCTTCGCCGGTCTGGCTGCGGTCGATGGCCTGCTCCAGGCTGAAGTCCGGGGACCAGTTAAGCGTCTGCTTGATCCGGGCGTTGGCGAACCGCAGCGGCTTGAGCCGGGCCAGCAGCGCGGCGGGCCGCAGCAGCGACGGCACCTTCACCTGCCCCCGGAACAAGGCGCGATTGACCAGGTCGATCGTGTTCGAGGTCATCCGCAGCAGCGTGTAGTTGATCGGCACGATCCGCGGCTTGGGGGCGGCGCGACGCTGCAGCAGCTTCATATAGCGCCGCTGCGACGGCGGGTCGTCATCGAGCAGGTTGAGCACCAGCGGGTCGTCCCCGCGGTCGGCCTCCACGGCATGTGTCGCCGCGGCCAGCAGCGCGGTCGCGCAGTGCTCCACGTATACCAGCGGCAGCCTGGCGTTGGCCCCGGTGCGAATCCAGGTGCGGCCGGCCTGCATGCCCAGCCGGGCGTTCCACAGGTTGCCCGGGCCGTAGATCACGCCCGGGCGAACGATGACCGCATGGATCGCATCCTCGGCGTGGGCCTCGCGGATCAGCCGCTCCTGCAGCAGCTTGGTCTGGCAGTAGTCGTCGCGGCCCAGCGGGTCGGCTTCGGTGGGCGTGGCCTCGTCCAGCGTGGCCCGGGTGCGGATCTGCTGGTAGTCGTACACCGCGAAGCTGCTGGTCACGACGATCGGTTTGACGTCGGCGTCGCACATCGCCGACAGCAGGCTTTCGGTGGCCACGACGGTGCCGCCCAGCTGGTCGTAGAAGCCGCCGGACTTTGCGGCGGCCAGGTGCACGACCACGTCGCACTGGCCGATCGCCTCGACCAGGTCGCCCGCCCGGCGCAGGTCGCCGGTGACTTGGGTCAGGGCCGGGTGATCGATCCACGGCGTGCGGCTGCGGGGCGTGCCCGGCCGGATCAGCGCGGCCACTTCGTGCCCGTCCCGCAGCGCGCGGGCGACCACGTACTGGCCCAGAAATCCCGCGGCGCCGGTGATGAACATCTTCACAGCCGGTTCTCCTCGGCGAGCAGCGCGTCGACCAGCCGGCTCGCGGCGTCGACGTCGGCGGGGCTCACCGGCGGGGTGTGACCGTCCCGCAGTGCATCGTATGTCTGCTCGAGCAGGGCATGAAGCCCCTCGTACGCCGTGCGCTGCAGCAGCTTGTCGCGGAGGTTCGCTGCGCCGCTGCGGGCCAGCTGCACGCCGTTGACCACGTGGTTCACAATCGGCGAAAGCTGGTCGCCCCCGAGCCGCGGCCGGACCTGCGTCAGGTGCGGCTGGAACAGGTCGGTCGATGCCCAGCCCTCCGAGCCGCGGACGGTGATCGCGAACGTGTCGGGCCCGGTGCGACACGAAAAGCGGATCCGCGCGTGGCTCTCGCCGGCGATCACCAGCGCGTCCAGGTCGTCGTACTTGAAAGGATCACCCCCGGAAGATTGTTCGGTGGCGCCGCTCGCCTTGGCCCCCTCTCCCTGGCAGGGAGAGGGCCGGGGTGAGGGTCGGTCCTGGGCGGTGTCGGCACGATTGGTCGTGGTCGAATCACCAGAGTCGCGACCCTCCCCCAGCCCCTCCCTTGGAGGGAGGGGGGGCAGAACCGGCCCGTGATTCGACCACGCCGCGGCGACGCGGTCCCAGCCGTGACCCTCGGGCACCGGCAGCATCGCCAGCGTGAGGTACGACAGGTGGGTGATGAACTCGTGGATCACCCCGGCGGGCAGCTTGTGCGACGGGTGGGGCATCGCCGGGCTCGCGTACCGCCCGCCGCCGCGGATGCCCAGGGCCATGCGGACCTCGACTTCCTGCACCTGCCCCAGCTCGCCGCTGTCGATCATCTTGCGGATCGCCGCCACCGGCCGGTTGAAGCGGTAGTTGTGGTCCTCGACCAGCGCCCGGCCGGCATCCGCGGCCCGCTGCTGCAGCGGCCCGAGCTTGTCGTGGGCCAGCGTCAGCGGCTTCTCGCACAGCACGTGGGCCCCGGCATCCAGGCAGTCGATGACCATCCGCTCGTGCGTCGCCGGGGGCGTGCAGATGTGCACCACGTCCGGCGAGGTCCGCTCCAGCATGGTCCGGTAGTCGGTGAACGACCCGCCCGCCCCATACCGCTCGGCGGCGACCTTCCCGGCGATCGGCGACAGGTCGGCCACGCCCACCACGTCCACGTCATCGCGGCCCCGCAAAAACTGCAGGTGCTGTTCGCTGATCACGCCCGTGCCGATGACTGCCGCTTTCATGCACGCACCGCTTCGGCGCCGGCCCGGTCCGCCGCGCTCGCTTGAGCAGGTGCTGCGTCACACGACGCCGCCACACCACCCCCCCCATTGTCGGCCGCATCGGACCCCGTCTTGTATTCAATCAGTGTGGGCGTCTTGCCACGCACCCGCCCCCAGTAGTACTTGAGCATCCCCACCGCCTGCGGAAACTTGCCCAGCACCACCGACGCCGCGTACGGCCGGGCCTGCCGGGCCGACCAGCCCCGGGTCTCCCGGGCCCACCGGTACACCTTCGCCCCCAGCACCGGGTACACGATCAACCCCAGCAGGCTCAACCCCCACGTCGGCCAGGCCAGCGCCAGCAGCGCCAGCGGGTAGCCCAGGCCGAAGAAGAGCACGCTGTCGCGCTGCCGGACGTTGTGCCGTTCGGGCGGCTTGCCGTGCATCGCCGCGCCCTCGGCGTACGCCCAGCCGCCCCGGACCGAGCGCTTCCACCACTGCCGCCAGCTGGTCATCGCCGCGTCGTGTCGCGTCATCTCGCGGTCCAGCCGCTCGGCGTGCCACCCCGCCCGCCGCAGCCGCACCGCCAGCTCCGGCTCCTCGCCGCAGATCAGCGTTTCGTTGAACAGGCCCACGGCGTCGACGGCTCGATTCCGCAGCATGACGTCACCATGGAACGACTGCACGCGCCCCACCGGCGTATCCCACTCCAGGTCCGCCAGCGCGTTGTAGACGCTCGCCTCCGGGTGCTTCTCCCGCCGACGCCCGCTCACCGCCGCCAACTCATCGTCCGCATCCAACGCCGCCGCCCCGGCCGCGAGCCAGCCGTCCACCACCTCGCAATCGCCATCGAGAAATTGCGTGTAGTTCAGCTCCGGGCGGTGGGCCCGCAACCAGCGGTAACCCGCGTTGCGCCCCCGCGCCATCGTGAACGGCTGGGACATGTCCAGGTCGATCACATGCACACCCAGCGACTCGGCAAACGCCACGCTGCCATCGGTCGAGCCCGAGTCCACGTACACCACCGCGTCCGCCGCATCGACCACCGACCGCAGACACCGCTTGAGCCGCTCGCCCTCGTTGCGCCCGATCGCGACCACGCCGACCGCGGGCTTCGCGTTGTCCAACAGCTCGCTCACGACGCCTCCAACGCCGCTTGCGGCTTAGCCCGCCCGGCATCATCGGACCCCACCACCTTCACCACCCGCGCCGGGATCCCCACCGCCACCCCCCCCGCCGGCACGTCCTTGGTCACGACCCCGTTGGCCCCGACCACCGCCCCATCGCCGAGCTGAACCTCGCCGAGGATCGCCGCGCCCGCGCCGATGTCGCAGCCGGCACCGAGCGTCGGCAGCCGGTAGTTCTCGCCGGTGCGGGCGACGCCCAGCGTCGTGTTGTGCCGCAGCTGGCAGTCGTCGCCGATCGCGTGGGCGTGCAGGATCATCCCGCCGTGGTGCCACAGCCGGACCCGCCGGCCGAGCTTCACGGTGTACGGCAGCGAAATGCCGCAGGTCCACTCCACGACCTTGTAGAGCAGCCGATACACCACCGTCATCGGCATCCGCAGCAGCTTGGGCAGCCCCATCCGCCAGTTGCCCAGCCGGTGCACCGCGACCGCCCAGAACCCCTGCTCCAGCCACAGCCCGTCGTGCGTCCGCAGGTCTTCGCGCAGCAGCGCCCAGAGACCGACGCCCGCCGGGTTCTGATTGGTGCTGCCGTGCGCGGCCGGGGGCGCATCGGCGGGCCGTTCATCCACCACGACGGGCGGGCTCGCCGTCGGCGCAGTCAGAGCCTCGGGGTTCGCGGTGCCCACGCTCATCAGGCCGCCTCGCTGGCCGGGGCCCCAACTGTCAGGCGAATCTCCACACCCACTGCATCGGCTACCCGCATCAGCGTCGCCAGCGGCACGTCCAGCAGACGCTCATTCTCCAGCCGGCCCAGCTCCTGCTCGCCGAGGTCCGCCTTCGCCGCGACGGACTCGACGGTGAGCCCCGCCGCCTCCCGCGCCGCCTTGAGCGCGAAACGGGCCTCGGCCAGACGCTCGAGCCGACGCATGTCCGCCTTCGCCTCGGCGATCATCAGCGGCATGTCTTCTTCGTCCTCGCGTTTAGCCCGCACGAACATCTCACGCTCTTCAGGCGTGAAAGGGCGGATGATGCGATGTGGTTTGGGTTCGATCATAGCTCGATTTCGTAAGCGGTGATGATGTACACCGTGCTCGCGTCAATCATCTCGTACGACACGCCCAGAAGCCGTCCTCGACGGGTGAATCCTTTGGCGAACAGTCGCTCAGGCCGGCGACGGTTTGGCGTCACCGTGAGCGGGTCCCGCACGACCGATTCAGCTTCGTCCGGCGTAACGCCGTGTTCAGCGATGTGCCGCACGTTGCCATCGTCCTCTTCGGTCCACAGAAACAGATAGTACGGCATATCTCGTCAACCCCCGACTTTCCCCGGCCAAAAATTGTGCCGCAAAAAGTCGCTCCACAGCCGCGGGGGGTCGGGGTGCGCCCGCCGCTGCAGCAGACACTTCAGCCGGTACAGCGGGTACGCCCCGGCCCAAGCCACGTCCGCCGCCAGCTTGCCGCCGCGGCCAAAGTGCTTGCGGAAGTACCGGCTGCGCGCCTCGAACCAGTACGCCGGCCGACGCCGACGCCCGCGGTCCGCACTCGTCACGCCCGACGACTGGCCCACCAGATGGACCACCCGGCTCTGCGGCACGTACCAGCAGGCATGCCCCGCCCCGGCCGCCCGCCGACAGAAATCGACCTCCTCGAAGTACATGAAGTACCCGTCGTCCAGCGAGCCGATGTCGTCGAACACCTCCCGCCGAACCAGCATGCTCGCCCCGGCCACCCAGTCCGTGCGGTGCGGATCGTCCCGCACCGGCGGGGCCACCACCGCCGCGGGCGCGGCCTTGTCCAGCACGCCCAGGCGAAGCGCCGTGCCCAGCTCGGTCAGCGGCCGCAGGAACTGGAACGCTGAGGCCTGCGGCGTCGCGTCGCGGTGCTCCAGCCGGCTGCCGGCAATCCCGCAACCCACGACGGTCCGCTGGAACGCCAGCAGCGTCCGCACCGCGTCCGGGTGGGTCACCGTGTCCGGGTTCAGCAGCAGCACGTGGTCCGGCGGATCACCGCCGGCCATCGCCGGCTCGATCGCCGCGTTGTTGCCCGCCGCAAATCCGCGATTCGCCTCCAGCGGCATCAGCTCGCACCAGTCGCCCCAGCCGTGCTGCTCGACGGCTTGCCGCAGCACCGGGACCGAGTCGTCGCCGCTGTCGCCGTCGGTGACGACCACCCGCGTCTGCACCGCTGGCAGCCGCACCGTGGACGTTGCGCCGCCGGGCTGCTCCAGCTCCACGTCGCCGCCGGCCGCCAGCTCGGCGACCTCCGGCTCCAGCGAGGCCAGGCAGTCCACCGTCAGCGCGGCGGTTCGATAGTTCACGATGACGATCAGCAATCGCATCACGCGGCGGCCTCCGACCCCCCGGAAGTTGGCGATCCCACCGTCTCGCTGCGACTGATGGGCTCGGCGAAAGTGCTCCGCCACTGCCCGAGCAGATCGCCAAACGTCGTGTCGCAGCCGACCTTGTCGAACGCCGCCTCCGTGCTCAGCGACAGCTGGTGGTACGCCTGGGCATCGTCCAGCAACTCGCCGGCCACGCGGGCCAGCGCATCGGGGTCCCGCTGCGGGAAGTACCGCAGCCCCTCGCCCTCGTCGAACGCCCGTTGAAAGACCGGGTGGTCCGAGGCCACGATCGGCGTCCGGCTGATCATCGCCTCGGTCAGCGTCTGCGGCATGCCCTCGCGGAACCGGTGCTGCGATGGCACGACCACCAGGTCGGCCTCGAGCATCCGCTGCATGACATCCTCCCGCGGCACCCGGCCCAGTAGCCGGATCGGCCCTTCATCACCGGCCAGCGGGTGCTCACGCAACTCGGGCATCATCGGCCCGTCGCCGGCCACGGTCAGCCGCAGGCTCGGCCGGTCCGGGTGCAGCCGCTCAAACGCGTCGACCAGGTCGCCCACGCCCTTGGGCTCGCTGACGGTCCCGGCATAGAAAAGGTCGACCCGCTCGGCGGCCGGGTCCAGGCGCTTGGCCGGGTGCTCGCCGGGCCGCTGGGCGACCGGCCAGTCCCAGGCGACGGCCTTGGCGGGGTCCAGGCCATGGTCGATCATCGACTGCGTGGCGGGCCAGCGGTGGTTGCCGACCTTCCAGACGCGGTCGCGATTCAGCTCGGTGATGAGCCGGCGGGTCTGCCGCTGCTCGCGGGAACTGCGGGGGTCGAAGACGTTGGCAAACACCACGAGCGTCGAGTCGCACGCCGGGGCCACGCTGGCCAGCAGCCGCTCGGCGAGCTCGCCGCCGGTGCGGATCAGCAGGTGCGTCGGGCCGAACTCGCGGAGCCGCAGCACGACCCGCCGGTCCCGCAGGGCGTACCGGATCCGGGCCGGCAGCCGGCCGGCCTTCGGGCTCGCGACGCCGGCCAGCTCGCCGTTGCCGGATGCCGCGGGCCGCTCGTAAGGCTCGGTGTCCAGCGACACGATCAGGTGCGGGCACTCGCCGACCAAGCCGCGGACCGTGTCGATCGTGTAGTGCATCCCGTAGTACG
Source organism: uncultured Phycisphaeraceae bacterium (assembly GCA_964625505.1). GTDB lineage: Bacteria > Planctomycetota > Phycisphaerae > Phycisphaerales > Phycisphaeraceae > CAZVBW01. The sequence continues at coordinate 48,256 of CAZVBW010000008.1, forward strand.
TCTCGGGTTCGCCGCGGTCGCGCAGCTGCTCGGCGGCGGCGTAGTCGCCGTGCTGGACCAGCGCGATCCGCGGTGTCCTGGGCCGGGTGCGTCGAGCCATCAGGCGGCCGCCGGGGTTCGGGGACCGCGCTGTCGAAGGGCCGCCGCCGCGCTGGCTCGGGGCATGATCAGCACCGCCGCCACGCTCGCCAGCCCGCCGCTGGCCAGCAGCCAGATCGGGTTGATCATCGCGTTGAGCAGCGAGTCGAGCGTGAAGATCGCCAGCACCAGCATGAGTGACACCGCCGCGGCCCAAGGCGTCTTGCTGCGGAACCAGCCGCCCTGGCCGCCCTTCCAGCAGATCACCACCGTCGGTGCCATCAGCAGCGTCAACCACATCGCCAGCCCGCTAAAGCCGTGCTTGGCCACGACGATCGCCCACATCCCGTCGGTGACCACCTTCCGCCCGCTTTCGGGGTGCCTGGGCCTGGCGTCGTCATCCGCGCCCCCCCAGCCCAGCAGCGGCTGTGCCGCGGCGTGCTGGATCATGTAGCCCTCCATCTCCAGCCGCATCCCCAGCGACTGGGCCCGGTTCTCCCCAAACGCCGACGCCGCCAGCGCCACCGCCGACTCGCCGCTGTACAACCCGCTGGCCCGCACCCCGATATAAGCCAGCGGCAGCAGCGTCAGCACCAGCACCGGCCACGTCGACTTGCGCCACATCGCCACCCCGTAAGTCGCGATCGCCAGCAGCCCCAGCGCCATTGCGCCCACGCTGTTAAGAAACAGCAGCGAAGTGACCAGCAGCACACCGAAGACCGCCCCCATCGGCAACAGCCAAACCCGCTTGACCCCGCCGCTGAGCCACAGCGCCAGCGACACGATCGTCGCCGACCACATCCAAAGCGCCACCGCCAGCCCGTGCTGCATAAACACCATCGGTCGATACGACCCGGCCCGGACCGCCTGATCGAACGCGTGCTGGTGATACCCGTAGATCCAACGGTGCAGCTGCGGGCTCAGGCGCCACTCCACCAGGCACAGCGGCGCGTACAGCAGCCCGCCGATCACGATCCCCAGCGCCAAGTCCTTCACCGCCTCCAGGTCGGTCAGGTACAGCCGCCCGATGAAGTACGGGATGCCCCAGCCGATGGTCTGCTGCACAAACTCGGACATCGCCGGGTACGCCCCGTCGCCGTTGACCAGCACCGACAGCCCCGCAACAGCCAGCCATCCGACCATCGGCACGTCCAGCCACGACGGGCGAAACGCCATCAGCCGGGCCCAGTCGAAGATCAAAATCCCCACGATCACCCCGAAGCTCGTCGCCGAGACCTTGGTGTAGTCCGGCAGCCGATCGATCTCGATCCCCGCGATCGGCAGAAACAGCCACGCAAACAAGAACGCGAAGATCACCGCCCGCCGCGGCGGCATCAACGCGAACATCGCCAGCACCGCCAGCGGCCAGAGATAAAGCGAGGGCAGGACCAGTCCACTCATAGCATCTCACCCACGGCCACAAGCCGCACCCCGCTCAAGCCCCCACCGCACCATCGGCCACCCCGAGCCGCCCCTGCAGCATTATCGGGTCGATCCGGCCCTTTGACCATCCCCCCACCGCAAGCCGATCGCCCGGCCAAAGGCAGAGCATCGCGTCGGCACGGACCGTCGCCTACCCCGGCAAACCATCCACCACCGGCTGGCCCGACGCCGCCCGCGCCAGCGCCGCCTCCATCTGGTCGGTTGCCCGGGCCCACGTGTTCGCCTCCGCCGTCGCACGCGCCGCGTCGGACTTGGCCCGCCACGCCTCCGGGCTCAGCCCCGCCAGCCGCTCGATGGCCGCCGCCATCGACGCCGGCTCGTAATCGGCCAACAGCTGCCCGTTGGCTTCGCTCACCAGCTGCGGCGCCGCCGCCGCGGGCGTGGCGATCACCGGCGTCCGGCACGCGAACGCCTCCAGGATCGGCAGCCCGAACCCCTCCCGACGTGACGCGAACAGCCACGCATCACACCCGCCGTACACCCCCGGCAACTGCTCGTCGCTCACCCGCCACACGAAGTCCTTCAGCAGCTGCCCCCGCACGTCCGCGGGCTTGTCGCCAAAGCCGATGAAGCGCAGCTCGGGCACCCGGCCCTTCGCCTGCGCCACCGCCTCCAGCACGATGTCCCCGCCCTTGGCGTGCAGGTCCCGCCACAGCGTCCCGACGGTCGGGACCGCCTGCCGCTCCCGCGGCGGCGCGGCAAACCGCTCCAAGTCCACCCCGTTGAGCACGATCGTTGCCGGCCGATCCGTGTGGGCCTTGATCAAGTCGTGACAGAACCCCGAGATCGTCACCATCGACAGCGGCAGCTCCCAGGTCCGGGCAACCGACTCCAGCGGCTGGCCTACCCCGCCGTAGTCCTGCATGAAATACGCCTTCGCTCCCTTGTTGGCCGACAGCTCCGCGACCCAGTGCGCCGTCTCCCACCACGTTGCCACCACCACATCGGCGTCGGGCACGTCCGCGTCCCGCAGCGGCCCAGCCTTGCCCAGCTTGCGGACGCTCACCCCTGGCAACGCGTCCAGGTGCGAGCGGTCTGGCTTGACCACCCGCGACCAGCCGTGACCCCGGAACACGTCCTTCACCGCCCACTTCCAATTCTTGGGCCGTGCCGCCGCCACGATGGTCACCTTGTGCCCCCGCGCCGCCAGCCGCTGGGCATAAATCCCCACCGCACGCACGCCCCCGGCCAGACCGGCTTCGGGCAGGACCCAGGTGATGTGGAGCTTGTCACTCATGAGTGATAAAATCACGCGTAGGGTGGGTGAAGCGCAGCGCAACCCACCGCCGGCGAACTCACTCGGTGGGTTGCGCCTTCGGCTCCACCCACCCTACGGCTAACGCCCCCGCGCCGCACACGCCGCCAGCTTCCACGACGCCACGGCCATTGGCTGGGCCCGCAAGGCCTTGACGGCGTACCGCCAAGCCCCGGCCCGGCCGCGGCGACGCAGGGCCATCCAGCCCCACTGGCGATAGAAGTCGGCCTTGCTCAGCGGCGCAGAGTCGGGCATCGGCGGCTCGCCGGGCAGGCCCCGCCGGTCCCACGCGGCCCGCAGCGCCCGCGTCGACCGGTCGTGCTGCTTGTCCGACATCGTGACCACCGCGCCGCTGGTGAGCATCCGCTTGTGCACCACCTTCTGCGGCAGGTTCGCGACCCGGCCGACCTCCCCAAGCTTCATCCACAGGTCATAGTCCTCGCACGGCACCAGCTCGGCCAGATACCCGCCGACCCGCTTGACCGCGTCCAGCCGAAGCATCACCGCCGGGTGGTGAATCGCCGAATCGCCTTGCAGGTGCATCGCCTCGATCGCCTCGTGGTCGGTCGGCACGTCGTAGTCCGCGATCACGTCGCCCCGCTCGTCAATCGCGTCGGCCTGCCCGCCCACCGCGACCAGCTGCGGGTCGGCGTCCAACGCCGCCACCTGCGCCGCGATCCGCCCGGGCAGCGCCACATCGTCCGCATCCAGCCGGCCCAGGTACGCGCCCCGCGCTAACCCCAGACCCTCATTGAGCGTGGCACAAAGCCCCAGGTTCTGCTCCCGGCAGACCACCCGCAACCGATCATGCTCGCGGGCCAGGTCCCGCAAAATCCGCGGCGAGTCGTCGGTCGAACCGTCGTCGATGACGAGCATCTCCAGGTCCGCGAAGTCCTGGTCCAGGATGCTCATCACCGCCTGGGCGATGTACCTCTGCGTGTTGAAGCAGGGCATCAACACGGTGACACGGGGC
>CAZVBW010000008.1:52104-55557 GCA_964625505.1 uncultured Phycisphaeraceae bacterium
GCGACGGCCAGCAGCTTGTAGCCCTCGGGCCACAGCGGCCGGGTCGCGATCGTCTTGAGGCCGTAGATCATGGCGGTTTTTCGTTCGCGTTCGGCGTGGGCCCACCAGCCGTACTGCGCGGTGTATTCGCCGCGGGACCGCCGATCGCTGCCAGGCCGCCACATCTGCCCGGCATCATGGCGGCAGGGCACGCCGCGTCGCCTGGCCGCGTTCTCGCAGGCGATCCGGCCGCACTCGCGTTGGCGTTGACGCTTCTGCTCGCTGATGCTCGAGTTGTGCAGCCGGTAGTCCAGCAGCGTCTCGGGCACGTTGTTGAGCTGGCCCACCTCGCCCATCTTCAGCCACAGGTCCAGGTCCTGGGCCGTGTCGAACTGTGTGTCGTAGCCGCCGACTTGATCGAACGCGTTTTTGCGAAACACCGCCGCGGGGTGCCAGATCGAGGTGTGGCCCTGCATCAGCTCGTTCTGGATCGCGGCATCATCGGACGACACGCGGAGCGTCCGCAGCACCCGACCGCGGGCGTCGATCCAGCGGATCCAGCTGCCGGCCACCACCACCTGCGGCCGATCGTTCAGCCACTCCAGCTGCGCCTCGAGCCGCCGGGGCAGGGCGATGTCGTCGGCGTCCATGCGAGCGATCAGTGGCGCGCGGGCCGCGGCGATGCCGGTGTTCAGGGCGGCGGGCACGCCGACGTGATCGGTTTGGAGGATGCGGATGCGGTCGTCGGCCTGGGCGGCGGCCCGCAGCATCGGGCCGGTCTGATCGGTCGAGCCGTCGTTGACCACAATCAGCTCGTAGCGGGCCAGCGTCTGGGCGGTGATCGAATCCAGAGCCGCCTGCAGGTATCGCTGCCCGTTGTAGACGGGCATCACCACGCTTACCAGGGGATCAGCGACCACCACGCCTCCAAGGCGACCGCGTCGGCCGACCAAAAGAAGTTCAGGATGATATTGCTGCCCAGCAGGCACAGCGCCGCGCCCGCGCCGCCCAGCAGCAGGACCGGCAGGTCCAGCCGCGGCTGCCACAGCCCGTGCCAGCCGGCGATGGAGCTATCGAAGATGTAACGGGTAATGGCCACGCACATGAAGCCCGCGACGAAGCCGTCGGTGCCCGCGAGGTAGAAGCCGATCAGCGGGAAGGCGATCTTCATCGACAGGTCGCAGGCGATGCTCAGCAGGTTGCTCAGCGACGAGCCGATGGCCAGGTACATGTGGCCGTAGCTGGTGTTGAGCATCCCGGCGACCGAGGCGATGCAAAAGGCCTGGGCCATCCACGCCATCTCCTGATACGCCGGCGGGAACAGCAGCCGGACCACCGCGGGCAGCAGCAGGATCATGCCCAGCAGCATCACGGTGATGGGCGCGACCAAGTAGAAGCGCATCCGCAGCAGCTTGGGCCCAAAGCTCGCCCGGTCGCGTCGCCACAGCTCGCTCAAGGCGGGGAAGCCCACCATGTTGCCGATCTTTTTCATCAGCTGGCTGGGCAGGTCCGCCAGCTGGAAGGCGAGCCAGTACAGGCCCAGCGCCCCGGCACCGCGGAGCGGGTCGAGCATCAGCTTGTCCAACGAGCCGGCCAGGAACGTCAGCACGGTGCCCAGGAACAGCCACTTGCCAAAGCGGATCAGCTCGCCCACGGCGGTGCGGTCCCAGGCGAACCCGGCGCGGACCCCGGGGATGACCTTGTGGCTGAGGATCATCATCACCAGTGACCCGGTGATCCCCCCGGAGATCAACGCCCACACGCCCGTGAGGCCCGGAAGCTGCGTGCCCGGGCCCTCCCAGAGCATGAAGGCGATGCCGATCATCACGACGACCGCCAGGACCTGCTTGCTCAGGTCGATCAGTGTGAGCCGGCCGACGGTCAGTCGGCGGTTCATGGTGAACACGCTGGTGGACTTGAACCCATCGATTGCCGCGGCCACACCCGCCACGGGCAGCAGGTACGCCAGCGCGGGGTTCCACAGCTGGGCCGCCAGCAGCCCGACCGGCACGCTGATACCCCACAACGCCAGGCCGCGGAAGACCTGGATCGTCCAGGCGGTGTTGAGGAACCGCGGTTCGTCGCCGCGGTCGTTCTGGATGATGCTGGGCCCGATGCCGATGTCCGAGAACATCTGCAGGGCCATCATGAACAGCGTCACCAACGCCATGAGGCCAAACGCCTCGGGTGCCAGCATCCACGCCAGCACGACGTTGGAGCCAAACCGGATGCCTTGGGCGAAGAAGTAGGACACCGTCACCCAGCCGCTGGAGTTCATCACCCGGCGGGTGAGCGAAGGCTCCTTGACTTGGGCCTGGGCCTGGACCGGATCGGCCTGAGGCTCGGCGGCCGCGGGCTCGCCGATCGGATCGGCGGGCGCGGCCACGGGCTCCGAAGCGGCGAGGCCTTGGGCCTGCGCTTCGTCGCGTTCGGCAACGTCGGGGGTGGTCAAGGTGCTCACGCTCAGGGTTTATCGACCATCAGCAGCCGCGACTATGGGGTCGGCTCCAACCCGCATCGCTCACCACCCGGTCCTCACGATCGCCTCGGCTCGAAGCCGCCCGGCATCGGGCGGGGTGAAGGTCACCCGCAGCAGCGTCGGACGATCCGCCAGCGACGCGTCGTCGACCTCTAGCCTCAGCAGGTACCCCCGTGTGATGACATCGTAATAGGCCTGCTGGTCGGCCTGGGTCCGCAGCTCGATGTGCCACTCGTAGAGCAGCGTCTGGGCCGCCCGCGGCCGATCCGGGGCGGCGAACAGCTCGATGTGGACCCGGCCGGAGCTCTTCATCGGGTCGCCCATCTGGTCAAACAGCTCGACCTGGGCGTTGAGCAGCGGCTGGCCGTCCTCGACCACAAAGCGGGAGGTGGGGTAGATGCGAACCGCGACAGGCCGCTGCCGCCAGTAGTCCGAGGCCATGGGCTGGCTGGTGGCGACGCCTCCGGGTCCGGTCCGCCGGTCCGCCGGGTCGGGGGCGGCGCACGCGGTGAGCAGCAGCAGGCACAGCGTGGCCACGAAGCGTTGCCGGGTTGTGCTGCGCGGTTGCACCGGCCGCACGATACGGGCGGGCGTTAAGGAGAGGTTCAAAGCGGGGTCGGCGGTTGCAGGGACCGCTGATTTCGAGCCGCGGGCGTCAGCCCGCGCGGACGCGACGCCAGTCGCGTGGGCCACTTACGATGCACCGGTGGATGATATATCTGTGCTGCTGTTGCCCCTGGCGGTCCTGCTGCTGCTGGCGTCGGTGATGATGGGCTTCCGCAACCGGAAGAAGCGTGCCACGCGGGACTCGCCTAAGGAGCGGGTGGCGAATGTGGGGGCGCGGCAGGAGGTGCGGGACGATCTCCGCACGCTCATGGTGGAGATCGAGGAAATGGCCCGGCGGCTCGGCTCGCAGCTGGACGCCAAGGCGATGCGGCTGGAGAAGTTGATCGACGAGGCCCAGGCGCTGGCCGATCAGGTCGAGGCGGGCAAGG
>CAZVBW010000008.1:55599-72006 GCA_964625505.1 uncultured Phycisphaeraceae bacterium
CCCCCGCCCCAGACCCCCCCCCCCCCCCCCCGCAAGCTCTTAAATCGCCAGCCGCGGCGCCAGCTCCCCCGCCCACCGACACGGTCGAGCGAGGGCTGCGGCAACGCGTTTTTGAGCTGGCCGACGACGGGCTTGAGCCGCTGGCAATCGCGCAGCAGCTTGATGAACACGTGGGCAAGGTCGAGCTGATACTCGCGTTGCGGCGGTAATCGCGGGCAACTGTCGTATCGTGACCCGATGGCGACTGTGCGGTGGGCGGCGTACCTGGGCTGCTCGTGGACTTGGGTGATCGGGATGCTGCTGCCGCTGCTGCTGCGGCGGGACTTCGGCGTCGGCGGATGGTGGGCGTTTGCGGTGCCCAACATCGTGGGGGCCGCGGCGATGGGCGTCATCCTCTCGGCGGCGGCAAGCCGGCGGGTCACCGACCGACACCGCTGGGGGCTGGGGCTGTTCAGCGACGTGACACTTTGGTTCCACGCGACGGTGCTGGTGGGGGTGCTGCCGCTGCTGCTACCCGCCGGGCCTTACGGGGCGGCGGCGGGGGTCGCGGTCACGGCAGCAGCGGTGACGCTGTGGGCGTGCCGGGGCGAGCCGAGGCTGGCGGTGCCCCTGCCCCCGGAAGGCCGGCAACCTGATGCCGGAGCGGGAGCGAGAGCAGGAGCGGGTTGGGGATTGGCGGTACTGCCGTGGGTGCTCATGGTGGTGGCGGTGCTTGTGGCGGGGTGGTGGGCCAGCCGGGGGTTGTTGTGGAGCGAGGGGCCCGAGCCGCGGGTGGGGCGGCCGGGGTTGTGGTGGTTTGCGGTGGCGGCGTTGCTGGGGTTTGCGCTGTGTCCGTATATGGATGCGACGTTTCACCGGGCGCGGCAGGCCCTGCCCGGGGGGGCCGGAGCCTGGGCGTTCGTGCTGGGTTTTGGCGTGGTCTTCGGCGGGATGATCGTGCTCAGCGGCGGGTACGCGGCGTTGCTGGACCGGGCGAGCCTGGGCCGGGGGGAGCCCGCGGCGGTGCTGGCAGGCGTCGCGGGCTGGCTGCTGGCGGTGCACCTGGGCGGGCAGATCGGGTTCACCAGCGGGCTGCACCTGCACCAGCGTGGGGGGGTGTTCAGCCGGGGGTTGCTGCCGGTCTTGCTTGGAGCGGTGCTGGGCGTGGTGGTGCTGAGCCTGAGCAGTCGGCTGCTGCCAAGCGATCAGGGAAGCGTCCTGCCCTGGGGCATCGACGCCCCGGCGGAGCGGGCGTATCGGCTGGTGCTGCTGTGCTACGGCACGCTGCTGCCGGGGTACGTCTGGCTGTGCATGATCCCGTCGGCGCGGGCGGTGTCGTGGCGGCACCGGTGGCTGACGTGGGCGGTGGCGTCGGCGGCGGCGTACGCGGCCGGGGTCGGGGCGCTGCTGTTCGACGCGTGGTGGCTCGTCGCGGTGATCGTGGGCGTGCTTCTCATTGCCCGGGCCTTTATTGGCTGGCCCTCTGGGTGGCCCGCGCCGAGCCCGGCGGACTAACCGGCAGCGTGAGGTACCGCACCAGCGCCGCCGCCGTCGCCGCCGCGGTGGCGATCCGCATCACGTGCGGCCCCACCCGCCACCGCTCACACCCCGCCGCCTGCATCGACTCCAGCTCCCCCGGCGTCCACCCGCCCTCGGGCCCCACCAATACCAGCACCCGCCCCGCCGCCCGCAGCCGCCCGCCCAGTCCCGCCCCCGCCGTGTCGCCCGCCACGTCCAGCACCAACCGCGTCTCCCCCCCGTCCTCGTCCAAGACCACACCCAAAACCGCCGCCGGCTCCACCCGCATCACCGTCGCCCGTCGCGACTGCTTCGCCGCCGACACCGCCGTCCGACCGGCCCGCTGCACCACCCGATCCCCGGGCCGAACCACCCCCCGCTCGGTCAACAGTGGCGTCAGCCGGTCCACCCCCAGCTGCCCCAGCTGGTCCACCATCGCATCGGCCCGGGGCCCCTTGGGCCAGGCCGTCGCCACGTGCAGCACCGGCCCCACCGACGCCTGCCGCTGCGCCCGCCGCACCCGCACCCCCGCCGACCGCCCGCCGCTGACCACCAACTCCCCCGCCGCCACCAGACCCGCGCCGTCAAACAGCTCCACCGCGTCGCCCGCCTTGAGCCGCAAGACCCGCAAGGCGTGGTGCGTCTGCTCCGCCGGCAGCTGCACCACCTCGCCCACACACGCTTGGACCGCCCCACCCAGCCCCGCCAGCTGCGGGCAATGAAACCGCGGCGGCTCGGGTCCAGACTTATCGGGCGGTCCTGCCATCGTTCACGCCCCACGCGGGTTACGGGCCCCAGCGGTCGATAAACCCCACAGCGGGTAGCTGCTGCGCGTGCCGGGCATTGCACCGGTATAGCACGCCAGCCACCCGGGCAGCCCCGGGGGGCCGGAGCATCGCACGCGCCCCTGGCCGACCCCAGAGACCGAATCATGCCGGCCAAGACCGCCACAGCCCCCGCAGCCCTGACCAACGACCGGCTCGCCGAGCTCCAGGACCAGCTCGACGACCTGCTGCTCCGCATCGACCCCGATCCGGACCCCGACCAGCCCGCCCCCCTGCCCCGCCCCGGGTCCGGTTCCGCCCTGGACCGCCTTCAAGACGACGAGCCCGAAGACCCCGACGACCCGGCGACCGACGACGAGCCAGCCACCTCCAGCCCATCACCCAAAGCCACCACCACCGAGGATTCCGCGGCAAGCGCCCAGCCTAAATCCGACGCCGACGCCATCGAAGACCTCGACGCTCAGCTCGATGCCGCCGTCGACGCCGCGGGCCGCCTCGAAGCGGCCCTCCCCGCCGACGACCAGGCCGGCCCCGAGCCACCGCCCTCGCCCGCACCGGACGTCGCCGACCCCAGCGCCCCGCCAACCACGCAAGCGGACCATGCCGACGAACAAGACGACCAGACCCCAGGCGACTACGTCGACGTTGGCGACGCCCTCGCCGACAACCTTCAGGAAATGCTGGATCAGGACCGTCAGTCCGGTACCGCCGCGACGACCTCCGACGACGCCGAATCTGAGAAACCCGCCCCGGCATCGACCGCGGACTCCGACGCCGACCCGGTCCACGCCACGGCCGCGCACAACATCGAGGACCTCGACCAGCAGCTCGCCCACCAAGCCGCCGATTCCGCCGAATCCGAACTGTGGGAAGACGATGACGGCATTTCCGGCACCTTCGATACCGTGGAAGCCGCAGACGCCGCGGAAGACTCCAGCCCCGCCGTGGCCCCGGCACACGCCCAGGACCCCGATGCCACCGACGCCCCGCTAGACCCGGCAGCGACCCCCAGACACCTCGGCGTCACCGCACCCGGCACCGACCTGGACATCCACGGCGTGTTCCAAACCCCCGACCAGGTCCTCGGCCTGGACGACAGCGAGCCTCAACAAGCCCCATTCCCTAAGCCACGACACGCCTCCCATCACCACCCCGACTCCGCCGCGCCGGCCCAGTCCGATGCCCCCATCAAGCGCCGCCTGACCGACTGGCTGCACCACGCCAAGCCGCTCGCCCGCCGCACCGCCGCCACCGCCCTGCTGCTGGGCGAGTACGTCGTCACCGGCCTGCAATCCGCCTGCCGACTCATCAACCAACCCCTGCACCGCCTGCCCCCCGCATGGCAGACCTGGGTCGGCCTCGCGGGCATCGCCCAAGTCGTCCTGGGGCTGAGCCTGCTGCTCAAGGCCCTGCTCTAACCGCCGCCCCAAAGCCCACAACCGCGCCTCACCGCACCCGCGGCCGGACCGTCCCCAGCAGCGCCTTCGCGTCGTCGTACCGCCGGGCGGGGTCCAGCACCGCGACGCGTGGCGGCTCGCCGTCGCTGTTGAGGATCATCGCCCGGCCGGTCAACGCCGCCGCTCCCCCGTCAGCGTGTTGATGGGCAAGCAGGAAGCTGCCCACCCCCCACGCCCCGGCCAGCCGACGAACCACCTCGGCGTCTTGCTTTCGCCCCCACACCATCGCGTGTGCCGAGCCGCCCCGGCGGTAGTCCTCGTCGCTCGCCTCGCGATCCAGCACGGCGGGATCAAATCCCGTGAGCTTCGAGCCGCTGGGCAGGCTGTGAGCCATCAGCGTCCCGCCGGAGGTCTGCACCGCCAACGGCAGGGCCCGCACGTAGTCCCGCATCGCCGTCATCACGTCCCGGGCGTCCTCGCCGTAAAGCGACTCGACGCCCTGCGTAAACGCCTCGCAGGCGGGTCTGCCGGATTTCATGATCCGCTCGCCCTGGGCCTGAGCCAGCTCGTGATTGGACAGCAGCACCGTCAGTCGGTCCGGGTGCTGCACCTTCAGCCCGGCCACCCGCGCCAGCGTCCGGATCGACAGGTCCAGCCCCGCCGTCAGCTCCGGCGGATGGATGAGCTCCTGCAACACCAGGTGCGAATCATCCCGCCCGTCCAGGTCCGCCGCGTCCATTGCCGCCCGCAACCCCGGGCTGTGGTCGTGCAGATCGCCCGCCACCACCAGCCGCTTCACCGATTCCGGCAACGCCACCCGCATCCCGCTGCGCCCCGCCTGCCCCCGATGCGCCGCCGCCGCATCCCGCAACACCCCTGCCACCACCGTCGCATCCCGCAGGTCCATCAGGTCAGCCTAATCCGCCGCCCGCGTCGCGGGTGCCGCGATGCTGTGGCCCGGGCCACACCTCGCCCCGAGGCGCGGGTGCATACCCGCGGTCGATGATTCATGCCGCACCGTCAAATCCGCCGCACCACCTGCCACCCGTTCACCCGTTCACCTGTTTAGCCGCGGGCCTCGGCCCGCGCGTCCGGCGAAGCCGGATGGTGCCACCCGCCCCGCCGACGGGGCAGCTTCGCTGCACCCGCTATTGATCTCTAGATGGTCAAAACGCGGGCGTGTGCCACACCTCGGCCGAAGGCCGATGTGTGCTTTTGCGGCATTTCGCGGCCCGCACACATCACCGCCGAGCCGGCGAGGTGTGCCACACCGCGGCAATGCATTCTGGCCATCTCGTTGTCAATAAACGGGCCCGCGGGATCGCGGAATATCCGGGGTGTCCGGGCCGATCAAAACGGTGCCGGCGGCGGGCCCTGACCCGGCTCCCGCTGCACGGGCGCGTGTTCACCTTCAACCGGGCCGACGGCCTCCTGAGCGCCGCCGCCGTTGAACTGCTGCTCGAGCTGCTGCACCGTGTCCACCACGAACCGCACCGTCGGCGTGGGCACGAACATCTGCATCACCAGCCCCGACTCCTGCACCGCCAGGCCCGTCGCCATCGGCGGCAGGTCTTCGGGCACCTCGATCGGCCGGCCGTTGGGCACCATCGCCATGAACGGGTTGGCCATCAGCGCGAGCCCCGCGGGGTTGATGTACGTCTCCATCGCCAGGTCCTCGGGCATGTGCGCCTCGCGGACCGCGGCCAGCACGCCGCCGGTGCCCAGCCCGCCGCCGTCGGCCGCGGCGGTCAGCCCCGTGCCCAGCAGCTCCAGGTTCTGCGCGGTGGTCACCACCACGTGGTCCTCCACCGGGGCGACGTACCCGCCGTAGCCCAGGTTGCCCAGCACCATCATCATCGGGGCGAACTGCTGCATCATCTCCGGCGGCAGCACCACGTTGACCCGGTACGAATCGACGTCCGCCCCCTCGACCTGCGCGACCGCGTCCTCATAGGTCGCGGTGAAGCCCATCTCGATCTGCTCCCCCGGGCCCAAGGCCAGCGGCACGTTCATGCCATTCATCCGCGTAACCATCTGCTGCATCTGCTGCACGAACTGGTCCGGCTCGTCGGACTGATAGACCGTGAGCGTGTTGAGGATCCCGCCGCCCATCAGGGCCGCCTGATCGGGGACGAAGAACGCCTGGGCCGAGCCGTCGGAGTTTTCGAGCATCGACAGCGACAGCCGGTAGATCTCGGCCAGGCCCTCGTACTCGTCCGGGATGACGTCGATGAGCTGCTGGATGATCCGCGTCATGTCCACCGCTTCGTGGTTGATCGCGGTGGTGAAGATGTAAGGCTGATCCGGCAGGCGGGCCAGCAGGTCACCGGTGCCGCCGGCGGCAGCGCCCGGGTTGAGGTACGCCGCGAGCGGTCCGCCTTCGGCGACCTCCAGGCCCATCTGGATCGACACCCCGTCGTCGGTCAGGTCGATCGCGCCCACCGCGCTGACCGCGCCCTCGTCGAGCATGGTGTACATGCCGTCCATCATCGTCAGGCCCAGCCGCATCATCCCCGCCTCGGGGCTGCCGCGACGCTCGGCCCGCTCGACCTCCCGCTGCATCTGCTGCCGCATCGCCGCCTGACCCTCGGCCATCAGCGGCTCCAGGGCGTCCAGGTCGATGTAGATCATCGCGTCGGCCCCGCCGATGAACGCCGCGTCGCCGATGGCGATCAGCTGGTCCAGCGTCTGGCCACCGGGCTGGGGGTTGGCCACCGCGTCCCGCTGCGGGCTCAGAAGTGTCATGCCGTCGGCGTGGCGGGCAAAGCCGTCACGGGAAAATTGGGTGACGCCGCCGCCGAGGTCTTCGCTGCGACCCATCGCGTTCAGCAGCGCCGCGTGCTCGTCGGCGTCGGTGGTGATCATGACCACCATGTGCGGCGGGTCGTTGTCGAACGCGGGTGCCAGGTCGGTGATCGCCACAGCCACCGGACCCTCGCCGTCGTACTCACCTTCAAGGTCGGCTTCCTCTTCCAGAAACGTCTGCAACAGGTTCTCCAGCTCCGGCAGGTCGATCCCCATCGACTCGTTCAGCCGGGCGATCTGCTCACTGGTCCCCGCCGGGTCCGGGATCACGATGAGCATCTGCGTGCCCTCGGGTGCCGCCGCAATGACCGTCGCCGGATCGGCCGCGACCTGCTGCGCCGTCGCCGGCATCGTCATCATCGCAAGCGTCGCGGCCACCGCCACAACCGCACCCACACCCGTCCGACCCGTCGCTGTCCTGATCATGTCCCTGCTCCCATGCCTGAGTTCACCCACCAGGTCGCCGCGCACTGCAGCGACCCCGGCCCATGATATGACGCACCACCAACGCCCGCCGTTCCCGCCCGTTTAGCGGGTGCAGCGCAGCTGCCCCCGTCGGCTGCCGACGCCTCGCCGCCTGCCGTCCCCAAGCGCTACCCCGCCTCCGGCGGATTCAGAATCGCGTCCGCCAGACTCGCCTCCGACACGTCCTTGCCCAGCAGCTGCTCGGCGCCCGCGGCCAGCATCGCCGCCAGCGTGTCCGGGTCCGACCACGCCGAGAGCCCGATCACCCGCACCCCGGGTGACGCCTGCTTGATCAGCCGCGTCGTCTCCACCCCCGACAGCCCCGGCATCGACACGTCCATCAGCACCACGTCCGGCGGGTCCTCCGCCGCCTGCTGCAGCGCCCGGGCCCCGTCGCCCGCCGAGGCCAGCAGCCGGATGTTTCGCTGCCGGCGGACCATCGCCTCAACTCCCCGCCGAACCGCCGGGTGATCGTCCACCACCATCACCTTGCACGGCTCGGCCGCCATCGGCGAGGACCCGCCCGCCACATCGCCAGGCCCCTCCGCCTCCGGCTCGGCGGGCGTGTCGCGGGCCACCACCCCCGGCAGCCGCACCCGTACCACCGACCCGCCGCCCGAGGGCGACTCCACGTCCAGCCGGCCGTTCATCGCCTCGACCCGCTCCCGCAGCCCGAACAGCCCGATGCCGTGGCTGACGTCCGGTGTGAGCTGCGCGGGTTCAAAACCCTTGCCGTCGTCGCGGACCACCAGCACCGCCGAGCCGCCGGGCTCCATCCGCAGCACCAGTTCGGCCCGCTTGGCCTCGGCATGCTTGACCACGTTGAACAGCAGCTCCCGCGCGGCCCCAAAGATCAACGGCTCCATCGCTCGCTCGGCGCGGGGCTGCCCGTCGGCCTCCACCTTGACAACCAGCCCGTACCACTTGTGCATCTGCCCCCCCAGCCAGTGCAGCGCCGGCGCGAGCCCCGCCTGCGCCAGCACCGGTGGGTGCAGCTGCTGACTCAGCGACCGCGTCGACGCCACCGACTGCTCCAGCAGGCCCGTCGCCGACTCGACCAGCTCCTTCTGCTCGCCGGCCTGCATCTGCGAGCCCAGCACCTCCAGCTGCACCTTCGCCGCCACCAGCATCTGCTGCAGGTCGTCGTGCAGCTGTTCGCTCAGCCGCTCCCGCTCCCGCTGCTCGGCCTCCGCCAACGCGATCGCCAGCGTCCGCAGCTGCTGTGTCCGACGCTCGACCCGCCGCTCCAGCCGCTCGTTGAGCCGGCGCACCTGCTGCACCAGCAGCCGACCCCGCACCTGCCGTGCCCGATGACGCAGTGCCGTCCGCAGCACCGTCACCAGCGCCGACGGGTCTACCGGTCGGGGCAGGATTAACAGGTCCAGGTCCATCCAGCGTGCCGGGTCTGCCGTCGTGGTCAGACCGCCCGGGACGCCGTGGCTCTCCGTGAGCATCACCACCGGCAGGTTCGACCAGCTCGGCTGCCGCTGCAGCCGTTCAGTGAGCATTTGAAGGCTTGGGCCGTCCAGCGCCTCGGTCGCGATCAGCAGCGTCCCGATCTGGTCCGCGTCCGCCTGAAGCCGATCGGTCAGGGCGGCCGTGTCGCCGACGAAGTCGATGTCGAGCCCCGCCTGTTCCAGCACCTGAGCCAGCAGCTCGCTGTCTCGCCCGGTGGGCGTCAGCGCCACCACGGGCTTGGCGAAGGTCGCAGCCGTCAGTGCAGCGGTCATCCCGGTTCCATTCCGACCGGCGGGCGCGGCTGGCCGCTCAAGATGCCGGCCAGTCCCTCCAGCTCGGGCCCGAACTTCACACCGTCCCCGTCAATGACCAGCTGCCGGATCCGCAGCTGATGGGCCCCGTGCCGCTTCTTGATCACCACCGCCGCCTTTTGCATCTGAGCGTCCAGTTCAAAGTGGCGCAGCAGCACCACCGAATCGCCCAGGTACGAAAGGTCCACCGATGATTCGGGACGTTCGCCGAACACGCCGTGCTGGGCCACCGTCAGGATCGCCAACACACCCCGGCCCGAAATATAGCGCATGATCGCCGCGACCTGTGAGGTCAGGTGCTCTTCGCTGGGCATCGCGTTGATCAGCCCCGTGAGGCTGTCCAGCACGATGACCGACACGCCGTCGTCAATCAGCCGCTGCACCACCCCGCCCAGTTCGCCGAGCGTGATTTGACCGGACGTGAAGCTGTGCATCTCCAGCCCGCCCCCGGCGATCAGCTCGTCCAGCGGCATCCCCATCGCCCGGCAGCGTTGCAGGTAGCTCTCCCGCCGCTCCTCGAACAGCAGAATCGCCGCCTTGCCGCCCGCCCGCACCGTCGCGTGCGGGTGGAGCATCGACAACGTGCTCTTGCCCGTGCCCGCTTGGCCGATGATCATGCACGCGGTGCCGCGCTCCAGCCCGCCGCCGAGCATCTGGTCGTACGCCTCGTTGCCGCTGGTGATCCGGTGGCCCGCATCATCGACCGGCTCGGCGGGCATCCGCAGTCGGGGGTAGACCGTCATCCCCCCCCGGCGGACCACCACATCGTGTTTGCCGTACAGACCCTGCTGGCCCCGCAGTTTGACCAGCGACAGGTGCCGAACGATCGGCGTGGACTCGCCCACGTGCTGCTCCATCCGGACGATCCCCTGCACCAGCACCTGCAGGTCCACGTTGTCCCGCTCGCCCACGTAGTCGTCCAGCAGCAGCACCGTGATCCCGCGGTCCGCGAAAAACCCCCGCAGCCGCAGCACCGCCTGCCGGTACCGCAGCGGGTCGCCCGCCAGCAGCCGCAGCGACGCCATCGAGTCGATCACCACCCGCTTCGGATCGTGCCGCTGCACCGCGTTGAAGATCGATTGGCTCAGCTCCGCCAACTCCACGTCCGCCGTCGGGAAGACCGTCTGTCGCTGCTCAGCAGACTCCGGCACCAAGTGAGTGCCCAGTTCATGCACCGGCACTTGGTCCGCCGGCCAGCCATGCGACGCCCAGATCTGTCGCAGGTTCGCCTCGGTCTGCGAGATCGTCACGTACAGCGTCTTCTGCCCACGGGCCTCGCCATCGAGCAGAAACTGCGAGCCCAAAGTCGTCTTGCCCGTGCCCGGGCCGCCCTGGATACAGATCAGCTGCCCCGGCAGAAACCCACCGCTCAGCACCGTGTCCAGACCGTTGACCCCCGTTGTCTCAAACTCGCCGGCCCCTTCATGCATGGGTCCAACCTATCTAAATCACGTGAACCCCCCCTGAAAGCCCACACCCGAAGCCGACGCTGAGGCGAACCCGAAGCGTCTGGTATCCAGGCTTTGCAACCCGCCCCTACCGCCCCGCCGTCCCCCCCACCCCCAGCCACGGCCGCATCCGCTGCAACACCCAACCCAGCGGCAGCCCCACCGCCGCCGTGTACGCCACCGTCGCCAGCCCCACCCCCAGCCGCGACCACGCCCCGAACCCCGGCATCGCCTCAGCCGGCCCGATCAGGTCGCGCACGCTGTACAGCAGCACCGCCGTGAGCACCATCGGCACCCCCGCCACGAAACACATCAGCCCCACCGTCGCCGCCGCATCGCGGAACAGCAGGTGACGCAGCTGCAGCACCGCCCAGCACCCCGCCAGCATCCCCAGGGCCCACGGCCCAAGCGTCGCCGTCGCACCCGCCACCGGCGTGCCCCACCGCACGTCCATCAACACCCCCAAGCACAACGCCACCCACGCCGCCACCATCGCCCGGCCGTGCAATGCCACCACCACCATCAACACCAGCAACAACGCCGGCCGCACCGCCCCCAGCGCCCACACCCCCCCCAACGCCGTCTCCAGCGCGACCAACACATACGCCGCCAACACCAGCCCCAGCCACCGCATCCAAACAGGCTACTCCCAATGCCTGGCGTTCCCCCCGCCCCCCGTTTAGCGGCTGCGGCGAAGCCGCGCCCGGCAACCCGAATCCGGGGTCACAGACCCCGGCTCGCTCCAACACACGCAAGCCCGAAGCCGACAGCTGAGGCGCAGCCGAAGCGTCGGATCAGACCCCCCGCTGCCCTCACTCGGGCACCAGCACATCCACCTCCCGCAGCCGCGACAACGACAGCTGCGGCGTTACCACCAGTTCCCGCATCAGCTGCGGCTGCTCCCGGCTTGGCCGGACCGTCGTGACCTCTCCGATCACGAACGCCCGCTGGGCCTGCGGCGGCCAGCTCACGTCCGCCAGGTGCGCCACCATCCCCGTCTGCACCGGGATGTCCGACCGCACCAGCCCCACAAAGTGCTCGCCCGATTCGTCAATATTCAGCAGCACCGGCTCGGTCAGCAGCGGCTGGTCCATCTGCGCCCCCGCCAGGTGGGCCTGCAGCTGCATGTTCGACGCGGTGATCAGCTGCACCGTCGCGCTGGCCGGCGTCACGTCATTGACCAGCCCCACCAGGTGCACCCCGTGCACCACCGCCTGCTGCTCCTGGACCCCCGACGAGCTGCCCCGCCCGATCGTCAGCACCCGCTGGTCCGGCTCCGGGGCGCTGTGGGTCACCGGCGCCCGCAGCCACACCGCGTCCACCACGTGGCCCTCCAACTCCAGCCGGCGGAAGATCGCCAGCTCCCGCTCCAGCACCGCCACCTGCTGCTCCAACTCCCGCACCCGCCGGATCGCGTGGCCCGGGTGGTGCTCGCTGATCGCCGGGACCCCGGCCACCTCCCCGCCCACGCCGGGTTCGACGCTCGCCGCCACCCCCCGCAGCGGCCCGGCCACCGGCCGAACCAGCAGATCCACCAGCCCCGCCACAGGCGACCCCACCGCCGCCGCCACCCGCAGCGGCGCCAGACTCAGCAACAACAACACCACCACCGCCACCACCAGCATCCGACCCGGCGTCAAAAAGCGGTGCATGTTCAAGCTCCAGTCCCGGCATGCCCCTGGGAGGGCGAGCCTCCCGGCGAGCCGCCAGACCCCCGCAGCTTACGGCTCGGCGGGGCCTCGCGCCGCCCGCACGTGATCCACAGGCAGTGCCACTTCAGTGGCACTGCCGGCCAACCCCAACCCCGCTAATCTGCCCGCCATGCGATACGCGATGGTGATGGCGGGCGGTTCGGGCACGCGACTCTGGCCGATGAGCACGCGGGACCTGCCCAAACAGCTGATTCCCTTCATCGACGGGCGGAGCCTGCTGCAGGTGGCCATGGAGCGGCTCGAGGGCCTGGTCCCGCAAGACCGCCGACTGGTCTGCGCCGGCGAGCACACCAAGGCGGTCATGCTCGACAAGCTGCCGGGCCTGAGCGAGGAGCGGTTCTTCGGCGAGCCGACCGGCCGCGACACGCTCAATGCGGTCGGCTACGTCGCGGCGGTGTTGGCCAAGCGGGACCCGGAGGCGGCGATCGCCGTGTTCACCGCCGACCACCTGATCGAGCCGGTGGACCAGTTTCAGAAGATCGTCGAGCGGGGCTTCGACATCGCCGAAGCCGGGGGCCAGACGCTCGTGACGTTCGGGATCGCGCCCACCGAGCCGGCGACGGGCTTCGGCTACCTGCAGCTGGGCGAGAAGCTGGACGACGGCGAGGGCTCGATCGTGGACGAGTTCAAGGAAAAGCCCGAGCAGTCGCTGGCTAACCAATACCTGGAGGCCGGCCCGGAGAAGTACCTGTGGAACTCGGGCATGTTCGTTTGGCAGGCCAGCAGTCTGCTGGCGGCCATCGAGAAGTTTCACCCCGAGAACCACGCCGGGCTGATGAAGATCGCCCAGGCCTACGACACCGACCAGCGCGACGCGGTGGTGGCCGAGGTGTACCCGGGCCTGCCGAAGATCAGCGTCGACTTCGCGGTGATGGAACCGGCCTCGCGGGACGACGCGTTCACGGTCGCCGCCGTGCCGATGCCGCTGAGCTGGCTGGACGTGGGCAGCTGGCCCAGCTTCGCCGGGACCCGCAAGCGCGATGACGCGGGCAACGCCGCCGCCGCCAAGCACACGCTGATCGACACAAAGAACACCCTCGTCGCGAGCGATGACCCGGACCACCTGATCACCACCATCGGCGTCGAAGACATGATCGTGATCCACACGAAGCACGCCACCCTCGTCTGCCCCGCTGATCAGGCCCAACGCATCAAAGAGCTGCACGGCCTGGTGGGAGAGCAGCACGGGGATGAGTATCGGTAGCAGTGGTAACCGCCAAGTCGCCAAGAGCGCCAAGGAAGGCGAGGAAGGCGACGAAGATCGAGCTTTTCGCGCGGTGTGTCGGTGACTAAGCACCGGCAAGCGTCCAGGATTCGATCCAAGGATTGGCCGCCTTCCTTGGCGCTCTTGGCGTCTTGGCGGTTTATCTTCTTTCCATGCGCGTCCTCGCCATCGACCTCGGCGCCCGACGCACCGGCCTGGCCGCGGCGGACACGATCACCCGCATCGTGTCGCCGCTGGACGTGATCCAGCATTCAGATAAGCCCGGCCATCGCGAACCGCTCGTCGACGCCGCCGTCCGTGACCACGGCCCCGACGCCCTGCTCGTGGGCATCCCGCTCAACATGGACGGCACCCCCGGGAGCCCCGCCCGCGAGGCCCAGGCTTGGGCGCGTGAGGCAGGCCGGCGGCTGGGGTTGCCGGTGCACGAAGTCGACGAACGCCAGACCAGCGAGGACGCCGACGCCGTCATGGCCCGCAGCGGCATGACCCACAAGCAGAAAAGAGCCCGCCGCGACGCCCTGGCCGCCGCAGCCATTGCCCAGCGGTGGCTCGACGGCCAGTAGCCGATGGCCGGTAGCCCATGGTCAGAGGCTCCGAGCTTCGATCGACTTCACACCACCGGCTACCGGCCACTGAGCAGGGAACCGCCAAGACGCCAAGACCGCCAAGGCAGGAAGAGCGGGGCCATCAAGACCCAAGAGGAAAGAGATCAACGCGATTGGATGAACCCTTCACCAATCCTCAGTCGCGTCCGGGAACCGCTTTACTTGATCCAGATCTCCCCGGCCTTTTCTTGGTGCCTTGGCGGCCTCCTCCTTACTTGGCGCTCTTGGCGTCTTGGCGGTTCCAGTTTCCGTGTCGCACTATCATCCGCCCCCTATGGCGGGCGGAGGCTCGACATCCCATGCCCCGCCGGACCCCGACGCCCCGCTCGGTGACCTGACCGATGCCCAGTTGCTGGGTGCGTACCGCGCCGGCCGGGACGAGGCGTTCGAGGCCCTGATGCAGCGGTACCAGCGGGAGCTGCTCGCGTTCCTGACCCGCTTCCTCGGCAAACGGGCGGCGGGCGAAGACGTGTTTCAGGAGACCTTCCTGCAGGTGCACCTTTCCGCGGCGAGCTTCGACACGTCCCGCCGGTTCAAGCCCTGGCTTTTCACCATTGCCGCCAACAAGGCGCGGGACTACCTGCGTCGCAACAAGCGGCACAAGGCCGCCCCGCTCTCGGCCGAGCTGGGCAAGGCCGGCGATGGCGGCGGGTCGTACATCGACCTGCTCGAGGCCGACCTGCCGCTGCCCGCGATCGTCGCAGAGGACGCCGAGACCGCCCAGCGGGTCCGCGCCGTGATCGACCAGATGCCCGATCACCTGCGGGAAGTCCTGCTGCTGGCTTACTTCCAGCAGTTCCCCTACAAGCAGATCGCCGAAATGCTCCACGTGCCCCTGGGCACGGTCAAGAGCCGGCTGCACGCCGCGGTCGGGACCTTCGGCAAGCTCTGGAAGCAGGACCAGGAAAATCTGCCCGAGGACCACAACACGTGAACCCCCCCGCCGCCGGCTGCGTGTTACTCCTCGGAGGCCGTTGCTGCCGCCCCGGCCCAATCCCCGTATCCACCGCCCGATGACGCCTGACGCCCCGAAAGACATTCCCGACGGCTCGCTGGTTCAGCTCTGCGAGCAGGACGCCGCATTGTGTGATGCCCTGCTCGAAGCCGGCCTGTGCGCCGATGAGCCGGACCGGCCGATCCCCGTCGCCGCCGAGGACACCCAGCGGTGCGAGAAGCTGCGGGGCCTGCTGCGGCTCATGGCCGCGGGCCGCGAGCCCGTGCCCGACGACGACACGCTCCAGCACTTGTGCGAGCAGACGATGGCCCGCGTCCGCCAGGAGCGCCAACGCGAGCGGTTCGCGGCCCAGGTCAGCATGCTCCAAGCCGGCGGAGACACCAGCACCGGGCCCCGCCGGCTCAACTGGCGGCAGTTCGCGGTGGCGGCCAGCGTGGGCATCCTGTGCCTCTCGCTGCTGGCCCCGGTGCTCAGCCGCAGTCAGGCCGACGCCCTTCGCCTGGCGTGCATGGGCAACCTCAACGCCGCCGCCATGAGCCTGGGCCACTACGCCGCCGACTTCGCCGGGCTCATGCCCCGCGGCCTCATCGAGCCGCCGATGACCGATACGCCCGACGCGAATCCGGGGGCCGGGGCCCTCAACGGCAACCACCTGCTCCTGCTGGTCCGCCACGGCTACGCCACCCCCGACCAGCTGGTCTGCCCCGCCGGCGAGCAGCCCGACGCCGCCGACGCCGCTCTCGCCCGGCGGGTCTACAGCTTCCAGTCCCAGTTCACCCCCCAGCCGGTTCACTACGGCGATCGACCGGACCTCGCCGCCCTGGCCGACCGCAACCCGCTGTTCATCGTCCAGGACGGCCAGCTGATCATCCGCCACGGTGTGCAGCCCTCCGAACCCTCCCGCGCCCACGCCGGCCGCGGGCAGAACGTCCTGCTCGGCGACGGCTCCGCCCGCTGGACCCTCCAGCCCGTCATCACCGACCGCCACGGCCACACCGACAACATCTGGGTCCGCCGCGGCGGCGCGACCCGCACCGCCGCATCCAGCCCGGCCGACGAGCCCGTCACCGACGATAGCTTCCTCATCCCCTGAGCCCGTCCGCTCGGGCAAATGCCTGCCACTCGCTGCACCTGACGCACGTTCACCCTTGGGCTGACCCACCGCCCGCGTTAAACTGGGCAATGCGGCCAGGCCGGCGTCCGCGACCGGTCACTCGACTTGACCGTGGTTCTTTGCACCTTGGACGCCGCGTTCTGCAGCGTCCGATTCGGAGATTTCGCGATGCCCGCCACCTTCACCAGCGTCACCGAACCGTGGGAAGTCCTCGAAGACGAATGGCGGCGTCTCCGCCAGCCCGAGTCCCCGGTCCACATCGACCCCGCCCTGCAGGTCTGCCCCGTCAAGTGGTTGCTGCCGGAGCTGCAGCAGCTCATGGCCGAGCATCACGACGAGCCCGCCGAGCAGATCCGTCCCCAGATCCGCCAACTGCTCGCCGAACGCGCCTTCGCCGAGCACGAAACCCGCTTCGGCCAGCCCCACGAGGCCCTGCTCGACCAGTCCACCGAGTTGTACGTCCGCGTGCTCGAACGCCTCCGCCGCCAGGCCCTCCACGACGGCCAGCTCGCCGCCTACCCCACCCCCACCCCATGGTTCGGCTGAACCCCGCCTTCCCCCGGCAGTGCCACTTCAGGCCACCTCTATCTATACGGATCGGGGCAACGGTCGGCGTGGTGATGGGGCGGA
>CAZVBW010000009.1:0-168 GCA_964625505.1 uncultured Phycisphaeraceae bacterium
GGAACCACCCCCTCAACCTCGCCCCTTGACAACGGCTTGCTCATAGATGGCACCCTGGGGACCGAGCTCTGGGGTCGCTTCGCTTCACCACGGGCGCCCCGATCCCCAGCCGCGGGTGCATACCCGCGGCCGCCTGAGAACAGCGGGCTGTTGAAAGGTTCCGGCGGG
>CAZVBW010000009.1:236-70592 GCA_964625505.1 uncultured Phycisphaeraceae bacterium
ATGCACCCGCGGCTAGGGAGCGGCAGTGGCCTCCGAAGGCGGCGGAGTGAGCGGGGGGGGTGACGGGAGCAGCGGGGGCCTGCCCACGCCTGAAGGCGTGGGCTTTGGGGCGATGGCGGTGTTCGCTATTCGGTGGCGGATTCCAGGTCGCGGAGTTGCTTGTATAGATCGCGCTGGTCGTCGGGGAGGTCTTTGGGGACCTGGACTTTGAGTCGGACGAAGAGGTTGCCGTGGGGCTTGTCGCCGCCTTTGGGGGCGGCTTTGCCGGTGGGCAGGCCGTGGCCGGTGAGGCGGAGGCGGGCCCCGGGCTGGGTGCCGGGGGGGACGGTGACGGTGGCGCTGCCGGTCATGGTGGGCACGTCGATCTTGTCACCGAGCGTGGCTTGCGCGGGGGTGAGGGTGGCGGTGGCGGTGAGGTCGTGGCCGTCGAGCTCGAAGCGGGGGTCGGGGCCGACGCGGACCGTGAGCAGGAGGTTTTCGCCGCGGAGGCGGATCTTTCGGCCGTCGGTGGTGCCTGCGGGGATCTTGACGTCGAGGGTTTTGGTGGTGCCGTCAGGCTCGGTGAGGTTGAGTTGGCGGGATGTGCCGTGGTAGGCCTCGTGGAGGGAGATGGTGACGTCGGCGGTCTGCTGGGGGACCGGGCGGGATCGGGGGCGCCGGGCGTCGGTGTGGGGGCCGGTCTGACCGTTGAAGATCTCGTCGAACGATTGGCCGCCGCCGAAGATGGACTCGAAGAAGTCGGAGAACCGGCCGGACTCGAAGCTATAGCCGCCGGTTCCCGGTCCGCCGCCGGTGCCGCGGAACCCGCCGGGCCCGCCGCGGCCGTGGCCGCCGCCGGGTCGGCCGAAGCCGAAGTCCTCGGGGTTGATGGTCTGGCCGTGCTTCCAGTTCTGGCCCAACTGGTCGTACTTCTTCCGCTTGTCCGGGTCCTTGAGCACGTCGTAGGCCTCGCCGACCTGGGCGAACTTTTCCTGGGCCTGCGGGTCCTTGTTGCGGTCCGGGTGCCACTGCTGGGCGAGCTTGCGATACGCCTTCTTGATCACGTCCTGCGACGCGTCTTTGGCCACCCCGAGCACCTTGTAATAGTCTTCGAACGTCACCGGCATAGGCATATCCTAGTCATGCAGATGAGCAAGGCGCATGCCGGGGATGAAACGGCAAAGCGTGTGGGGAGCGGGGGTTAGGGGTGGTGCGGGTGCCGGTCGCGTCGCGAGCCGGGCGTGTGGCTGCCGCGGTGGCAGGGCTCTTTCACTTAGCCCCCGGCGAGTCGCCGGGGGCTGGGGTGGGGTGGACGTGGGTGCTGCGACGGTGCGGTGGAGGCGGATGCATCCGGTGGTCGGCCCCCGGCGACTCGCCGGGGGCTAAGTGGGGATCAACTACGGCGGGGGATCGCCTGGGCCTCGTGCAGCTCGAACGCGGTGGGCTCGGGGATGATGCGGTCCGGCTCGGGCAGGGGGCCGACGCGGTCGCGGTACTCGTCGATCTGGTCCTGGATGAGGCCGGCGTCGACGAGCTCACGCTCGGGGCGCTGGCCGTGGTCGCCGACGGCGTCGAGGTGCTGCTGCAAGGCACGCCGGAGGCGTTGCAGGTGATCTTTATAATCGGCATCCCCGGCGAGGTTGTTCACGCAGTGCGGATCGGCATCGCAATCATATAGCTCTTCGTCAGGCTTGTTCACAGCCATGAAGTCGGCGGGCGGGCCCTCGAGGTCATCTTCGCGGCGGAGCCGGCGGAGCTCTTGGGTCGCCTCGATGGTCTCCATGTAGCGGTTCCGCTGCATATAAGGCAGCTGCGGGAAGTCGTTGCGGAGGTACAGGTACTTCGCGTCGCGGCAGGCCCGAACGCGGTCGAATTGCTCGTCCATCCGGTCACGGCCGGCGAAGCAATAGTCGCGAGGCTCGGCGGCGTCCTCGCCGAGGAAAACCTGGCCTTGGTAGGCGTCCGGGCGGGCGATGCCCGCGAGGCTGAGCACAGTCGGAGCAATATCAACCCAGTTGACGAGTTGGTCGTCTACAGATCCGGTGGCGGTCAATCCGGGGGCCCGGATGATCAGCGGCAGGTGGATGCCGGCCTCGTAACACCAGCGTTTTTCGCGTGGCAGTCCGCGGCCGTGGTCGGTGAGGTAGATCACGACCGTGTCGTCGGCAACGCCCCAGCGGTCCAGCGCGGCGAGGCAGTCACCGAACTGCTTGTCCTGCATCTCCAGGGCGGTGTAGTAGCGGGCGACGTTCTGGCGGACCGGCTCGGTGTCCGGCACGTAGGGCGGGACCGGGGCTTGAGCCGGGTCGTGCGGCGTGATGCCCATATCGGCGGCCAGGTCGTCGAGGGTCTTGTCGTTGCCCCAATCCTTGGTGCCCCACATCCCCGACTCGTGGGTCCAGGCGACATTGCGGTAGGCGAAGAAGGGCTTGCCCTGGCCGGGCGGGGCGTCGCGGTCCCACCAGGCGTCGGTGTCGTCGGTCCAGCCGGCGGTGGGCTCGAAGTTGAAGTCCAGCTTGGTCGGCCAGGACACGTGATACCCGGCGTCGCGGAGTTCGTGGGTGAACATCCGGGGCGGGTCGACGAGCTTGCTGCGCATCAGGTGGTTGCCCAGCGAGTAGGGGTAGCGGCTGGTGACCAGGCCGCCGCGGGAGGGCGCGCAGACGGGGGTGTGGGTGAAGCCGTGGGTGTACCGGCAGCCGTCTGCGGCGAGGGCGTCCAGGTGGGGCGTTCGGGCGTAGGCGTCGCCGTAGCAGCCGAGGTGGCGGCCGGTGTCTTCTCCGATGAGCAGCAGGAAGTTCATGGGTTAGGGGGAAGGTAGAAGGAGGAAGGATGAAGGGGAACGGAAAGTGAGGGTAGCGAAGGGGTCCGGCCGGCGGGGGTCCGGTAACTGTTGACGCGGTGGGGGGCGTGTGGGGGGATTGTCGGCGGGTAGGGCGGGGGCTGGCCGATGTCCGTTGACGACGCGCGGGCGGTGGGTCCGCGTTCTGACCTCAAAGGAGTGAACCCGATGAACATGATCCTCGCCCAGGCTGTAGCCGGGACATCCGAGCCGGTGGCGGCTGCCGAGCCCGCGGTGACGTCGGCGTCTTCGGCGGCGGTGGTGGCCCCGGTCGATACGGCAGGCCAGCTGCACAACCTGTTTCAGAGCGTGACGGGCATGTTCGCCAGCCCGGACGTGCTGGCCCAGCCGGCGCGGCTGGTGGACCAGCTGGCGCAGCTGGGCGCGGTGTGGGCGGTGATGTTCCTGGTGATCGGGGTGCTGTGCCTGCTCAACGGGTACCGGTTTTATCGCATTGCGACGGTGGGGCTGGCGTTGATGGTGGGGATGTTCGGCGGGTACATGGCGGGGCAATATGTGCAGGCCCCGTTCATCGTGGCCGGTTGCGGCGGGGTGCTGCTGGCGGTGGTGGCGATGCCGCTGATGAAGTTCGCGGTGGCGATCGCCGGCGGTCTGGCGGGGGCGTTCATCGGGGCCAATGCCTGGTCCTCGTTCACGGCGCTGGCGGGTACAGGCGACCCAGCCGAGTGCTGGATCGGGGCCATGGCGGGGCTGGTGGTCCTGGGGATGGCGGCGTTCGTGCTGTTCAAGCTGACGGTGGTGACGTTTACGTCGGTCAGCGGGGCGACGATCGCGGTGCTGGGGTGCATCGCCCTGCTGCTGCAGGTCGGGCCGTGGCAGGCGGCGCTGATCGAGTCGCTGACGGCTCACGCGGTGGTGGTGCCGCTGCTGGTCGCGGCGCCGGCGGTGATCGGAATGGTGATCCAGAGCCAGGCCAAGGGCGGGGAGGCGACGCCGGCGTAGTCGGCGGGACATCTATATAGAACACGCAGAGCGGGCTCCCCAGCGGGGCCCGCTTTTGCGTTGGGGCGGGGCGGAGCGGGAAGCCGGAAGCGTGAAGCGGGAAGCGAGAAGCCGGAGGCCGGAAGCAAGTAGCCAGAGCATTTCCTAACCCGTGACCCGTGATCTGGGACTCCCCGCTTCTAGCTTCACGCTTCCGGCTTCCGGCTTCCAACTTCCGGCTTCCGGCTTCTCGCTTTCCGCTTCCGATAACACCTGCTGCATGTTGTGGTGGCGGGTTGGACCTTGCTGGCTCGAAATAGGTGGTGCGGCCACGCGGCCCGGATGACCGGCACAGACCGGAGGACCGGGCTCCCTTGACACGGTTGTCCAGGAAGCGTGAGCCGGGGGCGTGTTGCCCCGCATCGGGCCGGATGAGAAGGCCCGCGAACCCCCGGCAGGACGCCGACCACGCTCGTGACACGGAAGTGTTCACGGAGGAGCAAGCCCGATGAGCCGTATCAACACCAACGTGCAGTCCCTGATCGCCCAGCGCGTTTTGGGTCAGCAGAACCACAGCCTGTCCAAGTCGCTCGAGCGGCTGAGCACGGGCTACCGCATCAACCGCGGGGCCGACGACCCGGCGGGCCTGATCGCCAGCGAGAACCTCCGCAGCGAGAAGGCCAGCATCAGCGCCGCGATCGGCAACGCCGAGCGTGCCGACCAGGTGGTCAACATCGCCGAGGGCGGCCTGCAGGAGATCAACAACCTGCTGCTGGAGGTCCAGTCGCTGGTGGGCCAGTCCGCCAACGAGGCGGGCCTGAGCGAAGAGGAGAAGGAAGCCAACCAGCTGCAGATCGACTCGATCCTTCAGACGATCGACCGCATCGCCGAGTCGACCAGCTTCCAGGGCAGCAAGCTGCTCAACGGCTCGTTCGACTTCGCGGTCAAGGACCAGTCCGCCGCGGTCGCGGACTTCCAGATCAACGCGGCCAAGATGGGCCACGGCGAGGAGCGGGACGTGCAGGTGCTCGTCACCCAGTCGGCCCAGAACGCCGGCATCGCGCTGAACCTCTCGACCGTGGGTCAGCTGGACCTCTCGGCCGCCGACGCGACGTTTGTCTTCGAGGTCGCCGGGGCCGCCGGGGCCCGGCAGTTCAGCTTCGCCTCGGGCACCAAGCTGTCCTCGATCGCCACGCAGGTCAACACGTTCACCGAGGTGACCGGCGTGTCGGCGACCACCTCCGGCGGCGTGATCCGGATGTACTCCACCGAGATGGGCGACGACCAGTACGTCTCGGTCGACATCAAGGACGCCGCGGGTCAGGCCGGCGATCTGGAAAACTTCGCCGCCACCGATCAGAACACGCTGATGGGCTCGGGGACCACGGCCTTCACCGCCGCCACCGGCGCGATCCGCGACCTGGGCCAGGACGTCGGTGCCATCATCAACGGCATCAACGCCACCGCCACAGGGACCAACGCCCGCGTGTCCAACGAGTTCCTCGACGTGGAACTGGACCTGCTGGCCTCGGGCGCCCAGAACCTGACCCAGATCGACGCGTTCACCATCACCGGCGGCGGGGCGGTGTTCAACCTCGGGCCCAACGTGGATATCTCCAACCAGGTGTCCATCGGGATCGGCAACGTCGCGTCGCGGAACCTCGGCGACGAGGGCACCGGCTTCCTCTCGAGCCTCGGCTCGGGCGCCGACAACAACGTCGTGGACGGCGACAAGGTCGCGGCCCAGAACATCGTCAACGAGGCGATCAAGGAAGTCTCGACCCTCCGCGGCCGGCTGGGCGCGTTCCAGAAGAACACCATCGGCGCGACGATCCGTTCGCTGGGTGTGGCCCTGGAGAACACCGCCGCCGCCGAGTCGGCGATCCGCGACACGGACTTCGCCGAGGAGACCGCCGAGATGACCCGCAACCAGATCCTCGTGCAGGCTTCGACCAACGTGCTGGGCATCGCCAACTCCCAGCCCCAGTCGGTCCTGAGCCTCCTGGGTTAACGCCCGGACCCGTTCTCGAATCGAAACCCACGGGTTTCTGATCACTGATGCAGGGCCGGCGGTCGAAGGGCCGCCGGCTCTTTCAATGCGCAAGGTCGAAGGGTGAAGGACCAAGGCAGAAGGACCGAGCAAGGCAGAAGGTCGAAGGACGAAGGCACAAGGGTGCAGTGGGGGGTGCCACGGCTTGACCGCGTGAGCGGCAAACTGTGCCGGCGTTGTCATGCGCTCACAGCTTGCCCTGCGGGTCAAGCTGTGGCACCCGCGAGCTCGCTTCCTTCTTGCCTTCGTCCTTCGTCCTTCACCCTTTGTCCTTCACCCTTTCCGCCTTGCCTTATCCTCCCCCGATGCGCTTCGTCAAGATGCACGGCCTGGGCAACGACTACGTCTACGTCAACACGTTCGATCAGCGTGTCGAGGATCCGGCGGCGTTGGCGCGGGCCGTGAGCGATCGGCACCTGGGCATCGGCAGCGACGGGCTGATCCTCGTGGGCCCGACCAGCCCCGACGCGACCGACGCCGAGGGCCAACCGGCCGAGGTGCGGATGCGGATGTTCAACGCCGACGGCAGCGAAGGCCAGATGTGCGGCAACGGCATCCGCTGCGTCGCCAAGCTCGCCCACGACGACGCCCTGGCGACGGGCAACCCGATGCGCGTCCAGACCGCCTGCGGCGTGCTGTCGCTGGACTACACGCTGGGCAGCGACCGCAAGGTCGACCGTGTCACCGTCGACATGGGCGAGCCGATCCTCGAACCGGCCAAGGTGCCCGTCGACCTGACGAAGCTGGACAAGGCCCACTACGCGTACGAGTACCAGCTGCCGATCATCGACCGGCGTCGGCCGCAGGTCGTGGACAAGTTGCCCGCATCGTTTGTATCAATGGGCAACCCGCACGCGATCATCTTCCACGACCACGCCGACCAGGTCGACCTGCCGACCATCGGCCCGGGCCTGGAACGGCTCGACGCGTTCCCCGAGCGGATCAACGTGCACCTGGTCAAGGTGCACAACCCGACACTCGCCCAGGTCTGGCACTGGGAGCGCGGCAGCGGCACCACGCTCGCCTGCGGCACGGGGGCCTGCGCCGTGGTCGTCGCGGGGGTGCTCAGCGAGCGGCTCGAGCGGCAGTGCACCACCCGTTTGCCCGGGGGCGATCTACATATCGAGTGGCGGGAATCGGACAACCACGTGTATATGACCGGCCCGGCGGTGGAGGTGTTCCGGGGGGACTGGGCGGGGTGAACCCGATACGCATCCCGCTTGACCCTGACCCGGTATTTATTCGCCGGAGCCCGCGGGTGAGATGGGTGCCACTGCCGCGTGCGGCAGTGCCGGCATGCGGCCCATGTCCAGAGGCACGGCCGCACGCGGCCGTGGCACCCCCGGCTGTATGCATCACGACGCGATGGTGTGACTGTACGGGTGCCACAGCTTGACCGCGTCAGCGGCAAGCTGTGCAGGTGTCGCACGACTTCACAGCTTGCCCTTCGGGTCAAGCTGTGGCACCCCCGGCAGCATGATTGAAAGGTGATGCACGAAGTTGGAGTCCCCGGGGGCCGGGCCGCGGTGGACGGAAGTCCGATGGGCTTCAGGCGGCCATGCGGCGTCGGCGGATGACCAGCGTCATGAGCGGCGTCAGCAGCATGGCGGTGCCCGGTTCGGGAACGACTAAGTCGATGAACGCGAGTACACTGGGGTCGGCAACGCGGGTGTCGACGGCGAACTCGCCCCACGTCGAGTTGGGCGTCGAGGGCGAGTCGATGTCGGAGGTGTCGCCGTTGTTCCGCTCCACGCGCAGGCCGTAGGAGGTGACGCCGGCGATCACCATTTCGCCGTTGACGTCGATGAAGCTTGCGCCGCCCGAGTCGCCGGGGGCCGCGTTGACCTCGTCGTCGCCGAAGCCCAGGTCGGACAGGCCGAAGAAGAAGTCGAAGGCGTCGTGGTCGGAATCGTTGCCGGTGAGGTCGGTGCGGTTGCGGAAGTTGCTGTCGAAGTCGTAGGTGAGTTGGGTCTGGTTGTTGTTGATCGGCAGGCCGGTCGCGTTGTCGGTGCCCGGGGCGGTGCCCAGCCCGTCGTCTTCCCACTCGTTGAGTCCGATCCGCTTGGTCCCGCTGACGAGGCTGCTGCCGGTGGGGCCGTCGCCGGCCTGTCCGTAGCCGACCTTGACGGTCGGGACGCCGAACTCGTTGCCGACGGTCCGGTTGACGTTGTACAGCGGCACGTCGGAGTCGTTGACGGGGGCGTTGAGGGTGAGGACCGCCACGTCATGGCCGTTGAAGATGTTCCCGTCCCAGTTGGGGTGCAGGTCAATGGCGGTGGTGGTGCGGACGATGGTCCCATCCGGATCGTCAATGAAGAAGTTCACGGCTTGCACGGTCTGGTTGCCGCTGCCATCTGTGAGGCAGTGGGCGGCGGTCAGGACGTGCCGGCCGGTCCAGAGCAGCGACCCGGTGCAGCGGAAGGTCGAGCCGAACTCATCGGCGAATAGCATTTCACCCACGCCGTCGTGGTCGAGCCCGAATTGATCCACGCCCGGCGTCGTCTGGTGAGTGCCCGAGCCGTCGGAGGTGACGTAGTTGGGCCGGACGCCATACTGCAGCCCGCCGACCTGATCGACGATCGCGATCGGGGCGGTGGTCGATGGGCCTCCGCTGCCGGGGGCCACGAGGTCTTGAGCCGTGATCGGCAGGGTCAGCGCAGTCAGCAGAGCGCTTAGGATCGAAAGGCGGATGCGACGCATATTGTAAAACTCCCCACGTTTCGAAGCGATTGGTCAAGGCTTGAGCAGCCCTCCAGAGAACGATATCAAAGATGAACCTGGCGGGGAAGGATTTGCATCGATGTCACAATATCGTGCATCGATGCGGAGTCTTGGACGCAGGACACGAGCTTGGCTGAACTACCGCGTCGCCGCTTCGCTGGGCTCCGCCACCAGCGGTTCGCCGTCGGGGCGCTCCAGGCGGACGCGCAGGACCTTGGTCTTTTCCGCGGCGGTGACGGTGACCTTCACGTCGTGGGCCTCAAAGCTTTCGCCGGCCTCGGGCACGTGGCCCAGGGTCGCGAAGACGAAGCCGCCCACGGTGTCGTAGTCCTCGTCCTCGGGCAGCTCGAGGCTCAGGGCGTCGTTGAGGTCGTCGATATGCACCCGGGCGTCGACCTCGGCGGCGTGGTCGTTGATCCGCTGGACCTCGGGCAGCTGCTCCTGTTCCTCGTATTCGTCCTGGATCTCGCCGACGAGTTCTTCGAGGATGTCCTCGATGGTGACCAGGCCCGCGGTGCCGCCGTACTCGTCGACGACCATGGCCAGGTGGACCTTGCGGGCCTTGAACTCGGCGAGCAGCTCGCTGACGCTCTTGGTTTCGGGCACGACGTAAGGCTCGCGGAGCACCTGCTGCAGGTCGAAGGTCTCGCCCTGTTCAAGGGCCTCGCCGAGGTAGCGGATGAGGTCTTTGGCGTAGAGCAGGCCGACGATGTCGTCGATGCTCTCGTCGAAGACGGGGATGCGGCTGTGGCCGTCGGTGAGGACGGCCTGTTTGATGGCGGCCAGGGAAGTGTGGACCTCGACGGCGTGGATGTCGGTGCGGGGGGTCATGATCTCGCCGGCGGTGGTCCGGGGCAGGTCGAAGACCGCCTCGATCATCTCCTTCTGATGGGCGTCGACGGACTCGCCCTCTTCGTGGTCCTCGACGATGGTGAGCACCTGGTTGGCCAGCTCGTCCTGATCGTGGTCCTGCAGGTCCACGCCGCTGATGCGGCGGACCACCGGGTCGGCGAGGGTGAGGATGCCGATCAGCGGGTAGAACGCGAAGTGCACCAGTTTGAGGATTGGCAGCGACCAGAGCAGCAGCCGCTCGCGGCGGTACATCGCCCAGCTCACGGCGACGGCGACGGTCAGCACGCTGACCACGACCAGGCCCACCCCGAACGCGATCGCGAACGACGCGGGCCGACCCAGCCCGGGCCAGCGGACCTCGATCACGTAGAGGCAGCCCAGGACCACCAGCAGCGCCATACACGCCCGCAGCACGCCGGTGACCAGCAGCAGCCGGCCCAGCCGGTCGCTGAGCCAGTCGGCCGCCGCGGCGTCGCGCTTGTGCTCGACCAGCAGGTCCGCCAATCGCCTGCGGGACATGATCTTGAGCGCCGAGTGCAGGGCCGCGAAATAGCAACCCAGCACCGCCGCGATGATGCCGATCCAGATCGCCGGTGTCATGAGCCACCCCCGGAAGCCCGGCAGGGCGACGCTCCCGCCGAGCCGCAGGGCGGCGAGTCGCTCGAATACACCGCCGACTCCCCGATCGCCACCAGCACCCGATCCTCCTGGGCGTGCATCCGCTCGAAGTCCCCCGGCTCACGGTCGTCGTAGCCCAGCAGGTGCAACAACCCGTGCACCGCGTACAGCAACAGCTCGGCCCGCGCCCCGTGGCCCCGCTCGGCCGACTGCCGCTGCGCTTCGGGCCAGCAGACGATGACGTCCCCGGCCACCGCGGCGGCCGCGCCGCCGGGCTCGGCCGCCGCGGCCGCGTCAGACAGGTCGAAGCTCAACACATCAGTCGGCCCGGCCTGGCCCTTGTGCTCCAGGTGCAGCCGCGCCATCCGCTCGTCATCGACCACCGCGACGGACAGCTCGCCCACCGCGCCCAGCTCGGCCCCGGCCCGACGCAGCCGATCGCCCAGCCATGACGCGATGTCG
Organism: uncultured Phycisphaeraceae bacterium; assembly: GCA_964625505.1. Taxonomy (GTDB): domain Bacteria; phylum Planctomycetota; class Phycisphaerae; order Phycisphaerales; family Phycisphaeraceae; genus CAZVBW01. The sequence continues at coordinate 10,703 of CAZVBW010000009.1, forward strand.
TCGTCGCAAGTCTCATCCAGCACCGCCACATCGACCATCAGAAAAGGGGTCAGACCCCTTTTTCCGGCCGGCGCGGTGACGCCGACCGACAGGTCCGCACCGCCCCCGCTTCCGGGGGCGGGGGGTTCCGCGGGTTCGTCTCGTTCAGGTTCGGCCGACCCCGGTTCAGGGTCGACCCACGTAGGGCAGGGTTCGGGCACCGAGGGTTCCGTCAAGTCAGCCAGAAGTCGAACACGACAGGGTAGCAGGAAAGGGCGAAGGTCGAAGGCAAAAGGCAGATGGTCAACCCGATCACCTCCTGCCTACGTCCTTCACCCTTCACCCTTATCTCACGACTTCCCCCGCCTGCGGGTTACGCAGCAGCACCTGCTCCCCTTCGCTCAGGCCGTCGGTGATCTCCACCAGCGTCTCGCTGCTCAGGCCCAGGCTCACCGTGCGAGCCGCGACCCGGCCGCCCTCGGCGGGGACGTACACATGGTGCGAATCGCCCTCGGCATGGACCGCGTGGATCGGCACCGCCAGCACATCCGTCGCCTCGTTCACCTTGATCTGCGCGGTGCACCGCATCGCCGGACGCAGGTCTTCGTCCAGCTCCGCGGGCAGCTCCAGCCGCACGACGTACTCCCGCAGCTGCGGGTTGTTCCGCCCGCCGTCCTCGGCGGTGACCCCGATGCTCGCCACCGTCGCCGGCAGCACCTGGCCCTGCCGCGCGTCGATAGTCACCTCCGCCACCTGCCCCGGCCGGACCTGCGGCACCTGCGACTCATGCACCCGCACCGCCGCCATCATCCGCGACGTGTCGGGCAGCAGCAGGATCGTGTGGCCCTCCCGCACCTCCCGGCCCACGCGGATCGGGTCCCGACGCTGCCACCACGGGCCCACCGACGTGTAGTAGATCACCATCCCGTCCCGCTCGGCCCGGATCACCGTGTTGGCCAGCTGCTGCTGACGCTCGGCCAGCCGCGCCTCGCGGATCGACAGCGACTGCCTGCGGTTGGCCAGTTCCGCCTGTCGACGCGCCAGTTGCGACTCGTTCTGCTGCTGCGTCCGCTCCAGCGACTCGGTCGCCGACTCGACCGCCGCCTCAAAGTTCCGCCGGTCCCGCTCCAGCTCGTACTGCTCGAACACCTCCGCGTCCAGCTCGGCCGACGCCACCGCGTCACGCGCCTCGACCAGCTCGATCTGCGCGTCCTCCAGCTCGTTGAGCGAGATGAACTGCTCGTCGTAAAGCTGCTGGCTCAGACCCAGGTCCCGCTCGGCCCGCTCCAGCCGACGGTCCGCCGTCTGCCGCTGCAGCTCCAGCTCCCGGCGACGCTGCACCACGTCGCCCCGCTGCCACTTGGCCAGGTCCAGCTCCGCCAGCACCACGTCCAGCTGTGCCGCCGACAGCTCGCTCTCCGCGGTGCTCTGCGCGATTGCCAGCTCCTGCTCGGCCGTCACCGCGTCGGCCCGGGCCTGCTCGACCTCCAGCAGGTCCTGCTCGATCCGCTGGCGGATGTCCTGGTCGTCCAGACGCACCAGCACGTCCCCCTCCCCGACCATCGTGCCCTCCTCGATCACCTCCACGATGCTCGGCCGACCGCCCACCCGGCTCTGCACCTCCAGCTGATCCGCCGCCTCCAGCTCCCCCGACGCCGTCACCACCACCTCAAAGTCCGTCACCTGCGCCGTGTACCACTGCGTGCCCACCTGCTCATTGGTCGCGCCGTCCGCCTCCCCGCACCCGCTCAGCGCAAGGCCCGGCAACAGCCCAAGCAGCAGCACCACGCCCCACCCCACCCCCAGCCGCGGGTGCATCCCCACGGCCGCCGGGGTGCGTGGCGACGCCATCGCCACCGCGCCACTTCCCGACCGCGGATATCCATCCGCGGCTCGCCCACACAACAGGTCCATACACATGCTCACTGGTCCACCTCAAACACCCCATCCGCCGGGGGCACCTCCGGGGGAACTTCTACGTCGGCTTCCAACATGTCGTTCACTCCCGGGGCGTCGTCCGGGGGCACCAGCCCCGCCGGCGCCCGCCACTGCCCGTCCGGGCCCACCCGCATCTGCCCGGTCTGCAACAGGTACTGCAGCACACTCTGCCGCAGATCCGACGCCGCCTGGTCCCGCCGGTCCAGCGCCTCGAGCAGGTCCTCCTGCGCCTCGATCACTTCCCGCGGCCCCAGCGACTGCTCCCGCAGCCGCACACCCTGGGTCCGCCGACGCGCCAGCTCCACGTTCCGTTCCTGAAGCTCCAGGTTGTACCGGCTCTGGCGGATGTCCCGCACCGCGTCCCGCACCTGCAGCGCCACCTCGTCCCGACGTCGCTCGTACCGCCGAACCTCCCGCGCCAGCAGCGTCTGGGCACTCCGCAGCCGCGCCGCCTCGATCGTCCGGTCCAGCGGCAGGCCCAGAGTCGCCCCCGCCCGGTACGTGCTGTCGCCCGGTTCGAAGTCCACCCCGCCGATGTCCCGCCCACGGTCGGTCCGCAAATTCACATCCGCGAACAGGTCCAGGTCCGGCAGCGTGTTGTTCGCCGCCACCGCCACGTCCCGCTGACGATCCGCCAGCCGGTCGGCGTCGGTCTGCAAGTCCAGCCGCAGCGACAACGCCGTCGCCACCGCCGCGCCCGGGTCCAGCTGCGGCTCGGGCACCGCGATCACCGACGGCTCGATCACCAGCGTCTGCGTCGTCGGCATCCCGATCAACAGCTTGAACCGGTCCAGCTGCGTCTGGTACTGCTGCTGACGCCGCAGCAGGTTCGACCGACCAAAGAGCACCTGCTGCACCGACCGCTCGGCCTGAAACGCCGGCTGGCGACCCGCCCGCACCAACGCGCTGAACCGCTCGGCCAGCCGCTCCAGACTCCGCAACTGCTCTCGCTGGTTCTCGATCGTCTGACGCTGACGAAGCAGGTCGAAATACCGGTTGGCCACCTCGACCAGGTACTCCCGCCGAAACCGCTCAAACCCCCGCGCCGCGTACACCACGTCCCGCTCGGCCTGAATCAGATCGTCCCGCGCCACCCGACCCGCCCCCCGCAGCAGCGGCAGATCGATAGAAAGTTCCAGCGACGTCACCGACGTATCGTCCGGCTCGGGTGTGGCCGCTGACTGCAAAAAGCTCGTGTAATCCGCCACCGCCGCCGCCGCGACTTGCCCGCCGTACGGCAGCCGCTGGGTCACGCCGATGTCCCCGATCAGCGACAGCACCTGGTCGTTGTCCCCCGACTCGGGCGTCCCCGCGACCTGGCCGGTGATGGTGCTGAAAAACCGCGGGCCCCACAGGTGCCGCTCGATGATCAGCGACAGCACCGTCAGGAACAGCTCCTCCTTCTGGTCCCGGTACGTCGGCCCGTTGGCGATCGCGTACCCCAGCACCGCCTCCAGGTCCAACACCGCCGCGTCCTCGCCGGTCCCGGGCGGGGCGTCGTTGGCCACGTCCGGCAGCGCCCGCTGCTCCGCCGGCGTCGGGTCCGGCGGCGCCGTGGTGGCGGGCAGTTCATCCGGGGGCGGGTTGAGCGTCGGCGGCGAGGTGTCCCACGGGTCCACCACCGCCCCCCCCAGAAGCCGACGCAGAGGCGCAGCCGAAGCGTCTGGTATCACCTCCGCCGCATCCACCGCCCCCAGGCCCAGCGCCGCCCGCTGCCGCTGCTCCAGCAACACCGCCGCCCGCAGGTCCAGCTGATCCATCGACGGCGCGCAGCCCACCGCCGCCAACAAGGCGGTCATCAGCAGCAGGGACACGACACACGGTCGCCCCGCAAGCGGTGGGGGCGCGGGGGCCGCAACAGGCCAAACCATCGACCCATTGTAGAGCCCCCGCACCCACAAGCCCGCCCCGTGCACCCACCCCTGCTCCCGGGTGGCACGGGTGCTCGTCACCCGTGGCAGACCCCCGGGGGTCGCCCGGCAAAACGCCACGGCCGACGCCCCGACCAACGGCGGCGACCGAGCCTCGCGACACCCGATATAACGTACCCGTCCCGTTTTCCGCACGTCCCGTTTTCCGCACCCTCCGCACGTGTGCCCCACACCCCCGCTCCACACTCCGGCTCCGCCGAGGTGTGCCACCCGCAAAGCCACCCCGAGTGGCTCGCTCCGCTCGACCCCAGCCAACCGGCGGAGGAAGTGCAGTAAGCTGCCTGGGCACACGTAGAATCCTCAACAAGCCCTGCAAGTCATGAAGATTGCCTTTTACGACAAAGATCAGAAGCATCGGCCCGTACCGGGATCGATCAACCTTGGAACATCCTGCGCCATACTGCCTTCTTTAGAAGAGGCGGGCCTTCCTCGCAGACTTGCAAGCATCCCGATCGTGGATCCGCTGGTGGCAATCGGCGACTGGGTCGAACGCGATCAGGCCATCGTGCAGGCCCGCATCCCGGTTTACGATGCTCCACAAAGTCCGCCGGGGTGGCAATTCTGGGTGAACGACTCGACCTCGCTTCTCGACTTCGAGATGTTTGCTCCATGCTCCGGTTTGGTTGTTGACATGCAAGAAGTAATTTGTGCGTATCACGGTGACTCAAGAGCAACCCACTCCGGCCGCAGCTTGTGTTACGGCAATTGTTCAGTATTGCCCACGATTTTAATACCGACTGACGAGCCTCCACTCTCGACCCGAACCACTTTTTTCTACGAGTCGGTCGCCCGCTCGCTTAAAGTGAACTTCCGGCAGCTACTTCACAGCCATCGGGATGGCTACCGAAGGTTTGCAGAATCATTCCCCGATTTCGCGGAAGATGATCAGAACAAGATGAAGCGTTTCCTCGATCAATCCGAGATAGTGCAAGCAAACGTGACCATCAAGCCAGTCGCTGACGTGCGGATGGCGGAGCACTACATCGTCAAGATGAGGGCCCATGACCCTTCACTGCGAAAAAAGCTCACGCACATCGGTGGCGTCGCCCAAGTCTGAGTCGGAGAAACGGGACAGAGCCGAAGACGGTACACGTACGTTTTCGGGCCCGGTTTGGGATTAAGCCCGAAAAGGTTCCAGGAACCTTTACTCCTCTGGCTTTTACGACCGGGACCTGACCGGTCGCCGAGAGGTCGTGCAGCCAGGACGCTGCGGCTTGATGTGAGGGGAGGCTCGCACGAGCGTGAGAGGGGTTGGTGCAGCGGCGGCGCGTGGGTGGTGGATTGGGCGGGATGGCGTGAAGCGGATGGGCATACAAATCGTCGCATGGGGAGCGTGTGGTGCGCACGGTGGGAGATATTGAGGGGGGGCGTTAGGGGGCGGTGCGGCGGTGGAGTCGGCGGTAGTCGGAGGGGTTGAGGTCGTAGCGGTCGCGGAAGGCGCGAGCCATTTGTCGGGCGTCGACGAAGCCGGCCTGGTGGGCGACGGTCTTGACGGGCAGGTCGGTGTCCAGGAGCAGGCCGGCGGCGTGATCGACGCGAGCGCGGCGGGTGGCCTCGAAGGGCGAGTGGCCCAGGGCGGCGGCGAACCGGCGTTCGAGGGTGCGTCGGCTGACGCCGGCGGCGTGTGCCAGTTGGTTGAGGTCGGGGGTGGGGGGTCGGCGGCGTGGGTCGTGGGGCGTGCGGCGGAGCGGGGCGTGGAGTCGGTCGAGTGTGGCGGCGACGACGGGGTCGCTGGAGGCCGCTTTGGCGGTGGAGTCGCGGGCGACGAGGCGGACGGGCGGGACGGTGGCGGGCAGGGGGCCGGGGTCTTGGCCGGTCATGAGGCGGTCGAGCAGTTCGGCGGCGGCCCATCCGGCGCGGCTGGCGCCGAGTTCGATGCTGGTCAGGGGCGGGTCGCAGTAGGCACAGACGATGGGGTCGTTTCCGGCCCCGACGACGGCGACGTCCTGCGGGACGCGGAGGCCGGCGGCGTGGCAGGCCTTGATGAGGCGGTGGGCGAGGCCGTCGGTGGCGGCCATGATGCCGATGGGTCGGGGCAGGGTTTGGAGCCACGCCGCGAGCTGCGTGAGGGTGGTGTGCCGACAGCTGAGCGAGCGTCGGCCTGCCCGGCGAGCGGTGCGTTCGAAGCTGGCCCGCCGGCGGCGGGACAGCGCGAGCTTGGGCAGCTCGACGAATGCCAGGTGTTCGTGCCCGAGCTCCAGCAGGTGCTCGGCCCCGAGCCGGCCGACGGCGTCGCTGTCGACACAAGCCAGGCGGTCGGTCCACTCGTGCTTGTCATAGACCTCGACGATGGGGATCGACAGCCGCAGCAGCTGCCGGACCTGGCCGGGCGTGCGGCCCTGCACGATGAGCCCGTCCCCGTCCCAGCGGGCAAGGGGCCCGAGGTCTTGCGAGACCATGGCCGGCTGGCCCTCGCACCGCCAGCCGGGCCGCTGCTGGGCGTACTCGGCGACCCCCATCAGGACCTGGCGGAACACCTCGGCGGTCGGCTCGATGAGCAGGCCCACGCGTCGAGGGGCATCGGCGGCCTTGGTCCGCGTGTCGTGATTTGGTTGCTGCACGGCAGCATTATGCCTTGCCCTCGCTGCCGATCTGCGGATGATGGGACCATCGCCTTTCAGGAGTTCAAGCGATGAAGCGTTGCTTTAGCGGTGCGGGTCGGGCCTTCGGGGTCACGGCGGCGGTAGCCGTGACGTCGGTTTTTGCGCCGCAAGCCCTGGCCCAGACGGCAGCGTGGCAACCGATCGAGCTGGACCTCACCGGCCCGCAGGCGCAGGAGACCGGCGGGGGGATCAACCCGTTCCTCGACCGCCGGCTGGATGTGACCTTCGAGCTGCTCGACAGTTCTGGCCAACCGACCGGGATCACGTATCGCGTGCCCGGCTTCTTCGCTGCCGATGGCAGCGCGGCCGACACGCACGCCACGTCGGGCACCACGTGGCGGACGCGCTTCACGCCCGACCAGGCGGGGACCTGGCGGTGGACCGCGGAGTTTTACGAGGGCAGCGGCGCGGCCGTCGCCGACCAGGGCGACCTGGGCACATTCACCCGCAACGACGCCGCCCTCTCGCAGACCAGCGGGACCCTGGCCGTCACGCCCCGCGACCCCAACGCCCCGGGCTTTCTGGGCCGCGGCCGGCTGGCGTACACGGGCGGCCACTACCTGCAGACGCTCGGCGACGGGCGGTACTGGATCAAGACCGGCGTCGACAGCCCGGAAAACCCGCTGGGCTACCTGGGCTTTGACAACACCACCAGCCAGAACGGCCGCGGCCCGGACTACGTCGGCAGCGGCGCCGACGACTTTCCGAACAACGACTTCGGCAGGCTGCACCGGTTCCCGACGCACCGCAGCGACTGGAACCCCGGCGATCCGGACTGGCAACGACAGGCCGGGGAAGCCCCCGGGACCGTCGGCGACCGGGACGGCCGGAACCTCATCGGAGCGGTCAACTATCTCGCCGATGCCGGGGCCAACAGCATCTATTTCCTGCCGATGAACCTCGGCGGCGACGGTGACGACAGCTATCCATTTACCGACCCCAACGACAGCAACAACGACGCCGGCGATGACCGCTACGACGTGTCCAAGCTCGCGCAGTGGGAGCGGTTCTTCGACCACGCCCAGCGGCAGGGGATCCACCTGCACGTGGTGCTCAACGAAGCGGAGACCGACAATAAGCGGTTCCTGGACAACGGCGCGCTGGGCGACGAACGGCGGCTGTTCTACCGGGAGATGATCGCCCGCTTCGGCCACCACAACGCCCTGCAGTGGAACATCTCCGAGGAGTACAACCTCAACGCCGGCTTCGACCAGAACCCGGGCAACGGCGACCAGAACGAGGCCGACGAGGCGGCGACGGTGCTGAGCTTTGCTGAGTTCATCGCCGAGCTTGACGCCTACGACCACCCCACCACGGTGCACAACGCCGGCGGCGTCAGCCAGTCCAACCCGGCTAACAGCGGGCCGTGGCGGTTCTTCATCGGTGAGGACGACTTCGACCTGACCAGCCTGCAGCAGGCGAACAAGGTCGATGGCTGGTCCGACGTGGTCGAGAACTTCCGCGAGGCCACGGGCAACGCCGGTCGGCCGATCCCGATCATGATTGACGAGCCCGGCAGCATTGATCGGGACGCCGACGACAACACGAGCCTGTCGCTGGCCGACGCGACTCGCCGGCGGATGACCTATGACATCCTCTTCAGCGGCGGCGGCGTCGAATGGTTCGCCGAATCGATCGACCAGTCGCTGGAGAACTTCCGCAGCGACGGCGGCTCGGACCTGGACCAGATCTGGAATGAGACCGCGATCGCCCGCCGGTTCCTCGAGGACCACACCCGCTTCTGGGAAATGGAGCCCGACGACGAACTGCTGACCGGCGAGAACTCCGGGTTCGGCGGGGCCGAGGTGTTCGCGATCCTTGGCGAGCAATACGCGATCTACTTCCCGGATACCGACCTGGACGACAACGGCACGATGGACCTGTCCGACGCGGACGGCCAGTTGCTGTTCCGCTGGTTCAACCCGACCACCGGCGAGTTCGTCGGCGATGCCGTGACGCTGCAGGCCGGGGCATCGGTGCTGCTTCCGCGTCGGCCCAGCGAAGCATCAAGTCAGGAAGACTGGGTCGCGCTGATCGTGCCCGAGCCCGCGACCGCGAGCTTGCTGATGTTGCCGCTGTTGCTGGCGGTTCGCCGACGATTCTATAACTGCTGTTAATCCACCTGTCGCCGTCACGGGGCGAGCGAGTTGTTTGAACCTTATGAAGTACCTGCCCCTGACGATCTGTGCCCTCTCGCTGCTGCTGCCGACCGTGGCCCTCGCCCAAGACGACCCGCACATCCTGTTCATCCGCGGCGCTGAACGCAGTGGCGGGTTTTACGAAGGCGGTGGCGACGCGGCCCGCACCGAGCAGCTGGCGGACATCAACAACGCCTCGACCAGCGGCGGCAACCACGGCTGGGCCACGCTCGCTGGGACGCTCCGCGATAACGGCTTTACCGTCAGTCAGATGATCGAACCGCTCGCCGGTGATGATCCCGACTCTGGCCAAACCGAAGGGGCCCCGATCGACTTCGCGTCAATGGACCTCAGCGAGTACGACGCGATCGTGTTCGGCTCCAACAACGCGACCTACAACAGCACCCAGGCCGACGCCATTGAGGCGTACCTCCGCGGCGGCGGCGGGGCGGTCTTCATCAGCGACGCCAACTTCGGTGACGACTGGGCCGACGCTTCGGACTCGGATCAGCCGTTCCTCGATCGGCTTGGTCTGGTCGCGAATCAGGACCGCGGAGAGTACTCGCTGTTCCGCGATGAGGGTGATTTCCTCATGGCGGATCACCCGATCCTGACCAATGTGGATCGCTTCGACGGGGAGGGCGTGACGCCGGTCACGGTGCTGGCGGAGAACCTCTGGCCTGAAGGCGTGGAGATTGACATCCTGGCCGTGGCGCAAGAAGGCCTGCGTCGCAACGACAACGATTCAGGTAACCAGCGGGGCTCAGAGGACTCGCCGACTGATCGTGACGCGGTTCTTGCAGCCGGCACGATCGACGACGGCCGGTTCGTCTGGCACTTCGACCGCAACACGTTCTTCAACCAGAACGGGGCGGGCACGAACATCAACCGCTTCGACAACGAGCAGCTGGCGATCAACCTGATGGAGTGGGTCAGCGTCCCCGAGCCCACGTCCGCCGCGGCCCTGGCACCCGCCGCGCTGCTGATGGGCCGGCGGCGGTAATCGGCGGCATCCGCGTCATACGCAATCCGACCGACAAGATCGTGCGTGGGTTGCCCCCCATGAGCCGCGTCCATTCCAACTGGGACGCGCGTCAGTCGGCATCGGGCTGTGGCGGTCGCGGCCATGGACGCTCGACCCACTCCGGGTGTGGGGCGTTGGCCGATTGATGCAACGCGTGAAGGTTGGCCACAAGGTCACGCTCCCGCCCATAGCCCCTGACCATGACGAGTTCTGCAAGCTCCTTCGCTTTGGCGAAGTCGTCGTCGCTGATCTCGAACAGCAGGAACATCAGGTCCTGACGGTCTTGCAGCCGTCGGATCAGGTCTTCGGAAACCAGCTTCATCGCGATCAAGTGAGGTTTGGTGGCCACCGGGACCTCCAGCCCGTGCAGCCGCTCGAGCGTCGCTTCGGCGACCACCTCCCGCTCGATCCCGCAGCTATCAAACAGCAGGTCCACCATCCGCCCCGGATTGCGATCCGGGCTCATGAGTCGTGCAGTCGCGAGCCTGCCGGTCCGTTTGCTTTCCAGGGCCGCCTCCAGCGTGTGGCCGGATCGTTGCAGATACGCAATCAGCCGTTCGGCCTGTTGGTCGTTCTCGACCGCCACCGCCCAATCCACGTCGAATGTGGTGCGAGGCTGCGCTCGCACACCCACCGCCAGTCCGCCCACGCACGCCGCTTGAACATCGGCGGCAGCGAGCTCATTCCAAGCCGCGACAAACGCTTCATCGACAGTCGCCATCAGGCTGCCGTTGCGCCGAGGGGACGGAGCCTGCCCTCCGACGCGGCAAGCGGACAGCGGCGTTCGTATTGCCGCGTCATCATCTCGTAAATCATCTCATCGTCCGCCTGTGGGTGCTCGCTGCGTAGCCGGGCGAGCACCAGGTCGTCAGCGAGGCGGCACAGATCGAAGACCTGTTGCAGTTTCTGATCGGCCGTCTCGGTGCCGTCGTAAGTCAGCTGATCCCGCATCGCCACATTGTACCCCCGCCATGGCCGCACTACATTGCCCGGCTCGACCGACACCACGCAGAGGAACCCGCGACATGGCTATCGAAACGCTCTACGAAAAGGACGGAAGCCTGGATCCGCTCAGAAATCGCAAGGTCGCGGTGCTCGGCTACGGCAGCCAGGGCCACGCTCATGCCCAGAACCTCCGCGACAGCGGTGTCGACGTCATCGTCGCCAACCGCCCCGAGTCGGCCAACGGCAAGCTCGCCAAGAGCCACGGCTTCGAGCCGATGTCGATCCCCGACGCGCTGGGCCAGATCGGCGACAACGGGCTGGTCATCGTCACGCTGCCCGACGAGGTGCAGCCGGACGTGTACCGGGAGCAGATCGCCCCGAACCTCAAGCCGGGGATGACCTTCGGCGCGACGCACGGGTTCAACGTGCACTTCGGCACCATCGAGCCCCCGCAAGGTGTCAACGTCATCATGGTCGCCCCCAAGGGTCCGGGCCACACGGTCCGCAGCGAGTTCGAGCGCGGCGGCGGCGTGCCCTGCCTCATGGCGGTCCATCAGGACGCCACCGGCGACGCGGCGGACATTGCCCTGGCCTGGTCCATCGGCGTTGGCGGTGGCAAGGGCGGCATCCTCAAGACCAACTTCAAGGACGAGTGCGAGACCGACCTGTTCGGCGAACAGGTCGTGCTCTGCGGCGGCTTGTCCGAGCTGATCAAGGCGGGCTTCGACACCCTCGTCGACGCGGGCTATCCGCCGGAACTGGCCTACTTCGAAACCTGCCACGAGGTGAAGCTCATCGTCGACCTGGTGGTCAAGGGCGGCCTGTCCTACATGCGGTACAGCATCAGCAACACCGCGGAGTTCGGCGACTACTACACCGGCCCGAAGATCATCGACGACGCCACCCGCCAGCGGATGAAGACCGCCCTGGAACACATCCAAGACGGCGGCTTCGCCAAGGCCTTCCGCGACGATTACGACAACGGCTTCAGCTGGTTCAAGGACCAACGCCAGCAGCAGCGCAGCCACCGCGTCGAGACCGTCGGCAAGGAACTGCGGCAGATGATGCCGTGGCTGGACCCGGTTGAGGTGGATGATTAAACGGTGGTTCGGCGGGGGCCGGGCCAATGGCGAAGCATCCGAACAAGCACATCCGCGAGGCGATTGCCTACGCCGAAGCGCGAGGATGGCGGTTTGTGAAGGCCGGGCCGCGGGCCCACCTTTACGGCACCTTATACTGCCCTGAGCGAAGCCGTGAGGGTCACAAGACCCGCGTCCACAGTACGCCGCGAGACCCCCAAGGCCACGCCCGGATCCTCATCCGAGGCGTCGACCGTTGCGAGCATCGGCCATGACCACCTTCGCCTTCACAATCGTGCTTCCATCGGGGGACATGACCGAGCAGCAGGTGGATAAGCTGTACGGTGTGTGTAAGGACGGCACACTGCTGAGTGATGGGCCAGACAACATCCTTGAGGTGGAACGTCCAGCCGCTTCACTCGATCAAGCGATCCGTTCAGCCACTGCGGATGTGGAAGCAGCAGACCTCCAAGTGCAACGAATCGTGATTGATCCTCGCACGCTCGACCTGCTCGCCCCGCCAACGGCGGCGGCGACCGCCTGACTCATCCTGAACGCTTCGCCGCCGCGTCCCAGTCGCCGGTGCCCTCGCCGGGCTCCACCGTCTGCACATCCACGCTCTGCCGCACCACCGCCCGCAGCGCGGGAAGGTCGGCGAGGTCGCCCATGCCGATCGCCTGGGTCAGGGCGTTGCCCATTGCGGTGCCCTCGTGGGGGCCGACAAGCACGGGCCGGCCGATGGCGTCGGCGGTCATCTGGTTGAGCAGTTGGTTCTTGCCGCCGCCGCCGACCAGGTGCAGGCGGTCGATGGTGCGGTCGGTGAGCTGCTCCAAGTCGGTGAGGGTTCGGCGGTAGCTGAGCGCAAGGGCCTCCAGGCACGCCCGGACATAACTTCCGGGGGTGGTCGGCGGGGTCTGGCCGGTGTCGCGGCAGTGCGTGTCGATCTTGTCGAGCATGCCGCCGGGCTCGGCAAACGGCGGGTGGTCCGGGTCGATCAGCACCGCCAGCGGCTCCGCAGCCTCGGCCAGCGCGGTCAGGGCCGGGTAGTCGAAGTCGTCACCACGCTTGGCCAGGTCCGCCCGCACCTGCTGCACCAGCCACAAGCCGCTGATGTTCTTCAGGAACCGCACCTTGCCGCCGACGCCCAGCTCGTTGGTGAACCCCGCGGTCCGTGCCGCCTCGCTCACCACCGGCTCGTCCAGCTCCGCGCCCAGCAGCGACCACGTCCCGCTGGACAGGTACGCCCAGCCCCCCCCGGAAGTGCCTGACGACGCATCGACAGGGATGGCCGCGACGGCGCTGGCCGTGTCATGCGACCCCGGGACCACCACCGCCAGCTCGCCGCAATCCGCCGCCTCGGAAAGCTCCGGCCGAAGCGTCCCGATCCGCGTCCCCGCCGCCACCGGCTGGCCCAGCATCTGCGTTGGCAGCCCAAGCCGCTCCAGCAGCGGCGTCGCCCAAGTCCCCGTGCGGGCGTCGAGCATCTGGCTGGTCGACGCAATGGTCAGCTCGTTCACCCGCTCCCCGCTGAGGAACCAGTGCAGCAAGTCCGGCATCAGCAGCAGCGACCCCGCCTGCTCCAGCCTCGCGGGTCCGCCGGTCCCTTCGCCCTGCAGCGCCGCAAGCTGGTACAGCGTGTTGAACGGCAGCGACTGGATGCCCGTCGCCGCGTAGATCGCATCGTCCCCCAGCTGCTCCTGCACCCGCGCCGCCGCCGGCGGATGCCGCGGATCGCGGTAGCAGAACGGCAGGCCCAGCAGCTGATCATTGGCGTCGAGCAGCCCCGCGTCCACGCCCCAGGTGTCGACCCCGATGGACACCAGCTCGACGCCCAGCTTCGCCGCCTCGGCGACGCCGCGGGTCAGGCCGTCGACCAAGTGGTTCATCAGCCCGGTCAAGTCCCAGTGCAGGCCGGATGGCAGGTGGGCCGGGCGGTTGGCGAAGCGGTGCACCTCGTGCAGCTGCACCGTGTGGCCGTCGAGGGTCGCCAGCATCGCCCGGCCGGACTCGGCCCCGAGATCAAACGCGAGATACGCCTTGCTCATGCCCGGCAAGGTACCGCCGTCAGCCCGCCGCGGGATCGCCCGGCCCACGTGTCGCCGCGGCGTCCGGGTTCACCGGCACCTCGTCGCTCCCAGGGGCACCCGGGGCGTTCGGGTTTTCCGGGGGCGAGGTCCGCTGCATCACCCGCATCGCCCCGGTCAAGTACGGCAACCCGCTGACCAGCGTCGCCGCGATCGTCGCCCACACCAGCACGTCCCGCACCCACTGCAACCACGCCAGCCGGTACGGCTCCACGCTCAGCAGCAGCACGATGATCAGCACCGTCGGCACCACCGCCGACTGCAGAATCATCTTCAGCTTGCCCCACAGGTTCGCCCCGAACTTCACCCCCGAGCCCTCCAACTCGCCGCGGATCCCCGTGACCAACAGCTCCCGCGCGATGATCAGCACCACCATCCACGGGTACACCCCGCTGACCTGCGTCGCCAAGTCCCCCGCCCGCACCGCCGCACCGTCCGCAAACGCCGGCCCGGCCAAAAACACCAGCGCCCCAATCACCAGCACCTTGTCGCAAAACGGGTCCATGATCCGCCCGAACTTGCTCTCCACATGCCACAACCGCGCCAGATGCCCATCCAGCGCATCGGTCGCCGCCGCCAACACAAACAACACCGCCGCCACCACCAGCAGCCAGTGCGGCCCCTGCTCCCACCGATACGGCACCAGCACCGCAAAAAACGCCCCGGCCAGCACCAACCGCAGCAACGTCAACAGGTTCGGAATCTGGTCGCGGGTCATCCGCCCATCGTACCGCAGCCCAGCATCGCCAATCCGGTCCACACCCGACGCCATCTGCCCCTACCAATCCGTGATGGATAAATCTTAGACTGGGCCCGAAACGTACCTGTCCTGCCCTGTAGAAAAGCTTCCCCGGCCCCACGATAGTGATGTTGTGGGTGACGCACATCAGGCCCAGCTCGCGACGGTGAGCCTCGGGGCTGCGGGCGGTGACGGCGGGGCCCATCCGGTTCTTGAGCATGAACATGATCGTCTCGACCTGCCAGCGGTTGGCGTAGGCGTCCGCGTCGAAGTCCTCGGCCATCAGCCGGCGCCACCGGCCGGCTGGAGGCTTGTCACAAGGCCGGCCACGCCGCGGCGGGATGACTGACGCGATGCATAGATAGTCTCGCAGCAACTCGTGGTTCGACTCGCTGTCGTAGCCCGCATCCAGCAGCATCTGCTCGAACAGCGCGTTGGGGCAAATGCCCTCCATCAAGCCCAGCAGCTGGTCCACATCCGGTAGCGGGCCGACGCCGCGGTGGGTGCCCAGGATGAGGTGGTTGTCGCAGTCGCCCACGAGGCCCAGCTTCGCGAACCGGCGGTAGGATGTGGTCTGCCAGCGGCCTGGCTCACGGCAACGCCGCTCCACGAAGTACCGGCTGGCCCGGTGGTTCTCGAACCCGGTCGAGTCGGCGGCTGCCTGATCCACGACGTACGCCACGCGTCGCGGGGGATCGGCCGCGTCCTCGGGGGGTGGGTCGTCCGGGGGATCCTGGCCGTGATACAGGTCCAGCGTCGCGCCCAGCAGCTCGCGGATCGCCGGATCGTTTAATAGCTTCGCCTCGGCCTTCTGCAGCGTCGTGAAGTGCGGGACCTTCTTCAAGCCCAACTGCTCGCACAACGCCGGCCAGTCCTCCAGCATCGCGCACAGGTCCCGGTAGCCGCACGCAAAGAACTTGCGGAGCACCAGGCACGCGAACAGTTGAGGCTGAGTAAAGTCGCGGCGGCTGTACCGGTGGGCGTAGGTCGGCAGCGTCCTGCGGCCGGTCTCCAACGCCACCGCCGCCACCTTCCGTGGTGACTTGCAGGCGGTGCTCATGGGGTACCCTATCGCTCAAGAGGCCGGGTTTCTACAGGGCATACCTGTCCCGTTTTTCAGGCCCCGCTTTTTGAGCCGGTCGATGAGCAGGTTGATGAAGCCGGGCGTGTGCGGTCAACGCGTTCGGTAGGCGGTGCGTCGATAAGCGATGGTTCCCGAAGCGAATCGGGTTGAGCGGCCGATAACGGGTCTATGCGGTGGTCGCTGGCGGTCTTGTGGTACGCGTGGGTCCTGATGGCGGGGGGGGTGGGCGCGCAGGCGGTGGGTGATTCCGGCGGGGGTGATCCGCGGTTGGTGCGGGTGTTTGATTTTGAGGCGGTGGACCCGAACGGGCGGAAGATTGGTCATGCGCTGACGTGGCCCGAGCACTGGTACCCGGTGGGGCGGGACCCGCTCGAGGCGGACCCGGCGTTTTTGAATCAGCCGTTGCACCAGGTGTTGCGGCGATCGGCGGGGTATCCGTCGTACAACCCGATCGGGTTTGACGGGGGGCACGCGGTCAGTGGGGAGTTCAGTCTGCGGTTGTCGCTGCGGGGCGGGAATGCGGGGGCGTTTGTGGAGGTGGGGGCGCTGCCGGCGATGCCGGGCAGTGACTACGAGCTGACGCTGCGGGTGCGGACCGATGAGCTGACGCGGGCGGGGGCTCGGGTGGAGGCGTACCTGCTGGATGGTCAGGGGCGGATCATTGAAGACAGTCGGCAGTCGGTGCGGGGGGTGCGGACGCACGGGCAGTGGCGGCCGGTGGTGCTGCGGTTGACCGGGCGGCATCCGGAGGCGGCGTGGATTGGGCTGCAGGTGGAGCTGGAGCAGCCGCAGCGTCAGGCGCAGCACCCGTTGGGGGCGGAGCAGGTGGTGCTGGAGGACGTGGTGGGGACGGCGTGGTTCGATGACATTGCGCTGTGGCAGTTGCCCAACGTTCGGTTGGGGATGGCGGGGGGGGTAAACGTGAGCCGGGGCGGGTTGCCGACGCTGGAGATGGCGGTGCGGGACTTGACCGGCCAGCAGCTGCGGGCGCGGGCGGTGGCGTACGATATGGATCACCGGGAGGTGGCTCGGGAGGAGCGGCCGGTGGGTCGGGGGGCGCCGACGGATTGGCAGTGGACGCCGCAGCTGGGGGCGTACGGGTGGTACGTGGTGCGGCTGGAGGTGTTGCAGGTGTTGTCGGATGGGGAGACCGAGCCGGTGGGGCAGTCGGTGGCGGGGGTGCTGTGGCTGCCGGAGGCGGGGTCGGAGCATGACCGGGATGCGGACCGGTTCTGGCTGCTGGCGGACGGGCCGGAGGACCTGTCGGTGGATCGGCTGCCGGAGCTGGTGCGTCGGACGGGGCTGCCGCGGGTGATGCTCAGCGTGTGGCAGGCGCAAACCACGGCGGCGACGCTGCGGCATCGGCTGGAGCGGGTGGAGCGGTTGCTTGGGGAGCTGGGCCAGGCTGGGGCCCGTGCGGGGTTGTCGCTGGAGCCGCTGCCAGCGGAGCTGGCGTACGACCCGGCGGTGGAGCCGGGCGACGCGGCGGGGCTGCTGGCGGCGCGGCCGGACGTGTGGCGGGTGCATCTGCGGCCTGTGCTGATGCGGCTGGGCCAGCGGGTGAGCCACTGGTCGATGGGCACGTCGGCGGGGGACGAGCTGGCGGATCGGCGGGAGCTGTCGGGGGCGCTGCGGGAGGGGCGGGCGCTGCTGGAGGCGACGGTGGCGCAGCCGGTGATGATGACGCCGTGGCCGGTGCACCGGGGGCTGCCCGCGGACTGGCCGACGCACCCGATGCAAAGGCTGGTGCAAGTCTGGCCGGGGGTGACGGTGGAGGCGATGTCCGAGCAGCTTGGGCTGTCGGCGGCGGGCGGGGCGAGCGCGTCGGCGGGGGACCTGATCGTCGAGCTGGTCCCGGCGTCGGCCCAGCGGCTGGATCACGGTCAGCGGTCGGCGGACCTGGCGGAGCGGATGGTGCTGCTGTGGGCCCAGGACGTGGCGGGGTTGGCGGTGCGGACGCCGTGGTCGGCGCCGACGGGCGAGCGGGATGCGCTGGACCCGGACCCGCTGCTGGGGGTGTGGGTGAACGTGGCCGAACGGCTGTCGGGGCGACGGCTGGTGGGTCGGTTGCCGCTGACCGAGGGGTTGGTGGGGCTGGTGTTTGATGGGGACGACGGCGGGGTGCTTGCGGCGTGGAACCGCTCGGCGTCGTCGGGCGGGGGCGAGCTGGTGGGGTACCTGGGCCCGTCGGTGCGGGTGGTGGATGTGTGGGGCAACGCACGGGCGGTTGAGCCGGTGGACGGTGAGCATCGGGTGCAGCTGACGCGGTCGCCGGTGTTCATTGAGGGGATTGACGTCGAGCTGCTGCGGATGCGGTCGGCGTTTGTGGTGAATGAGCCGGAGCTGGCGTCGCTGCAGACGGCGCATCAGCGGGAGGTGACGCTGCACAACCCGTGGTCGGTCACGGCGACGGGGACGCTGGACTTTGTCGGTCCCGGGGGCTGGACGATTCAGCCGTACCGGCACCACTTCGCGATCCCGCCGGGCGAGTCGGTGGTGCTGCCGTTGACGATGCGGTTCCCGGTGTTGGCGACGGCGGGTGAGCACGAGCTGGTCGCGCGGCTGCGGTTCCGGGCGGACCAGCCGTACGACGTGCTGGTGAGCACGCCGCTGCGATTGGGGCTGCCGGACATTGAGTTCACGGCGACGGCGACGCTGCAGCCGGCGGCGGACGGACAGCCGGGGCGCGACCTGTTGGTCACGTGTGTGATCAGCAACAGCTCCAACGAGCCCCGGTCGCTCTACGCATTCGCGAGCCACCACGGCCAGCCGCGTCAGGAGCGGCTGGTGCCGACGCTCGGGCCCGGGCAGACGATCGTGCGGCGGTTTCGCTTTCGGCAGCTGGACGAAGCATCGGCGAGTCACCCGGTGCGATGCGGGGTGCGGGAGTCGAGCGGGCCGGCGATTTTGAACCAGATCATCGATCCGCGGGGCGGCTAGGCGGCGGGTAAGTCCAGGTGCGGCTGCATGGCGTCGGCAAGTCGGCGGGCCATTTCGACCAGCGCGGCGTCGCCGGGGTGGATCAGGTCGGTGGACAGGCCGTCGAAGCGCTGCAGCAGGTCGGGGCCTTCGAGCAAGTAGGCGTTGTCGGTGGGGCAGGAGGCGACGGCGTCGCGGAGGTGCTGGCGGAAGCGCTGGACCTTATCGCCCTCGCCGTCGAACGTTGGCAGGTCGCCGCGGTAGGGCCAGAGTGTGATGGCGAAGACGGGGTTGGCCGGGTGAGCGGTGGCGACGGTGTGGACGAAGTCGTGCACGCGGCGGGAGAAGTCGTCGTCGCTGAAGCCCATCATGTTGACGGACAAGGCGAGCACGGCGGCGTCCCAGTCGTCGCGGCCGGCGATCCAGTTGGCGAGCTGCGGCTCGGCGTGACAGGCCCCGCCCAACCCGAGGTTGATCGCATCGGCGTGGAGGTGCGCCGAGCACATCTGCGGGTAGGTGAGGTGGGGGCTGGAGGCACCGGCACCGTGGGTGATGCTCGTGCCGTAGAAGACGATGCGGCGGGCGGGCTGCTCGGCGGGGGTGGGTGGGCGGAGGGTGACGCCGGGGTCGGGCTGCAGGTCATGCAGCGTCACCGGCCCGGCGAGGACCGGAAGGAGCACCCGGGTCACCGCCGGATCGAAGTCGGAGCGCTGCCGGGCTTCGGCCAGGTGCTGGGTCAGACGCTCAGGCGGTTGGACCCGAACGGCGACCGGCTCGGGCCCGAGCATCGCAGGGTGGGCCCCATCGCCACGACCGCCCCAGAGCTGGTACCGCCCGTAAAACTGCGTGACCGCCGTCCGCGGCGCCGGCCGGCCCCCCGGCAGCGAGAGCGTCAGCGTGACCGGTCCATCGGCCACGAAACGAACCTCCACGCCGGCCGCCTCGCGGACCCGCGCCTGCGCCGCCTCGTTGAGGTGCTCACGTACGGAGTCAGGCACCCGCTGCGGGCTCACGCCGCCGGCCACTTCGCGCAGCTCCGCCGCGTTGTGAATCGTCGCGCTCTGCCAAGTCAGGGGGTCGGGCATCGGTTCAGGTTATCGCCGGCCCGAGCCAACGTACGACTTGGCACGGCTGCGGTAGCGGGCTGGTGGTACCCGTGCAGCGGACGGTGGGTTGGACGCCGGGTACCGACAGCACCGCAAATGCGACTATCCGCTGACGAGCGTGACCACCACGGCCCCGGCCACCACCAGCCCGACGCCCGCCACCTGAGCACGGGTGGGGCGCTCGGCCAACGTGCACCAAGCCAGACCCAGCGCCAGCGGAACGCTCATCAGCAGCAAGCACGCCGCGACCACCGCTCCGGTCTGCGGCATCGCGAGGTATTTCAGCCAGTCGAAGAGCACCTGCACCATGAGCCCCGATGCCGCCGCCAGGCCCACGGCGACGGACAGGCGGTGCCGCCGAGGTGTGACGGGGCGGGGCCGAGGCGCACGCGCGTCGGTGAGCCTCCAGACCACGATCGCGAACGGCAGCAGCGCTACGTTTTGGCAGACGATCAACTGCTCGGCGTCGATGAGCTGTAGCACCCGCACCTGCAACAGCAGCGATCCGGCGTGTCCGGCCGCGGCCAAGAAGCCGAGCCCGAGTGCCAGCAGCTCGCCGCCGCTGCGTGTGGCCCACCCGAGCAGACCACAGCCGATGAGGATCACCGCACAGCCGATCAGCTCGAACGCCCCGGGAACTCGGCCCGCGACACACCAGCTCAGCAGCACCACAAACACGGGCGAGCTACGCATGACCGCGTTCATCGAGGCCACCGACCCGGCCCGCAAGCCCGCGAAGAACAGCGCCGTCAAACCCAGCGGCGACAGCAGCACCGACGCCGCGATCCACGCGTGGGTCTGCCACCGCCAGCCCGGCCACTCGAAGCCGATGATCCACGGCAGCGTGCACAGCAGCGCCGCCCCCGCCCGCGCGGTCAGGAACGCACCCAGCGACAACTCGCGCATCGCGAGCTTGCCGACGATGTGACTCGCCGCAAGCGTCGCGGCGGCCAGCAGCAGGATCGCCTCCCACATCAGCCCACCACGTCTCGCGGATCAGCTTGGTCGGGCGTCAGCCAACCGCGCAGCTCCTCGCCGACCGCGGCCCCGGGCAGCAGCACCAGCGGATAGTCCACGATCGGCACCGTCGACCGTCCCGCACGCACCTCGACCGGCCACACTCGACCTTGCAGCGGGTCGATCAGCCGCCACTCGCCGGCGTCCGGCAGCCGGATCCTGACCGCGCCCGCCTGGACGCGGTCGGCGTGTCGCTGGGGCGACCACCACGCCACCCCCTCGCCGCTGCCTGCCGCCGGGCGGAGTCGAACGCTGCAAGTGCCCGCGGTGGTCAGGTCCGGGTGCAGCCCGACCACGTCGTCCAACGCGAGCGCACCCGATTCGGTTTCGGCCAAGCCGCGGTGACGAAGCAGCGCCGACAGCCGACCCAAGGCCGCGTGACCCGGCCTGGGCTGCAGGCCGTGCTCAAGGTCCAGCAGCCCCTTGGTGTTGAAACGCCGGCCTTCATCCGCATCGGCCTGCTTGCTGCCGTAGCCGCTGACGAACGGCGAGAAGTCGCACAGCAGGAAGTAGCTGCTCAGCTCGGCACCCGCCATCAGGTCACACAGCGCCGCACGCAGGAGCCACTTGGCCTGGATCCGCGGTGACCACGGCCCGTGGCCCCGCGAGTTGGTCGAGTCCGCCGTCGCCGCGTAGCCGCACTCGCCCTGCCAAAGCGGCCCGGTAAACCCCGCCTCGCGTAGCCGGTTCCGCAGCTCGCCGACTTCGCGGACGTACGGCCACGTCCCGGCCGGGTCCCGACGGGTCAGGTATGGCCGGTCCGGCGCGTTCTGCACCTCCAGCCAGTCATCCTGGACCCCCTCGGGCATCGTGCGGTAGTGGTGGTACACCCACACATCGAAGTCGCCCCCGGCCAACCCGACGACCTGGGCCGCCCACTTTTCAGCGAGACCCGCGGTCGCCCCGGCCAGTACCAGCGCGTCGGGATCGTGCTCCCGAACGACCTGCGACGCGGCGGACACCATCGCCGCGTAACCCGCCGGGTCACGTACATCCGGATCGCCCCGGCCGTGCGCGTTGGCTTCGTTGTATACCTCGTAAGCCTGGACCCGGCCGCGGTAACGCTGAACCATCGCCGCGAGGTATTGCCGCCACGCCGCCTCGGCCTTCGGGTCCCGCAGCGGCGAGTAGCCCATCGGGTCCGGCAGGTACAGCGCGTTGCCGCAGCCGATGTTCGCATACACCCGGCTGCCCGCCTGCTCACAGGCATTGATCAGCTGGTCCAGCCGCGACCAGTCGTAGACGCCCCGCCGAGTCTCGATCTCCAGCCAGCGGGCCGGGTACGCCCGGACCCAGTCCAGCCGCAGCTCGACGAGGCGATCGAGGCAGGTCTGCCAGCCTTGATCATCGGTTTGCGGTGAGAGGAAGTTGACGCCGAGGGCCGCTTCGGGGTGGGGTTTACGCATGATCGATAGCCGGGGCGGGGGTCACATCCGCCAGGGAACAACGGACCGCTTTCCAGTTCGCTTTGACCTCGCCGCGGTACCAGTGGGCGAAGCGTCCGCGCTCACCGTCGGGCAGCAGGGCGAGAAGCGCGTCGATGTGGTCCGCCGCCCCGGACGGGTCATTGCGTAGCAGGGCGGACAGCACCCGGTACATCGACGCCAACAGCCGGGGCTGGTGGACCAGCAGGAACTCGTGCCACGCGCGGTCGAGGGCCGGGACGTCCAGCACCTCGGCGTCCTCGGCGACGGCCGACAGCTGCCGGGCCGCATCCACCAGCGCCACCGCGAACGCCTCGTCGTCGTCGAAGTCGTGCGGCTCGATCGGCTGTCCGTCCCGCAGGCGACCTACCGCCCGCTTGGTGAGCACCAGCGCGTCGCCGTCCTGCACCCGCTCGCCGGCCCGGTAGAAGGGCATCGCGTCGAAATATCGCCGCACCAGGCCCGCAGTACCTTCTGGTACGTGGGCCTCCCACGCCTCGACGGGCGTAGCTGCCCCGTCACGCAGCTGCTGCATCAGCGTCGCAATTGCCGACACGTGTTCCCGCACGTTCGATACATTGAGGATCGCGTACCACGTGTCGCCCCGGTCCTGCACCGCCTTGAGTTGCCCGGCGGCGTGCCACGGCGGGTTGCCCTGGCACAGGTGCGGGCCGTGGCTCCAGAACGCCGCGTGGTAGTACACGCCGTGCTCCCGGCCCGGGTCCCGCGGCAGGTCGTGAAAGTCGGCTTGCATCTGCTGCGTGTAACCGTGGTCGCTGAAGATCAGTGCAGCTTCGTCGGGCAGTCGGACCTGCCGGCGATGCAGCAGGTCCGACATCTCCAGGAACCCCGTCAGCGTCATCGGCGGGTCGGACCTGCCATCGACCTGCCGCACGATCGACGCTTGGTCCGCGAGCGCGTCGCTGATTAACTTCCCCGCCTCGGCGGGGTCCACGTCGTCGGAGTTCCAAACCGGCGTATCGCCCCGACCCCGCAGCCCCAGCTGCCAGATCAACCGGTCCCCGGCCAGTTCGTGCCACTTCTCCGCATACGCCCGCCACGTTTGCCGCACCCGGTCCGGCTCGCGAACGTAGCTGTGCTTCGCCTCGACGCCTCGCCGCCGCCAGTAGGTCTCGAAGCCGAAGTGGCTCACACCCAGCGGCTCGATGTGATGCTGCGTGATATAGAGCCCGCGGTCGATCACCTGCCGCACCAGCCGGGCCTCGTCGGGGTTCATCACATCGACGAACGACGCGGGGATCACCAGGTTGCCCCCGCACCGCAGCAGCGTCTCCAACACACGGTCGATCACGTCGGGGTGGACGACCTGGCCGTAGTACGGGTAGTCCAGATCACGCTCGCCGCCGCCGTCTTTCCAGCCGGTGAGCAGGTCCTCGTCGTTGACAAACCAGCCGCGGTAGCGGAACGCCGCGGGGGACGACTCGAGCGTTTGGGGCGGCAGGTCCAGGCGGTCCCGCGTGGTTCCACCGCGGGGGTGATCCTTCCAAAACCAGAAGGGGTCCACGCCGAGAAACGTCTCCGCAAAGCGATAGAGCCCGAAAATGGCGCCCAAGTCGTCGCCGGCACGAAGTTCGATCCGTTGTTCGTCGATCTTCAGCCGCCAGGATTCGGTGCCCATCGTCGGGTCGATCGTCACCGCCAGTCCGGCGTCCGAGGCCCGGTCCGTGCGGACACGCACCTCCGGCTCATGACGCAGCGTCGCCTGCAGGTCTCGGGCCACATCGCGGGCAGCCGCAGCGATGGCCGGGCGGTCCGGTGGAATGACCAGGTCGATGTCGGGTTGGGTTTCGCCGAACTGCATGGCGAGTACACCGCGGGGCGGCGGGTTCAATCGGTGGCGGGCAGGCCGTACAACTCGGCGGCGTTTGTATAGAGGATGCGCTGCCGCAACTCGTCGTCGAGCTTGGCTGGCAGGGCGCGGTGGGGGTCGTCAAAATCCCAGTGCGGGTAATCGCTGGCGAACAGCAGGGTCTGCCGGGCGTCCATCATGTCGAACACCTGCAGCAGGTGGTCCGGGTGGTCCGGTTCTTCGATGGGCTGGGTGGCGAAGCGGAGGTGTTCGCGGATGACGTCGCTGGGCCGGCGCTTGAGCCAGGGGACGGTGGTCCGCAGGGCCTTCCAGTTCTTGTCCAGCCGCCACATGAGCTGTGGGACCCAGCCGTAGCCGCCCTCGTTGCACAGCACCTTGAGCGTGGGGAACTGCTCGAAGACGCCCTCGCAAACCAGCGACGCGACCTGGGTGTAGTAGCTGGCGGTGAGGCAGGTGTGCCACTCGAGGTAGGTGGTCGGATATCCATTGGGTGTCGGGGCGTGGGCGACGCCCGTGCCCTCCCCGCCGGGGTGCATGCACAGGGGCCGGCCGGTTTCGACACACGCCTCGAACAGCGGCCAGTACATGCGTTGGCCCACCGGGTGCTGCGTGGTCGAGTTGATCTGCACGCCGACCATCCGCGGGTCATCGGCCCACCGACGCACTTCGTCGGCGGCGGTCTGGCCGTCGTGGGTGGTGACCGTGACCACGCCCCGCAGTCGATCATCGCGATCGAGCCAGTCTTCAGCCAGCGCGTCGTTGTAGGCCTTCGCCTGGGCGGCGGCGAAGTCCGGGTGGGGCAGCTGGCTTAGCCGGCTCCAGCTGCCGGTAAGTATCGCGAAGCTCACGCCGTAGCGGTCCAGCAGGTTGGCCCTGACCGCTTCGTAGCTCCCGGCCGGCTCGCCGCTGGGCCCCTGGGCATCGGTCCGAAGCGGCGCGTGGGGTTGCATATAACCCGGCCGGTCCGGCGGGCCGATTTTCAGCGTCTGGAAGTAGGCAGGCAGACGTTTCTTCACGTTGTCGCGCGTGACCGTCTGATGCACATCGACGTCGATGATCGACTGCGCCTCCGCGGCGCGGTCTTTGGCTGGCGCTCGGTCTTGCGGGGCGGTGGTGATGGTCATGACAGGTCGAACAGCTCCGCGGCGTTGCCCCAGAAGATGCGGTCCTTCAGCTCGCCGTCCAGCTGGCCGGGGAACGCGTGGCGGGGGTCGTCGTTGTCCCAGTGCGGGTAGTCGCTGGAAAACATCAGCGTCTCGCGGGCGTGCATCATCTCGAAGACCTGAAGCAGCTGCTGCGGGTCATTCGGCTCCTCGACCGGCTGGCTGGTCAGCCGGACGTGCTTGCGGATGACCTCGCTGGGCGGTTCTTCGAGCCAGGGGGTGAGCTCCCGCAGGGCCTTCCAGTTCTTGTCCATCCGCCACATCAGGTGGGGCAGCCAGGCGACACCGCCCTCGACGGCGACGAATTTCATCCCCGGGAACTGCTGAAACACGCCTTCGCAGACCAGCGAGTTGATCTGGGCCATGTAGTTGGTCGGCAGGATGTTGTGCCACTCGAAGTAGCTGCTGGGATAGCCCGCGGCGCTGGGCGGGTTGCTGACGCCACGTCCCTCGGTCCCGGGGTGCACCGCGAGGGGCAGGCCCATCTCCTCGGCGGCCTCGTAGATCGGCCAATACCGCACGTTGCCCAGCGGGATGTTCGTCGCCGAGGCGGTATAGATTTCTTTGAAGCGGGGGTCGCCGCCGACGCGGCGAATCTCTTTGGCGGCGGCCTCGGGCCAGCTGTGGCTGACGACCATCGCGCCGAGGAACCTGCCCCTGGCCGGGCCGTGGTCCAGCCAGGTCTCGAGCATGTAGTCGTTGTACGCCGTGCAGGCGGCGGCGGCCCAGCGGTAGTCGCCGCTGAGGCACCAGCCGAGGGTGTTGCCCGGGTGCAGCAGGCCGTAGTCGATGCCCAGCGGTTCGAAGTGGTGCTCGAGCAGGTAGTCCGGGTCGCTGCCGGGCTGTCCGCCGCCGGGCGGGCTGGCGTCGGATCGGTTGACGCCGATGGGGCTGCCGATGCCGGGCATCCCGACGCTGCCGCCGCTGCGTTTTTGCAGGGCCTTGGGCATCCGCTTCAGGATCGCCGCGTTGTCCGGGGCGTGGTGGATGTCCGCGTCGATGAGCGTGAGCTTTCGTGGCGTGGCGTCGGCGGCGGGGGGGTTGGCCAGGGCTTGGGTCATGGTGTGCGGCTCCTTCAAGAGCTTGCGGATCAGGTGTCGGGCGGCGTGGGCAGGGCGGCGTGCAGCGAACCGGCCAGGGTCTGCGCGGCCGCGGTGGCGGCGTGGGTGAGTTGGCGGGCCGGCAGGCCCCGGCGGTTCGGGTGGTAAGCGCCCACGTTGCCCAGCAGCCGACCTTGTGGATCGATCACCGGGGCCGCGAGCCGCCAGGCGCTGTCGCGGTCGAACCGCGGTGCGCTGATCCCGGCGTCCCGCACCGTCTGCAGGTGCTCGTCAAAGTCGGCCAGCCGGCCCCAGACGTGGGCCCCGTAGGAGATGAACGGCCACAGCCGGCGGCCGGCCTCGCGTCGTTCGGCAGGCCACAGCGCCTGGTGCAGCACGCCCGAGGCCGTGGCGTACGGGTTCATCCGTTGCAGCAGCCCCTGCTCAGGCCGGCCGGGTCGATCGGTCGTGAACCGCAGCAGCGTGACGACCTCGGGCCCGACGCCCTGGACCCACGTCCACCGGGCCCGCGGCTGGTCGACCGCCAGCCGCTTGAACACGTCCAGCAACACGTCCCGGTCATCCGCCGCAAATGCGTCGCGGCCGCCGAGCGCTGCGGCTTGCGGGCCCAGCGCGTACCGCCGCGGCCGATCACGCTTGACTGCGTAGCCCCGCGCGACCAGCGTCTGCAGCAGGTTGTGCACCGTCGGCAGCTTGAGGTCCAGCCGCTCCGCGAGGTCCGTCAGCGTGACGCCATCGGGCACATCGCCGAGCTGCTCGAGCACCCGCAGCCCACGATCCAGCGCCTGAACGGTCACGGTCGAGGGTGCGATGGGTTTCAGTATCGTGGAATTGCTTTTCAGAACAACCACATCATGCCCGGGCGACGCGTTGGCGTCAAGTCCGGTCGGGGCTGCGGCAGCGTGAACATCGGGACGTGGGCGTCGCCAGCGGGTACAACGAGGGCCCGCTGACACCCGCCGACCGCGTGGTCGGGGTTCCGCAGCGATGACAGGAGCCGTGATGCCCGATCCCGAAGTGCGTGTGGTGGCCGAGTGTGCCTGCAAGACCGGCGAGGGCCCGATGTGGCACCCGGACGAGCGGGTCCTTTACTGGACCGACATCCCGGAGGGCAAGCTCTGGCGGCTG
This sequence comes from uncultured Phycisphaeraceae bacterium, assembly GCA_964625505.1. GTDB lineage: Bacteria > Planctomycetota > Phycisphaerae > Phycisphaerales > Phycisphaeraceae > CAZVBW01. Next base: position 37,896 of record CAZVBW010000009.1, read on the forward strand.
GACCCTGCGACCGGTGTCAGCGACGTCGTCTATGACGACCGCCCGGTCGGCGGCTACACGATCCAGGCCGACGGCAAGCTGCTGCTGTTCCGCGACAAGGGCAACGTGGTGACGTGGCACGACGGGGCGGTGATCGACACCGTGGTCGATCAGGTCGATGAACTCGTGGGCACGCGGTTTAACGACGTGTTTGCCGATGCGGGCGGGCGGGTGTTTTGCGGGACGATGGCCGTGCCCGACGGCCGGGCCCGGCTCTACCGCCTGGACCCGGACGGCTCGCTGCACCTGGTCGGTGACGGGTACGGGGTGTCCAACGGCATGGCCCTGACCCCCGCCGGCGACGCGATGTACTTCAACGACTCCGGCGGCCCGGACCAGAAGACCTGGCGGTTCGACCACGATCCGGACACCGGCGAGCTGAGCAACCGCACGGTCTTCCGCGATCCGGCCGACGACGCGGGCGCCCCCGATGGGCTGACCGTCGACGCGGCGGGCACCGTCTGGACCGCCCGTTGGGGCGGCAGTTGCGTCATCGGCCACCACGCCGCCACCGGCGAGCCGGTCATGAGCGTGCCGCTGCCGGCCAAGAACATCACCTGCCCCACCTTCGCACCGTCCGCTGGGAACCTGGACGGGCCGTACGACACGATGTACGTCACCTCCGCCACGGCCGGCAAGCCCCGGGACAGCTCCGACAGCGGCAGCGGCCCCCACGGCGGCGACTTGTTTGCGATCACCGGCCTGCCCGCACCCGGCAAACCCGAGCACCGCAGCCGCATCGGGCTCTGACGCTCAACGACGCTGCGCCGCCGGGGCCGGCTCCTGCGTCTGGACCAGCTTGGCGACGCCGATCGCCTGCTCGCCCGCGCCGCTGTAGAACAGGTACAGCTGGCCGTCAACGTCTTGAAACACGTAGGGGTCGCGGAGCTGCCGGACGTGGGTCTGAGCGCCGCCGCGCGATGCGGCGAGCGGCTGGTTCACCCCCTCCCAATCCAGCTCGGGTTCGAGAATCTCGATCGGCGGGTACGTGCTCTCCCACGTGGTGGGGTCATCGCTGAGTTCGATCGTGCTCAGCAGGACCCGCTCGGGTCGATCGCCCACCCGCGTGTGGAACACGTGCAGCCTGTCGCCGTCGACCAGGACCGCCGCGTGGCGGAGTCGGTCGGGCCCGTTCGGGTCGGCGTCGATGGCGCGGGCCAGCGGGTTGTCCTCGTAGGTGCTTCCGACGAGGCTCCAGTACTCGTTGCCGTGGTCGAAGTTTGCGGGCGGGTTGAGCGGGTCCTCCGCAGCGCGGTAGAACGCCCCGCGGGAGGCGATGCCGTAGGTCTTGCCGTCGTGTGGGAAGACCCGCATGTAGGCCAGCCCCAAGGCGACCGGCGTGATGCCGTTGTCGAACTCCAAGCCGGTGTCCGAGCTGGCGTGGAAGGTGCGTTGAGCCAAGCCGCCGCCGCCGCTGCCGTCGTGGTACGCCGGGCCGTGGAAGTACATCTCGATCTGCTGCGTGTTGTGGTTGACGTGCACGTCGGGGCTGGCGATGTGGTCGTGGAGGCCAAGGCCGTGGGCCAGGTCGATCCGGCGGTCGCCGCCCATGTCCAGCACCCCGCGGGGCCTGTGCTCGCTGAGCAAGTGCATCCCGTACAGCGTGTATGGCCCGTCCACCGCCTGGGCCCAAGCCATCCGGATGTAGGTCCCGCCGTGGTCGCCGAAGTACAGGTAGTAGTTCGCCTCCGGGTCCGGTCGCTCGGCCGGGTCGATCCAGTCAGGCACACGGATCACCGATGGGCCGTTGATGTTCGCCCCTTGGCGGGAGAACGCCGGATCGACATCGGTGAACGTCTGCTGGGTGATGAGCGGCTGGCCGTGATTGAGCCGGTGGGCGGTATAGGTGAACTCGGCGTCGGCGGGCACGGCGGTCAGCATCAGGCAGGCCGCGGCGGCAGTCAACAACTGTGGCATGTCGTGCGGTTTCAGCCGCGTCCACTGGCAAAATGACTGGTTGCGGAAGCATGTCTCAGCCGCTGCAACAGTTGCCCGAGTAACCTGCTCCCTGTGGGACTTTCCGCCATCTTGCTGACGTTGCTGGGCTGGCTCATCCTCGCGGTCGCGACGCTGGACCTGCTGATCACGACGCTGCTGCCCAGCTGGGGCGGCGGGCCGATCACCGGCCGGCTGAACCGCTGGGTGTGGTGGGGGCTGCTGAAGCTGCGCAGCCACGAGCTGCTTCGGTGGGGCGGTCTGGCGTTGTTGCTGTTGAGCTTCACCATCTGGATGCTCAGCTTTCTGGCTGGCTGGACCCTCGTCTTCGCGGCGGTCCCCGACGCATTAGTGACCAACACGGACCACCCCGAGCCGGCGCCGCTGCACAGCCGGCTGTACTACGTCGCCTTCACGATCTCGAGCCTGGGCATCGGCGACGTCGTGCCCAACGGCTGGTGGTGGGAGCTGCTCACCGGTCTGACGGTGTTCCACGGCTTCGGGGCGATCACGCTGGGCCTGTCGTTCATCATCGCCGTGGTCGACGCGGCGGTGACGCAGCGGGCGCTGGCGTCGCACATCACAGCGCTGGGCGATGGGCCGGTGCAGCTGCTGGTCAACACGGCGGTGGGAGACGACCCGCCGCTGGGCGAGCACCTGCCGACGCTGACGCAGTCGCTGGTGCAAATCGCCCAGGCCCACAAGGCCTACCCGGTGCTGCACTACTTCCACAATCCGGACCCGCAGGCGTCGGCGGCCGTGTCGATCGCGTCGCTGCACGAGGCGCTGGTGCTGCTGCACGCGGCGGTGGTGAATCCGGCGATCCCGCGGACGCAGTTGGAGGTGACCATGCGGGCGGTCGGCCGGCTGCTGGACATGATGAACTTCTCCGCAGCGCCCGCCGACGGCACGCCGCCGCGGCCGGACCTCCAACCGCTCCGTGACGTCGGGCTGGAACTGCGGACCGACGAGCAGATCGATGAGGCGATGGAGGCGTTCGCCGACGACCGCGAACGGATCATGCGGCTGGTCCACCACGATGGCTGGGACTGGCACGACGTGATCGAGCCGGACCGCGACTAGACGCTATTCGGTGCCGATCTGCACGTGTGCCAACGCCGTTGCCGGGTCCGGATCGAAGGCGAACACCTTGTCCAGCCCCGTGGTCAGCAGGACGCCCCACACGGCATCGGACGGCCCGGCAACCCGCAGTCTGCCGCCGCTGTCGTGGACGAGCTTCCGCAGCCGCAGCATCTGGGCGAGGTTGGAGCTGTTGAGGTGCCCAACGCCGGACGTATCGATCACCACGCTGGGCGTCGGGTCGGCCTTGGTGAGCCGGTCGCGAGCGTTATCGAGGACCTCCCCGGGGTCCGATTCCCCGGCGAGCTTCACGATCCAGATATCGTCCGACCAGCGCTGGATGGGCATGGGGGCAGTGTACCGGGGCGCGTTCCGGGGGGTACCGGGGGGTACCGGGGGCAGTGTCACTGAAGTGACACTGCCGGGGTTGGTGCCCGCGGCGGCTACTTGCGGATGCGGAGCATGTCCTGATAGTTGCTCACGTCGAGGAAGTCGGCCGGCTCGCGTCGGGCGCTTCCATCGACGCGGAGGTAGTTGGCGGCGTCCTGGTGGCGGTCGGGGTACAGCGAGGCAAAGCCGTCGCCGCCGGTGGTCATGGTCAGGTGGCCCTGCCAGTGGCCGTTGTTGGCGTCGGCCAGGGCGAGCGTGGCGGAAGGCTGCTGGACATTGTCGGGGCCGGCCCAAATGACGTTACGCCAGTTGTTGATCTCGCCGTCGCCGCCGATGGCCGGCCCGAGCGAACGGTGGCCCCAGAAGTAGCCGTAGGTGTGCACCCGGTCGCCCTCGACCCAGCTGGGGCAGGCCAGGCCTTGGCCGATCATCGCCTTGTCCGAGACATAGTTGGTCTTGGGCGTCAGCCCGGCTTCGTGCAGGGCGTACCGCCAGACGAACGAGAACGGGTCGGGGTTGCCGCCGCCGGGCGGGGTCGCCGCGGACGGGTAGACCTGAAAGTCGGCGGCGTAGGTGTGCAGCAGGATGCCGATCTGCCGCTGATTGCTGGCGCAGGTCACCGCCCGGGCCGACTCGCGGGCCGACTGAAGGGCCGGCAGCAGCAGCGCGATCAGCAGCGCGATGATGCTGATCACGACCAGCAGCTCGATCAGGGTGAAAGCATGTGGGCGATGTAGACGCATCTTGGGCTTCCGTCGGGCCGAGCCCCGGATGTACATCCGGGGCTCAATGCAGCACCTCTCACCGCCGACGCCGCGGCAGCAGGCACAGCCCGCCGGCGGCGAGCAGGGCCAGCGACGCGGGCTCGGGGACGATGGTCCCAAAAGCGACGGGGTCGGCAGCACCGTTCTCGACCATCTCCAGGCCGAAGACGTTGTCGAGCGAACCGGTCCCGGTGAAGTCACTTAAATCAAAGACCAGACCGCTGATGCCGCTGTTGCCCACACCGTTGTAATCGAACTGCTGCGCCTGGACCGAACCGGTCCCGGGCGCGACGTACTCAAAGTCGCCGATGCGGTCGCCGTCGTTGTCGAGGGGATAGAAAGTGGTTGGACCTTCGCTGTTGTAGTCCAGCCAGAACAGCTTGTAGCCGTTGGCTTGCGACACGACGGTGTTGAGGTCGAGTTTGACGTTGGTGACGTTCGCAGCGCCATCGGTGACTTCCAGTCCGCTGAGCGCCTGCACTGCTGTCGGAGCGGTGGTGTCGCTCTGGGCGTAGAAGACCAGACCGTTGCTGGCCAGCGAGACGGATTCTGCCGTGGCCCCGAGCAGGTCGGTGTAGGTGACGCTGCTGGGCGAGGCGCCGGTGGTGATCGACGCGACGTCGGTGGTATCGGGCTCGGGGCTGGCGTCCGGTGTGGGCGTGTAGGTCAGCCCCGTCACCAATTCAGCGGATTGAGCCGGAACGGCAGCCAGGACGCCGCAAGCGAACAGGGAGCAGACGACTGGTAAACGATGCATGGGGAACCTCCAAAAGGGGCAGGTGGATACGGTCCGACACGTGTCGGCCGAAGTCATTGGGAAGCAAGACGGAACGGGAGCTTGGCCGCGGGCAACGGGCGCCGCGGCCGGTCGATCTTTTCAGTGAGCATCCGGGCGGCGGTGCGGCCCATGTCGGCCTCGGGCAGCAGGACGGTCGGGACCGGGAAGCCCAGGCCGTCGTAGGCGTGCGAGCCGAAGGTCACGCAGGGCACGGCGGCGGGGTCCGCGCCGCGGCCGGCGGCGGCCAGCAGCAGGGCGTTGATCTCGTAGCCGCCGTAGCCGATCCAGGCCTCGGGGGCGCCCGGCTGGTCGAGCAGGTCACGGGCCGCGGCAAGTCGCTCGTGGCCGGGCAGGTCCTGCTGGTGGACCACGGGGCTCAGGCCCGCGTCGCGGATCGCGGCTTCGTAGCCGGCCCGCCGCTGGGCGGAGCTGAAGTGGTGCTGCTCGGGCCGGCCGGCGTCGCTGGCAAAGTCGACGAACCCGATCCGCCGATGGCCCCGGTCCAGCAGCGACTCGGCGGCCAGTCGGCCGGCGCCGAAGTCGTCCGGGTACACGCAGTCGCTCTCGCGCCGGACGTTAAGCCAGACCGACGGGATCGCGTGCCGCTGGATCAGTTCGAGCATCGCCGGCGGCGCCGCGTGGGTGTAGTTGATCAGCAGCCCGTCGGCCACGAACTCACGGAGGATCTGGGGCACATACCCCGCGTCGGCCAGCCGCTGGTCAGGCAGCTTGGTCAGCGACAGCTGCAGCTGCCGGCGCTCCAGCTCGTCGTGGATCGCCATCACCATCGCCGGCGGCAGGTGGCTGCGGCTCTTATGGGTACTCAGGACCATTGCAACATTGCCGGTCCGGCCTTCACGGGTCGCTCGGGCGGCGGCATTAAGCCGGTAGCCGTGCTTTGCGGCAAGGTCTTCGATCTGTCGACGCTTTTGCTCGCTGACACCCTTTTGGCCGCTCAGGGCCTTATGTACGGTCACTGCCGAGACGCCGGCGATCTTCGCCAAGGCGGCTTGAGTGCAGGTCTGAACGGGCGCCTGAAGGGACATGGGCAACTCGGGAGGCACTGAGGCGTGGTAGTTAATCGATTAGCTACTCGAACAGCTTAACTTTGATGTTGTCGCTGTCAAGCTTTTTGTGGCCTCTATTGGGTTGCGGCGTCAGGTCGCCTCGACGTCATTCACCTGCGGCGGGGTGTCGTCATCCACCGGGTTTGACGGCGTCCCATCGTCGGTCTCGTCCTCCGCGACGCGGGCCAGGGCGACGAGTTTGTCGTCCTTGCCGAGGTTGATCACGCGGACGCCCTGGCTTTGGCGGTGGGTCTGGCGGACGGTGCCGGCGTTGATGCGGACGATCATGCCGTCGTGGGTGATGAGCATCAGGTCGTCGGCGTCGCTGACGCACTTGAGCGTGACGACCTGGCTGTCCTTGACGTTCATGTCCCGCCGGCCCTTGCCGCCGCGGCCCTGGACGCGGGTTTCGCCGGACTCGGACTGCACGAGATACTCCTGCGTCGGGGTCCGCTTGCCGTAGCCGGCGGTGGTGACGGTGAGCAGGTCGCATTCGCTGCCCTCGCCGATCTTGACCACGCCGACGACGCGGTCGCCTTTGGCCAGTGAGATGCCCTTGACGCCGCTGGCGTTTCGGCCCATGACGCGGACGTCGTTCTCGTCGAAGCGGATCGCCATGCCGGTGGACGTGCCCAGCAGCACGTGGTCGTTGCCGGTGGAGTAGATCACGCCGACCAGCGCGTCGCCCTCGCGGAGGTTGACCGCGATCAGGCCGCTGCTGTTGACGTTGCGGTAGTCGGCCAAGGCGGAGCGCTTGACCAGCCCATTGGCGGTGGCGAACAGCAGGTAGTCCTCGCCCTTCTCAAAGTCGACGATGGGCATGAACTCGCAGATCCGCTCGCCGGGCTGGAGGTTCAGCAGGTTGACCAGGGCCCGGCCGCGGCTGGTCCGGGGCATTTCAGGGATCTCGTAGACCTTGATCTTGAACACCCGGCCGGTGTCGGTGAAGCACAGCAGGTCGTCGTGCGTCGAGCTGACGAACACCTGCTCGGTGAAGTCGTCGTCCTTGCTCTTGGCGCCGATGACGCCTTTGCCGCCGCGGGCCTGGGTGCGGTATTCGTCGACGGGCAGGCGTTTGATGTAGCCGCCATGGGTGATGGTGACCACCACCTGCTGCTCGGGGGTCAGGTCGCCCAGGTCGTAGCCGCCGGCCTCGTCCTGGTCCAGCTCGGTGCGGCGGTCGTCGGCGTACTTGGCCTTGAGCTCGACGGTGTCGTCGCGGATGATCTGCAGCACGCGGGCCTCGTCGGCGAGGATGGACTCGTACTCCTCGATCTGGCCGACGAGCTTGGTGTAGGCTTCCACGAGCTGTTCGATCTCGAGGCCGACCAGCTGGATCAGCTGCAGCCGGCCGATCGCCTCGGCCTGGACGCGTGTCAAGCGGACGTCGCCCTCGGCAGCCGCGTCCATCAGCCGGGCGGGGATCTTCGGCGCCTGGGGGTGGTCGGCGGGGATGCGGAAGCCCCGCTGCATCAGCCGGTTGATCGCTTCATCCCGCGTCCGGCTGGACCGGATGAGCTTGATCACCTCGTCGATGTCGACGACGGCGTAGATCAGGCCCTCGATCCGGTGGGCTTCCTGCTGGGCCTGCTTGAGCCGGTGAGCGGTCCGCCTGCGGATCACGTCCTGGCGGTGCTCGATGAACAGCACGATCATCCGGCGCAGGTCCAGCGTGATGGGCTGGCCGCGGACCAGGGCGATGTTGATGATCGAGAACGTCGTCTGCAGCGGCGTCATCTGGTAAAGCTGGTTCTCAACCACCGCCGGGTCCGCCCCGCGCTTGAGGTCAATCACCAGCCGCATGCCGCCGCGGCCCGACGACTCGTCGGTGACGTTGCTGACGTCGACGAGCTTGTCCTCCCGGCGGAGCTTGACGATCTTGTCGACCACGCTGTCGTTCTTGGACACCTGGTACGGGATCTCGGTGACGACCAGGCGGTCGCGGCCCTTGCGGTCCTGCTCGTGGTGCAGCTTGGCGCGGACGGTGACGCGGCCGCGGCCGGTGGCGTAGGCCTCGGCGATGCCGCGGCGGCCCATGATCTTGCCGCCGGTGGGGAAGTCCGGGCCCGGCAGGACCTCCATGAGCGCGTGCAGGTCGGCGTCGGGGTTGTCGATCAGCAGGCAGATGGCGTCGCAGACCTCACCCAGGTTGTGCGGGGCCATCGAGCTGGCCATGCCCACGGCGATGCCGGTGCTCCCGTTGATCAGCAGGTTGGGCAGCTTGGCGGGCAGGTACTTGGGCTCATCGACCGACTCGTCGAAGTTGGCCTGCCAGTCGACGGTGTCGAGCTTGAGGTCGGCCAGCAGCTCCATGGCGTGGGCGTGCAGCCGGGCCTCGGTGTACCGCATGGCGGCGGGGGGGTCCGGGTCGATGCTGCCGAAGTTGCCCTGCTTGTCGATGAGCAGGTACCGGGTCTTCCACTCCTGGGCGAGGTTGACCAGGGTCGGGTAGATCGCCCCGTCGCCGTGGGGGTGGTACTTCTTCATCGTCTCGCCGACGATGCCGGCGCACTTGCTGTGCTTTCGGCCCGGGGAGAGGTTCAGGTCGTGCATCGCCACGAGGATGCGGCGCTGCGAGGGCTTGAGCCCGTCACGCACGTCCGGCAGCGCCCGGTCCACGATCGTGGACATCGCGTAGGTCAGGTAGCTGTCGGCCAGCTCGCGCTCGATCGCCAGATCGACGGCCTGCGACGCCGGCGGCAGCGCTTCTTCCTCGGGGCTTTGGATGGGCTTAGGGGCGTCGTCCGGGCGGTCTTCCATGGGGGCTCCGAGGGCGGCCGGCTCGGGCGTCACACCGGGCGCAGCAGGGCAGATCGGCCGGTATGGCCGAGCCGGTCATTGTAGGTCAAAACCGTCCCGCCGGGCGGGCCGGGGGCAGCGAAAGATCAGCGGCTCGCGACCGGATCAGCCCCGGCGGCGGCTGGCGTTGACGTACTCGTTCAGCTCCACGATGGCCGCTTCGCGGATGCTGGCCCCCGCACTGTCGGGGACCTCACCGGCGAGCTGCCGAGCGTCGCCGGCCACCTGCTGCATCTGCTGCTGGGCGGTGCTGATCGACTCCCGCAGCCGCTCGATCATCGGCGCGTAGGGGTCGTCCGACGCCTCGAGCCGCGAGTGCTGCTCCTGCAACGGCGCTACCACATCCAGCAGCATCCGCGAAGCCCGGATGTCCTGAGCCAGCAGATAAGCCTCGTGCACCTTGCGGTGCAGCAGGCCCAGTTGGATCAGGCCCGCGGTGTTGCCCGTCGCCCGCGTGACGACCTGGTCCAGCGGATCGGCGGACTGCCGCACCAGCTCCAGAGCGGCTTGGGCGGGCTGGGCGACCTGCTGCTCGTGGACCTGCGCCAGCGACTCGGCGGCCCGCGTCAGCTCGGCGAGCAGGTTGTCCACCCGCTGCCGCGCCTCCCGCGTGGCCTGCTGCTGCTCCCGCTGCAGCCCGGTGACCTCCTCGACCCGGCCGCTGAGGTACTGGATCATCTGGTCCAGGTCCGCCGCCTGCGATTCCAGCTGCTGGACCCGCAGGTCGACCAGCTGAGCCCGCAACTGGGCGTGCTCCGCACCGGCCTGGGCCTGGCGGGCCTGCTGTTGGGCGTCGATGCTCGCAACCGTCTGCTCATAACGCTGGGCCCCCTGGGCCACGAACGCCTGCCGCTCGGCCTCGCCGCGGGCCTGCTCGGCCTGATCGGCCTGCTCATGCAGGCGAACGACCTCCTGATTCAGCGACGACCGCTCCTGGATGAGCTGGTCCATCTGCTGCTGCACCTGCTGCCGCTGCTGCTGCAGCTGCTGCAGGCCGACCATCCGACCGTCGCCACCACCCTGCTGCAAGACCTCAAGTACCTGCTCCAGCGATTCAACGCCGCTGGCCAGGCGGGCCTGCAGCGCCTCGGCCTCGCCGTAGGACCTCGCCAGATTGGCCGCGGCCGCCTGCAACGCGGCCGCCTGGGTGCTCACCTGGTTGCCCTCAATCCGGCCAGCCGTAAACAAGGCGTCGGCCATCCGGCGGGCGGCCCCGATCGCCTCCGCCGTGCTGTCGCTCTGGAGCATCGGCCGCAGCCCCTCGGCGGCCGCCTGCAGCTGCTGGGACTCGGAACCCTCGGCCGTCACCGCCGCCGAGTCGCTCATCTGCGCCTGGGCCATGACCAGCCCGCGGGCCAGGGTCGACCGCAGCGTCGGCGAGATATCATCTGCAGCGAGCAGGCCCATCAGCTCCTGCCCGGGCCCGTAATCCTGGACGGTGTCGGCCTCGCCGGGGGCCTGGGCGAAGATGACCGCCGCCGTCTGGGCGATCGTCTGCAGCTGCTCGCCGCTGAGCTGGTTGCTCGTGATCAGGCTGTTGAGCTCCTGCAGCGCCGCCGACGGATCGACCTGCGTGGCGACCGGCCGGGTCAGGTCCAGCGTCGCGCCCTCGACCAGCCCGCGGTCGAAGCTCTGCACCGCGTCCTGATAGGCCTCCGCCTGCTGGGTCCGCTGGCTCGCCTGTTCATCACATGCGCTGAAGGCTGCGATGGCTGTCACTGCCGCCAATGTCTTCACGATCTGCAAGGCCGACTCCTTTTCCGGTCGCTCCCGCGTCAGCGCGAGACCTGCCGGTGGGAACCTGAACTCCCGTCCCGCCGGGGCGGGGCCGATCTACAGGTTAACGCGAGCCCGGGCTGAGACCTAACGCGGTGTTTCGTCGCTCCGGGGCAGATTTGCTCACGCCCGGCGTCATTCGGGTCGATGCTTGGTATTAGCGGCCGATCGCGGCCCGGGAGCGGAACATGACGCCCAAACGAATCGGGCAGTTGCTGGTGGAGCAGGGCTTCATCAGTGAGGATCAGGTGGACCAGGTGCTTGAAGCCCAGTCGACTGCGGACACCCATCGGCCGTTCGGCGAGATCGCCGCCGAGATGTTCGACCTGGACCGGCCGCTGATCGAGCAAATGATCGCGGACTACGTCGCATCACATGCCCCGGACGCCGAACTGGCGATGGAGCGTTTCGAAGAATCGGCGGCCCAGCTGGTGCAGGCGGCCGAGGCTTGGGAGACGCTGGTGCTGCCGATCCGTGTGGTGGCCGGCCGGCTGCGCTGCGCGACAACCTACGAGACGCTGACCGAGGCGCTGGACCTGCTGCAGCACCGCACGAGCCTGCCGCTGGACATCGTCCTGGCCGAGGTCGGGCCGCTGGAGCGGTTCATCTCCGAGCGGTACGACTACGAGGGTGTGGCGTGTTGAGCCCCGGAACCCCCGGAACCCCCGGAACCCCCGGAACCCCCGGAACCCCCGGAACCCCCGGAAGTTGAGCACCGGCAAGCGTGGAACGTTGAGGCGGCCCGCCCACGCCTGAAGGCGTGGGCTTTAGGGTGCGGCGATGGCCGGCGACATCCGTGTGGGCATCTCGGGCTGGCGGTACGAGCCGTGGCGGGGGCACTGGTATCCGGATGATCTGGTGCAGCGGCGGGAGCTGGAGTACACCGCCGGCAAGCTCGACGCGGTCGAGGTCAACGGGACCTTTTACAGCCTGCAGCGGCCCGACTCGTTTCGGGCGTGGCGGGACGAGACGCCCGACGACTTTCGCTTCGCGATCAAGGGCGGGCGGTTCATCACGCACATCAAGCGGCTGAACATCGAGCCGGACACGCTGGGCAACTTCTTCGCCCAGGGGCTGCTCGCGCTGGGGCCCAAGCTCGGGCCGGTGCTGTGGCAGGTGCCGCCGACGCTGAAGTTCGATGCCGAGCGGGTGGAGCGGTTCCTGGCGATGCTGCCGAGCGACACGCACCAGCTGGCGGACCTCGCGTCGCGGCACGACGGCAAGCTGCGGCACGGGGCGGTGACCCAGGCGGACGCGAAGCGGCCGGTGCGGCACGTGATGGAGGTGCGCCACGCGTCGTTCCGCGATGAGGCGTTCGTGAAGCTGCTGCGGCGGTACCGGGTCGGGTTGGTGCTGGCCGAGACGCCGGGGCACTGGGAGTGGGCGGAGGACGTGACCTGCCCGGTGGTGTACCTGCGGATGCACGGCAGCGAACAGATGTACGAGGGCAGCTACGGGCAGGCGGCGCTGCGTCGGCTGGCGCGGCGGCTGCGGACCTGGGCGGGCGGGGGCGAGCCGGCAAAGCCCGACCGCATCGCCGACCTCGCGGCCCGAAAGCGGAAGGGGCGGCAGGTGTGGTGCTTCTTCGACAACACGATGAAGCGTCAGGCCCCGTTCGACGCGCTGCAGATGCGGAAACACCTCAAGCTGGAGCCGCGGGGCGGAACGTTGCCCGAGCCGCCGGGGCTGTGAGAGCCTGTTCGAGAAGCCGGTCGACCTTGGGTGCCACGGCCGCGTGTCGGCCGTGCCGCCGAGCGGTGGCGGCGCACCTGCATTGCCGCACGCGGCAGTGGCACCCGTCTCATGCAGGAGGTGCGGGACGCCGACGCTACTTCCGGGGGGCGAAATGCCCGCGCGTCCACATGTTGAGCATCGGGTCGCCGACCTGCTCCAGCCACGCCAGCATCCGCCGCTTCATCCGCGCAAGCTCCTCCACGGCGGCGGGGTCCCGGGCCCGGTTGTGCCACTCGGCGGGGTCTTGCTCGAGGTCGTACAGCTCGTCCACAGCGGTGGCGTTCCAGATGTACTTCCACCGCCGGTCGCGGACCATCCGGCTGGTGTAGAGGCCGAACTGGGCGCCGTGGTACTGCGCGAAGATGTCGGGCCGCGGGTCGGGGTGCGTGTCGGTCGCCAGTTGCTTCAGGCTTTGCCCGACGAAGCTCTCGGGCACGGCCACGCCGGCGGCTTCGAGCAGCGTCCGAGCGATGTCCAGCTCATGGCTCACGAACGCGTCGCAAGTCTCGCCCGCCGGGACGCTAGGGCCCCGCACGATCAGCGGCACGCGCATCAGCTCGTCGTACATCGCGTAATGCTTGTCGAGCATGCCCCGGCCGCCGCAGAAGTCGCCGTGGTCGGTGCTGAAGATCACCAGCGTCTGATCGGCCACGCCCAGCTCGTCGAGCGTGTCCAGCAGCCGACCCACCATCGCGTCCAGCAGCTCGATCTCGCCGAGGTACCGCTGGACCACCGGGGCGAAGCGGTCCCACGTCCAGCCGTCAACCTCCCACGCCCGCCGCTGCTGCGCCTGGATCACCGGCTTGCCCTCCAGGGGGTCGCCAAAGCTCGGCCAAGGCTCGATCGCCCCCACGTCAACCCGGCTCGCAAACGGCTCGGGGACCACACACGGCAGGTGCGGCTCCGACGGGTCCCACCGCATCACCCACCCCCCGGAAGCCCCGCCCCCGACGGATATATCGGATGCCATCTCACGGATCATTCGCTCGACGTGATCGGCAGACCAGGCCAGGCGGCTCTGCTCCGGCGTGACCCCCTCGTCCACCTGCCCCAGCCAGCGATGCACTGTCGGATCGTCCACCGGCGGCCGCGGCGGCAGGCCCTGCGCCGCCCGCCACGGCCCGTACTGCCGCTCCGACACGTACTCGTCAAATCCCAGATCCGTTGGCCCGCCCGCCGCCTCGCCGTGATATTTACCGACCATCCGAAGCTGATACCCCGCGTCCTTGAGCAGCCCCGGCCACATCGGCAGCGCCGGATCGGCCGCCTTGTAGCTCTCGATGCCCGGGATCGCAATGCACCCATGCGTCGACGCCCACGCCCCGGTCAGCAGACACGCCCGGGCCGGCGAACACACCGGCTGGGGCGTGTACGCCTGCGTAAAGTTCGTCCCCTCGGCCGCGAGCCGGTCGAGGTTCGGCGTGCGAACCAGCGGATGACCGTTGACGCTTAACGCGTCGAAGCGGAGTTGGTCGCAGTGGATCAGGAAGACGTTCAAAGTGACAAGTGACAAGTGACAAGTGACAAGTGACAAGTGACAAGTGACAAGTGACAAGTAGCCGAGCTATGCCTTCTCCTTCAGGCGGTCAATGAAGGCGCTTAGCATCCGAGAGATCTCCTTGAGTTCGGTTTGCAACGCTTGAACCGACCGGGATCTGCAAGGTCTGCGTCGATTGCCACGTACAGCTGTGACCTTAACTCACCCGCAGATGCCTTGGCCATCACAAGGAAGTGAGCGAAGTCGCGTCGGCTTTTCCGCTCGAAGCCTTCGGCGACGTTCGACATCACCGAGACTGCAGCACGCTGCATCTGGTCTTTGAGCCCGAAGTCTCGGCGCAGTTCGCCCCGGGCGGTGATTCGATACACGTCGGCAGTCAACTGCCGAGAGCGACGCCAGACTTCAAGTTCTTCAAACCGCTCCGCCAACGCCAGCTGTCACTTTCCCACTTGTGACTTGTCACTTGTCACTTGTCACTTCCGCGGCCAGCCGCCGCGCCTGGTCAAGCGCCCCGTCAAGTGCCGCGGGATTCTTCCCCCCCGCCTGCGCCATGTCCGGCCGCCCGCCGCCCCCGCCGCCCACGATCTGGGCGGCGGACTTGACCCAGTCACCCGCTTTCAACCCGCTGGCGATCATGGGCTTGGGCACCGACGCGACCAGGGCGACCTTGCCATCGGTTGCACCGCCGAGCAGGACGGCGGTGTCGGGCAGGCGTTTGCGGAGCACGTCCATCGCCGACCGCAGGGCGTTGCCATCGGCGTCCAGGCGGGCGACGAGGACCGGGCCGCCGTCGTGGGCGTCGGCGAGTTTGCGGGCCTCCTCGACCACACCTTCGGCCGACGCGGCGGCGGCCTGCTTGCGGGCGGCTTTGAGCCGGTCCTGCAGCTTGGTCAGCGTCTGCTGCAGCTGCTGCTTCTCGACCAGCGGCAGCGTCTGCTGCTCCAGCGCCTGGGCGAGCCTGGTCGCGGCGGCGTCGAGCGTCGGCTCCTCGGCGGACGCGTTGTCAAGCACCTGGGTGGCCTTGGCCTGCAGCTGCCCGGCGGCGTAGCGAGCGGCCCTGGCGGCCTGGCCGGTGAGCGCGGTGACGCGGCGGACGCCCTTGCTGACCGACTCCTGCGACACGAGGGCGAAGCCGCCGATGTCGCGGGTGTTGGCCACGTGCGTGCCGCCGCAGAACTCGATGGACCGTCCGGCCCACCGCTCGCTGCCGGGCTCGGCGAGCAGGTCGTCGACGCTCTGGCCGACGGACACGACGCGGACCCGCGGCGGGTACTTCTCGCCGAAGACCGCCCGCAGCCCGTGGATCTTCAGGGCATCGGCCTGCGGCGCCTCGTCGGCGTGTACCGGCATCGCCGCGTCGATCAGTTCGTTGACCTGATGATCGACCGCGGCGGCCTGCTCCTGGGCGAGCGAGGCGTCGTGGGTGAAGTCAAACCGCAGCCGGTCCGGCGCCACCAGCGAGCCGCGTTGGTCAGCCGTTTCGCTGACGTGGGCCCGCAGCGCGAGGTTCATCAGGTGGGTGCCCGTGTGGTTCGCCATCACGTCGGCCCGCCGCTCGGCATCGACCGCCGAGGCCACTTCCATCGCTTCGCCACCGGCGACTTCGCCCGCGGCAACCCGGCCGAGGTGGAACCACACGCCGCCGACCTTCTGCGTGTCCTCCACGTCCACCCTCGCACCCCCGGAACCCCCGACCTGGATCACGCCGGTGTCGCCGACCTGGCCGCCGGCCTCGGCATAGAACGGCGTGCGGCCCAGCACCACCGCGACCGGCTGCCCGGCGGACGCCGAGTCGGCGGGGGTGTACCCGTGCTCCCCGAGCACAAACACCCGCAGCGGCTGCGACTCCGCGGACAACTCGGTCGCGTCGTACCCGACGAACTCCGTGGCCGGCAGGTCCTCCTGCTGCACCAGATCCACCAGCGACGCCTTCGCGTCGGCGCTGCCGCCGTCGGCCCGGCTGCGCTGGCGGGCCTGTTCCATCAGCTGTTCAAAGCCAGCGGTGTCGACGGTCATGCCGCGCTCGGCGGCCATCAGCTCGGTCAGGTCCAGCGGGAAGCCGTAGGTGTCGTAGAGGGTGAACGCGTCGTCGGCGGAGATGGTCGGCCCCCTCTCCCTCCCAGGGAGAGGGCTGGGGGGAGGGGAGTTGGTTGCCGGCACCGTTGACCCTCCCCCGGCCCCTCCCTGAGAGGGAGGGGAGGCAGAGGTCGCCGCCTCTTCAAACAGCGCCACCCCCCGTTCGAGCGTCCGCCCGAAGCTCTCCTCCTCATCGCGCAGGATCGCGGCGACGCGCTCGGCGTTGCCTTCGGCGGCGAGCTCGGGGAACGCGTCGCCCATGGTGTCGACGACTGTCTGCACCAGCTGGTGCAGGAACGGTTTCTCGCAGCCCAGGTCGATGCGGCCGTACTTCACCGCCCGGCGGAGGATGCGGCGGAGCACGTAGCCCCGGCCCTCGTTGCCGGGCACGGCCCCGTCGGTAATGGCGAATGTCAGGCAGCGGGCGTGGTCGGCGATGACGCGGTAGGCGGTGTCGATCTTGTCGTCGAGCCCGCCGGCGTAGGGCCGGGCGCCGGTGGCCTTCGAAGTGGCGTCGAACAGCGGGGTGAACACGTCGGTGTCGTAGTTGCTCGCCTTGTCCTGCAGGACGCGGACGATGCGTTCAAAGCCCATGCCGGTATCGACGTGTTGGGCGGGCAGCGGGCGGAGCTTGCCGTCGGCGGCGCGGTTGAACTGGATGAACACGAGGTTCCAGATCTCGACGACGGTGTCCTGATCGTCGGCGTTGACCAGGTGGCCTGCGGACTTGCCGGGCGAGTTGTCGTAGTGCAGTTCGGAGCACGGGCCGCAGGGGCCGGTGTCGCCCATCTCCCAGAAGTTGTCCTTCTTGTTGCCCGGGTGCACGCGGCCCGGGGGCAGGTGCTTGAGCCACAGCTCGCGGGCTTCGTCGTCGGGCTGCAGGCCTTCGGCGGCGTCGCCTTCGAAGTAAGTCGCGTGCAGCCGCTCGGGGTCGAGGCCCCACACATCGGTGAGCAGCTCCCACGCCCAGTCGATGGCCTCGGCTTTGAAGTAGTCGCCGAAGGACCAGTTGCCCAGCATCTCGAAGAAGGTGTGGTGGTAGGTGTCGCGGCCGACGTCTTCGAGGTCGTTGTGCTTGCCGCCAGCCCGGATGCACTTCTGGGTGTTGACGGCCCGCGGCGGGTCGGGCGGGGACTCGGTGCCCAGGAAGTAGGGCTTGAACTGGTTCATCCCCGCGTTGGCGAACAGCAGCGTCGGGTCGTCGTGGGGCACGACCGGCGAGGAGGGCACGTTGCGGTGGGCGTGTTTGTCGACGAAGAAGTCGATGTACTGCTGGCGGATCTCGCGGCTGGTGGGCATGTCGGAAGTGCGCCTAAGGTCGGGGTGTGCGTGGGGCCGGGCGGAATCGGCGAGTATAAAGCGGGCGGGGGTTGCGGCGGGCTGATCCGGGCCTTCGATCCGCTTAGAGCTCGGCTTAAGGACGCAGGCGAAGGTGGCACGACGATGACCAAGCGACTGGAGAAGACCAACGGCAAGCCACGCGTGGTGGTGATCGGCTGCGGGTTTGGCGGGCTGAGCTTCGCCGAAGCGTTCCGCGGCAATGCCGAGGTGCTCATCATCGACCAGAACAACCACCACCTGTTCCAGCCGCTGCTGTACCAGGTGGCGATGGCGGGGCTGGCGGTCCCGGACGTCGCCGAGCCGATCCGCACGATCTTCGCCAAGCGGCGAAACGTTGGGACGCTGATGGCCCAGGTGCAGGACGTGGACCTGAACGACCGGGTGGTTTACACGAAAGAGATGGGCGTGGAGTACGACTACCTCGTGCTCGCGGCGGGGGGGATCACCAGCTACTTCGGCAACGACGAGTGGGCCAAGTGGGCGCCGGGGCTGAAGAACGTTGAAGACGCTCTGACGATTCGTCGGCGGATCCTGACCAGCTTTGAACACGCCGAAAGCAGCGCCGACCCGGCCGAGGTTCGGCGGCTGATGACGATCGTGGTGGTCGGCGGCGGGCCGACGGGTGTGGAGCTGGCCGGCTCGATGGCGGAACTGTCGAAGGTCGTGTTCAAGCGCGACTTCCGCCGCATCAACCCGGCCGACGCGACCGTGATGCTGATCGACGGGGGTGATCGGCTGCTCAAGGCGTATCCGGAGGAGCTGTCGGCCAAAGCCAAGGAGCAGCTGGAGGGCCTGGGGGTGCAGGTCATGCTCGGTGAGCGGGTGACCGACGTGGAGAACTGCTGCGTGCACCTCAAGAGTGGCCAGCGGATCGAGACGGCCAATGTGCTCTGGGGCGGCGGGATCAACGCGGTGCCGCTGACCCAGAAGCTGGGCGTGGAGCTGGGCATCGGTGGGCGGATCAAGGTCGAGCCGGACTGCTCGATCCCCGGCTACCCCGACGCCTTCGCGATCGGCGACGTGGCGCATCTGGAGCAGGAAAAGGATGGCGAGCTGGTGCCGTGGGTCGCCCAGGGCGCGATGCAGATGGGCGAACACGTCGCGAAGATCATCGACCTGGACCTGGTGCAACGGATGAACAGCACGCGGGTGGAGGACCGCCCGGCGTTCAGCTACTGGGACAAGGGTTCGATGGCGACCATCGGCAGGCGCCGGGCGGTGGCGTGGGTGAAGGGCTTGAAGTTCAGCGGGTTCCCCGCTTGGATGCTGTGGCTGTTGGTGCACCTGGCGTTCTTGATCGGGTTCCGCAACCGGCTGGCGGTGCTGTTCAGCTGGATTTATCAGTACGCGATGTACAAGCGCGGGTCGCGGATCATCTTCGGGGTGCACCCGGACGTGCGGGACGAGGCGACGCCGGACACGGTGCCGCCGGCGGCCCCGGAAGTAGGCGACACGCTGCGGGTTGAACCGCCAAGCGAGGCGGCGGTTGCGGCCGGCGATGGGGAGCACGAGGACACGGCGGCGCGGGAGGCGGCGGCGGCGGGGGCTTGAGGCGTGATCCGTGGCGCGGTTGCCGTTAGCCGGGCCGCTACGCGGCCCTGGGGGATTGTGGGAGTACCGCTGGATGGGACGTGGCAGCGGGATGTGAGCTGCGCCAGGGCCGCGTAGCGGCCCGGCTTTTGGGGTCGCAACAGCGTCACGACGTACGCTTTGGCGATGGATCGGGCGGCGGCGAAGTTGGCGGCGATGCGGCGGGCGCTGGAGCTGGCGCGGCGGGGGGTGGGCTTGGTGGAGCCGAACCCGGCGGTGGGGTGCGTGTTGCTTTCGGCGGAGGGTGAGGTGGTGGGGGAGGGGTATCACGAGCGGTTTGGTGGGCCGCATGCGGAGGTGGTGGCGCTGCGGGATGGGGGGATACCAGACGCTTCGTCGCCTTCGGCTCCTCAGCGTCGGCTTCCAGCGGGGGGGACGGCGGTGGTGACGTTGGAGCCCTGTTGCCATATGGGCAAGACGCCGCCGTGCGTGGAGGCACTGATCGAGGCGGGGGTGCGGCGGGTGGTGGTGGCGATGCGGGACCCGGACCCGCGGGTCGATGGGAGCGGGATCGCACGGTTGCGGGCGGCGGGGGTCGAGGTGGAGGTGGGGCTGCTGGAGGCGGAGGCGAGGCGGCTGAACGCGGGGTTTATCAAGCGGGTGACGCTCGGGCTGCCGTGGGTGATCGGCAAGTGGGCCCAGACGCTGGACGGGAAGACGGCGACGGCGAGCGGCGACAGTCGGTGGATCAGCGGGGAGGCGTCGCGGGAGCTGGTGCATCGGCTGCGGGGGCGGGTCGACGCGGTGATGGTCGGGGCGGGGACGGCCCGGGCGGACGATCCGTCGCTGACGGCCCGGCCGGCGGATGTGGGGGACGTGAAGCGGCGGGCGGTGCGGGTGGTGGTGGGTGATCCGGCGGGGGTGCCGATCGACTTGCGGATGTTGGGCGATGGGGGGCCGGAGGTGTGGGTGCGGGGCGGTGAGGGGGGGGACCTGCGGCCGGTGTTGCGGGAGTTAGTGGAGCAGCGGGGGGCAACGCACGTGCTGTGCGAGGGCGGGGCAGGGTTGCTGGGCTCGCTGTCGGAGCAGGGGTTGGTTGATGAGTGGTGGGTGTTCGTGGCGCCGAAGCTGCTGGGCGACGGGGCGGCCCGGTCGGCGGTGGCGGGGCGGTCGGTGGAGCGGATTGCGGATGCCCAGGGGCTGGTGCTGGAGTCGGTGGAGCGGGTGGGGGAGGATGTGTGGTTGCGGTATTTGACGGGTGCGGGGGTGGCGGTGTGCGAGCCGGCGTCTGAAACGCCGGGTCCGGGCTGGCAGGCCCCGGCTCGCTGAGCTGCGTGGGGCGGCTAAGTTGTGGTGATGCGAATTGAGTTGAAGTACGGGTGCAACCCGCATCAGGAGCACGCTTCGGCGTCGGCCCAGGGCGAGCCGCTGCGGGTGCTCAACGGCCGGCCGTCGTACATCAACCTGCTGGACGGGCTGCGGTCGTGGCAGTTGGTGCGGGAGCTGAAGGCGGCGACGGGCGAGGCGTCGGCGGCGTCGTTCAAGCATGTGTCGCCGGCGGGCGCGGCGGTCGCCGGTGAGTTGAGCGATGAGTTCGCGAAGGCTCACCTGGTGCGGGGGCATCGCGATTTGTCGCCGGTGGCCTCGGCCTACGCGCGGGCCCGCAGCAGCGACCGGGTGGCGAGCTTTGGCGACTTCGTGGCGGTGAGCGAGCCGGTGGACGCGAGCCTGGCGGGGCTGCTCAAGAGCGAGGTCAGCGACGGGATCATTGCCCCGGCATACGACGATGACGCGCTGGCGGTGCTGTCGGCGAAGAAGGGCGGCAAGTACGTCGTGCTGCAGATCGACCCGGACCACGAGCCGCCGGCGACCGAGGCGCGGGACCTGTTCGGCGTGCGGCTGGAGCAGGCCTACGACGACGCGGTGGTGGACGCGTCGACGTTTTCGAATGTGGTGACGCAGCGGGACCAGATTCCGGGGGCGGTGATGCGGACGCTGATCGTCACGACGCTGACGCTCAAGCACACGCAGAGCAACTCGGTGGCGATCGGGCTGGATGGTCAGGCGGTGGGCGTCGGTGCGGGGCAGCAGTCGCGGATCGCGTGTACCCGGCTGGCGTGCGAGAAGGCGGACCGCTGGCTGCTGAAGCTGCACCCCAAGACGCTGGGGCTCCAGTTTGCGCCCAAGCTGCCGCGGGCCGAGAAGGTCAACGTGATCGACAGCTACGTGCGGTATCACGAGCTGAACGACATCGAGCGGGGCGAGCTGGTGGGCAAGCTCGCGGCCGAGCCCGAGCCGATCAGTGAGTCCGAGCGGGCGGACTGGTTGTCCAAGCCGCGGGAGGCGGTGCTATCGAGTGATGCGTTCATCCCCTTCCGCGACAACCTGGACCGGGCGGCGGCCAGCGGGGTGCGGTACGTGGCTCATGCGGGCGGCTCGGCCCGAGATGATGAGGTGACCGCGGCAGCGGACGAGCATCAGATGGTGATGGCGCTGACGGGGCTGCGGTTGTTTTTGCATTAAAGCGCCGCGCGTGAAACCGGCAGCGGCGGCCTGCCCACCCCTGAAGGGGTGGGCTTTGGGGGGTCAGATGGTGACGTGGGTGCCGGGTTCGATCCGGTGGGGCGTTTCGATGTGTTTGACATCGTCTTCGTAGATGGCCTTGACCTGCGGGAGGTCGATCAGGGCGTCCACTTCGCCGGGCTCGCCGTCGCGCCAGGGCACCTCGACGCCGGCCGCTTCAAGCCAGCGGGCGGCACGGTTGGACTGAATCTGCTTGCTGCTGGACGGGCAGTCGTTACAGCCGGGATCGTCGGCGTTTTTAATTGGGGCAAACTCGTCGGACCGGTCGGTCTCGTAGACGATCGACGCCTCGCACTGCGGCAGCGCATCGAAGACAAAGGTCTCGAGCTTCACCGCGTTGGGCTCGGTCGGCTCGACACGCTCGCCGGTCTCGAGGTCCAGGTAAGGCACCTTCTTGTCCGCGCGGTTCCACGGCAGCGAGAAGCCGCCTTCCTGCGTGTTGAGCGACTCGACGAAGTCCACGCGGATCATGTGGATCGCGATCGACCCGGCCCGGAACCGCAGCTCGCCGGCGTCGGTGGTCTGATGGGCGAGCTTGTCCGGGAGGTTGGAGTACTCGATGACGGTCACTTTGCCGTCGACGAGGCAGAAGTTGCCCAGCTTCTCGAGCGGCTCGCGTTTGGGCAGCATCTTGGAGGACATCTGGGCGTCGTCCATCGCGTGCAGCCCGATGAACAGCGGGTCGATCACGCGGACGATCGGGTTGTCGACCTGGATGTAGCTGATCTGCTCGATGCCGCGGTTTTGCATGTCCTCGATGGCACCGCTGGTGTGCAGGGCCTTGAGCGAGCCGCCGTGGCCGTTGGGCGACAGAGCGAGGCTGTGCTTGTCGGCGAGCAGGACCTTGCCGGACTCGGCGTCGATGGCGGGCATCATCGCCTGAGGGAAGAAGCGGACGTTGGCGGGGTCGAGGTTAAAGAACTGGTGCTGCTCGAAAAACGCGCGGGTCGGGGCGTCGTTGATCGGGCTGGTCATGATGTACCACGGGCACTGCACGCCGAAGCGGATGTGGATGTTGTGCAGGTACTCGGCGAAGCAGCCGAACAGCGGCAGGCCGCGCACCGGCGTCGCGGGGTAGGCGCCTTTGGGCCCGTCAAAACCCAGGCGGGTGCCCTGGCCGCCGGCGACGGTGAAGGCCGCGACCTTGCCGCCGGCGATGAGCGTCTCGCCCAGCGATCGGGCGTCGCGATACTTCTCGGCCAATTCGTCGCCCGGGTCATTGGGGTACCACGGCGCGGGCTCGACGTTCTCCGGCAGCGACCACTGCGGTTTGCTCTTGACGTGCGACTCGATCAGCCGGGTCACCTCCGGCCAGTCCACGCTGGCGATCTGGCCTAAAAGCTGCTGTCGCTGCGTCTCGGAGAGGTCGTCCCAGTAATGCAGCACGTGCGACTGATCGGCCTGCTGCAGCTGCTCGCGGGCTTGATAGATGGTGAGGTTGGGCTCGGACATCCGGGTGGGGCTCGGAAAGGCGGGGGTGTAGCGGTTGCGGGTGAGACCTGTGCGGGAGCTTAGTGGCTGGCGGATGACTAAACGGTCAGACGCGGCCCGCTACACGTGGCCGCTTCGCCACGCGGCGTGGCCGACGAAGAACGGCCCGAGCGACTCGAGGTAGAGCGAGGTCTGCTGGGTCTTGCGCATGGCCTCGACCAACTTGGACAGCGGCGCGAGCTCCGGGCCCATGAGGCCGATGACGAAGTCGTTGTCGTGTCGGTCCAGGCCGTGACACGCCAGGCGGATGTCGTGGGCCACGCCGGCCCGGCCGAAGGCGAAGCCGATCTGGCCGTGCTCGCGAAGGATCGTCGACTGCTCCGCGGGCGGCAGGGCGTTGAACTTGCCCGAGCGGCGCAGCGGGTACCACAGGGCCCACGGCCAGTCCGGGGTCAGCAGGTGGCGCAGCGGCCGGTGGATGAGTGTGTCGTCGAGGTCCGGTTCGTAGCCGAGGCTGTAGGACCGGCCGATCATGGTCAGCTCGGGCCGCGGCGTCAGGCTTGGCCAGGGGTCGGCGGCGAGGACGGGGCGGAGCGTGGTCACGAACGCTTCAGGCTGTTGGGTCGCCACCGCGATTGCCACGCCCCGGGGGTCGGTCACGTCGCGGTAGACCACGGCATCGAGGCCGGTGTCAGCCAGCGTCGGCCCGAGGGCGTCGACGTCGTCGCAATCGGTCCAGGCGAGCAGGTGGATGAACAACCGGCGGTCCGAAGCGATGTCGCCACGGCCGTGCTCGCGGAGGTCGAGGTCTTGGGCGGGCGGTTGCATCCAGGCGTTCGAGGGGCCCGCCCACGCCTGAAGGCGTGGGCGTTGGGTCAGCGGTCCATCATGGCGATGAGGTTGTCGTAGCTGATCTTGGCGGATTTGAGCGGGTCGCCGTCGATCCAGCCGTTGTCCTGCTCGATGATGAGGTGCTCGACACCGTGGTCGTCGGCCTTAAAAGCAATCTCCTCGAGCGGCAGCCGGCCGGTGCCCACTTCGGCAAAGCCCGCGTCGGCGACGTCGCCGTCTTTGGCCATGTCCTTCATGTGCAGCAGGGGCACGCGGCCGGACAGGCGTTCGAGCCACTGCAGCGGGTTGTCGCCGCCGCGGGCGACCCAGTACACGTCCATCTCCGAGCTGGGGCTGGGCTGGCTGAAGAGGATGTCAAAGCCCCGCCGGCCGTCCTCGAGCTTGTCGAACTCGAACGCGTGGTTGTGGTACGAAAAGGTCAGTCCCGTGGCGATCGGGCTGGTCTCGCAGCGGTCGATCAGGCGGGCCAGTTCGAGGTAGCCCTCGGCGGTCCTGCGGTCTTCGGGGAAGAACGGGATCGCGACGTGGCGGTAGCCGAACAGGCGAGCGTGATCCACGACGGTCTGCAGGTCCTCTTCGATACGGTCGATGCCGACGTGGGTCGAGACGGCGGTCAGGCCCGCCTTGTCCAGCTCGCTCTTGAACTGCTCGGCCGACCGGCCGTAGAGCCCGGCGAGCTCAACGTTCTCGTAGCCAATATCCCGCACGGCCTGGAGGGTCCCGGCGAGGTCGTCTTTCAGGCGGTCGCGGACGGTGTAGAGCTGCAGGGCGACGGGCAACGTGTTGGGCATGAGGTTCACTCGCTGCGGGGTAGGTCGCCGACTCTAGCGGATGGCCCGGCCACCCGCGTCGCCGCCTAGCGTCGCTGCGAGACGCAACCCAGGAGAGCCCGATGGCCCAGCGCACCGACGACGAGCGGCAGGACATCTACGAGCAGTTCAACGACCGGGTGAACATGACGCCCAAGGAGCTGGAGCAGTGGCTGCAGACCGATGCGTCCCAATTGGCCGGCTCCACGCAAGGCAGCGATGATGACGAGTCGGTCGGGCACAAATCGGGCCGACGCATCCTTGAGATCAAGGACAAAAAGAAGGACGCTTTGGACTCGGACGACTACGACCACATGAACAAGGTCGTGAACTACATCAGCCGGCACACCAAGCAACGGCCCGAGGATAAGTCCGACGATGAGTTGGAGCACATGACCTGGACCCACAGCCTGCGGAACTGGGGCCACGACCCGTTGAAGTGAGGCTGCTTCGCCGTCGGTGTGCCGTGAGCGAGCTTCCCGCAGCCGGCTTGCGGGGCCACTAACATCGCGGCCCATGTCGGCCGAGCCCTCCGCCTTACTGGACAAGATCGACCGCGGCGACGCGACCGTTGGGGTGATCGGTCTGGGTTATGTCGGCCTGCCGTTGATGCGGGCGTTCTTCGATGCGGGGTTTCGCGTCATCGGGTTCGATACGGACCAGTCGAAGATCGACCGGCTGCAACGCGGCGAGAACTATCTCAAACACCTCGGCGACGACCTGGTGTCGGGGATGCTCGAGGCCGACCGCGACCGATTCAACGCCACAGCGGACATGAGCCGGCTCGGCGAGGCGGACGCGGTACTGGCGTGTGTGCCCACGCCGCTGGGCGAGCACCTGGACCCGGACCTGTCGTACGTGCGGATCACCGCCGAGGCGATCGGTAAGACGCTTCGGGCGGGCCAGCTGATCGTGCTGGAGAGCACGACCTACCCGGGGACAACGCGGGACGTGGTGCTGCCCCGGCTGAGCGGCGGCGACAGCGGCCTGGCGTGTGGCGAAGACTTCTTTGTGGCCTACTCGCCCGAGCGTGAAGACCCCGGGCGCAAAGACGAAAGCACCAAGACCATCCCCAAGCTCGTTGGCGGCATCGACGCGGCGTCGACCGATGTGGCCGCGGCGCTCTACGGCAAGGCGGTGCGGGAGGTCGTGCGGGTCAGCAGTTGCGAGGTCGCCGAGTCGGCCAAGCTGCTGGAGAACATTTACCGCGCGGTCAACATCGCGTTGGTCAACGAGATGAAGACCCTGCTCACGCCGATGGGCGTGGACGTCTGGGAGGTCATCGAGGCGGCGGCGACCAAGCCGTTTGGGTTCCAGGCGTTCTGGCCCGGGCCCGGGCTGGGGGGCCACTGCATCCCGATCGACCCGTTCTACCTGACGTGGAAGGCCCGCGAGGTCGGCGAGTCCACGCGCTTTATCGAGCTGGCCGGGCAGGTGAATCACCGCATGCCCGGGTACGTGGTGGACCGGTTGATGCTCGGGCTCAACCAGCACGGCAAGGCGGTCAAGGGCTCGCGGGTCCTGGTGCTGGGCCTGGCGTACAAGCCCAACGTCGACGACGTCCGCGAGAGCCCGAGTTTCGAGCTGATCCGCAGGCTGCGGGGGCTGGGCGCCGAGGTGGACTACCACGATCCGCACGTCCCGGCGACGCACCCGATGCGGCACTACCCGGACCTGCCGCCGATGCAGAGCATCGCGTGGTCCGATGACGCGGTGGCCGGTTACGACTGCGTGCTGATCGCCACGCACCACGACGCGTACGACTGGGACGCGGTGGGGCGGTCGGCCCAGCTGGTGGTCGACACCCGCGGCGTGATGCGCGGCCGGGGACTGCCGGGCGAGCGACTGGTGATGGCGTGATCCGCTAGCGTTGGAGTCGGGGCGGCCCGGCTCCGGGTCCGGTCCGCGGCTATGGAAGGAGTACGTCGCATGGTCGATTGGCAACAACTACACGGCGACGCCTTCGCCGGCCATCGCGTCCTGGTCACCGGCGGGGCGGGTTTCATCGGGTCGCATCTGGTCGAGGCGCTGCTGACCTTGGGTGCGGAGGTCTCGGTCATCGACGACTTGTCCGGCGGGTCGATGGCGAACCTCCAGCCGTTGCTCGATGCCCACGGCGAGCGGCTGACCGTCGATACGTCCAGCATCCTCGATGACGGTGCGCTGCAGCGAGCCACCGCCGGGGCCCGCTACGTGTTCCACGAGGCCGCGCTCGGGTCCGTGCCCCGCAGCCTCGAGCAGCCGGACCTGTATCACCGGGTCAATACCGGCGGCACGCTCGCCGTGCTGCAGGCCGCCCGGCAGGCCGACGTGCAACGGGTCGTCTTCGCCGCCAGCAGTTCGGCCTACGGCGACACGCCCACCCTGCCCAAGGTCGAGACGATGCCCCCGGCACCGCGGAGTCCCTACGCCGCGTCCAAGGTCGCCGGCGAGGCCTACCTGCGGGCCTGGGCCCACGGCTACGGTCTGAGCACCGCGTCGCTGCGATATTTCAACATCTTCGGGCCTCGCCAAAGCCCGGACAACGCCTACGCCGCCGTCATCGCCGCCTTCGCCAAGGCCCTGCACGCCGGTGAGCGGCCGACCATCTTCGGCGACGGCGAGCAGTCCCGCGACTTCACCTTTGTGGCCAACGCCGTGCACGCCAACCTGCTGGCCGCCCGCAGCGACCAGCCGCTCGCCGGCGAGGTGTTCAACGTCGCCATCGGCCGGCGGCTCACCGTGAACCAGCTCGCCCACGACATGGCCCGGCAGATGGGCCGGCCCGACCTGCACCCGCGCCACGAGCCCGAGCGTGGCGGCGACGTCAAGCACTCCCTCGCCGACCTCACCGCGATCCGTGACTCGCTGGGCTACGAGCCGATCGTCGACTTCGACGCCGGCCTGGAACAGACGGTGCGGTGGTATCAGCAGTCGCTGGGCTCTGATGTTTGACAGGATGACGGGATCGACAGGATGAACAGGACCAGAAGTGAGGAGCAATCCTTCGCACTTCGTGGCTTGATCCCGTCAATCCTGTGTATCCCGTCATCCTGTCCAAACCCAGACCCCGGATGCTCAAAGCCCCGCTGCCGCCACGCCCAGCGCCAGCGTCCCCAGCACCACCACCCAGCTGGGCCCGTCCCGCAGCGCGAACAGCAGCGGGTCGTCCACCAGCCGTCGGCGGTGGGCTTTGAACCACAGCCGCGTGAACCAGTACAGCATCAGCGGGCAAATCAGCCACAGCAGCTGCGGACGGGTGTACAGCACCGTCACCATCTCGCCGTTGACGTACAGCCCCAGCACCACCACCGCCGCGTACCCGCTCACGAGCCCGCCCATCGCGATCAGCGGCAGGTCGTGCGTCGTGTACCCCCGCCCGGCCGCCTCCGTCCCGCCCCGGCCCTGCACCATCGTCAGCTCCGCGTACCGCTTCGCAAACGCCAGCGACAGAAAGCCGAACATCGCCACCTCCGCCAGCCAAGTGCTCAAGAACACGTCCGCCGCCGCCGCCCCGATGACCACCCGCAGCGTGTACAGCCCCGCCAGCCACAGCACATCCAGCACGGCCCGGCCCTTGATCCCCGCCGAGTACGTCATCGCCGCGGCCGTGTACACCGCCACCCAACCCAGCACCGCGGGGCCCGACAGCCACGCCGCCACCACCGCCACCACCGCGAGCACCGGCAGCGCCCCCAGCGCCGCCGTCACCGGCACCCAGCCCGACGCCAGCGGCCGGTCCCGCTTCCGCGGGTGCATCCGGTCCGCCGGCAGGTCCAGCAGGTCGTTCACCAGGTACACCGCCGACGCCGCCGCGCACATCGCCAGCAGCGCCAATCCGAGCCCCAGCCACTTGCCCCCATCGCCCAGCTCATGCGACGCCAGCAGCGGCACGACCATCAGCAGGTTCTTCAGCCACTGCTGGGGCCGCATCGACTTGAGCAGCCCTAGCGTCCGCCGCGCCGTCGGGGCGTCCTGCAGTCGGTACACCCGTTCTCCAAACGTCTCGTCGGCTCGGCGGTGGATCTGACGGTCCGGCCCCACCGGGATCACCCGCGCCGCCGCCTCCCACACCGCCATGTCCGAACCGGCGTTGCCCAGATACTCAAATGGCTGGTCGCCCAGCAGCTCCCGCAGCGCGTGCAGCTTCGCCTCGCCGGTCGTGTTCGTGGTCTCGGTCGTGCTGATGACCTGATCGAACAGGCCCACATGGTCGGCCACCGCGTCGGCCGCCGTCCGAACGCTCCCGGTGGCCAGGATCAGCTGCCGCCCCTCGGCGTCGGCCTGTCGCAGGTACTCCAACACCGAGTCGCGGTACGGCAGCGCCCCCGCGTCGATCGGGGACCGCCGCGCGACCTCGTGCTTGAAGTGCACCCGCCCCTTGCTGGCCCAGATCGGCAGCAACACCAGCATCCACGGCTGGCTCCGCAGCAGCTGCAGCACCGACTCCCACATCGTGTCCGATGTGATCAGCGTCCCGTCCAGATCGCACACCACCGCCGGCGCGGCGTCCGCTGGCTGGACCGCGGTCTGGGGTGGCGACGTCTCGCTCATAGGTTCACTATCGACGATGTGCTCGGTGGTGCCAACGCATCTTCTGCCTCGCACCCGCTTTGCGGGCACCCACGACCGATAGCCGCTGCAGGCCGCAATCCAGCGGCCGTGTCTGCCGATAAGCGGTGCAGGACGCTCGTGGGCTTCTACCTCAGCGGCTTGGACCGGCGGCGGCGGCGTGGTGTCGCCCCGATACGACCGGCCGGCCGCTGTTCGACAATGTGGCGACGCGGACGCCGGCTGCGGCGTGAAGATACCTCTGCTTCGCCCCCTCTCCCTTTCAGGGTGAGGGTTGTGACGGCCGATGCCTGACCCGCATCACGGATCATCCGCAAGCCCGACCCACCCCGGTCCCTCCCTCAGAGGAGGGGGTGGCAGACGTCAACGCCGATCGCTCAAGCTCGGTTAGCCTGCCCCCGATGGCCAAGGCAACCCAAGCGACACCGCCCGCCGGGAAGATCGTGCCCGGCGACGGCCTGAAGACCATGGGCAAGTGGCCCGACGCCAGCGTCGACCTGATCTTCGCCGACCCGCCTTACAACATCGGCTACCACTACAAGCTCGACAAGCAGGGCCGCGCCAACACCAAGGGCAAGACGGTCTACGACGACAACCGCTCGTACAAGGACTATCACGAGTGGTCCAAGAAGTGGATCAGCGATTGCGCCCGCGTGCTCAAGCCGACCGGCAGCCTCTACATCCTCATCGGCGATGAGTACGCCGCCGAGGTACGGATGCACCTCAAGTCCCTCGAAGCCGACGGCCAGCTCGCGTTCCGCAACTGGATCATCTGGCACTACAGCTTCGGTCAGAACTGCAAGGCCAAGTTCAACCGCAGCCACGCGCACCTGATGTACTGCGTCGGCTCGGCGGCGCTGAATAGCTGGTCGGTCAAGGACCCGCCGTTCGCCTTCAACAAGGCCGACATCGCGGTGCCGTCGGCGCGGCAGACGACCTACGGCGACGCTCGCGCCAAGCCCGGCGGCAAGCTCCCGGACGACACGTGGTACCTCCGGCCGCAGCAGGCCATGGCAGCTGCCGAGGCCGAAGGCCACGAGCTGTTCGGCGAGGACGGCGACACGTGGACCATGTCCCGCCTGTGCGGCACCTTCAAGGAGCGGCTGGGCTGGCACCCCTGCCAGCTGCCCGAGTCGCTGCTGGAACGCGTGATCAAGCTCAGCAGCAATCAAGAGGATCTGGTGTTCGACCCGTTCACCGGCAGCGGCACCACCCTCGCGGTCGCCGCCCGGCTGGGTCGGCGGTGGGTCGGCTGCGAGCTGAGCGAGGACTACGCCCGGAGGGCCGCCGAACGCATCCGCCACGTCGAGCAGACCGGCCAGACCCTCCAGGCCACACTCGAGGACAAGGGCATCGAACGCGGCAAGCCCCGAAAAAAAGCCGAGCCCGTCCGCTCGCCGCACCTCAAGGGCACCAGGGGTCGCCGGGTACCCGGCAGCGCCACTTAGTGCGACGGCCCCTCCGCCACGTGTGCTAGGTTCCCCGGCTCGCCAATGCCCGACCCGACGCCCCCAACCGCCCCGCCAACCGGACTGCTCCTGATCGTCTCGGGCCCCTCGGGCGTGGGCAAGAGCACGATCGTCAACCGGATGCTCGACCAGCTGGACGCTCGGCTGAGCGTGTCGCTGACCACTCGCCCGCAAGCCGACACCGAGACCGACGGCGAGCATTACCACTTCGTCGACGATGCCAGCTTCACCGCCGCCCGCGATCGCGACGAACTCCTGGAGTGGGCGCTGGTCCACGGCAACTACTACGCCACGCCGCGAACTCCCGTGGTCGAGGCGTTGCGGGACGGCCGGGTCGTGATCCTCGAGATCGACGTCGAGGGGGCCCGCCAGGTCAAGGCCAAGCTGCCCGAGGCCCGCGCCATCTTCGTGCTGCCGCCCGACGAGCAGGCCCTGCTGGACCGGCTTCGGTCCCGGCGACGCGAAGACGAGGCCACCATCCAAAGGCGTTTCGCCCGGGCGCAGCAGGAGATCGACGACGCCCGGGGCTGCGGCGTGTACGACACCTTCCTGGTCAACCGCGACCTGGACCGGGCGGTCGCCGAGGCGGTCCATGCGGTCCAGCAGCAGCTGCAGGCCGCACGGTCGCCAACGACCTGAGGTCATGCCGTACCCTGTCTGAATGCAGCCGGCGGTATTCCTCGACCGCGATAATACGCTCATTCACAACGACGGCGACCTGGGCGACCCCGAGCAGGTCCGCCTGATCCAGGGTGCGGCGTCGGCGATCGCGTCGCTCCGCGGCCTGGGTTTCCGAATCGTTGTTGTCACGAATCAGGGCGGCGTGGCCCGCGGCAAGTACGGCGAAGACGACGTGCGGGCGGTGCACGATCGGCTCGCGCAGCTGGTCCGTGACAACGCCAACGGGGCCCTGATCGACGGGTTTTACTTCTGCCCGTACCACCCGCAGGGCAGCGTCCAGGCGTACACACGGGAGCACGAGGACCGCAAGCCTGCTCCGGGGATGCTGCTGCGGGCAGCCGAGGACCTGAAGCTGGACCTGGGCCAGAGTTGGCTGATCGGCGACCAGGAGCGGGACGTGCAGGCCGGGGCTGCGGCGGGCGTCCGGACGATCCTGCTTGACGACGAGGTGGACGCACCCACGCCGCTGGAAGTTACCCGCCGGGCCCAGAGCCGGCCGCCGAGGGACGCGGCGGGCGGATCGACCGAGGCGGACTTTGTGGCTCGGCACCTGATCGACGCGGTGCGGATCATCGCCCAGCAGCGCAAGCCCGAAGCGTTCGAGGTGCCCGGCGAGCGTCGGCCGGCCCTGGACGCCGAGGCGATGAGCCGGCTGCAGCGGCCGCGGGAGGCGGGGAATGCCCCGCCGCCGGCCCGGCCCGGGGAGCCCCCGCGGGGGCGGCCCGAGGCTAAGCCGTTTGCGCCGTGGTCCACGCGGCGTGGGGGCGCGGGGCCGTCAGTTGTGCAGAAGGTCCGGAGCCAGTGGCAGCAGCGGGCCGAGGGCGATGCCGTCGAAGACGCGGCAGGGATGCAGGCACCACCGCCCGTGGACCCGCCCGGCGCGGCGGCGGAGGTGACGTCGGATCCCGAGCCCGAGCCGCCGCCGTCCCGGACGCCCGCGGAGACGGGGCAGGAGCGGGCGCTGCGGCTCATCCTGCAGGAGCTGCGTCAGCAGCGGGGTGGGGACGCGTTTTCCGGGGTGCACCTGGCGGGGCTGGCGTTGCAGGCGGTGGCGGTGCTGCTGCTGCTCGGGGCGCTGCTGCTGGGCGAGGACACGGCGAGCCTGCTGCGCTGGATCGGGGCGGCGCTGGTGGTGCAGCTGCTGGGACTGGCGCTGTTGGTGACGCGTTGAGCGGGGCGTCGGCGGGACAGGGCGCGGTTTTGGCAGGGGGGCCGGGGCGGCTTCCGGGGCGGCTTCCGGAGGGACTTCCGGGGGGACTTCCGGGGGGGCGGGTGCTGGTGGTGATGCCGACGTGGCTGGGCGACTGCGTGATGGCGACGCCGACGCTGCGGGCGCTGCGGGGGCTGTGGCCCGAGGCGGAGTTGGTGGGCTTGGTGCCCGGGGCGGTGGGGCCGGTGCTGGAGGGGTTGGAGTGGGTGGACCGGTGGATCACTTGGACGCGGGGGGAGTCGGTGGGGGTGGTGGCCCGGCGGGTGCGGGAGGCGGGGGGTGGGGTACCAGACGCTTCGCCGCC
>CAZVBW010000010.1:0-65835 GCA_964625505.1 uncultured Phycisphaeraceae bacterium
ACGACACCGGCTCCATCTTCGTCCAGATCGGCGACGAAAACGTCCACCGCGTCCGGGCGGTGATGGATGAGGTGTTTGGGCCAGATAGCTTTCGTTCAGAGATAAAGTTCAAGACAACTGGAGGACACAGCAGCGAGTACGTAGCATCGATCTTCGACAGTATTCTCTGGTTCGGCAAAACCAGTTCCACTAAGTTTCGTCGTCTGTACTTCGAACGAACGCCGGGAGATGAGGGAGCGACGCAATACAAGTACGGGGAGACGCCAAACGGTCATCGAGCGTCGTTGACGCGTTTGGAGGCGACAGGAGAAGAAATCGCGAAGGTCTTTCAGCCGTACCCGATGGTGTCCATGGGGCCCAGCGAGAATGACGGCCCCGTCCTCCATGAAGGCCAAAACTTTTACCCAACTCGCGGCCGCCATTGGAGCGTGAAAACCGAGGGGACGCAGCGAATTGGATTGACGGGCCGACTCTTTCCCCAAGGCAAGAATCTCCGCTTCGTTTACTACCTCGACGATTACGCCGTTACACCGTTTACAAACATCTGGAATGACACGATGACGTCCGGCTTTTCGTCGGATCGCACATATGTTGTCCAAACATTGCCTCGCGTTATCGAGCGTTGCCTCCTCATGGCGACCGACCCCGGTGATCTTGTGTTGGACCCGACGTGCGGGTCGGGGACGACGGCGTATGTGGCCGAGCAGTGGGGCCGGCGGTGGATCACGATCGACACCTCGCGGGTGAGCCTGGCCCTGGCGCGGGCGCGGATCATGGGGGCCCGGTACCCGTTCTACCTGCTCGCCGACTCCCCGGAAGGTGTCGAGAAGGAGGCCCAGCTCACCCGCACGGAGCTGCCCGACGACTATCGGCAGCGGCACTATTCCGGGGGCGTCCGGCAGGGGTTCGTTTACGAGCGGGTGCCGCACATCACGCTCAAGAGCATCGCCAACAACGCCGAGATCGACGTGATTCACGAGCGGTACCAGGCGAAGCTCGAGCCGCTGCGGGAGCAGCTCAACGCGGCGTTGGGCACGTCGTGGGAGGAGTGGGAGGTCCCGCGCGACTGGGAGCAGGCGGTCGCGGCGTCTTCCGTGGGATGGGCGTCCCGCCCGTCATCGGGGCGGAGCCCCGAGTCAGTCGACGGGGGGGCGACGAAAGGGGATTCGGCCTTGGGCCGAACGACGGGCGAGACGCCCATCCCACCAGAAGCCGTAGCGGCGCAGGAGACTTACGCCCGGTGGTGGAAACTCCGGATCGCACGCCAGGGGGAGATCGACGCGAGCATCGCCGCCAAGGCCGACTCGGAGTACCTCTACGACAAGCCGTACGAAGACAAGAAGAAGGTCCGCGTGGCCGGCCCGTTCACCGTCGAGTCCCTGAGCCCCCACCGGACCCTGGGTGTGGATGAGAACGAAGAACTGATCGACCCCCGGAAGAAGCTCGAACGTGAAGGGGGCGACCTCTCCGCGGGCGGGGGGTTCCTGAAGATGGTCCTGGAGAACCTCAAGACCGCCGGCGTCCAGCAGGCGAGCAAGGCGGACAAGATCACCTTCACGTCGATCACGCCCTACCCCGGGGAGTGGATCGGGGCGGAGGGGCGGTATGTGGAGCAAGGCACGGAGCAACGCAGGGACGAAGAGACGCAGGGGAAGCCGGAGAAGCGGGCGGGGGTCTTTATCGGCCCGGAGTTTGGCACGGTGTCGCGGCAGGACCTGGTGGTCGCCGCCCGCGAGGCGGCCGACGCCGACTTTGATGTCCTGATTGCCTGCGCGTTCAACTACGAGGCCCACGCGTCGGAGCTGGGCAAGCTGGGCGGCCTGCCGATCCTCAAGGCCCGGATGAACGCCGACCTGCACATGGCCGAGGACCTCAAGAATACCGGCAAGGGCAACCTGTTCGTGATCTTCGGCGAGCCGGACATCACCCTGCTGCCCCCGGAAGATGCCCCCGAGGACGCCGAGCTGGGCGACTTCAACGCGATCCGCGTGCGGGTCAACGGCGTGGACGTGTTCGACCCCTCGACCGGCGGGGTCCGCAGCGATGACGCGGATGGCATCGCCTGCTGGCTCATCGACACGGACTACAACGAAGAGAGCTTCTTCGTCCGCCACGCCTACTTCCTGGGCGCCAGCGACCCGTACAAGAGCCTCAAGACGACCCTTAAAGCCGAGATTGACAAGGAAGCGTGGCAGACCCTGCACAGCGACACGTCACGGGAGTTCCCCAAGCCCAAGAGCGGCCGCATCGCGGTGAAGGTGATCAATCATCTTGGGGATGAGGTGATGAAGGTGTTCCGGGTGGAGTGATGCCAATTGCGGGGTAGTCGAATGACGCAGAGCGGAAAGAGTCAAGCGAATGGGCCCGTTGAACACTTATCGGAGCGGGCTAGGCGGGTGCTGGGCTGGTTCTACAAAAAGCAGCGGACGGTCGCGATACTGCCGACGGTGGCGGTGGCACTGGGGATACCCACGCGAGACCTGCAGGCCGTCATCGATGATGAGTTGAGGCCTTGGATCGACAACACGTTCGAGCCTGAGCTCGAGCTGAGGGTGAGTCTAAAGGAGCTTGCCGCGTTGATGCCGGAGGCTCGGGCCAAGCAGCCTCGGAGAGGGACGCGTCTGATCCCGGCGGTCAAGCAGCGGGAGAAGCCGAAGCTGGCACCGTACCCCTGGCAAGAACGCGCCATCGAAGCTTGGAAGAAGGCAGGTTGCAGGGGAATGGTGGAAGCGG
The DNA here is from genome assembly GCA_964625505.1 of uncultured Phycisphaeraceae bacterium. Lineage (GTDB taxonomy): Bacteria > Planctomycetota > Phycisphaerae > Phycisphaerales > Phycisphaeraceae > CAZVBW01. Next base: position 2,734 of record CAZVBW010000010.1, read on the forward strand.
TCACCGGCTGCGGCAAGACGCACCTTGGGGTCATGGCGATCGAGTACGTGAGGCAGCGACCCGAGAAGGTGTACCCGCTGGTGGTGACGCCGACGATCCCGATCATGCAGCAGTGGGTTCAGCGTCTTGAGCAGGCGTTCCCCGAGTGCAGGGTCGGGATGATCGGCGGGGGGCGTCACGATGACTTCGCCACCCCGGGGACGGTCGCGGTTGTCGGCGTGATCAACTCGCTCGTTCTCAAGGACGCCAAGCGGCTGCGGGCCCTCTTCGGCTTTGCAGAGAATACGCTCGCCGAGACGCTTCTGGTCGCCGACGAGTGCCACCATTACCTGGAGGGTGTAACCTTTGCCAAGATCCGCAGCTACCCATTCGATCGGACGCTTGCGTTGTCAGCAACCATCGACTCCTATGAAGTTGATGGGCTCGGGCGGATGGTGTTCGAGTATGGGTTCAAAGAGGCTCATGCCGATGGGCTGATGCCGCCATTTGACATGATTAATTGCCGGGTCCCACTGAACCGGAAGGAGCAGCATCAGCACAAGAAATTGACGCAAAAGATCCGCGACGCGTTTGACGCGGTTGTGGAGGCCTACGACGAGCTGCACGAAGACGACCCAGATATCTGGAAGCGGATGAAGCAGCTGATGGGCCCGATGGGCAGTGGCGACGAACCGTTGATCGAGCAGCTGTTCAAATTCCTATTCCGACGGGCGGCAATCTGCTACACGGCTGAGCAGAAGTTGAGCCTGACGGAGCGGCTGGTCCTGAAGCTTGTCTCGGAGCAAGGGAAGAAGGTGATGGTGTTTCTCGAGCGGATCGAGAGTGCGGATGAAGTCGTTTCTGCCGTGGAGCGACGCGTCGCGGATGGCATACGCGGTCACGTGCTTCAAGAGGCGGATATCCGCTGCTTCATGTATCACAGCGACATGGGCTCGAAGGCGCGTGCGACGACGCTGCGAACGTTTCGGGAGGGCGGGCCTGCTGCGTTGATCGCCTGTCGATGCCTGGACGAAGGCGTCGATCTCCCAGATGTCGATGCTGCCGTGCTCACCTCATCAACGCAATCGACGCGGCAGCGGATCCAAAGGATCGGACGCGTGCTTCGAAAGGGCGACGGTTCGAAGCGGCCAACCGTTGTGACCTTGTCGGTAGAAGGCACGTCAGACGATGAGATTCCGGCCGACGATTCCGCGTTGTTTTCCGGTGTGGCCCGCATCTTTCGAGTGAGTGGTCCGAAGAAGTGCCTGGAACTGGTCAGTCAACTTCCGGAGCGTACGTCTTGAGAACAGCATCGCAGTTTCGTATCGCCGACACCTTCACCGCGAGTCTGGCGAAGCTCGCGAACGATGAGCAGAAGCGGGCGAAGCAGACGGCGTTTGAGTTTCAGATGGACCCGGCGGGGTCGGGCAAGAGCTTTGAGCGGGTGACGGCGTCGAAGGACCCGGGCTTCTGGTCGGTGCGGGTCAGCCGGGATGTGCGGATGATCGTGCACAAGGCCGGCGGCAGCGTGCTGCTGTGCTACGTGGATCATCACGACAAGGCGTACGCGTGGGCCGAGCGGCGGAAGGTTGAGCGGCACCCGAAGACGGGGGCGGCGCAGCTGGTGGAGGTCCGCGAGACGGTCCGCGAAATCGAGGTGCCGCGCTACGTCCCCCCGGAAGTGGAAGCAGCGCAGCCGCCGTCCCCGGGGGTCGCGGCGGAGCAGAAGCCGCTGCTGTTTGCCGACCTGTCGGATGAGGACCTGCTGAGCTACGGCGTCCCCGAGGACTGGCTGGAGACGGTGCACAAGGTCGACGAGGACGGCCTGCTGGCGTTGATCGATCGGCTGCCGTCGGAGGCGAGCGAGGCTTTGTTCGCGCTCGCGGCGGGGGGTCAGCCCGAGGTGTCGCCGGTGACGCCTGCCGAGGCCGATCCGTTTGAGCATCCCGACGCCAAGCGCCGTTTCCGGCTGGTGGCGTCGTCGGACGAGCTGCAGCGGGCCTTGGATTACCCGTGGGACCGCTGGACGATCTTCCTGCACCCTTCGCAGCGGGAGATCGTCGAGACGCGTTCTAACGGCCCGGCCCGCGTTGCCGGGTCGGCGGGGACCGGCAAGACGGTCGTGGCATTGCACCGGGCGGTCGAACTTGCACTGGAGCACCCTGAGGCGCGGGTGCTGCTGACGACGTTTTCGATCCCGCTGGCGCGGATGCTGCGGGCGAAGCTCGGCCGGTTGACGGACGGGTCGGGCGAGGTGGGGGACCGGATCAAGGTGCGGGCGATCGACGAGGTGGGGCGGGAGGTCTGCGAGGCATCGATGGGTCGGGCGCGGGTGGCGACGCCGGGCATGGTGCGACGGCTGATCGAGCAGGCGGCCGAGGCGGTGCCGGATCATCGGTTCGAGACGGACTTCCTGCAGGAGGAGTGGCAGCAGGTGGTGGACGCGTGGCGGGTGGACACATGGGAGGCGTACCGGGACGTGCCACGGCTTGGCCGAAAGAGGCGATTGGGCGAGAAGCAGCGGCAGACGCTGTGGGCGATCTTCGAGCGGGTGCGGCAGGGGCTGGCGGAGGGTGGGCTGGTGACGATGCCGATGGTCTTCGCCGAGGCGACGCGGGCGGTGGAGGCTGGGGAGGTGTCGCTGTTCACGCACGCGGTGGTGGACGAAGCCCAGGACGTGACGGTGCCGCAGCTCCGGTTCCTCGCGGCGTTGGCGGGGGATCGGGCGGACGGGCTGTTCTTCGCGGGCGACCTTGGGCAGCGGATCTTCCAGACGCCGTTTTCGTGGAAGGCCCTGGGCGTCGACATCCGTGGCCGATCGCGGACGCTGAAGATCAACTACCGCACGTCGCACCAGATTCGGAGTCTGGCGGACAAGCTGCTGGAGGACGAGGTGGCGGACGTGGACGGGGTGACGGACGAGCGTCGCGGCACCGTGTCGGCGTTCAGTGGACCCGAGCCGACGGTCGAGGTACTGGCCGACGAGCAGGGAGAGGCGGGGCGTGTGGAGGCATGGCTAAGGGAGCGGATTGGGGAAGGCGTCGAGTCGCACGAGATCGGCGTGTTTGTGCGCAGCGAGGCTGAGTTGCCGCGGGCACTTGGGCCGGTGCGATTGGCTGGGCTGGAGTCGGCTCGCTTCGGCGGTCAGGGGGAGCTGCCCGAGGGGGCCGTGGCGGTCGGGACGATGCACGACGCGAAGGGTCTGGAGTTCCGGGCGGTCGCGGTGGTGGCGTGTGATGAGGATGTGGTGCCGTTGCTGTCGCGGATGGAGTCGGTGACGGACCCTGCCGACCTGCAGGTGACCTACGAGACCGAGCGGCATCTGCTGTACGTCGCCTGCACCCGGGCAAGGGACCACCTGTTGGTGACGGCGGTCGAGCCTGGGTCGGAGTTTTTGGAGGATCTGCTCGCGTCGTCCAGCAGCCCGGCAGCTTAATTCCGCTGTTAAACGCGTCATAATCCTTGAAGCCACGGCTAGGTCACAGCCGCGGCTTCTTTATGCGCTGACGCAGCCGGGCTCCGACGGTCGGGGCCCGGTGCCTTTTCACCTCCTAACTAAGGAGCACGCGATGCCATTGACGATCAACGTGGGGCTGAGTCGCAAGACCAGCGAGAACTTCAACTCGGCGGGGACGAGCATCAACCTCACCGCGGAGCTGGACCAGTCGCTGCTGGCCCGGTCCGGGGAGCTGCAGGGGGCCATCGAGGAGCTGTACGAGCAGGCCGAGACCGCGCTGGATCAGCAGGACCCGGACGCCCCCGGAAGCGGGGAGCGGCGGGTGGCCTCGCCGCGGCGGACTCAAGCCGGCAACGGTCACGCACACTCCAACGGCAACGGCCGGTCAAATGGTCGCTCCCGCCAGGCTTCCGGGGGGACGATGACGGATAGCCAGCGGCGGGCGATCCACGCGATCGCCAATCGGCTGAACCTGGACGCCGGAATCGAGTGCCACGAGGAGCTGGGCCTGGACCTGGACACGCTGGACCTGCGGCAGGCGTCCCAGCTCATCGACCACCTCAAGGCCCTCCAGACCACGCCCCCGGAAGGCCGCCACCGTGGGGGTGGACGATGACGATCGCCACCACGGCGGTGCCCCTGACGACGTCCGCGAACGACGCGAACGATGTGGCGTTGTCGCTGACCGGCCGGCCTTACGTCAGCTGGTCGCAGGTCGACCAGATGCGACGCTGCCCGCGCAAGTTCGCCTACCGCTACGTCGAGGCGGCGTCGCCGGCGTTTGTGCCGTCGAGCCTGCTGTTCGGCAAAGCGATCCACGCCGCGATCGAACACCACCTGCGGCGGTCGCTTGAGGGGCTTTCCACCGAGCCCGAGGCGCTGCTGAGCGTCTACCGCGACGCGTGGTCATCCCGCGACGCCGGCGAGGCCGACGTGCCCGTGCGGTTCAACAAGGACCAGGACGAGACCACGCTCGCCGAGCAGGCCGGGCGGGTCCTCGATGCGTTCCACGGCTCGGAGCTGGCGAGCTTGCCTGGCGACGGCGGCGACCTGCTGGCGGTCGAGGAGTCGCTGGTGGATCGGCTGGACCCGGACCTGCCGGACGTGCTGGCCCGCGTCGATGCGGTGTGGCGGGACCAGGAGGCCCTGCACGTGATCGACTTCAAGACCAGCCGCTCGCGCTGGTCCGCCGACGCTGCACACGAGCACGCCGATCAGCTGCTGCTCTACCAGCACCTGGCGCGGGGCTACGCGGCGGAGCTGGGCCTGCCGATCAAGCTGCACTTCGGCGTGCTGGGCAAGCAGAAGACCCCCAGCGTCCAGCGGCTGGAAGCGAAGGCCTCCGAGGCCCGGCTGCAGCAGGTGCTGGACACCCTCCGCACCGTCTGGCAGGCGATCCAGGGCGGGCACTTCTACGCCAACCCGTCGCCGATGAACTGCACGACCTGCCCGTACCAGAACCGCTGCCCCGCCTACGCCAGCAAGTAGCCCCCCCGGAAGTGGTCGTGGGCAGAGCTCGCGGCCTTCGGAAGCCTCGCCTCAGATCACCGCCTAGCCCTTTTTCCATCGCTCCCCCTTCCGGGGGCCCTTTCCGGGGGCGTCCCCCTGCACGCGTCGGCTCCGCCTGCGTTGGGCGGTGGCTGCGCGCGTGCCTCACTTGGAGTACTCGAATGACCCTGATCCCTCAGGCCTGCCTGGACCCGTCTGACCTGACCCACCTGGGCACCAACGTGCTGGACGCGATCCGCCAGGACCACGAGGAGCTGGCGGCCATGAGCCGCTCGCTCGACGCGCTGGGTGAGCCGCTGGACCCCGGTTCGGTGGTGAACCACCCCCGGGAACCCCGCAACCCCCGGAACCCCCGGAACTCCCGGAACCCCCGGAAGCCCTGACGCTGCCGCTTAGCGGCCGTCATTGAGCGTCTGCCCGGAGCCCCGCGGACACCGTGTTCGCGGGCTCTTCTTCCTTCCACCCCATCCAACCGGAGCACCCCATGAACCTCGGCCTGAAGATCCGTCGATCACCGCCGCCGACTCCGACCATCTCACCCCGGGCCACGCCCGAACCGTCCCCCCTCAAAGACGACTCGACCGCCGACCGCATCCCGATCCAGACCAAGCTCGTCAAGGCCGTCGGCGACGGCAGCCGCTACGCCGCCGCCGCCGTCCGAGCCCTCCCCACACCCCCGGAAGCACCCCCGGAAGCAACCCCGCCCCCGGAAGACGACCGCACGTCCCGGGATCTGCCTTCCGGGGATCTACCTTCCGGGGGCGGGGGCGGGGGCGGGAGCGGGATCGTGCTGCAGGCGACCGATGGCCGTCAGGCGACGTGCGTGTTGACGCAGGGTCGGCTCAGCGGCCCCGCCGTGATCCCCGCGGAACTGCTGCCCACCCGCCGGCTGCGCACGGCTGCGGTCGCTCGTCACAACGGCTGCTGGCGATCCAGCGAAGGCGACCGAGCCCCAGCCGGCAAGCTGGGCACGTTCCCGCCGGTCGGGTCGGTGTTGCCGGTGGTTGACGCCCAGCCGTACCACCACGACGCGACCGAGACCCGCCGGCGGCTGCAGCACCACGGCAGCCGCTGCCACATCGCCGTGGGCGTGGACCTGACCCGGCTGCGGAAGATCGCCGACGGTCTGGGCACCACCCAGCTGACGTTGATGGTGGCCGTGCCCACGCGCCAGCCCAAGCAGAACGCCGAGACCGTCGCGGTCCGCGAGCCGATCGCGGTGTGCCCGGCCGACCACGGCACCGACGGCGTCGCTGTACTCATGCCGCTGCAGCCCAAGCGGGCCCACGGCTACTACCGCACGGTCCGCCAGATGGTGCTGGACGCCGAGCAGTCCGCCGGCTACGGCTACGACACTCCTCCCGGGCCCCCCCGGAAGCGAGGCGCCTCGTGAGCCCACGTGCAAAAAACTCCCAAGCGTCGATCAACTCCCTCATCCGCGGGCTCGATGCGGACGTGATCCTCCGCGTGGCCGGCATGTGCGACGGGCACGGCATCCTCGACCCGCAAGCCCTGATCGAGGCGGGCCTGCCCGAGCCCGTCGTCCGGCAGCACACCCGGACCCTTCGCTCTGACGGCACGCTCAAGGGCTCGCTGTTCGTCAACGGCCGTGCGGTCCAGCGGCTGCGCGGCGTCTACGGCCTGACGCTGCTGATGAGCCTGGCTGACACGCTGGACGTGGCGTACCCGGAACGCATCGGCCGCGGGTCCCAGGCCGGCGTGATCCAGTCGGCGCTGCACCGACACCTCACACCCCCGGCCCGCTGACGATCGGTTGTCACCGGCGCCACCCACACTGCGGGCCCCGTGCCCGCAGGTCCTGCCGATCCACCTCCCACCACCAAGGAGCACCCTGATGCTGCACTTCCTCCAGCCCGCCGCGACGCTCGCGGTGGGCCTCGCCCTGTCGATCTACGGCCTGTTCTAGGCCCTGCTGCACCGCCCGCCGCTGACCGCCTTCCACGCCGCCGTCAACGCCCTGCCCTCGGCGGTCGCGGTGGTGTTGTTCGCCCTGGGCCTGCTGGCCATCGTCGCCGGCGTGCTGCTGCTGGTCAGCGGCGTCCGCGGGGTCCGTTCCCGCACCCGCGAGATCCGCCGGGCTTACGGCAGCCATCGGCCTCGAGATCGTGGCCGGTCCTCGCACCTGCACCCACGCGACCCCTACGACGACGAGGACGAACTCGCCGCCGCCGGCATGTACGGCTGACTCGCGGAAGCTGCACCGAAAGTCCGCCGCCCCCGAAACCCCCTTCAAGGAGCTATCCATGCCCCACGAGATCGATACCACCACCGGCCAGGCCGCCGTGTTCACGACAGGTCAGCCGCCCTGGCACGGCTTGGGCGTGACCATCGACCACGCTGCCACGTCCGCCCGGGCCATCGGCCTGGCGGGCCTGGACTGGACCGTCGACCAGTGGCCCCTACAAGCCACCCACCCCACGCCCCCGGAAGCGGAAGCGGATCCGCAGCACGACACCGCCGGCGTCGTGCTGAACGTGCCCGGCCGCGTCGCCAACGTCCGCACCGACACCCGCGCCGTGCTGGGCGTGGTCGGCAAGGGCTACCGCGTGTTCCAGAACCGCGAGGCCTTCGACTTCTTCGACGCCATCGTCGGTGACAAGCTCGCCATGTACCAGACCGCCGGGAGCCTGCAGGGCGGCCGGCGGGTCTGGATGCTCGCCCGCATTCCAAAGCAGTACCACGCCGGGCCCGAAGACCCCATCCAGCCGTACGTGCTGCTGGTCAACAGCCACGACGGCTCGACCAGCCTGCGGATGATCCCGACCACCGTCCGCGTCGTCTGCCAGAACACGCTCAGCCTGGCGCTGGGCAACGCCGGCCGCCGCCAGGGCTTGTCCATCGCCCACCGCGCGTCGCTGGACGAGCGGGTCCGCGAGGCCCGGCAGAAGCTGGGGCTGGTCGCCGCCCGCTTCGACGCGTTCGACCAGGAGCTGCACGCCATGCTGGACAAGGACCTGCGGGCCGCCGAGGCCGACGCGTACTTCCAACAGCTGCTGCCACCGGCTGAACCCACGCCGGACGCCGAGCCGCAGCGTGACCGCCGCCTCAAAATCCTCGAGCAGTTCCGCGCCAACCTCGACGACCCCACCAACACCCTTCCGGGGGTGCGCGGCACCGCCTGGGGGGCCTACAACGCCGTGAGCCAGTGGGCCGACCATCAGCGGACCTTCCGCGGACGCGACGACACCCAGCGGGCGGAGAACCGCCTCCGCAGCGTCTGGTTCGGCAACTCCCACCGCTTCAAGCAGCAGGCCTACCGCACCGCCCTCGCCCTCTGCAACTAACCCCCCCCCGGAAACCCGGACATCCGGAAACCCAGAGCCCCGGACGCCCGGGGGCCCCGGGGTCCGGACCTCGATTTCAGAACTCAACCACCGCCGGCCGGCGGGCGTGGCGATCCGCTGCGCCCGTTCGCCCAGGCCCCACACGAGAGAACCCCATGCCACATCAACATCGCCGACGCCGCCGTCGCGGCATCGCTCACCCCGCCGTCCTGGTCGTCGTCCTGCTGGTCACGCTGATGGCCATCGCCCGCTGCGACGCTAACCTCATGGCCCATCCCCCCGGCCCCCCGGAAGCCCCGGAAACCCCAAACCTGGAACACCCCCATGACACGCCGCTGCAAGCGAGCATTCGCCGGCATGCTGCTGCTGACCCTCGGCCTGTCGCTGTGCGGCGGGGCCATCGCCGATCACCTGCGGTCCGCACAGCCCCACGAACTACCCACTGAGACCCCCACCGTCCTCGGACAGATCCGGGAACTGGCCGAACTCACCGTGCTGGAAGTCCCGATGAGCCGGGTCGTCCGCGCCCAGCGCCTCGGCCGCGTCGGCGGCGTCCGCGTGCTCGTGCAAGTCCACGGCACCGCCACCTTCGCCACCGACCTGAGCCAGGCGCAGATCGTCCACATCGATGCCTCCGCTCGGCACGTCACCCTGATCGTGCCGTCACCCCGCGTCCGCACCGTCCGCCTCGACGCCAAAGCCACCGAAGTGCTCCGGGTTGATCGCCTGGGCCTCTGGCCACTCGCCCTCGGCCCCGCCCAGGAAGCCCAGACCATCGCCCAGGCTCTCGCCCAAGGCGAAACCACCCTCCGCACCGCCATCGCCACCGCCGGCCTGCACCACCAGGCCAAGCGGCAGACCCGGCGGGCACTGAACGACCTGCTCGCCGACACCGGCTGGTCCTGCACGATCCAGTGGAACGGTTAACGGTGGCCAACATGGCCGGTCCGGGCGGGGCGCAAGCTCCGTCCGGGCCGGCGACGGGCGGGACTCTTCTTTAGCTATCAGCTGCCGCGTCGCGGACTAACCACGCGCGACTTCGCCTACCGGCCGGTCGTGACGGTGGCGATCGTCAGTGTATGTTTGTCGTCAAGCAAATGCTGGCCGGCAGAGTTGTGCATCAGGGACTGCCGGTTTGCTCGATCTACCGCGCCGTCCACGCTTGCCAGCCGTCGTGGAGGACGTGGACGTTCTGGAGATTCAGCTCGGTGCGGAGGCGGTGGGCGATCTGCTGGCTGGCGTTGCAGGTGGCGGAGCTGCAGTAGACGATCAGGTGGTGCTCGGGGGTCCAGTGGGTGAGCAGCTGCCGCCGGCGGGCTGGAGCGGCTGGGCATGATCCAGCTCAACGCCACCGCGCTGGGCTGGGTCCTCGCGGGCCTGGGGCTGGTGGTCGGCACGGCGATCCTGCGGCTGCGGGCGGTCTGGTGGCCGATCCACCCGGTGCTGTTCATCGTGTGGGGCGTCACGCCGATCGCCCACTTCGCGATGTCGTTCCTGCTGGGCTGGGTGGTCAAGCGCTCGATCGTCGGCCTAGGCGGGGCGCGGGGCTACCACGCGGCTAGGCCGCTGATGGTCGGCGTCATCGCCGGCGAACTGCTCGCGGCCCTGCTGTGGACGCTCGTGGGCGCCATCGCTTTCGCGCTGACCGGCGAGTCCCCGCCGGTGGTCCGGGTCTTCCCGGGGTGATGCCCGGCCGGCTTGAGAGTTGCGTGAAAGCGAGCAAGCACCCTACCGCTGATAGATGGGCAGGTAGTGGTGGTGGACCGAGAGGGCAAGGATGGCCAGGGCGGTGCTGTAGACGGTGGTGCCCTGCTCGGCGTCATGGCCGTCGAAGCGGCCGTCGTCGTGCTGGGCGGCGAGCAGTTCACGGGCGACCAGCTGACGGGCCTCATCGTCAAAGGGCGGTCCGGCCTGGAACATGCCTTGGGCGTAGTAGTAGGTGCCGTAGTACCACCAGCGACTCTCGGCGGTCGGGTCCGTGTCCTGCAGGAAACGGGCGGCGCCCTGGACTGAGGGGTGGTCATATTGGCCGGCGACCTGCATCGCCAGGAGCCCCGCGGCGGTGGTGGAGTAGATCGGTTCACGGCGGCCGCCGTTCTGGTAGCGGAAGCCGCCGACACCGTCGCGGTCACGGTCGATGTAGGCCCGGTCGAGGTAGTCCACCGCCTCGTCGATGGCGTCGCTGGGCACGTCGAAGCCCGCCTCGGCTGCGGAACGCAGCGCCATCAGGTGCCAGACGGTGACGGAGATGTCGGCGTCTGTCGATGCGGGCTCGTACCGCCAGCCGCCGCGGTGACGGTCGGTCTTCTCGACTTGCTGGGATCGCAGGATCACATCCAGAGCCGCCTCGATGCGCTGGTGGATCAGCCGGTCGGTCGCGTCGTCGCCGGACTGGCCGAGCATCTCGGTGAGCATGAGCGTGATGATGCCGTGGCCATACATCCTCGAGCCGTCGGCCTCGCCGAAATAGCCATCGATCCGGGAGCGGACCTGCGCGTCCTGCAGGACGAACGCGAGCCCGTCACGCATCGCCCGGCCCTCGGGCGTCGGGTCGGTGGGCATGTGCCCGGCCGATGCCATCGCCATGATGCTCAGGGCGGTCATCGTCGTCGCGTACCGGTCGTCGGTCCGGACCGAGCCGTCGGCCTGCTGCTGGGCGATCAGGTATCGCACCCCGGAATGCATCGCCGCCTCGACATGCGCGGGGGTCGGCCCGTCGGCGAGCGAAGTCAGCGGCAGGCTCAGCGTCAGCAGCCCGATCACCAGCAGCCCCCGGAAGCGGGCGTGCGATACCGGGTGGACGCAACGCATGGGGTGCAACTCCCGCCGTGGATGGGGCAAGCGTCTCAAGGTGTCGACGTCTGGCGATAGACCAGCAGCGGGATCGTGTTGTCCACCGCGTCGGTTCGCGGCACGGTCTGGTCCACGCCGGCGGCCTGGTCGCGGACGGTGACGAACTGCTCGAACCACCGGGTGTTGAACGTGTACTGCCGGACGCCGGCGAGCGACAGGCTGGCGTTCTGGGCGACGAAGGCGGGTCGGGTCTTCACAGCGCCCTGGGCGTAGATGTGCCCGCCGATCAGCTCGGTCCGACCGCCGTCGCGGGTGACGATGATGCTGTTGGCGTTCTCGCTCTTGAGCCCGAAGACCCAGAGCGTGGCGCCGTTGTTGACGATCTTGGGTGCCCCGTGGGCTTCGGGGTTGATCTGCCGGCACCAGACCGACTGGTCGGGGTTGAGCAGCTCGAGCATCGGCCGCTCGCCCTCACGCCACGAGTGGTTGGACGCGTCGGTAATGAACAGGTCCGCGGCGCTGGTGCTGCGGATGGTCGGCCAGAGCACGTGCTCGACGACCAGGGCGCGGTCCCCGGCGTGGTGCAGCTCGATGTGTCGACCGCCGTAGGTCACCTCGATGTTGCTGAGGGTGAACACGTCGCCGGCGCCGGACTCGACGGTGACACCGCCGCGGCCGCTGATGCGACCGCCCAGGCCGATGAGCGCCTGCAGCTCGCCACGGAGCGTCAGCTCGCCGTCGATGCGGAAGGTGTGCCCCGCCGGGAGATAGAGCACCGCGGCGCCCGAGTCGGCGGCCCGCTGGAGGGCGTCGGTGTCATCGGTCTGGCCGTTGCCGATGGCGCCGAAGGTCAGCGGGTTGGCCCACTGCTCGAGCGGCGGGTGCTCGAAACTCGGGGGCGGGGCGACTTCGAGATCGAGCGACCGAGGCTGCTCGCCGGCGTCGCCCACGCCGATCGCGGGGTGGGAGGTGTACTCAGTGATCTGCCCGGCCGGGGCATCGGCGACGGGGCCGCCGGGGTTGGCAATGGCCGTGTCGAAGCCCGAGACCTCGACGTTGCGGACGAACAGCAGCTGCTCGTTGACGATGGCCGCGTCGCCTTGGCCGCGGATGCGGCTGTCGGTCAGCGAGACCACGCCGGCGCCGGTGTTGATGATGGCCGGGACGGTCAGGTGGGCGTCGAGGTTGCGGATGGTGACCACCTGATGGTGGTTCTGAATCCCGGCGACGCGTTGGCCCCGCAGCGTCATGCCGTCGATGGTGAAGGAATTGACTCGGTCGGTGGTGCGGAAGCCGAAGTCGAAGCCGTCGACCTCGACGTGGCGGAACATCGCGTTGCCGATTTCGCGGGTGTAGTAGCAGTCGATGCCGGCGACGCCAGCCCCGTCGGCCGAGCGGATGCGGACGTGGTCCAGGCCGCCCTGGTTGGAGGTGTTGAACTGGATGCCTGACGCGCCGGGGTTGCCGCTGCCGGTATCGACGGTCAGGTGGCGGATGGCGTTGCGGAACCTTTGGGCCGGGCGGTCGCCGGTCCAGATGACGGCTTTGCGGTTGTCCGGATCGTCGAAGCCGTCGGCGCTGTCGGCCAGCTGGATGATGGTCTGGTCGATGCCGGCGCCCATCAGGGTGGTGCGCTTCTGCTCCCGGCCGCGGCCGCCGGTGCCCCAGCGCAGGGTGTCGGAGACGAGGTACGTCCCGGCGGGCAAGTAGATGATGCGGTTGTCGGCGGGGTGGCGGTCCAAGGCTGCCTGGATGGCGGCGGTGTCGTCGGTGCGGCCGTCGCCGGTGGCGTTGAACGGCGGGCGGGTCACGTCGATCACGCCGGCATCGGCGGGGAAGCGGCCGTCCGACACGGTCGTCGCGGGCTCGGCGGGTTCGGCCTCGCCGGCGGCGGCGTCGGCGGGCGCCGGCCGCTGGATGACCACCACGTCGTCGATCCGCGGCGCCGCCCGCCACTGCCGACCGTCGGCGATCAGGAATACGTGCAGGTCCTCGGCAGGCAGGTCCGCGCCCAGGTCGATGAAGCCCTGCTCGTCGGGCTCGACACCCGGGCGAGCCGACAGATGCCGCCAGGTGTCCGAGCCCACCGGACGGAAGCGGACCGACGCCCGGTCGTCCGCCTCGCCGGGGAAAGCGCGGACAACGATCTCGACCTCGAACGGCCCGGGTTCGACGATCTGGTCGATCGTCTGGCCCTCGGTCTCCATCGACCCCGCTGGGCCAAAGCCGCGGAACGCGTCGACCGAGCCGAGCCGGGCCACGGACAGGAAGTTGCGCTGCTGCGCCCCGTCCGCCAAGCCCAGGACGGCGGTGCCCTGGTCGTCCAGTTGGTCGTTGCCGATGACCGCCCGGGCCACCAGCTCGTACGGGGCGTCGGGCGGGGTCAGCTCGATCGCGTGGGCCGCCGCCGAGGGGCTGCCGGACAGCGACCGCACGGATGCGCCGTCGATCGCCCGGTTGCCCGACACGATCAGGCTCTCACCGCCACCACCGGGGAAGGCCACCCAATCGTGTTGACCGATCAGCCCGCCGCGGTCGGTGTCATCGCCGCGGTCGTAGCCCTCGTCGAAGCCGGCGGTGTCCAGCAGCATGTCGGCCGTGTCAGGATCGACCGGCTGCGCCTGGCAGGCCGCGGCGGCGGTCAGCAGGACGGCGGCACAAGCGGCCATCGGGCGGCCCGGCAGGGGGAAGGTTTGCATAGATAACTCCGGGGATGAAAGTAGCGCGCAGGATCAGCGACGACGATGTCATAAACGTTGAGCAACTGCCGAGCCCAGCGGGCCCGAGGTCGGTCAGTCGGTCACCGGCCGGCGGATCACGCGGACGTCGTCGATCCGCGGCGCCGCCCGCCACTGCCGGCCGTCGGCGATCAGGAACACATGCAGTTCCTCGGTCGGCAGGTCCGCGTCCAGATCGACGAAGCCCTCGTCATCGGGCTCCACGTTGCCCTTGGGTGAGACCGTCTGCCACTCATCAGCGCCCACCGGACGGAACCGGACGGCCCCGCGGTCGTTCGCGTCGCCCGGGATCGCCCGCACGACCAGCTGGAACTCGAAGGGCCCGTCGCCCTCGACGGCTTCGGCGGTCGCGCCCTGTCGCTCGCCGCTGTCGCCCGGGCCGTAGGCCCGCATCGAGTCGGTGCTGCCCAGGCGGGAGACCGACAGGAAGGTGCGGCTGTCCAGCGCCCCGGTCAGGCCGATCACGGCGCTGCCGCGGTCGTCCATGGCGTCGTTGCCGATCACGGCGGAGACGACCAACTCGGTCGGGCCGTCCACGTCACCCAACTCGATCGGATGGGCGGCGGCCGACGGGCTGCTGGACAGCGACCGGATCGAGGCGCTGCCGTGGATGGCACGGTTACCGGCGACCAGCAGGCTCTCGCCGCCGCCGCCGGGGAACGCGACCCAGCCGGCCTGGCCGATGAGCCCGCCGCGGTCGCTGTTCTCGCCACGGTTGTAGCCGTCTTCAAAACCAGCCGTGTCGAGCAACACGGCCTCATCGCCGGCCGCCTCGCTTTGCGCCTGTGCGGGTGTGGTGGCCGCCACGCCAAAGCCCAGACACGAGCAAGCGACGGCGGCACGGAGATAGCAGCTGTGGGAGGAGTGAATGATCAAGGTAAACCTTTCAATGGAACAATAAGAAGGAGGAGCGGGAAATCGGGGTGAGGCCCGACCACATCAGGGCGCCGTACCCCACATCTCGTAGCCGGGGTCGCCGGCGGCGGTGAAGCCGGCGACCTCGTCGGACTGCATCGTCTCGGCGTGGCCATCGACGAACTGAGCGTTGCCGGTCTGGCCTTCCGAGTGGTGGGGAGCGAAGCGGTTGCGGATGCCGTCGCCGGGGTTGGTTCCCCAGGTGGCGTTGCGTCCGGCGACGACCTGAGCGGCTTGCTTCTCGGTCATGAGCAGCCGGGCCGAGGGGCTGCTCACCGAGTCGATATCCACGATGTTGGGCTTGAGGGTGTTGCCCGACCCGCTGCCGAAGAACGGCATCAGGACGGTGTTGGTCAGGTAGCTCTGCCCGTAGTAGCCCGAGTTGCCGGATGGATAGTTGTCGGCGGTCGGGTCCGAGGGGCAGCGCCAGATCGACTGCCCGGTCTCGGCGGCGGTCTTGAGCCGGTAGGTGTTCTGCTTGTGACCGTCGTACGGCAGCAGGTCGTGGTCGATCATCGCGATGTACCACCGGCGGTCGCTGCGGAAGTATCCGTCGCTGGTGACGATCGACTGCTCGAAGTCGGCGGCGCCGGTGTTGACAGCGATGCTGATCTGCCGGTGGTTGGACAGACACCGCACCGTTCGGCCGGCCTCGCGGGCCGCGCCCAGGGCGGGCAGCAGGATCGAGATCAGCAGGGCGATGATGCTGATCACGACCAGGAGTTCGATGAGCGTGAAGGCGTGACGGCGAGGCGCGTTGAGGCGGGGCATGTGCATTGAAGCATCCTTGGCAGGAGTGACAGCCGACGGGTCCGGGCTCGCGAAGACGCCCGGTCTAATCATCACGTGCGATATAGAACGATCTATCATGACACCTCCAGAAGTTCGGCGGGCTCGGCCCGCGTCATCGTGCGGGACAACTCGGCTTGGGGCAGGTGGGCGTCGGCGTCGCGGAGGGTCTGGACCAGCTGGGCGGTGTCGATTTCGGCGGCGGGCCGGCCGGTGCGCACCGACTGTACCGCGGCGGTCCCGGCGGCCTGACCCATCATCGACGCGGCGGGCTGCACCCGGATGACGCCCTGGACCTGCACATCGGCACTGGCGCATCGGCCAGCCACCCACAGGTTCTGCCAGCCCCTGGGCACGATCACGCCGTAGGGGATGCCGAAGCTCTCCCCCGGGCCGGGCATGTTCTCGCGGTCGTTCTTTTCCTGAAGAAACCGCTGCCACTGCTCGTCGGACGTGTCGTACGGGTGGACGTCGATGAACTTGTTGAACAGCCCGATCTGGTCGGGGAACTTGCGGCGGGCCATGTAGTCCTCGACGACCAGCTCGTACTCGCCGACGATCCGCCGCGACTCGCGAACACCGATGAGGCTCGCGGTGGTCACGTGTTCGACGTCCTCGAAGCCGGGGACGTACTTGCGGAAAAACTCGAGGTACTCCTTGGCGATCTTTCGGCCGAGCATGACGCCGCGGCTCATCGACTCGCAGCGCAGCGCGTCGAGATTGAACAGGTGCCCACCGTTGAGGTAGCCGAAGAACCGCCCCACCTCGGACAGGCCCGGCATGTGGCGGTCCGGCTGGGTGAAGTGCCCGTCCGCCAGCGCCTGCTTCAGGCCCGCCTGCTCGTCGTCCCGGCTACGGGGGCGGGTCACGTGGTCCATCCCCGTGAACAGCGACGGCAACGACGCGGGCATGATGTGCGGCGTGTCCCGCCCCGCCTCGCGACACTCCACACCCACCAGGTCCGCCAGCACGGCGTCGCCGGTGGCGTCAATGAACGTCGGCGCCTTGATGTATCGATAGCCCTCGATGTTGTGCAGCACCACCCCGTGGACCCGACCGGTGCTTGGGTCGGCGTCCGCGTCGATGAGTTTGGTGAAAAACCGCACCTCGACCCCGGCATCGATCGCTAGATCATCCAGCAGCCGCTTGTAGCCCTCGACGCGGAAGGGGGTCCACCGCATATACGCCTTGGCGAAGCGCTCGGGCTTTTCGTGCGGCCCCAACTCGCCCTGGCGGTAGAGCGTCCAGACGATCTCTTTCATCAGCCCGCCGACGAGCATTTCCTCGCCGTTGGCCATCGGGTCGAAGGCGGTGACCAGGCCGGACGTGCCCATCCCGCCCATGCAGCCGGTCGCCTCGACCAGCAGCGTACGAGCGCCGAGTCGAGCGGCGCTGATCGCCGCCGCGGCCCCGGCCGGGCCGCCGCCGAGGACGACCACGTCGTATTCGGTCTCAACCGGGATGCGGCGCTGTAAGCGGAAGGTTTCAGGCAAAGTGCGGGTGTCTCGGGGAGCGGGCAACAGATCAGAAATGGACCGTCTTGTGTCGCTTCCGGGGGCGGTCACAGCGGCTCCCAGTAGAAGTCCTGGGGGTTGCTGCCGAGGTTCCAGGTCCAGAACGCCTCGAGCCGGTCCAGCTGCACCCACACCGCCGAGCCGTCGCTGCGGGCCGAGGACTGGCCGGTCGGAGCTTCGGCCACATTGGGCGCGTCGTGACCGAGCCACTCGCCCGTGCCGGTCTTCTCAAGGGTCAGGCAGGCCCAGACCGGGGTCATCGGGCCCGAGTCAACGTCGGCGGGCCGGGGCGCCACGTTCCACGTGCTGCCGCCGGAATCCGGGTCGAGGTCGCCCGGCTGGTCGAGGTCGGCGAAGTACTGGTAGGTGAAGTAGCTGTCGGTGTACGAGGCGGGCTGCGTGGGCCCGCGGACCTCGATCAAGTCGCCGGGGCAGAACATGATCGTGTCCCGCCGCTGAACGTAGTCTTCCGCCCACCGCTCGAGCACCTCGTCCTGCACCTTGTTCGTGCCCGAGGAGTGGGGGGTCCAGGCATCGCCGCGGTCCATGTAGTGCCCGTTGTGATCGACCACATACGCCACCGTCGCGGTCATTGCCCCGCGGACGTTGGACAGGCACTGCGCCCGCCGGGCCGCGTTGCGAGCGGCCCCCAGCGCCGGCAACAGGATCGCGATCAGCAGCGCGATGATGCTGATCACCACCAATAGCTCGATCAAGGTGAACCCGCGTTTGGTCGACATGGGTGGCTACTCGAAGGGGAGGCTGAGCCGATCCGAAGTTCGACCATGGTGCCCGATGGGCGAGGCGATCACAAACGCGGGGGCGTCAATCGCCCATGTGCGAGCGCAAGACTGACGTCGTTCAAGCCGCTATCGTGATGGCGTGAGCGCACAACCCCCTGTGGTCGCGGCCCCTGCCGCTCCGTCACTGCCCGTCTGGGTGCTATCCAGCCGGCCGCACTGGCTCGACCACGACCTGCTGCTGGGCGTGGCGCACTACGCGGTGCATTACGGCAACTGGCACCTGTCCACGCTGCCCGCCGAGCCCAACTGGGTCAACCGCGACACCGACAGCGTCGCCGGGATGATCCTCCGGCTTCACCCGTCGGACCCCGGGCAGGACCGCCGGGTCCGCGACCTGCCGTTCGACGGGCCTGTGGTCGTCATCGGCACCGAAGACCTCAGCGAGGGCCGGCCGACGGTTTACTGGGACCCGCACGCGGTCGGGCGGGTCGCCGCGGACTACCTGATCCAGCAGGGCCACCAATCGTTCGCCACCATCGGCGAGGCTGCCCACGCCGCGGCCCGGCTGCGGATCGAGGGCTTTGTCCAGCGGATCCACCAAGCGGGTCATCACTGCGAGCAGCTGCACCCCGCCGGGCCTGAGCGCACCGACAAGTGGGACCGGTTGCTCGGCCGACTGCCCAGGCCGGTGGGGGTCTTCTCGCCCAGCGACCTGGTCGCCCGCGTGGTGCTCGATCATGCGGTGCGGCTGGGCATCGCGGTCCCGATGGACATGGCCGTGGTCGGCGGCTCGGACGAACGGCTGACGTGCGAACTCAACCGGCCGCGCCTGTCGAGTGTGGAGTTGCCCGCGCACCGCGTGGGCTTTGAGGCGGCCACGCTGCTGGCCCGGCTGATGGAGGGGGCATCGGCGCCCGCCGAGCCGATGCTCATCCCGCCCGGCGGGGTCATCGAGCGCGAAACGTCGTACCTCACCGCCGCCGAGGATGCGCAGGTCAACCAGGCGCTGCAGTACATCCGCGACCATTCGGGCCAGCCGATCGCCGTCGCGGACGTGCTGCGGGCGGTGCCGCTGTCCCGCCGGGCCTTGGAGCTGCGGTTCAAGCGGGCCACGGGCCACACTTTGCAGAAAGAGATCTGGCGGGTCCACGTCAACCGCGCCCGCCGGCTGCTGGTCGAGACCGACCTGCCGATGCCCGACGTCGCCGACCGGGCCGGCTTCGCCGACGCCCAGCGGATGTACGAGGTGTTCAAACGCGAAACCGGCGACAGCCCCACGGGCTACCGCCAGCAGCGGCGGTCCGGGCGCTGGCAGGGGTGAACCCGGGCGGGGCAGCGCCGCACGCCCCCGATCAGGGCAACCCAAACCCCCAGACTCCCGAACCCCGGCCATTCTTGCGCTCACGTCGGGACGGTCAACGCTCAAGCGATTGCCTGAGGGTCTGACGTGAGGCACACTTGTCACACGTAATGAAATCCGGACCGTCGGCCCTGACGCAAAGTGGCCGCCGCGGTTCCGGCCAGCATCTGCAGCACCACAGGCTCCGCGTGAGGGCCTGCCACCGTGCCGCGAAGTTCCCCTCTCAAGGAGTGTCCTCATGAAAACCGCCATCCTCGCCAGCCTGAGCGTCGCCGCCGTTGCGGCGGTGTCACCCGCGACCCACGCCGCACCGCTCCTCGTCGATTTCGGGGATTCGACCGGGTATGTCGGCTCCAATACCCCCGCCAATGCCGACGGCTTCGTGACCGGTGACCAGACCTTCGTCGGGATGGGGCCCGGCGACCGCGTGGCGGTCTCCGACGTGTTCGGCACGACCGTCACCGTGGATCAGGGCCGCAACGGTGGCAGCAGCGGCGACACCGTCAACACACCGAGTAACCGGACGCCCACCGCCGTGGGCGATACCGCGGGGCCCGGCATCTTCGGTACCGAACTCACCGAAGACTCGCTTCAGTCCTTCGTCGATTCGGATGTCCCGGCCGACACCTTCCGGGCACCCGTGGGCGCCCAGATCGAGGGCCTGCCAGCGGGACAGTACGTCGCGTACATCGTCGCCCACTACGGGGGCAACCTGGACCAGACGATGCGGGTCTTCGCCGGCGTGCTCGATGACCAGGAGGATTTTAGCGCCGGCGACCTGACATTCTTGGACGCCCTCACCGCCACGAACACCGCGACGTGGCAGGACGGCAACAACTACAGCAGGATCAACTTTACCCTCGCCGATGGCGAGGAGTTCCATCTGCTTGTGGACGATCCGACGGTGGGGTCGCCCTCGGACAACACCACCATGACCTCGTTGCAGATCTATCAGATCCCCGAGCCCGCCTCCCTCGCCCTGCTGGGCCTCGGCGGACTCACGATGCTCGCGGGCCGCAACCGCCGCCGCGCCTGAGCGCATCGCCGCGGTGTGACATTCTTTCAACCACCGCCGGCCCGCGCCACCACGCGGGCCGGTGCTTTAACCGGCCGGTCCACCAAGGCCGCCGAACGAGCCACAAATGCACGAGAACCCCCCCAGCTACTTCCGCCCCGAGTGGATCACCCCGACCCAGCGGCGCCTCCGCGCCGACGCCTGCGTCTACGGCGCCACCGCCGCGGGCGTCATCGCCGCGGTCACCCTCGCCCGGCGCGGCCATCGCGTCGCGCTGCTCCAGCCCGGCGGGTTCATCGGCGGGATGACCACCGGCGGCCTGGGTTGGACCGACTTCGGCCGCAAGCACACCGTCGGCGGACTCGCCCGGCAGTTCTACCGCGACCTGGGCACCCACTACGGCGAGGACGAAACCTGGCGCTTCGAGCCCCACGTCGCCACCGCCGTCCTCCAGCGCTACCTCGATGACGCGGACATCCAGCCACAGCTCTATCAATACCTCGACCGCGCCGACATGGCCGACGGCCGCATCGCGTCGCTGTACATGCTCGGCGGTCTGCGCGTCGACGCCGACTACTTCCTGGACGCCACCTACGAGGGCGACCTGCTCGCCGCCGCAGGCGTGTCCTACACCACCGGCCGCGAACCCAACGCCCGCTACGGCGAGCGGCTCAACGGCATCCAGGTCCGAGACCAGCCGCACCAGACCCACGCGATGCACCACCAGTTCGACGACGTCGTCGATCCCTACCGCATCGAAGGCGACCCCGACAGCGGCCTGCTGCCCGGCATCCTCGCTGAAGACCTGTCGCTCCGCCAGGGCGAGGGCGACCACCGCATCCAGGCGTACAACTTCCGCATCTGCGCCACCGACGATCCGTCGCTCAAGATCGACTGGCCCAAGCCCGCGGGCTACGACCCGGACGATTACGTCCTCCTCGAGCGCTGGCTGCACTCGGAAAAGAACGACTTCAACGAGCAGTTGATGGACGAGTCGAACTATCACACACCGATCCGCAAGTTCGACGTGTTGCCCCACCGCACCGCCAACGGCTACCGCAAGACCGACACCAACAACCACGGCGCCGTGTCCAGCGATTTCATCGGCGGCAGCCAGGGTTGGCCCGAGGGCGATTACTCGCAGCGCGAGCAAATCTTCCAGGCCCACGTCCGCTATCAGATGGGCCTGTACTACCACACGGTGCATAGCTCCAACGTCCCCCAGCGGTACCGCGATGCGTACGCCCAGTGGGGCCTGGCGGGCGATGAGTTCGAGCAGACCGGGCACTGGCCGCACCAGCTTTATGTCCGGGAAGCACGACGCATGCTCGCCGACCACGTCATCACCGAGCACGACGCGATGCACCGATGCACCGCCGACGATTCCGTTGGTCTGGCCAGCTACACCGTCGATTCGCACAACACGACTCGGTTCGTCAAGGTCGCGGATGGCCGAGCCCGCGTGATGAACGAGGGCAACGTCGAGGAGGGCCCCGCCGGGCCGTTCGGCATCAGCTACCGCTGCACCGTCCCCGCCCGCGGCCAGTGCGAGAACCTGCTGGTCCCGATCTGCCTCTCCGCCTCGCACATCGCCTACGGCTCGGCCCGGATGGAGCCGGTGTTCATGGGCCTGGGCCAGAGCCTCGCGATCGCCGCGTCCTTGTGCCTGGACAGCCGCTGCGCCGTGCAGGACCTCGGCTACGACGAACTGCAACCCGAACTCACCGCCGCTGGCCAGGTCCTCGAAGCCGCCGACGCCAAACGTGCCAAAGCCGCCGACCGGGCCTCACCCCGGCAGTTGCTGCAACAGCAAACCCGCCGCGATCGCGTTGAAGTTTGACCCACTTCGCCCACCCGCCGCTGCCCAATCGTCGACGAAAGCCTGTTTGGCAGTTTCTATATAGAGACGTTTCATGCCTCATGGCAAGGACGCCTGACCCCAGTGATGTCACGCACGACGAGTGGGCGGTTGTCGCCCCATACCTCACTTTGATGAGCGAAAGCGCGCGCCAGCGCGGGTACCCGCTCCGCGAGTGATTTAATAGCCTGCGGTGAATCGTTCGCACCGGCAGCAAGTGGCGTTATCTGCCCCACAATTGCCCGCTGTGGTTCACGAGCATCGCGGCCAGGCGGTGACGCTGGGCTCCCGGGGGTACGGCGCCGCCGCTGATGACCGCGATCAGCGCCCGGCGAGCCACATGGTTCCACGCAGCGGGTAAACGATCTGGTGCAGCTGATGGTGTCGTTCAGAGATGCGAGTCAGCGTCGTGGCTGACGCAAACTGGCTCGGAGGATCGACGAGCCTCTGCTTCGTCCGCTCCTTTGAGACGGCGACCAGCCCGTCCAGCCTGGCTCATCGTCCCCGTCTTCACCCGAAACGAACCCGAGGCTGCTCAGCCTTCCAGCTGGGCGACCTTCCGGTCGATGTCGGCGTCGAGTTCTCGCTGGTATCGCCGTAGCAGCATCAGGGGTTGGGGGTCCTGCGACAGCCGGGACACGCTGCGATCGGCCTGGGACTGGAGCCGCTGCTCCACCTTCTGATCGCCGTAACAGGCGATCTCCAGGTCTTCCACCAGCACGCGTAGGAGTTCGGGCACCGCCCGCTGTTCCCGCTCATTGGGCACGGCGTTGCCGCTGAACAAGGCGGTGAGGTGACCGCGGTCTTTGAGCCTGCCACGCAGCGGGTAGACCCACCGGTGCAGACGGTCGTGCCGGGCCCGCTCCTCACGGTCCTCCTCTTCGCACAGGCGGTCGGCCTCCTGCGCAGCCGTGGGGGGCCACTGCTCTTCCACGTCGTCGCACGCTTCTGCGGACGGTTGATCGTCGGCCGTCTCATCTTGCTCCCGGTAGGTCAGCTGATTGTCCAACACGGACTCGATCATGGCGGCGAACTGGTCCGCCAGCTCAGCGGCACGGGGGCCCGTCAGCCGCAGGTCCTGGCCCTCGGCGAGAGCCTCGGCGGCGAGGGCGGCATCCTGGCGGAGCTTCCGGCGCGTGCGGATGCCCGGGAGCTTGTCCTCCATGTCCGGTTGGAAAAGTGGGGCTTGAGCCACTTCAAGTATGCGGCCAGCACGCACCGCGTGGACGATGTCGTGGGCGAGCTGAACGAGGCGGAGCCGCTGAACCACCGACTTGGGCGGGTACTCGTCGGCCAGATCGGCGAGGGTGTCTTCGAACAGTTGTCGCTCACCGCGGACGTCATCTGCGGGGGCCAGCTTCTTGGCCAGCAGCCCGTGTTTGAGGCTGTTGCGGGCCGAGCGGGCCTTGCCCGCCGTGGTCACCGGGCCGCGGCTTCGGGCGCCGTTGCGGCGTGACGCCTGACGCTGCGCGGGGGTGCGGGAAGGTTTGAGCTTGTCGGGCATGAGGACCTCCTTGTCCATGGGGAGCCTACGCGCGGATCGGGCCGATCGGTTAGGTGAATCCATGCCAGTCGGGTTGGCCCCGAGCCCTCGCGATCAAAGCCCTTCTCCCTGCTCAGCAGGCGCGGTGCGCGGTACCGCCGACAGCCGATCCGGTCGAAAACCTCGCCTCATGCTGAGGGCCGTCGAGGAACGGCGTCTCGCCACCAGTTCTGGGCAACCTGACATATCGGTATGTCCAGCACTAACAGGCATCCAGGGGGGCAGGGGTACGGCTGCTTTCAGGCAATCGGGGCCCCCACCGGACCGCGATCAGCCGCCTCGACGGTGGTACCGAGCTGAGTTGGAGCACTGTGTGGATGTGAGGCCAGCCGCACCGTCAACAGGATTCAGGCCACACCACAGCAAGCCTTGAGCCGAATAGTCAGCTCCGCGGATCCACGTCCGTAAGGTGACTATGGAACGCGATCCCGGGGCCGCCCGGTGCCGCGTTGGGGCTCGACCGCCCAGGGTGTGCATGACCGGTTCCCCTGGGTGACAGTGCCTGGCTGTGGGAACTGGCAGATTCCGATGAGTTGCCTGCGGCGTTGCCGGTGTCGGTCGGGTCCGAATGGGCGACCGGCGGCTACGGCGTTTTCAATCGAATTGCAGGTGATCGCGACAAACTCGGCCAGCTGGGCTACGGAGTTTCACGATGGAATGCTCTCTCGCAGCATCCGGCCGCCACCGCCGGATCAGGCGGCTACCCACATGTGGGTTGTATTACCCAAGCTGAGTGAAATCTGGCTGCCGCTCTAGGGCGCTTCAGGCCTCACTTGGTCGAAGAGGTATGGCTTACGCTTAGATCGCAGCGGCGTCTGGGTTTTGGCAGTCTCTCCACCATTCGGGCATCAGCTGTAGGAAGTCAGGGTCCGGCGGCGGATCGGGCTCGGGCTCGTCAAATGCTGGCGGGCGGTGGTCGGGGTACGCCTTCAGCTCCTCGCGGAGCCACGGCAGTTGCTTCTTGACCTTCTTCAGCGTCTTCACCCACCGGGCGCTGGACGCGGACGCCACCTGGGTCAGTCGATCCTCCGAAGGCAGTTCGTCAAAGCCCGCATCGATGGCGACGGCCCGCACACGACCAGCCAGCGCCCTCGCACCCTCCGCGGCGACGCAGGGGCCGACCTGATCGATCCATCCCTTGAGGGTCTGCAGGACGCGCAGCGGACCCATCGGGTCCCGGTGGTGCTCATCGAGCCTCATGGCCAGTTGGTCCAGGGCCACCGGAGCCAGCCGAACCACCGGGACGCCGTGGTGGGTCGTGATCCGGTAGCCCAGCCAGTCTACCTGCTCGCCGGCCGCCAGGTTGCGGACGCCGGCGGTGGTCCCGCCCTTGAGCGGGGTCCCGGCCGAGCACGCGAGCTGATCGAGCCTCCGGTGCGCTCGCCGGGCCACCTCGGGCGTCGGGGTCAACACCAGCACGTCGTCGCCGAAGCGGATCAGCGGCTGGTCGCCGGGGTCCCGGTACCAGGGGCGGTCCAGGAACTTGTCGAAGAAGACGTTGGCCCACAGCGGCGAGTCGGGCAGGCCCTGCAACACCCCCCGCCCTTCCCAGCCGCCCATCCACGACTTCAAGAGGCTCATGACCTTCCGGGGCAGCCAAGGCTCCAGCGCGTCGCTCAGGCGGCTTCGGGGGATCTGGTCGAACGCGTTGGCGACATCGTCAACGACCCAGCACCAGTACCCACAGTCCTCCGATTGGCTGAGGGCCCACGCCAGGGCCCGGCAGCGATCCATCTTCGGTCGCCAGCCGAGGCTCAGCGGCTGGAAGGAGGGGTCGATCAGCGGACTGATCACCCGGGTGATGGCCCGCCCCACGATCCGGTCTTCGATCTGCGGGACGGTGATCTTCCGTAGCCGCGGCCAGCGCCCTTCGGGATTCGGATGGTGTCCGCGGGCCAACGCTCGTAACGGCCGGTCCGCAGCTGGTCTCGCAGAACCCGGCACAGCCTCCAGCACTCGCGGACATCCAGCTCCCTGAGCACGGGATCATTCGCGGCTTTGGCGGCGATGTCTTGTCGGGCGCAAAACAGCGTTCGCTCATTGGTCAGCACGTCCAGCAGCCAGATCCGCGGGTCGTCTGCGATGCCGAGGTGCCAGCGGGTGACATGGTTCTCCCAGCGTGCGAGCGTACGGCCGGCGTCACCGCTGTGCCGCAGCGCAGGGTACGGTCCCCGGCCGATACCGCGGTAGTGCTCACGGAATTCCTTGGGGGCGTCATACATCCAATGGCCGCGGCGGCGGTGAGGCCGCCGCAGCCGGGGTCGACTTCAGTCGACGATGCATCCGGCGGAGCCGGCTGCAAATAAACGCTGTCGTTTGTTCGACTGTGCGTTTACCGCTGCCGGTGAGACCTGGAGTCGAGTCATGGACCGGGCTCGCAGGTGTTCCACTCCTTCGTGGGGTCCGCCTGACGGGAACCTCCAGTAGAGCAGTCATCCTCAGACCGCTCGTCGTTGTTCAGGGAGGCCCGTTAGTGGGGCATCACCTCCTTCCGCGCGAAGGGGAGTCCGTGGGCCCCTGCGCCTTGCGACGTTCCGCCGCTTGGAGCGTGGGCCACCGTGTCTCCCGGTATCTGGGAACCGGGAACCCCTGGGTCCCTCCGGATCTCCGGAGTCCTCGGGTGTCCCGGGTCTCTTGGGCCCCTCGCCTCGTGCGGCGTCCCGCCGCTCGACACGTGGGCCCCCGCTTCCCCCGGTTCCCCTGGTTCGCTAACCCGCGGGTTCGCAGGGTCGCCGTGGGACATCGAAACTTCCTCACGAGCGGGGTACTCCCAATCCTCGGGCCGCGGCTCGCTCATCGCATTCAGCATTTCGTCATCCGCTTCCGGTGGGTCCGGACCCCACGTGTCCTGAACCTCGAAGACCAACGCCGCCTGACGCACCAGACCCACCTCGTGCACGGCCTCCAGGTACCGGGGACCGCTGGCGATCACGACAATGCCGTCCGATTCGTCCGTCCGATCGGCCGCGCTGGCCAGCGTCATCAGCGTCACCACCCCCGGCCGCGGTGCGGAGGCCGGCCGGACCGACAGACCGCTGACCACACCCGCCTCGGGCAGCAGGCTCCGGAGGGCCGCCAGGTGGTCGGTGTCGCGGACCAGGACGATGATCGCGGACTCCTCCAGTGCGTGAAGGGTGAGGGCACTCACGGAGAGGCCCATGTCCTGAAGTGCCGACGCGTCCCAAATGTCCAAGGCATAGACCAGATCGGCGATGCGGACGTCACGTTCGGGATGCTGGGCCAGCTCTTTGCCGCGGACCAGCCGCTTGCCGGGCGGCACCCCCATCGCCGGGGGTGGGGCCGGGGTCTTGACGACGTGCACCTGGCGGGGCACGTCGGTCAAGCCGGCGCGGGACACCGGGCCGATGAACGCCTCAAGGATCAGGGCTTCCCGCGGGGTCAGTTTCCTTCCGGCAACTCGCAGCGCCAGCCGGATGGGGATGCGGCGGAAGGCATCGTTGTACTTCCCGTCCGCGATGTCCTCGGCGGCGTGCTCCGCGTCGAAGATCACCAGCACGTCGGCCTCGCGGGTGTGTTCGGGAAGCTCATGGACCGTGACGACCCGCACCCCTTCCCACCGATGCATCGTGCCCGCTTTGGGCTTCTTGGGGTGGCGAAAGCGTTGCTCCATAGACAGCCTCCGCTCCACGACGTGGACCTTCGCTTGGTCCCGGACCACAACCACGACCCTCTTGTTCGGATCCACCTCGGCGATCTCCGCGACGGCTGCCGCCCGATGCAACTCATCGGGGAGCACGACCTGGGCGAGGGGGGCGACCGACCGATTCGCAACGTCGAGGCGATTCTCGCCGGGAAATTCGCCTCTACGAATGCCCTCGGGGCGATCGTCCTTGATCTGGTATCGCACACCGACCATGTCGAGCGCGGCTTTGACCCGTTCGACCATCCCGGTGGGGATCACCAAGCGGCCTTCGGTGTCGATCGACATCGCCTGCAGCGCGGGCTTGCCCCGACTGTGCATGGACCCCACCTGCGCGGGGATGCGCGTGGCGTGCTGGACCGTCCTGGCCACCAAGTCAGTGCAGCGAGCGATCGTCGCGAAGTCGCACCCGACCGTGATCAGCGGCTGATCCGTCGGCTCGCCTTCGTCGTCCGCAACCTGATCGTCCGCGGTCGGCGGCACGGACGCCGGCCAGCCCGTGGAGGGCCATGGACCACATGGCGGACCCAGCAGCAGCACGCCGGGCCGCGAGGTAGGGTCCTGCCGGGATGGACGGACTCGGGGGTGGTGCGGTGCGATCATCGTCCGGACCTCCCGCCGGACTTGCTGTTGCGGCGGGTCGGGTGTGGCGACCTCCCGGATCGGTCAGGCCCGGGGCGGCTGGCATCGACTGGCTCGACGGGTGAGGCGAACCCTCGGATTCCCGATACGGGCATGCCCGGGTGGGAGGCCACTTTGAAGACGGCAGGCGGGCTCGATGGCCGGACCGAAACCTCGACCTTCCCGGCTGACATGTCGGTACGTGAATCCACCGCGGCTTCAGCGACAACATCGCACCCAGCGTGCAGCGGGTGTGGGAGGTGAGGCCGGGGAGGCTGAAAAACGTTATCCATCTTGGGCGGGGCTCGCTGCTGTTTGGCGGTTCAAACCTTGACTAGACACCCAGCTCGTCGAGCTGTGCCTCAGCGAGCCCGAGCCGGCGCTCGGGAGTCCGCTCAAGCGATGGGCGTTGGTTGATCTCGGCTAGGAACCGGTTGAGGTCGCTAGCCAAGACGTACCGGCGCCCGCCGATCAGCACCGTCCTCAGCCGGCGGCCGCGTACGCCACGGAGGTGCCAACGGTGCAGCGTCGACACGTGGACACCTGTCCGGCTGGCCGCCTGCGCGACGGAGTAGCGATCTGCGTCAAGGATCGAGTCGACCTGCTCCCCGTCGCCGGCTTTCGAGTCAATGTGGTCTTCCATGCGAAGCAGTTCAACACCGCAACGACACAGCAACCGCACGCGAAACGACAAATCTTCTGTCAAGGGGCCGTGGCGGGTATGACTTCAAGTGCTTGAGCTACCCGCTCAGGGTCAGCCAATGACCACATCGCCGCATACCCACGTCCGTGTTTGCAGATAAATTCAGCACCGGCACCGCCTTCGATACCTGACCGCAGGTTGTTCTCCGTCTGACGCGAGAGAGTCCGCAGACTCTTGAGTGGGTCGCTGGGACGCCTTTGTCCCCAGATGGCCGAGATCAGAGCTTCGCTAGCGAACTCGCGGCCCGGAGCAGCCAGAGCTTTGATCAGTCGATGGGGGTTTCCCGTCAACGTGGTGACTCGCCCTGCAACAGCCACCTCCTGGCCACGAACGTGCCATCCGCGGTCGGGTGGCCAGGGAAGGTCAGCTCCCCAGCTAAGCAGAAGATCTTTCGCCGCTGTGGTTAGCCGTTGAACGTAACGCTCCCGAGAAGCGTTTCGACGCTGTGCCGGCATGGGATCGTTAGGGAACAGCCGGCCCCACCGCGCTGCAACTTCTTCACACCAACCGTCTGCCGTGGAACCCTGGTGCGGCGCGAGCACAAACCGGGGGTGCTTGTCATCTTCGCTGCACACTTTGAACCTGGGCCGACGACGTGGATGAGTGGCTCGGTCCAACAGCTTGCCGAGTTTGTAAGCCTGAAGCAGGCGTGGATCACCCTGCGGGTCGGCTAGCGACGTGGCAGCCTCTTCAAGTTCCCAAAGCCGCGACCCCTGATCAAGCAGTTCCCATGCCCGCTCAGTCGCCGCTTCACACACCTCGTCTCGATGCGTCGCGAGCAGATCGACCCGAAGGCCTGTCGAGCCCTCTAGGCCGAGCGTGTCAGGTGGTGGATGGTGCGCGTCGAACCGGAGCTCGCCGAACCATTCTGATTCCCATATTTCGGGCCACTCGGCCAACAGCGTTTCCGCTGCCCGGTGTACTCTCCTTGCGAAGTGCCGACACTTATCCTCACCAGCGAGTGACAAAATCTCCTGGAGGAATAACGCCCTCTCTTTCAAGCTCGCGAGCTTTTTGGTGGCCTGCTGGCGGTCTCCCGTAGTGGCCGTCATCGGCGCAACTCCGAGGTACCACCGCGCGGCGTTGGCGGCCAAGCCGAGATCAAAAGCGGCGGTGTATCGATTTACATCGCTCATCAGTGGGACTGTTCAGGCACCTTTGAATCTCTAGTCATAGCTTCGTCAGCAGCCAAGCAGCCGTCGGCCTTCACCAGCCGGCACAGTATCGCTCCGGCCCTTCCTCACCCGGATCGCTTTGCCACTTGGCAGGCTAGTGCCATGTCACGCTCGGCGTAGACCTGCGTGACATGGGCGTTGCGGTGGCCCAGCACGACTTGGGCGGCTTCGACGCCGTGGTCCCGCCTCACCTCAGTCGCCCGGGTGTGCCTCAACTGGTTGGGGTGCCAGTCGGCCACATCGTCCCCGGCCTTCCGAGCGGCCCGGATCCCGTAGCGGACGGCCCTGTAGTACGTGGCCGTCGTGTACCGCGGCCCAGGCATCCGCTTGGACTTGCGCCGGCAGCGACGCTGCTTGTCCCGCTCGACCCGCTTACGTTCGCTGGGGTACACCGGGCTCTTGCGAGTGCTGGGTCGTGCTGCCCGCTGCTCCCGCCGCCACGCCTGAGCCTCGCTCGGGGCGAAGAGGTACGCGTTGCCCGGGCGATTCAGGAACGGCTGCAGCACCGCCTGAGCCTCGGGACCGATCGGAATCAGCAGCCGGTGGTCGCGGTATTTGGTTTTGTGGTCGTGGGGCTCGTAGATCCAGACGCCGCCGCTGCGGTCGATGTCGCAGGACCGCATCAGCGTCACGCTGCCCGGCCGCATCCCCGAGAGCCGTTGCACCCTGACCATGGCCGCCACAGTCGGCGGCAGGTACACCAGCGTCTTCTCGACATCATTGTCATCGACCGGCACGACCGGCGGGGTCTCCCGTGCGTTGGTCCGGCCTCGGCGCAGCCCGTCGACCGATCGCAGGGCCTCGTACACCGCGGCCGGAACGAGCTCCTCGGAAACGCCCCACTTGAACATCCGTCGGATCGTGTTGATCCGCTTGTTGACTGTCGGCCGGGCGAGCGACTGGCCGCTCGCCATGTGCTCCTGGAGAACCTTGAGCGACTTGGGCCCGAAGTCAACGGCGGGGCTATCGCCGTAGAGCTGCCGCAGCGGACGCATCGCGTACTTGATGTTGTCCGCCTCCCCGGTGGGGCTGCCGGCCTTGACGTAGTAGGACTTCGCGAACCGCAGATAGGCCACGATCAACTCCGCAACCAAGAGGCCAGCTCCGCTTTGGCTGCCGACCTCCGGAGCTGGCTGCCCATCTCCCTGTAGGTACTCGGCAATGAGCTTGGCGTAGCGTTGTCGACTGGTGGGCGAGTCGTACGGGCCGAGGTAGTGGTGCTGTCCGTTGAGGATGACCCGGGCTTGGCCGGACGCTTTGTGCTTGCCGTAACGAGGGACTGTCGGGGTTCGGGGCATGGCGTGTCTCCGGAGCTCCAGCGGCAAAAGTGGTACGACTACCACTTCTCCGGGGTCTCCAGGCCACGCTGCCCGACGCGGACAGGTTCGTGTAAGTGACGATTGGCCGAAGGTTTGGATCAGAATGGAGCGTGCCGGGCTCGAACCGGCAACCCCTAGCTTGCAAAGCTAGTGCTCTCCCAATTGAGCTAACGCCCCTGCGGGTGGGATTCGAGGGCAGTCTACATCGGCGGTCGGCCGCCCTGCGCGGCATGACCTTGGCCCTCGCTCGAGAGCGGCCGGGCGCGGTAGAGCCAGCGGCGGGTGGCCGCGATCGGCGAGGTCGCGGGCATGGCACGCGGCGGGCGGACGGCAAGTTGTGCCGGGGCCGCGTCGCGGCCCGTCTCGGGGTGGTGGGTGGCTGGCGTGGCGGCCTCGGTGTCGTTGGACGAGGCTGCGGCGCGGGGTTGGGGGCTCCGGGGGGGTCCCGGGGGGGCTGTGGGGGTCCGGGGGAGGGGCCGACGCTTCGGCTGCGCCGCAGCCCCCCCGTTTATTGATCTCTAGATGGTCATCACGCGGTCGTGTGCCACACCTCGGCCGAAGGCCGATGTGTGCTCTTGCGGAGATCCGCGGCCTGCACACATCGCCGCCGAGCCGGCGAGGTGTGCCACCCCTCGGCAATGCATCCTGGCAATCTCGTCAATAGGGGGGGCTTAGACTTGTGGGATGCGAGTGACTGAATTTGTGCTGGGGGATTTTCAGACCAACTGCTATGTGGTGGACGAAGGGGTTTCCGAGGGGGGTGATGCGGGGGCGGGGCGGCCGTGCTGGTTGGTGGATGTGGGGTTTGGGCCGGGGGGGCCGGGGGGGCCGGGGGGTCCGGGGGGGATGTTGGAGTTTGTGGAGCGGGAGGGGCTACAGCCCGCGGCGGTGGTGTTGACGCATGGACATGTGGACCATATCGCGGGGGTGGGTGAGGCGTTGCAGCGATATCCGGGGTTGCCGGTTTGGATTCATGAGGCGGAGCGGGAGTTTCCGCGGGACGCGACGCTGAATCTATCGATGATGATGGGGATGCCGGTGCATGCGCCGGACCCGACGGACGTGATGCGGCACGGGGATCGGCTGGGGTTGGGGGCGCTTGAGTTTGAGGTGCGGCACGTGCCGGGGCATAGTCCGGGCGGGGTGTGTTTGTATAGCGCCAAGCACGCGACGGCGATCGTGGGGGACACGCTGTTTGCGGGGTCGATCGGGCGGTATGACTTCCCGGGGTCGGACGGGCAGGCGCTGGTGCGGGGGATCCGGGAGCAGTTGCTGACGTTGCCCGATGAGACGCGGGTGTTGCCGGGGCATGGGCCCGAGACGACGGTCGGGCGGGAGCGGGCGGGGAATCCGTACTTGCGGTGAGGGGGCGGGGGGCGATCCGACGCTTCCTGCCTCAGGCAAACGCCTCAGTCGTCGGCTTGGGCAAGGGCTGGGGATACCAGACGCTTCGCCTGCGGCTCAGCGTCGGCTTCCGGGGAGCGCGTGGACTTATCCGACGCTGCTCCGCCTGAGGCGGATCCGCTGTCGGCTACCGGGGGCGGGGGGGGGAACTGCTTTAAGGGAACCACTCGTACGTACGCGAGGGGGTGTGTTGCGCCGCGCAGCCGCGGGGTGGGGTTGCGGGGCGGAGGCGAAGCGCGGCCCGTCATAGCAATCGCTGCACGGGGAGGCGGTGGTGCGCACGGCGGATATTTTTGAGATTGCGGGGTCAGGCGGTTGCCTGGTCGAACGCGGCGAGGCCGGCCTTGGGGTCGACGGGGGCGTTCATGTCCTGCATGACGGTGGCGATGGCGTCCAGGCCGGTGCGGGTGTCGTCGGCGTCGACGTGTCCCATGTGGGAGATGCGGAAGACGCGTTTGGCCCAGTCGCCGTTGCGGCCGGCCTGCCCGCCGGCGATGTGGACGCCGAAGCGGTCGCGGACGGCGGCGCGGAGCTCGTCGCCGACGTTTTCGGGGTAGTAGGCGCCGGTGACCGAGTCGGAGGGGCTGTGGCTGGCGAGGGTCAGGCCCATGGCGGTGAGGGCCTGGCGGGTGGCGTGGGCCAGGCCGCGGGTGCGGGCGTGGACGGCGGGCAGGCCCTGGTCGAGGATCATGGAGCAGGCGACGCGCTGGCCGCGGATGAGGCTGACCGGCGGGGTGAAGGGCACGTCCGACTTGGCGTGGCTCTTCAGCCAGCGGCGCAGGTCCAGGTTGTACGCCGGGGGGTCGTGATCGATCGAATCCAGCCGGGCGACGGCCCGCTGGCCCAGGGCGACGTAGCCCAGGCCCGGCGGGAGCATCAGGGCCTTCTGCGACCCGCTGACCACGGCGTCGAGGCCCCAGTCGTCCATCGGCACGGGCATCGCGCCGACGGAGGTGATGCCGTCCACCAGCAGCAGGGCGTCCGGGGCGTGGTCCCGGACGAGCCGGGCGACCGCGGCGACGTCGCTGGCGGTGGCCGTGCTGGTCTCGCTGTGGACGACGGTGACCAGGCTGGTCCGGGGGTGCTGTTTGAGGGTCGCTTCAAGCTGGTCGAGGGGGGCTGGGGTGCCCCAGTCGTGGTCGACGCGGACGGGGGTCAGGTCCAGGGCGGGGGCGTAGGCGTCGAAGATGTCCTGCCAGCGCTCGCCGAACTTGCCGCCTGCCACGGCGATGACGGGCGTGCCGGGGGTGGCGAGGCTGACCTGGGCGGCCTCGAAGCTGGTCGTGCCGGACCCGGCGATGCTGAGCACCGGGCCGGTGGTGCAGAACACCTGCTGCAGCTGGGTGCACAGCTCGCTGAAGATCGCCTTGAACGCGGCGGTGCGGTGGTGGATGATCGGCTGGGCGAGCTCGGCGAGCACCTCGGGCGGCACCGCGGTGGGGCCGGGGGTCAGGAGGATGTTGCGGTCGGACGGGTCGGGCATGGGGGGGCACCTCGCGGGGGCCGGCGACGATAACACGAGCCAGGGAGAAGGATGAAGGACGAAGGTGGAAGGCAGAAGGACGAAGGCCCGGATGCGGTCGTGCGGCCTGCGAACGCCGAGGCGGCGCTGCGGGTGATGTCGTTCAACTTGCGATACGACAACCCGGACGATGCGCCGCACGACTGGCCGGCCCGTCGGCCGCGGGCGGTCGGGCTGCTGGCGTTTCATCGGCCGGACGTGCTGGGCGTGCAGGAAGCGCTGGCTCATCAGCTGCAGCATGTGCGGGAGGGCTTGCCGGGCTACGGGTGTGTCGGCGTCGGGCGGGACGACGGGCGGGAGGCGGGTGAGTTCGCGGCGATCCTGTACCGCGAGGATCGGCTGATGCTGCGGGCGTCGGGCACGTTCTGGCTCAGCGAGTCGCCCGACGCCCCCGGCAGCCTCGGCTGGGGCGCGGGGCTGCCGCGCATCTGCACGTGGGCCCGGTTGATCGACCGCGTCACCGGCCAGGCCATGCTGCACCTCAACACGCACCTGGACAACCGCAGCCCCGACGCCCGGCACCACGGGGCGAAGCTCATCCTCGAGCGGGCGGCGGGCCTGGCTGAGGCGGGGGACGCCGTGATTCTCACCGGCGACATGAACTGCGTGGCCGGCAGCGAGCCGCACGAGGTATTCACATCCCAACTGCAGGACGCCGCCGACGCCGCCGAGCTGGAACTGGGTGAGCGGGTCACCACCGGCGGCTTCGTGACCCGCCCCCGCCCCGACGACGGTTCAACACCGGGCCCACCGACCGACCGCCGCATCGACTACATCTTCACCACGCCCAACCTGCGGGTGTCGCGCTATGCCGTGTTGTCCCAGCACTGGCGCGGCCGGCATGCGTCGGACCACTACCCGATCCTGGCAGATGTTGAGCTGCAGCACGTGGTTTAGCGGCGACCCGGAAGGCCCCGTCACCCCCGGCTCGGCGGGAGCCGAGCCCTCCCACCTTCTGCCTTCGTCCTTCAGCCTTCGGCCTTGCTTGCTACTGCTTGCCCTCGATCGCCATCAGCAGCACGGCCGCGGCCAGGCCCAGCCGGCGGTCCAGGATCGCCTCACTGTCCATCGAGAAGTCGATCTTCAACTTGTAGACAAACGGGTTGAAGTTCTGCTCGTAAGTCGCGACCTCCCGGCCGGCGATCTGGGCGTGGTACTTCTGCGGCAGCAGGAACGAGATGTCGTCGGCGACGCGGCGGATCATCGCCTTGAGCGTCGAGTCCTCGACGATCTTGCCGATCTCATTGTTTTGCTCGTCGAGGATGGTCCATTCGTCCTTGAAGATGGACTTGAGGCCCTTGCGTTTGAGGGCGCCGACCCGCTCGTTGCTGATCGAGTCGAATACGTCGTAGGCCCCGCTGATGTCGAGGATGCTCTTGGTGGCGATCCGCAGCACCTCGATGGCCATCGACTCGTCGGTGTACAGGCGGATGTCTTCGCGGATGCGGAAGGACTTGAGCTTGGAGTACAGCGCGATCTCGCCGGACGGGTCGTAGATCCGCTGGGCCCCGCCAAAGAGCTTGATGACCTGTCGGCGGGCGGTGTAGGTCGGGTGCGTGAACCGGTCCAGGGCGTCGTCCATGGGCGCGAGTTTACTCACCGGGCGACGTGGGCCGGCTGATGTCGAACCGGTGGCGGTAGGCGGTCGGGGTGGACCCGGTGGCCCGCTTGAACTCGCGGCACATCTGCGAGAGGTGGTCGTACCCGGCGTCGACGGCGACCTCGGCGAGCGGCCGGCCGTCGCGCAGCAGCAGCTGCTCGACGCGGCGGATGCGGGCCTGGTGCAGCGCCTGGCCGACGGTCTGGCCGCGGTGGTCCTTGAAGCGGCGCTGCAGCGTGCTGGCCGATGCCGGGGCGTGGTCGATCACGTCCCGAGCCCCGATGCCGTCGGCCAGATGGTCCCGGATGTAGCGCAAGGCGGAGGCGACGGCCGGGTCGGCGGTGTGTTGCACGTCGGTCGACCCGCGTGTCACCACGCCCACCGGCGGGACGCGAATCGGCCGCTCCGGCGGCGGCTCACCGGCCATCAGCCGGGCCAGCAGCCCCGCGGCTTCGTAGCCGATCCGCGGCTGGTTGGGCTCGACGCTGGACAGCGGCGGGTCGCAAAACTCGCAGATCGGCACATCATTGTTATGCCCCACGACCGCCACACCATCCGGGACCCGCAGCCCAGCCAACCCGCAGGCCTGCACCGCCAGCAGCCCCCACGCGTCGTCCTGACACATCAGCCCCAGCGGCAGCGTACGCGCGTCCAGCCACGCCGCCAGCCGCCCCACCACGACCTGATCGGCGGGCTCGCCCTTGAATCGCGTCAGCTCGAACCAGT
This sequence comes from uncultured Phycisphaeraceae bacterium, assembly GCA_964625505.1. GTDB lineage: Bacteria > Planctomycetota > Phycisphaerae > Phycisphaerales > Phycisphaeraceae > CAZVBW01. The sequence continues at coordinate 38,983 of CAZVBW010000010.1, forward strand.
CCACCGTGGCGCCCGCCTCCCGGGCCACGTCCGCGAAGACCTCGGCCCGCCGTCGGCGGGCACCCTTGGCCTGCGGCGAGATGCACACACTCAGCCGCCGAAGGTCCCGCTGCAACAGGTGCTCGGCGGCGAGTCGGCCGCCCGCCAGCGGGTCGCTGTGCACCCGCAGCGACTCGGGCAGGCTCGACGTGCTGAGCACCGAGACCGCGGGCGTGTCCAGCGGTCGATGCTCCACATGCTGCAGCCAGCCCACCAGGCCCGCGGCGTTCCGCAGCGACGCTGGGGGGGCGTGCGGCGGGACCAGTTCCAGCCGCCACGAGGCGTGTCGCCGGGCCTGCCGCCGCACCCCGCCGAGCATGTGGCGACTGGACGGCGAACGCGGGTCCAGCACCACCAGCACCCGTTGCGTCCCGCCCTGTGGCATCCCCCGACGATACGCACCGAAGCTCGCCAAAGTTGACGCCCAGCGCTAATCAAGTTGACGCCCGACGTAACCCGCCAAGCCCGAGGCGCGGCCACAATGCTGCTGTTCGAATTTCGCCTCGCCGGCCATCGATACCGGCGGCTTCACCCACGGAGGCTTCCATGCACCTGTCCAACCCCCTCGCCTGCTCCGCCGCCCTGCTCACGTTGACGCTCGGCACCGCCGCGTCGGCCGAGATCGTCAACGTCACCGATGCCAACGACGACGGCGTCATCGAGTCGATCACCCTCCAGGACGGCCGGGTCATCCTCGGCAGCGACATTGTCCAAGGCTCGCTCACGTCGATCACCGACAACAGCCCCGGCTTCTTCGTCCCAGACGGCACCGCGCAACCCAGCGACGTCTCCAGCGTCATCGACAACGACCTGAACTACCGCAACGGCCTGCTCAACGTCCAGCAGCTGACGTTCACGTTCAACACGGGCATCGTCAACAACGCCGACGGCCCAGACTTCTTCATCGCCGACTATGGCACCGACCAGGACGACGACTACTCGATCACCATCAACGGACAGACCGTCGGTATCGACAAAAATGGCGAAGAGTTTGTCACGGCCGGCGACTTCACCATTGATACCTACAACTCGACGTCCAGCGTCTCGGGCACGAGTGGTCCTGATGCCTTGGACGGACTGAGCTACACCGGCCCGGGCGACAGCACGTCGAAGGCCAACTTCCAGGACTTTGAGCTGTCCAGCTTCGGCGTCGCGGTGGGCGATTCGATCACATCGCTGACGATCAATACCGCGCCCGGCGGCGACAACACCTCGATCCTGGACGTCTCGATCATCGGCGGCTTCCAGGCCGTGCCCGAGCCCGCGTCGATCGCGCTGCTGGGTGCCGGCGCCCTGTGCCTGCTGCCGCGACGCCGACGCTGATCCGACATGCCAGTCCAGATCACATGCATGGCACCAGGCCGCGGAAGCGGCCGCGGTGCCCTTATGCCCCGCCTGCTCGCCCCGCTCGGCTCTGCCATGACCGTTACCCTCACTGGTGTGCTGACCAGCCCGCCCGCCCTCGCCGACGCGTACGAAGCCCCCGCCGCCGAGGGCTACCGCGGCACGTGGTACGAAATCACCTCCGGCAGCGGGTCGGCGCCCAACAAGTACGGCGGCGGGATGGCGACCTACCCGCAGCAGCACGCCCCCATCGCCGTCCACAGCGCCGACCCCGCCGCCGGGATCGACCGGACCTACTTCGTCTTCGGCGGCTACAACGGCGACCGCGGGCAGACGCCCAACATGGTCGGCTACTACGACCACACCACCGGGCTGCTGGCGCGGCCGCGGACCGTGCTGACCCGCGGCCAGAACGACGCCCACGAAAACCCCACCCTGGCGGTCGACGACGCGGGCTATCTCTGGATGTTCTCGCCGGGCCACGGCTCGCGTCGCAAGGCGATCATCAGCCGCTCGGCGGCGCCGCACGCCATCGACCGGTGGCAGCGGATCGCCGAGCTGTCCGCCGGCGACAGCACGTTCAGCTACAGCCAGCCGCACCACATCCCCGGCGAGGGGTTCGTGTTGCTGCACACGCACTACGCCCCCGGGACCAACCGCACGCTGTACTGGAACACCAGCGACGACGGCGTGGCCTGGGACTTCGACTGGGACCTGACCGCGAGCAACGCCCGGCCGGCCCTGGCGGCGATGGCCAAGGGCCAGTACCAGACCTCCTGGCGCTTCGGCAGCACGGTCGCCACCGCGTTCAACATGCACCCCGAGGGCGCCCCCGGCGCGGCGTCGGACTATCGCACCAACCTCTACTACCTCCAGACCGCCGATCGCGGCCAGACCTGGACCACCGCCGACGGCACGAGCCTCACCGCCGCCGACCTGCCCCTGACGCAGACGGGTAACGCGGCGCTGGTGGTCGACTATCAAAGCCAGAACCGCAACGTGTACCTCAAGGATGTCCAGCAAGACGCCGCGGGCAATCCGCTGCTGCTGTACCTGACCAGCGGCGGTCCGCAGCCGGGCCCGGGCAACGGGCCGCACACGCTGCACACCGCCCGGTACGACAGCGACACCGACGAGTGGATCGTCCGCGACGTGTTCAACGTCGACCACAACTACGACTACGGCTCGCTCTACGTCAGCGACGACGGCGACGGCGAAACTTGGCGGTTGATCGGCGCCCTGCTCGACGGGGCCCAGGCCCACGCCACCGGCGGCCACATCGGGCTGTGGGAGTCGGCCGACCGGGGCCAGAGCTGGACGCTCATCCAGCAGCTGACCGACGACGACGAGGTCAACCACAACTACCCACGCCGGCCGGTGGACGCGGGCGACGGGTTTTACGCGCTTTGGGCCGATGGCCACGCCTGGCAGACCAGCGACTCTTCGCTCTACTTCACGACCGCTGACGGGCAGGTCTTCCGGATGCCCGACACCTTCGCGGCGGGCCAGGAGTTCGCCGCGCCGATCCCGGTCCCGGAGCCCGCCACCGGCCTGCCGCTGGCGGCGGGCGCCCTGGCCGCGGGTCGGCGGCGTAACGCCAACGGCACGGAACGGGCGGGCTGAGCTCATCGGTTGTGCGAACGCGGGTGTCCTTGGGGCCAGACGCGACGACGGCCTGGCGGGCGGGTCTCGCGAATCTCCAAACCGGTCGGCCGAGGATGTGGAAGATGTGGAGCCGGTGGTGCCGCATCCGTTTGCGATTGATGGTGTCTATTGGTTTTGATTTGTGCCATCGGTCGGGTAATGTTGCCACGGGGGAACGAGCGGGAGAGATTGACGATGCACATTGGGATTACCAGACAGGCGGCGGCTGCGGCCGGATTGGCTTTCACGATCGGGATCGGCTTCGCCGGCGGAGTGTCTGCCGAGGGCACGGCGTTCCAAAGCGCGACCTTCACCGGGGCGGGTGACAACCTGCTGATCGACAGCTTCACGACGGGACAGTTCACGCAGCTCGAAACGACCTACACGAACCTCGTCGGGGCGACCGTCACCAATGCCCCGGCGTCCGGCACGTTGTTTCGGGCGGATCAGGCCGTGTCGCCGCTCAACGAGAACGTCGCCCTCAGCGGACTAACGATCAGCGACGGCACCGTCCAGACGACCCACGGCACGAACTTCCAACTCGGCGGGCCGATCGGCGATGACCCGCTGTTCCTCATTCTGTGGAACTCCAACGGCGGGGCCGACCTCGAGCTGGGCCTGATCGACGCGGCGGGGAACCGCATCGGTGACTACTCCAGCTTCTTCACCGATGTCGCCAAGCTCGGCCAGCCGCTCCGCAGCGACACGCTGGTGTACGAAGGCGGCGGCTCGTTTTTCCGGAGTCTGTACGGCGTGGTCTTTTCCGTAAGCGACTTCGAGGGCACCACCGGCGACACCTCACTGGCCACCGGCGTCACGCTGCTGGACAGCTTCCCCAGCGACGGCGACATTGGTTTCCCGGGCGACACTGCGAACCTCGCGGTCGTCGGCCGGGTCATCCCCGAGCCCGCATCGCTGGGCCTGCTCGCGGTCCCGATCACGATCGGGCTGTCCCGCCGCCGCCGTCACTCCGCTCGCTGATAGGGCTGCTCCGGCCCGCCGATCGGCCCCACGAACCGCGCGCCCGACGCGTCCCAACGCCAGCGGGTCGGTTGAATCATCACCGCACTGAGCGGGTCGATCGCGCACAGCTCCAGCGCGGGGGGATCCAGCCGATGCACCACCCGCCACGCGAGCGGCCGGCCGGCGCCGTCGAACGGCTGGTACCGCACGGTCAGCAGGGCGGGCAGGTCCGGCTGCAGCTGCAACACCTGAAGGGCCCGGGGTTCACCGCCGGGGCCGTCATCCGTGTGCACGTCAGGTTGCGTGGTTCCGCGCGTGGCTGGCGGCGCATTGGAATGCATATTTGCGGGTTCCGGGGGTTCCGGGTTCATGCCGCGGATGAACTGCTGCGGCCGGTCGAGGATCAGCTCGGGCCGGCCGTCGCCGGTGAGGTCGGCGACGCGGCTGCGGGTGACCAGGCCCGCGGCGTGATCGGGCGTCGGCAGGCGCTGGCCCGCGGCGTCGAACAGCAGCACCGTCGCGCCCGACCCATCGGCGAAGCGGTCGGTCAGCACGGCGACCAGCGGCGGGCCGGTGGGCGGCTCGGCATAGACCACGTGCTGCACCGTCGGCACCCGCTCCCGCGGTCGACGCAGCAGGTCGAACAGCGCCTGCTCCCGGTCGGCGGGGTCAAACAACCGGCGGACCTCCGGCACCAACCGGTCCAACCGCTGCGGCCCCGGCCGGGTCGCCGCCACGGCCGCCGCGCGGTGGCTCGGCCGGGTCTGCGGGACCGAGTCATCGATGGCCACAACCGGCGGCGTCTCCCGCGGCACCGTCGGCCGGCCCGGACAGCCGACCAGCAGCAGCGCCCCGGCCAAACCCGCGATCCGGCTGACGACAAGTCTCACGTCGTGCGGTCCAGCGCCAGCTCGTGGGCCTCGTGGTACCGCCGGGCCTGGACGTGCCAGTCGAAGTGCTCGCTGAAGCTCTCGACGCTGTTGCGCAGCTGGATCCGCTCACGGCGCGAGAGCTGGCAGAACCGCAGCAGCACGTCGGTCAGGTCCTCCGCCGCGTCGTGAAAGCTCCGGCCCCGCCGGCCCACCACGTACACGCCCCGCTGGTCGTGGTCCGGCAGCAGCTGCTGCAGGTACGACCCGAAGCCCGACAGGTCGCTGGTGGCCGCGGGCACGCCCAGCGCGATCGACTCCAGCGGCGTATAACCCCAGGGCTCGTAGTAACTCGGGAACACGCCCAGGTGCGTGCCGCGAACAAACTGCTCGTACTCCAGGCCAAAAAGCGGGCTGGTCGGGCTGATGAAGTCCGGGTGGAACACGACCTTGACCGGGTCCTGCTCGCGGTTGAACAGCGAGCATCGACGCAGCTCCTGCAGGACGCTGTCGGTCTGGTCGTCCTGGAGGTCGTGGGTCACGATCTGCGGCGGCCGATCGCGGCGCCAGGCCTGAATCGCCCGGCGGAGCCGGAGCCGCCAGTAATCGTCGACCAGCTCGTTGAGGTCGGGGATTCGCCCGCTGGCCGAGGCCTCGAACAGCCGATCGCCGACCTGCTGCTTGATGGCGTCGGCCATCTCGCGGAAGTCCGCCAGCGCCGCGGCCGACTCGAGGACCTGGACGTTGACGTTCTTCACCGGGGCCCGGGTGATGAGGAAGAACACGACGGTCACCGGCGTCTGCGCCTGCTTGAGCCGGTAGTTGAGCCGGGCCAGGGACTCGATGGTCAAGTCCATGCCCTTGTTCTTGAACTCGTACCGGCCGGACGTGAACATGTACAATGTCTGCTTGAGGTCGAAGCTATAGCTCGGGAAGAAGTGGCCCATCGTGAATTGATGGATGCGTTCTTTATACTGCTGATGCAGGTTCTGGAACTCGTGCATCGCCGAGAACCGCTGGATGTTCAGCCCGTTGGGCAGCAGCACGTCGGGCGATCGGCCCAGCAGGTGCGTGCATTCGGAGCCGGTCACGTCGCTGACGGTGGTGAACACGTGGCTGCCATGGGCGGCGGCCTTCTCGATGCCGTGCTGCGGCTGGATGTTGAAGTGCTTGGCCTCGGCGTCGGCGTTGAAGTACGGCAGGTGGTCGTAGAAGACCGGGTGGTGCATCGCGAGGTACCGGCCCAGCAGCGTGGCGTGCGTCGTGAACACCAGCGACCCGGGCCAGTCGTTTTTCCGCAGCGACGGGATCGCCGAGCCCGCCATCCACTCGTGCAGGTGCGCGATGATCTGCCGCCGGCCCGCCTCCCGGCCCGCGAGGGTCTCCAGCAGCATCCGCACCGCCTCGCCGAACAGCACCACCCGGTCGAACAGCGGGTCGTCGTGGCTCGGGATGCCGTGGTCGCCCCACAGCAGGTACTTCAGCTCGCCCAGCCGGTCCGCCAGCGAGTCGGTGTGCAGCAGGACCACGTGCGGCCGGCCGGTCACCAGCCACCGCCCGAACTCGCAGCCGACGCCTTGCTCCCGCAGCGCCTTGACCGCCTGGCCGACCGCCCCGACCAGCGGCGTGGGCTCGAACTCGACCTGGGCCGAGGCGTGTTCGTACGGGCCCACGAGGCAATACCGGCTGCCCCAGCGGGCGGACATCACCGGGGCCTTGCTCCGCAGGACGGTGTAGATCCCGCCGACCTGGTTGACCGCTTCCCAGGCGATCTCCAGCAGCAGCGGCTCGGCCCGGCGGGGGCGGGACCGGCCGTTGGAACTGGTCTGCTCGGTCGGCGTCGATTCGGCGGCCTGGGCCGCGGCGGGCCGGCTGCGGGTGGTCCGAGATCGGCCGCGGCGGCGCTCGGTCGGTGGGCGACTGGCCGACCGCTGCACGGCGGCCGCGTCGGGTGAGATTCCAGCCGGCATTCCGGGGGCGGCCACGGCGGGCTCCTGGGTCGGGGCAGTCTCGATTGTAGAGACCGCAGCCGACCCGAGGGTCAGGCGCTGAGCCAATTGATCCGCTCGACCTCGCGGGCCAGGTCCAGGTCCTTCTGCGTGACCGCGCCGCCCGCGTCATGTGTGCACAGTGACAACTCGACGGTCGCGTAGACGTTTCGCGTCTCCGGGTGATGCCCCATCGCCTCGGCGGCAAACCCGATCCGCACGATGAAACTCACCGCCTCGCCGTGGCTGCCGAACTCGAAGCGTTTGTGCAGCTTGCCGTCGTGGAGCGACCAGCCGGGGAGGTTGTTGAGCGCGGCAGTGATCTGGTCGTCGGCAAGGGGTGTGGGCATTGCGGCACTTTAAAGAGTTAACCACAGAGGCACAGAGGCACAAAGATGAAGAGACGAAGTGACGAAGAACTTTATTCTGTTTTCGGCTTCTACTCCGTGCCTTCGTGCCTCTGTGGTGACTTCCCGCTCAGATCGCCAAGAGCCCCGTCGCCCGGAACCGCTGCCCCAGCACATCGCCCGACGGCACGCCCATCCAGCCGTCCAGCAGCTCGGCGTAGACCTGGCGGAAGTCGAGCGTGTGGGCGAGGTCGCCGTTGTCGAGGGCATCGGGGTCCAGCGACGGGTGTTGGCCGACGATGCCGCCGTGGCGGAGCTGCGGGCCGAAGAGGAACATCGGGCCCGCCGCGCCGTGGTCGGTCCCGCCCGAGGCGTTCTGCGCGACCCGCCTTCCAAACTCGCTGAACGCCACGGTCACCACCCGCTCGGCGTGACCGGCCGCGTCGAGCCGGCCCTGGAAGTCGGCCATGGCCTGGGCGAACTGACCCATCAGCCGGTCGTGCGTCTGCCGCTGGTTGGCGTGGGTGTCGAAGCCGCCCAGGGCCACGTAGTACACCCGCGTCGGCAGCCCGGCGGCGATCATCGCGGCGACCTGCTCCAGCTGCTGGCTCAGGCCGTTGCGGGCGAAGCGGTTGCGGCCCGGCAGCTGGGCCCCGACCGCCCGGCGGATCTGGTCCGAGGCGGCCTGGGCGTCGCACGTCGCCCGCTGCACGAACGCCAGTGCCGAGTCGGCCGACTCCGGCGACGCCCGATGATCCACCCGCGCCTGCGCCGCGGCGTCCAGCAGCGACGTGTGCTCGCCGGCCAGCCCGCGGTCCGCCACGCCCGGCAACCAGCGGAAGCTCCCCGGGTCATCGAACGTCGTCGGTTGCGACGCCGCACCGATCGTCGCCGGCGGCGCTTCGGACCCGATGGCCACGCACGCCATCGCCCCGGCGTCGGCGACGTCGGCCCGGTCCAGCGCCCGGCCGATCCACCCCGTGCCCCGCTGCCGCTGGACCAGCGGGTCGCCGGCGTGCCAAATGTCCATCGACTCGAAGTGCGACCGGTTGGGGTTTGGATAGCCCACCCCGACCACCGCCGCCGCCCTGCCGGTCTGCATCAACTCGCTCAGCGGCGCCAGCTCCGGGTGCAGCGCCAGCCCGCCGCCGGCCGACCCCGGGCCGCCGACTTGCACCGCGTCTTCGGCGGCGACCGCCAGCCTCGGCCGCGCCCGGTAGTACGCATCGTGGCCCACCGGCACGACCGTGTTGAGCCCGTCGTTGCCCCCGCTCAGCTGCACCACCACCAGCACCCGGTCCTCCGGCACCCCCGGCCGCGCCCCCACCGCGCCCAGCGCCTCACCCTGCTGCGCCAGCGCCGAGCCCGATTGCGTGACAAAGCCCGGCACCGTCGCCGCCGCGCTGACCATCATCAGCCCGCGGCCGAGAAAGGCCCGGCGGGTCCAGACCGGCCCGCCGGCCCCCCCGGACTTCGGCGTGCTCGTGCTCAGAGGGTGGTAGTGCTCACACATGGTTCAACTCCTGAGCCCCGCATGTACATGCGGGGCTATGTCCGAGGGCTATCCCGCGGCTTACATCAACTGGTACTCCGGCATCGCGGTGATCAGCAGCAGCGTCCGCGCCAGCCACACCGCATCAACCGACCCCTGCCCCCGCCCCCGCCCCCGGAGGAAACTCCGCACCCGGTCCCGGGCGCTGCCGGCGCCTCCGGGGGCGTGCGGGCCGAGCATCAGGTTCACCAGCCGGTCCGCCGCCGCGTCGGGCCGACGGCTGTCAAGATCGTGGACCAGGTCCACCGGGTCCCAGCCCATCCGCCGGGGCGTCAGCGCGTCGGCGATCGCCCGCTCATCCGCCGCCCGGGTGAAGCCCCGCGGATCGACCCCCGTGATCAGGTAGGCCGCCAGGTTTTGCCGGACAAACAGCGTCGAGCTGCTGATCCAAGACCGGCCGCCCGGCCAGCCGCCGACCGTCGGCGGGTTGAACAGGTCCTGACCCATCGCCTGCATCGCCTGCCGCAGTTGCCGCTCGTCCCGCCGCGGCAGCCCCAGCGCCCGCACCGTCCCGGCCAGCAGCTGGGCCGGTGGCTTGATCTGGCCGCCGGCGTGGACCGGGTCGTGGAAGTGCCGGCTCGCCAGGAGCCGCTCGATGACCGGCCGCATGTTCCCCTGCGCGCTCGCCAGCTGCCGGGCCAGCTGTTCGACCACCGCCCGCCGACGCGGCGGCATCGCCCGCCAGTCCTCGGGCACGTCCGCCACCAGGTGCCGGTACAGCTTGCCCGCCACAAACCGCGGACACGCCTCGTGCCGCAGCAGCAGCTCGACCACGTCATCCCCGTCGTGCCGACCGCGCTGGCCGAGCACGGTCTTGTCGTCGCCGTCGTGCATCCACCCCCGAAAGACAAACTCGTTGTCATCGACCGTGTACCCCGTGAGCGCCCGGGCCACCTCGCGGATGTCCTGCTCGCTGTAGTGGCCTTCGCCGAGGGTGAACAGCTCCATCAACTCGCGGGCCAGGTTCTCGTTGGGCTGGCGGGCACTGCTGCGGTCGTTGTTGAGAAACCGGATCATCGCCGGGTCGCGGACGACGCCCCGGGCCAGCTCGGCGAAGCTGCCGTTGGCGTGTTGCCGAAACAGCAACTGCTGGCGGTAGAGCAGGTACGCGTCCCGCACATCTCGGTATCGCGTGGCGAAGTGGTCGTGCCACAGCAGCACCAGCTTCTCCTCCGCCGGCCGGGGCGTGCCCTGCATCCGCCGGATCCACCAGTCCTGCAGGTCGGCGAACTGCCGGCGGTCCGTCGCCCGGGCCCGCACCACCTGATTCTGCACCCGCTGCCGAAGCTCCTGAGCCGCCCCCGCGTTCATCTCGCCCCGCCGACGGGCATCCCGCAGCGTCTGGCGAATGTCCTCGCCGATCGGCCGAATCACATCCGGGTCCAGCTCCGGCGGCTCCAAGCCCTCGGCCTCGATCGCCTGATACCGCACCAGGTGCTCGACCGCATCGACCACGCCCATTGCCCGCACCCGCTGCACATCCGCCCACGACCCACCCAAGCCGACCCGCTGCAACAGCCGCCACGCCCCCGTGTCATCAAACCGCGAGCGCGGCAGCGCCGCCAGCGAGATGTCGAAGTTTGTCACCGGCATACCCACCCCAACGCGTCAGGCCCAGCGATATTGCATCCCCCGCAATTCTTCGGCGCGACCGCGCACCTTGTTACACCCGCGGTGTTCCCAATAGCCGGGCCGCTACGCGGCCCTGGCGAACGCTGCAGGTACTTGCGGCATCACGGCGCTGGGTCGCGTGCCTCCAGGGCCGCGTAGCGGCCCGGCTATGGGCTGCCCGCGCCTCGATTACCCTGACCCGCATGCCCACCGACACCCAGCAAAGCCGCCCCAAACCCGTGGTCCTCATCGTCCGCGATGGCTGGGGCCACAACCCTCACGCCGAGCACGACAAGTTCAACGCGGTCAAGCTCGCCGACACGCCCCGCTGCGACGCGCTCAAGCAGCGGTGCCCGCACACCCTGATCCACACCTCCAGCGAGGACGTCGGCCTGCCCGAGGGCACGATGGGCAACAGCGAGGTCGGCCATCAGAACATCGGGGCCGGCCGGGTCGTCGACCAGGAGTCGGTCCGCATCACCAAGGCGATCCGCGACGGGTCGTTCTTCGACAACCACGAGCTCGCCGACGCCGTCGAGAATGCCCAGAAGCACGGCCACGCGGTGCACCTGCTGGGCATCGCTTCCGACGCGGGGGTGCACGGCCTGCTGGACCACCTTTACGCTTGCGCTGAGCTATGCAACCGGCGGAGCGTGGATCGGGTGTTTGTGCATCTGTTCACCGACGGCCGGGACACGGGGCCGTACACCGGCAAGCGGTTCGTCCAGCAGATCGCCGAGCGGCTCGAGCAGATCGGCAGCGGGCGGATCGCGTCGGTCGTCGGGCGGTACTGGGCGATGGACCGGGACAACCGCTGGGAGCGGGTCAAGCGGGCGTACGACCTGCTCACCGGCCGGGGCGAGGACCTGCCCAACTTCGCCGACCCCGTCGCCGCGGTGACGGCCTACCACGACGCCCCGACCAACGACTCGCAGCAGGGCGACGAGTTCATCACCCCCCGCACCGTCGGCGACGCCGACGCGTCACGCATCAAGAGCGGCGACACCGTGATCTTCTATAACTACCGCGGTGACCGGCCCCGCGAAATCACCAAGGCGTTTGTATATGACGACCAGCAGTGGGCGGCCGTTCCCGAGTCGCCCGACAGCGGCACCCGCGGATTCGACCGCGGCCAACAGCTGGACCTGCGGTACGTGACGATGACGGCCTACGAACAGGGCCTGCCCGTGCGGGTCGCGTTCCCCAAGCCGCCGAAGATGCAGCAGATCGGCGGGCAATGGCTCAGCGAGAAGGGGCTCACGCAGTTCCGCTGCGCTGAGACGGAGAAATTTCCGCACGTGACGTTCTTCGCCAACGACTACCGCGAGGAGCCGCTGCCCGGTGAGACCCGCGAGATGGCCCAGTCGCCGAAGGTCGCGACCTACGACTTGCAGCCGGAGATGTCCGCCGAGCGGATCACCGAGCTGGTGCTGCAGCGCGTCACCGGCGACGGCGTCGACACGCCTGATTTCATCCTCGTGAACTTTGCCAACGGCGACATGGTCGGCCACACCGGCAAGCTCGACGCCGCCGTCGCCGCCGTCCAGACCGTCGATACCTGCGTCGGTCAAATCATCGACGCCACAACCGAGGTCGGCGGGGCGTTGATCATCACCGCGGACCACGGCAACGCCGAGCAGATGTTCGACCCCGACACCGGCGCCGCCCACACCGCCCACACCCTCTACGACGTCGAGACGATCATCGTCGCCGCCGGCCTCACCGCCGACACCCCGCTCCGCAGCGGCGGCCGGCTGGCCGACCTGTTCCCGACCGTGCTGGACCTGATGCAACTGGACAAGCCCGGCGAGATGACGGGCGTGTCATTGTTGGAGGTGTCGTGACTGGGTTTTGACAGGATCAACAGGATTGACAGGATCAAGACAGAAGAACGAACAAGAATCAAACTCGGTTTCTATGCCTTGTTCTGATCCTGTTGATCCTGTCAATCCTGTCAAAAATCAGACCCCCGATGCCCCCATCATCGACATCGCCAGCGCCACGTTGGCCGCGTTGAAGCCCGCGTGGACCAGGATCGGCGGCCAGAGCGAGCCGGTGCGTTCGTAGAGCCAGCCGAGCACCAGCCCGAAGACGAACAGCGACGGTAGCATCCACGCCGTCACCGCGCTGAGGTGGATGACGGCAAAGGGCAGCGACGCGGCGACGATCACGAGCCACCGCCGACGCCGACCCAGCGCCCGCAGCAGCACCGTCTGCAGCAGGCCGCGGTACAACAACTCTTCGGTCACCGGCGCCACCACGACCGCCAGCAGCACCAGCGCCAGCAACTCCGGCCCCGACGCCTCCTGCATGACGGTCAGCATCACGTGGCCGACCGCGTCCTGCGGGTCGCCGGCCATCGCCGCAAGGATCATCATCACGTTGGACACGCCCGCGACCAGCACGAACGACCCCGGCAGCGCCAGCAGCACCACCGCCGTCTCGAACAGCGGCGACCGGCCCAGCACTCCCAGGGCTCGCAAACCCCCCCGCTGTCGGCTGGCCTGCCACAGCACGTAAACCACCGCCGGGCCCATCGCCACCAGTTGCAGCACCAGCAGCTCGGGCCCGGAGAACTGCACCGGCCCACCCGGAGCGGGTCCGGTCCTACGCAGTGCCTGACCGACGAACGGGACCGCGAGCATCCCCGCTGCGAGCAGCGCGACCGTGATCAGCAGGCTCACCCAGTCCAGCCCGCTCGCCGACCGGCCGGGCCCGCGCCGCAGCACCCGCGGGCTCAGCTGGCCGGTGAGCCATAGCGCGAGCAGCACGCCGATCGCGAGTGCGATCAGCGCGGCGGGCAACGCCTGCTCAATCGGCTGGTCCATGGCGGGGAGCGTAGGGGGTGCGAGGCCGCCGGCATCCGGACCCTGCATCACCGGGAGCGCGCGGGCCAAGGCTCGCGGCTAATTGCTAAGGCCGCAATCGACATCAACCTCTGCCCACCGGCGGGGTGGCACACCTCGGAGGCGATGTGTGCGAACCACGGATGTTGCACGAGTACACATCGGCCTTCGGCCGAGGTGCACCCATCGTGACTCGGACCCGGCTTCGCCGGGCACGCGTGGGCCAAGGCCCGCGGCTCAACGAACTGCGTGCGATGACTGTTTGCGCCTGACGCCCGGCTACCGGCCACCGGCCCGGGGCAGCTGCGCTGCACCCGCTAAACACGGAAAGAGCTGGCTTCACGCTTCACGCTTCGGGCTTTATGCCTGGCCTTGCGCGTGGGGCAGGATGATCTGGCGGATCGCCTCGGGCTCGCCGAGCTCGCCGGGCTTGACCTGCTCGCCGGGCTTCTGCGCCGCGGGCATCTTCTCCGGGGGCAGGGTGTGGACGCTCTTGGCCAGGCCGACCCACGAGAGCAGCTTGATGGTCCAGTAGGTCGGGTCGATCTCGAACCAGCGCAGGCCGTGGGCCGCGGATCGCGGGTGGGCGTGGTGGTTGTTGTGCCAGCCCTCGCCCCAGCTGAGCAGGGCGACCCACCAGAGGTTGGTCGATTGTTCGCCGGTGGTCTCGTAGTTCTTGTAGCCCCAGGTGTGCGAGGCGGAGTTGACGAACCACGTCGTGTGATAGACCGCGATGGTGCGGAAGGCCACGGCCCAGACCACCCACGACAGCCCCAGCCAGACCCCGCCGATCCAGAAGCCCACGCCGAACAGCGCCGCGGCCAGCACCGCCTGCGGCAGCCAGAAGTACTTGTCGAGGAACACGATGCCCTCGTCCTTCTGCAGGTCTTTGGCGGCGTCCCAGGCGTGGATGCCTTCGAGCTTGCGGTGCAGGGTCCAGAGGATGTGCGACCAGGTGAACCCGTGGGTCGGGCTGTGCGGGTCGTGGTCGCTGTCGCTGTGCTGGTGGTGCAGGCGGTGGGTGCCGACCCAGGTGATGGGCCCGCCCTGCCAGGCGAGGCAGCCGCAGGACGTGAGGAAATACTTGAACCACTTGGGCGTGCGGAACGAGTGGTGGGTCAGCAGCCGGTGGAAGCACAGCGTGATCCCCAGCCCGCCGGAGACCCAGAAAAACAGCACGAACAGGCCCAGCCCGCTCCAGCTGAACAGGGCGGGGAAGACCGCGAACAGGGCGATCACGTGCATCGCTCCGATGCCGATAATCACGGTCCAGTTGAGGTTCGACCAGTCGATCCCGCCACGCTTGGGCGGGGGACCATCACGCAGCGCCCGCTTGGTCGTGGGCGCGTCGGCGGCGGCATGGCTCATAGGAGGTTGCGTCCTGCTGGGATTGGAGGGATCCCCCGGTGCGGATTGTAGGCCGTCCCGCCCGGCCCCGCATGGCTGAACTGTCATCGGTTAGACCATCCGCCGGCCGCTACCGTGCCGCCGGATGCAACCCCACGACGACTACCACCGCTTCGACGCCCTGATCTTCGACTGCGACGGCACCCTGGCCGACACCATGCCGATGCACTACGTGGTCTGGTCCCGCACGCTCGACAAGCACGGACTGACGCTCGACGAAGACCGCTTCTACGCCTGGGGCGGGCTCTCGGCGGTCAAGATCATCCAGACCCTCGCCGACGAGCAGGGCATCGAGGTCGACGCTCAAGCCGTCGCCGACGAGAAGGAGCAGGACTTCCACGACAACGGGCTGGACGCGGTGCAGGAAGTGCAGCCCGTGGCCGACCTCGCCCGGCGGTACCACGGCGCCAGGCCCCTCGCCGTCGCCACCGGCGGGGTCCCGGACGTCTGCGCCAAGACGCTCCGCGTGCTGGACCTGACCCCCCTGTTCCCCGTCGTGGTCACCAGCCACGACGTGGACCACCCCAAGCCCGCCCCGGACACCTACACCCTCGCCGCCGAGCGGCTGGGCGTGGACCCCGCCCGCTGCGTCGCGTTCGAGGACAGCGACCCGGGGCTCGAATCGGCCGCGGCAGCGGGGATGACCGCGGTGGATATCCGGCCGTGGCGAGGCTGATATTGAGCCCCGCATGTACATGCGGGGCTGCGGCACCGCAAAGCCCACCCTCCAGACGTGTGCCGGCATCGGATGCCCTACCCTCGGCCCCGTGTCCGTCCTGCGCCTGATCGACGCCAACCTCAACCGCGCGAGCGAGGCGGCCCGCGTGTTGGAAGACGCGGGCCGCTTCCTCGCTGACGATGCGGTGGCCGCTGCGGGGTACAAGCGGCTGCGGCACGACCTGCGGTCGGCAGCCCGGCCGTGGCAGGCGGCATTGGTGCATGCCCGGGACACCGCCGGCGACCTCGGCACCGGCGACACGGCCGCTGCCGAGGCCGCCCGGGCCGAGCCCGCGGACGTGATCGACGCCGCCGCGGGCCGCCTCGCCGAGGCGCTGCGGGCGTTGGAGGAGTGGTCCAAGCTCGAGCCCGAGGGCGGGCCGGCATCCGCGGCATTCAAACGGCTTCGATACACCGGCTACGAACTGCACCGCCGGCTGCGTGGGGCGCTCGGCGGCGGGGTTCGGCCGCCGCGAGCGTGGCGGCTTTGCGTGCTGCTGACCCACGCGATGTGCGAGGCCGGCGGCGGATGGCGACGGGTCCTTGACGGCACCGTCGCCGGCGGGGCCGACTGCGTGCAGGTCCGCGAGAAGCCCGCTGCCGGCGGACTGGACGGGGCCGCCCTGCTGCAGCGGGTGCGGGGCGTGATCGACATCTGCCGGCCCGCGGGAGTCGCGGTGGTGGTCAACGACCGCGTCGACGTGGCCCTGGCCGCGGGGGCCGATGGTGTGCACCTGGGTCAGCACGACCTGCCGGTTGATCGGGCCCGCCGGGTCGCCGCGGATCGGCCGCTGTGGATCGGCGTCAGCACCTCCCGGCTCGAGCAGGTCGACGCCGCCGAGCGGGCCGGGGCGGACTACATCGGCGTGGGCCCGATGTTCGCCACGTCAACCGCCCCCGAGAAAGCCACGCTCGCCGGGCCGGGCTACGTGCAGCAGGTGGCCCGGCATACTGCCCTGCCGCACCTGGCGATCGGCGGGATCACCCCCGGAAATGTTAAGGAGGTGCTCGAGGCCGGGGCCCGGGGCATCGCCGTCAGTTCGGCCGTCTGCGGTGCCGACGACCCGCAGGCCGCGACATGCAAGCTCAGGTCAATGATCGACGCCGCCGTGGCCGGCGAGGCCGGCCGTGGATGAAGCCGCCCCCGGCGTCGAACGGGTCTACCCGCTGCGCTGGGAGCGAGGCCGACCCGTGCCGTTCCCCACCATCTACTGGCTCTGGGACCAGCGGCTCGCCAGCGCCATCGCCCGCCTCGAGTCTGCGGGTTGGATCGCCACCATCGAACAGCAGATCGCCGAGTCACCCGAGCTCGCCGCCGCCTTCGCCGCCGACCACCGCCGCTACGCCCAGACCCGCTGGACAATGCTCAACGACGCGGATCGCGAGGCAGTCATCGCCGCAGGCTTGGGAGAAAACTTCCGGGCGCGGGGCATCGCGGGGATTGCCGACCCCCGCCGCGTCAAATGCCTCCACGCCCACGTCGCCCACCACCTCGCCGACCCCGCCGGCAACACGGCCGCCCGGCTGCTGGTGGACGCGGGGGTGCTGACGCTGCCCGAGCCAGTCGGTCACTCGCAGTGACAAACCAGAGGCCTCGCGTGTGGCACGGGTGCTCGTCACCCGTGGCAGAGCCGCCCGACACAGCGGGGCCAACCACGGGCAACAAGTGCCCGCGCCACCCGGACATGGGCTACGCAGTGCATCGTCACCCGTTCAGCCGGCGCGCCGCGTCGGCGATGCCTTCGGGGTCCAGGCCTTGCCAGCCCATCTGTCGCCAGAGGCCGCCGCTGCCCTCGCGCCAAGTGCCCAGGTGGGCGTACCGGCAGGTGTGCCCACGCTCCAGCAGCCACGTGCCGAATCGGCTGCCCAGTCCGGTGCGGATGTTGAACTCCTCAGCGACGATCACGAAGCCGGTGCTGCCGATCTTCTTAAGGCAATCTTCGTCCGGAACGTTGAGCGTGGCCTTGTTGATCAGGCCCACATCCACACCCTCACTGCGGAGGGTTTCGACCGCCGCCAGGGCCCGGTAGAGGGTGCTGCCAAAGCTCACGATATACCCCGCCGATCCTTCGCGGATCACGTCGTCTTTTCCAGGTTCGAAGCTGTAGCCCTTGCTATAGAACGGCTCGCCGGCGTCGGTGAGCACGTGCGGCACGCCGCTGCGGTTGGAGAAGACGAACCGCAAGCCCGGGTCCTGGAAGACCCGCTTGACGCAGGCGGCGAACTGGGTCGGGTCGCCGGGGAAGTACAGCCGGGTGGTATCGCCGTGGTCCGTGTCCCCGCCATCGGGGTCGGCGGGCTGGGCGGGCTGGAAGTTGAGGCCCGCGGGGGCACCGGGAATCCCGCCGTCGGCGAAGAAGTTGTTGATCCCGAAGTGGCAGGTGTTGTCCGCCATATCGTCAACGCCGGCGTGGCTGAAATGACACAGCACATTGCACTGGTTCAGCCGAGCCATGGTGACCTCGCTGAGGATCATTTCGAGGAACGCGCTGAACGTTGCGTACACGCCCTGTCGGCCTTCGTCGAACCCGAAACCCGCGGCAGCACTGAAGTTGCCGCGTTCCATGATCCCCGCCTTGACGTAGATCTCGGGGAACTTCTCGCCAATGGCTTTGATCCCGGTCGAGCCCTCCAGGTCGTTGTCGAAGACGCGGACGTTCGCCAGCCGCTCGTCGGCGGGGATGCCGTCCAGCACCTCGCACATGATCTTGCCGAAGGCGCTGCGGTTCTTCGTCTGTTCGTCGGTGGAGCCGGCGAACTTGGGCTGCTTGGGGTTCTTGCCGGTCTTCTCGAGCAGCTCGATCGCACCGGCGTACTTCTCACCGGCGGTGCCGCCGGCGCGGGCGTGGAAGTACTTGATCGCGTCGTCGGGGCTGACCACGTCGTGGCCCTCGGGCGTGCCCTCGATGTCCGGGATGCCCTCGGCCATGACCCGCTTGATGACCAGCGCCTGCGGGCCGTCCTGCACGACGAGTTTTCGCATCGCCTGGTATAGCGTCGCGACGTCAGTCCCGCCGGTCAGGTCGATGGTGTCCACGGACATGCCGTGGCCGGTGAGCGTCTTTTCGACGCTATAGCCCGGCAGGTACTCGCTGGGGTGACCGGCGATGGTGACGTTGTTGTCATCGATCACCAGCTTGACATTGAGGTTCTTGGCCACCGCCAGCCGGGCGGCCTCGGCGTCGTTGCCCTCCTGCTGCGAGCCGTCGGAGCCGAACATGAACACGGCCTTGCCCGGGTGGGCCATCGCGACGCCGTTGCACATCGGCCACATGTGGCCCAGCCGCCCGGAGCTGAACTTCACGCCCGGCGTGAAGCCGCGTTCCGGGTGGCCCGGCAGGTGGCTGAGGTACTCGCGGTAGTGCAGCAGCTTGCTCGCGTCCATCTCGCCGTTGAGCACGCTCATCAGGTACTGGATCGCGACGCGGTGGCCCGCCTCGTCGAAGTAGATCGGGACCACCGGGTAGGGGCAGCCGTCGTGATCGGCGGCGTGGCGCATGAACCCGTCGGCGATCAGCACCTCGGGCACGATGTCGTACGGCCCGCCGGTGTGGCCACCCAACCCCTTCGCCGCCGCGACCGCGGTGAAGCAGACGATGGCGTCGCGGCACAGGTCGATGTTGGCCCGCAGGGTGGCGGCCTGTTCGTCGGTCAGCGATTCGGCGGCCGGGTCAAGCGGCAAGGGTGTGAAGGCCGCGAGGTCGATCGGCAGCGTGTCGGTGGGCATCTCGGCGAGGGCGGGGGGCATGGCGGTTTGCTCCAGGCGGCGGGTGGGCGGTGGGTGTGGGCAGGCCCGGCGGCGAGGGCCAGGGGGGCGTGCGGGGCGGGCAATGTACCGGCCGACCTTGCGAACGATCCGGCGATCGCTTCCGGGAGTCACTTCCGGGGGCTTCCGGGATCGTCCAGGGGCGTCCGGGCGGGGGGTCAGCCGGCGCGGTCGAGGCGGTTGGCGAGCTGCTGCAGCAGGTGCCGTTCCAGCTGAGGGTCTCGGCCGATGGGGTGCCAGTAGCTGCCGGGGATCTCGCGTCGCTGCAGGTCTTCGGGCAGCCGGCTGTAGTCGTAGAACACGCTGGTCGCCGCGCTGCCGCTGAGCCGGCGCATCGGGCGCTGCCGCCGCTCGAGCAGGACCTCCACGGCGACGTCGTACGTCTCGACAGCCGGCACCTCTTCAACCGCACTGGCCTCACTCCCGGGGGCGGCGGGGGCAATTCCGGGGGCGTTTCCGGGGGCGGGGGCGGGGGCGGGGAGCAGTTCGACGCGGACGATCCGTCGCAGGTCGGCCGCGGTCGAGGCGGCGGTGGTGCCGAGGCTGCGGTTGTGGCGGATCCACGGCTCGAACACGGTCGGGCTGCCCTCGGGGTCGGTGGTGATGACGCCGTAGCGGTAGTCCCGCCGATCCACGACGAACCCGCGGTCCCGCAGCAGGTCGGTCGCTTCATCGAACGCGGTGCGGTACTCGCGGGCCTGAATCCGCAGCCCCTCGGGCTGGCCGGGCTGCGTCGCCGCAGGCGGGCCGGCACAGCCGGGGTTGCATAAGAAAAGCAGGCCGCAAATGGACGCCAATGGACGCCAATCAATGCAAAGATCGAAAGTGGCGAACATGCTGATTCTTGATTGACGTCTATTCGCGTTCATTCGCGGCTCCTTCTATATCAAGCTCCGGGAACCGTCGCCGCAGCACCGCGAGGGCCGCGTGATGGCCGCACATGCCGTGGACCCCCGCGCCCGGCGGCGTACTGGCCGAGCATAGATAGATCGACCGGTCCGGCGTGCTGTAGGGGCACCACCGCGGGACCGGCCGGGTGAACAGCTGCGACAGCTTCGCCGCCCCGCCGACGATGTCCCCGCCGATGAGGTTCGGGTTCCACTGCTCGAAGTCGGCGGTGTGCATCGTGTGCCTCGCCAGGACCACGTCGCGGAACCCCGGTGCGAACCGCTCGACCTGCGACTCGATCGCGTCGGTCATGTCGACGGTCGAGCCGTTCGGGACGTGGCAGTAGCCCCACGCGGTGTGCCGACCTTCCGGGGCCCGCGACGGGTCCGCCACGCTCGGCTGGACCAGCAGCACGAACGGCCGATCCACGTGCCGACCTTCCCACGCCGCGGCCTCACCCTCGGCGATCTGCTCGAGCGTCCCGCCCACGTGCACCGTCCCCGCCCCGCGGCAGGCCGGGTCGGTCCACGGGATCGGCTCCCGCAGCGCCCAGTCGACCTTGAACGCCCCGGGCCCGTGCACGTACCGCTCCAGCTTCCGCCGGTAGGCCCCCGGAAGTCGATCGCCGCATAGCTCCGCGACCCGCCGCGGCGGCAGGTCCAGCAGCAGCGCCCGATGGGTCGGCAACTCGTCGACGCTCGCCACATGCCGCCCCGTCTGCACGGTGCCCCCCGCCGCTTCGAAACACGCCCGCAGCGCGTCGCCGATCCGCTGCGCCCCGCTGGTCGCCATCGGCCAACCCCCGTCATGCGCCGCCGCCGTCAGCGCGACCGCCGGCGCCGAGCTGAACGCCCAGTCCAGCGGCAGCACCGAGTGCGCCCCGTGCCCCGCCCACGCCGCCTGGCCCTGCTCGCTGCGGAACCGCGACCGCGCCAGCCCCGAGACCGACCGCATCGCCCGCAGCCCGAACCGCACCATCGCCGGCGCCAGCGTCGGCCCCACCACGTGCACCGGCTGCAACAGCTCGGGCAGCAGCCGTGCGAACGACTTCGCCACCGGGCCCATCAGCTTCTCGTAAGCCCGGCGGTCCGCCGCGTCCGTCAACCGCTCGGCGGTCGCCTGCACCGACCCGCTCAGCACCGACGCCGGGCCATCGTCCATCGGGTGGGCCAGCGCGTGCTCGGGCTGCGACCAGGAGACGCCGTGGTCCTCCGCCAGCCGCAGCGCCCGGAAGGCCGGCGAGCTGTAGGCCATCGGGAACGCCGACGCCCCGATGTCGTGCACGAACCCCGGCTCGGTCAGCTCGCCACTTCGCAGCGACCCGCCGACCGTCGGGGCCCGCTCGACCAGCAGCACGCTCAGCCCCGCCCGCTGCAGCACACAAGCCGCGGTCAGCCCGTTGGGCCCCGCCCCGACCACCACGGCGTCATACTGCTCGGGCATCGGCGGATCGTACCGCTCGATGCAACGACGCCCGGGCCGTGACATGGGAACATGCTGCTCGCTGGTCTGCTTCGCCCCGCCGGTGGCCCTATTCGTGGCCGCGCTTTTGACCTGGCCGACCACCGCCCTGTGGCAACGTGCACGACCCGACCACGTGTACCCCGTCGCCGCGACGCCGTTGATCATGACGGCGTGGTTCCTTGTAGCGCTGGGCTTGATCTGGTGGCTCAGTCTCGGAGCCTTGCGGTGAAGCTGCGTCCGGCAGGCGCCACTTCAGTGGCACTGCGCTGCCACCCCCGATCACTACCATCCGCCCCATGCCCGACGCCTCCCCCGGTTCCCCCGCCGACCCCAAGAAGATCGTCCTCGCCTACTCCGGCGGCCTGGACACGTCCGTCATCCTCCCCTGGCTGAAGGACCGCTACCCCGGCGTCAAGCTGGTCGCCTTCGCCGCCGAGCTGGGCCAGGGCGACGAGCTGTCGGGCATCGAAGACAAGGCATACAAGTCCGGCGCCGACGAGGTGGTGGTCAAAGACCTGCGGCGCGAGTTTGCCGTCGAGTATTGCCTGCCGACCCTGCGGGCCCACGCGGTCTACGAAACGGATTACCTGCTGGGCACGTCGATCGCCCGGCCGCTGATCGCCAAGCATCAGGTCGAGGTCGCCCACCAGACCGGTGCCGACGCGGTGGGCCACGGGGCGACCGGCAAGGGCAATGACCAGGTCCGCTTCGAGCTGACGTATAAGGCCCTGGACCCGTCGCTGAAGATCGTCTCGCCGTGGAAGGACCACAGCTTCGAGCTCAAGAGCCGCGAGGCCGCGATCGACTACGCCAAGGCCAAGGGCGTCCCCGTCGACCAGACCACGAAGAAGATCTACAGCCGGGACCGCAACCTCTGGCACATCAGCCACGAAGGCGCGGAGATCGAGGACCCTGCCGAGGAACCGAACTGGGACAACTGCCTCGTGATGGCGGTCGCCCCGGAACAGGCGCCGGACGAGCCGCAGAACGTCATGCTCCGCTTCGAGCAGGGCAACCCGGTCGAGCTGCACGGGCAGGACTACCGCGGCCGGCCGCACGAGCTGATCGAAGACCTCAACGCCTTGGCGGGGAAGCACGGCGTGGGCATCACGGTGCTGACCGAGAACCGGCTGGTCGGCATGAAGTCGCGCGGGGTCTATGAGACGCCAGCGGGCACCGTGTTATACGAAGCTCACAAGGCACTTGAGCAGCTGTGCCTCGAACGCGATCTATATCACCAGAAGCTTCAACTCGCTCACCGCTACGCCGAGCTGACGTATTACGGCCAGTGGTTCCACCCGCTCCGCGAGGCGCTGCAGTCGTTCATGGACCACGCCAACCAGGTGATCACCGGCGAGGTGACGGTCAAGCTCTACAAGGGCCGGGCCCTCGCCATCGCCGCCAGCTCGCCGCACTCGCTTTATGACGCGGACCTGGCAAGTTTCTCGATGGGCGACTACGACATCACCGCCGCCCGCGGCTTCATCGACCTGTTCGGCCTGCCGATGCAGGTCGTCGGGGCGGGTCGCCGAAAGTGATCTCCGGTCCGAACATGGGACGAGAAAAGGCCGCGGCGATCGGCCGCGGCCTTGGAGAGGTTCGGCGAATAGGCGGTCAGGCGCTGCGACGGCGGCGACGCCCGAGCATGCACAGGCCGCCAGCGCCCAGCAGGGCCAGCGATGCGGGCTCGGGGATTGATGCCGCCGCAACTTGCTCATCGGTCAACTTCTCGTTGTACACCCGAAACAGATCCAGATCGCCGGCGAAGAACGCCCCTGACGGGTTGTTCGTGCCGACGTACAGGCGGCTGTCTTCGGACCCGGTGTTCTTGTTGAAGGCTCCGATGGCTGCCGGTCCACTGTCGATGGAGGCGCCGTCGAGGAACACTTCAATGCTGCCCGCGGTCCCGGCGTTGCTGTCGTCGTCGTAGTCGACGACGACGCCGAGGGTGTACCAAGTGTTTAGCTCGAGAGTTGTGCTGCCGGTGGTCGTGCTCTGAAACGAATCGTCGTCGTCTCGGCCGCCCGCGCGGAATTGATACCCGAACTCCCCGCCGCCCAAGTCGGTCTCGATAATGCGGGTTTCGAGCCGGCCGCTATTGGTGGCACCGTCGGTGATGTTGTACAGCCGGCCTTCGGTGCTGCCGATGCGGGCGTCCAGGCGGAAGTCCACCAAAACCGTCGCCGCGCCGACCGAGTTGAGGTCGTCGATGACGTTGTTGAACAAATAGTCGTCACTGCCGTCGAAGTCCAAGTGGAAGCCGCTGGCCGATCGGCTGCTGGTCGCGTTGTAAGTCGGGCCGTTGATGAGCGCCGCGTTATCGAGGCCGGATGTGGCCGCGTTGTCGGCCGCACTGGTACCGGTGCCCTCGTCAAGCAGATACTCGATGGTCAGAGCAGCATGAGCGGTAGAGCCGATGGCGATCGCCAGGCCGGCGGCGGCCACGGTGAAGAGGTGTTGACGAGTCATGGTGGAGGTCCTCCAAGGGATGGGCAAAGCGGGTTCGAGTGACACGGCCGCCAGATCAGCGGCCAACGACCCCAAGCCTAAACCCGAAACCGCCCGCCGCAACGCCATAATTGCGTCTATCTTCTCCGGCTTCGCGACACCGCCATCACGCGTTAGAGTCGGCCGCATGCCGCAGCGAAAACGCTCAACCTCGCGGCGTCGCGTCGCGTTGATCGTCAACCGGGCGAACGCCTACGGCCAGAACCTGCTGCTCGGCATCCGGCGTTTCATGCACGCCGACACGCAGTGGGTCCTGCACTTCGAGCCGGCCGACAAGGTCAACCTCCCGGCCATCCGAGCGTGGCAACCCCACGGCATGATCATCGAGCTAAATGTCGCTACCAACGGCGAGCTGCCGCGGCTGGCGCGGGCGGTCGTCGACGTGTCGCTGTTCTCGGATCGCGGCATACCGGCCGTTGGCGTCGACCATGCCGAGGTCGGTCGCCTCGCCGCGGACCACTTCCTTCAGCAAGGCCACGGCCGCTTCGCCTTCGCCGGTCGGCCCGAGGCGCCGTTCGCTCGGCTGCGCTTCGAAGCCTTCGCCGAGGCGCTGCGGGCCGTGGGCCGGGATTGCGAGCGGTACATGGGCCAGCCCCAGTTCAGCGGCCCGGGCCTCACCACAAGCTGGGCCGCCGACGATGCATTCGACCAATGGCTGCGTCAACTGCCCAAGCCGATCGCGGTGCTGTGTGCGAACGACTCGTGGGGGATGCGGCTGATCGAGGTCTGCCGCCAATGCGACGTGCGGGTCCCCGAGGACGTCGCGGTCCTGGGCGTGGGCAATGACCACGTGGCGTGTGAGCTGGCGTGCCCGCCGCTGTCGAGCATCGACGTGCCTGGCGAGCAGGCCGGGTTCATGGCGGCGGAGATGGTCGATCGCATGCTGCGGGGCCGGCGGGTCGATGGCGCGTACGTGGCCCTGCCGCCGGTCGGGGTGGTCGCCCGCCAGAGCAGCGACCTGATCGCGGTGGACGACCCGCTGCTGGCCGAGGCGATCCGATACATCCGCCGCCGCGGGGCCGAGCCGATGACGATCGACCAGCTGCTCCGCGAGGTGCCGATCAACCGTCGCCGGCTCGAACGGCGGTTCGTCGAGGTCCTCGGCCGCACCCCGTACCAGGAGGTGCTGCGGGTCCACGTCGAGCGAGCCAAGGCGCTGCTGAGCGGCACCGACCTGCCGATGCCCGAAGTCGCCGAGCAGTCGGGATTCACCACGCCGCGGATGCTGGCCGAGACGTTCGCCAGGTTCACCGACATGACGCCGTCCAGCTACCGCGGCCGATACCAGCTGCGTCACCGCGGCAACTCCGATACCCCCCAAACCTCCACAAAAACCGAGACATGATGAATAACCACGCACGCAAGAAGCGCTTCGCCATCGTCGGCACCGGCGCCCGATCCGGGATGTATATCCGTGCCGCGGTCGGCACGTATGCACCACACGCCGAACTGGTGGGTCTGTGCGACGCCAGCCCAACCCGCATGAATTACTGGAATCAGGTCGTCGCCGACGACTTCGGTCACCCGCCCCTGCCGACGTACACCGACGCCCAGTTCGACCAGATGGTGCGGGAGACGAAGCCGGACGTGGTCATCGTCACGACCGTGGATTCGGCCCACCACCAGTACATCGTGCGAGCCCTCGAACTCGGCTGTGACGCCGTGACTGAAAAGCCGATGACGACCGATGCGGACAAGGCCCGCGCCATCTTCGATGCGGTGGACCGTACCGGCGGGCACGTCACTGTGACGTTCAACTACCGCTATATGCCGGTGTTTACCAAGCTCCGCGAGATCATCCTCAGCGGAGAGATCGGCGAGCCCACGCTTGTGGACTTCCAGTGGCACCTGGACACCAGCCACGGCGCGGACTACTTCCGGCGGTGGCACCGCGAAAAGTCCAAGTCCGGCGGCCTGCTCGTCCACAAGGCGACCCACCACTTCGACCTGGTCAACTTCTGGGTCGGCTCGACCCCCAAGACCGTCTTCGCAATGGGAGACACCCGCTTCTACGGCAAAGCGAACGCCGAGGCCCGCGGCGAGACCTACGGCTACGACCGCTACACCGGCGAACCCGCCGCCCGCGACGATCCGTTCTGCGTCGGATTGGTTGAACAGGACAAGCACCCCCGCGGCGCAAAAGCGGATAAGAAACGATACAAGGCGCTATACTACGACGCCGAGCACGAGCCCTACGGATTCGGCGACGAGGGCTATATCCGGGACCGCAACGTCTTCAGCGATAAGTGGCCCCTCGATGCCGAGGACACGATGGCGGTCTGTGCCCGTTACCGAAACGGCGTGATCCTCAGCTACTCGCTGATCGCTTACTGCCCGTGGGAGGGCGAGCGTGTGTCGATCCAGGGCACCAAGGGCCGGCTGGAGTACTTCGCCCGCGGCGAGGGGCACATCATCAGTGGCCAGACGGACGAGGAGCTGGGCCAGCAGCAGCATCAGGCGGAGCAGGTGCTGCGGATTCAGAAGATGTTCGAGCCGCCGGTCGAGTTGGAGATCCCTACCGCGGCGGGCGGTCACGGGGGCGGCGACGCGCGGATTCTGGACCAGATCTACCTGCCCGATCCGCCGGCGGACCCATTCAATCGCTCCGCGACGCACATCGACGGCGCCGCGTCGCTCATGATGGGTCTGGCGGCCAATGAGGCGATCCGGACCGGCCGGGCGGTGGACGTGGATGAGTTGCTGGGCCTGCCGCAGGTCCGCTGACTGTGGGATGATCCGTCGGCTTGTCCCCCGCGGCCGATGCAGTTACCCTGCCGGGTCCGCCGGGCCGTTGGCGCAGCTGGCTAGCGCGCGTCGTTGACATCGACGAGGTCACTGGTTCGAGTCCAGTACGGCCCATTAGGCTGCATCGTTAAGTGCAGTCCCCACAAGACCATGAG
>CAZVBW010000011.1:0-63565 GCA_964625505.1 uncultured Phycisphaeraceae bacterium
CCAGCCGCACCGCCAGGTCCGCCACCTCCCGCGACACCGGCATGCGGTCCACCGCCGCCGAAAAGCCCCGCAGCCGTTCCGCGTCCAGCACCGGCTGAACCGCCGCCGCCGCCTCGCGGACCCGCACCAGCCCCGCCGCAATGTCCAGCTCCTGCGCCGCCGACGGGTAGCTCAGCGACACGCTCATCAGAAACCGGTCCAGCTGCGCCTCGGGCAGCGGGTACGTCCCCTCCTGCTCGATCGGATTCTGTGTCGCGACCACCACGAACGGCTCGCCCAGCGACCGCGTCTGGCCCGCGACCGTGACCTGATGCTCCGCCATCGCCTCCAGCAGCGCCGCCTGGGTCCGCGGCGGTGTGCGGTTGACCTCGTCGGCCAGCAGCATCTCGCAGAACACCGGGCCGGGCACAAACCGCATGATCCGCTCGCCGCTTGCCGGGTCAGTTTGGATCAGCTCGCTGCCCAGGATGTCCGCCGGCATCAGGTCTGGCGTGAACTGGATCCGCCCAAATTGCAACCCCGCCGCCGCCGCCACCGTCCGCACCAGCAGCGTTTTGGCCAGCCCCGGCACCCCCACCAGCAGCACATGCCCCCGGCACAACAACCCCCGCAACACCGCCTCGACCACCGGCTCCTGCCCGACAATCACCGTTCCCACCGCCGCCCGCAGCTCATCGAACGCCGGCTTGATCGCGTCGAACGTGGCTAAATTCGGTGCCGCCATGCGGCGAGTTTAGGGTCAGGCACGCAGGCACAAAGGCACGGAGGCACAGAGGGACGGCGGCCCACTTGCGGACTGCTCCCCCCTTCGTGCCTGCGTCCCTCCGTGCCTCTTCTGGTGCATTTGCCACGATCACAAGCCTTGCTACACTGCTCGGCTCGACTGACGGAGCCGTAGACGATGCCGAAGCTCAAGCCACACAAGGGCGTGCTAGACCGCGCCAAGATCACCGGGACCGGGAAGGTCCGCTTCAACAAGCCCGGCAAGCGGCACCTCAACGGCCACCTGTCCGGCAAGCAGCTGCGGACCCGCAGCGGCACCCTGTACGCCAAGGCAGGCGACATCAAGCGGCTCGAGGGGATGCTGCACACCCGCCTGACACCGTCCAAGTAAAACCATAAAGCCGCGGCCGTCGGCCGCGCTCTTCACCCCGGAGTTTTCCGATGCCTCGTGCCCGCAAAGGCGCCGCCCGCCGTCAAGCCAAGAAGCGTTGGTTCGAAAAGGCCAAAGGCAACCGTGGCGCCCGTCGCACGCAGTGGCGTCGTGTCAAGGAAGCCGTCACCCGGGCTGGCGTGTATCAGTACGAGCACCGCCGGCTGGTCAAGCGGGACTACCGCCAGCTGTGGATCACCCGCATCAACGCGGCCTGCCGTCAGCGTGGCCTGCGGTACAGCGCGTTCATCAGCGGCCTGACCCAGGCCAACATTATCCTGAACCGCAAGATGCTCAGCGAAATCGCGATCCACGACCCCGCAGCGTTCGACAAGCTCGTCGAGATCGCCAGCGAGCACACCAAGGCCCAGCCCGTCGCCGCCGCGGCCTGACCCCGCCCACCCGGCAGTGGCACTGGCATCCGTCAAACCCAACCTCACCCGCCGCCCCCGTGCCGCCGACGGTAGGTCGTCGGTGTCGTCTGCTCGATGCGATGAAACGCCTCGTTCAGCCGGCTCGGATTCGAGAACCCCGCCCGCAGCGCGATCTCGTGCAGCCGCAGCTTGCTCTGCAGCAGCAGCCGCTTGGCGTGCTCGACCTTCACCCGCGTGATCTCCTCGTGGATCGTCCGGCCGAGCTCCCGGCGGAAGCCCTGCTCGATCTTCCGTCGGCCCGCGATGACGTGCTCAACCACTTGGCCGGCGGTGATCCCGTCGCACGCGTTGGCACGGATGAACCGGATCGCCTCCCGCAGGTCCGGGTCATCGATCGCCAGCGCATCGGTCGATTGCCGCGGGATCACACCGACCGGCGGGACGACCAACGGCTCGGCGGGCGGCTCGCCACCGTCCATCAGGTGGTCCAGCAGCTTGGCGCACTCGTAGCCAATCTGCTCCATGCCGTGGTCGATCGTCGACAGCGGCGGGTCGGCCAGGTTGCAGACGATCTCGTCGTCGTCCACGCCCAGGATCGCGACCTCTTCGGGCACGTAGATGCCCATGTCCCGGCACACCGCCGCGGTAATCCGCCCCAGGTCCGCCCCGGCCGTCAGCAGCCCGATCGGCTTGGGCAGCGCCCGCAGCCATCGCTGCCAGTCATCTTGCGGACGGGTCTGCAGCGGCCCCAACGCCTCGTCCGCGTCGTACCCGGGCTCATATTGGTAACCGGCAGCCTCCACGGCCCCGCGAAAGTGTCGCTCGCGCTGCGACGAATAGCCAAAGGCACTGACCCCCACAAAGCTCATCCGCCGAAATCCCTGGTCCCGCAGGTGATCCAGCCCCATCCGGGCGATGCCCCGCGGGTCCGAGCGGACCGACGGCAGGCCGTCCATCGGACACTCCGGTGCCACCACAGGCGACCCGTGCTGCTGGATCAGCGCGAGCAACTCGGGATAGCGATGCACGTCCCCGGGGATGATGCCCCCGTCCGCATGGGGCAGCATCTGCTCGACCTTCTGCGCCTCGGTGAGGAAGCTGTGGTGCATCAGCGTCCACCGACGCCGCTCCATGCCGTAGCGGATCACGCCCTCGATGCACCGCCGCTGCCACCCGGCACGGGTGCTCAAGGCAATAAGCACGCGACGGCGGGGTTCGCCTTGCACCAAGCTTTGCGGACGCCGTGCGCTCAAGCGTCAAATAATAACGCAATATGGGTGGCTAGCGAGCGCTTGCCGATTTATGCTTTAAAGCGTCTTCGCCGGATCGGTCGTCGATCTTTTGTTGGATCAGCAACTTCTTTCTAAGGAGAATCATCATGAAGCTTCGCACGCTCTCGTTGGCCGCGGTTGTCTCTATGGCTGCGGTTGGGCCTTCTCAAGCCGGCGTTTTCGCCACCGAGGATTTTGATGGCGCCGCCACGCCGCTGCCGACCCCCCTGCACAACCTCTCCAGCGGCTCGGGTTGGCTGTCGCCCTGGATCGTGCAGAACAACACGACCACCGATTGGGCGGTCCTTGACACCACTCCCCTCGCCGCGCCCAACATTTCCGACAACAGCGACAACTACGCCGTCGGCGGCGGGTCGTTTCTCATCTCCGGTCGGCGGCTACCCACCGGCAACGGCACGCTGCTGGGCGACAGCAGCTTCGTCTCTGACAAGTTCAGCGAGGCCGAGATCGACAACGGGGTGGTCTACTTCTCTACGTTGCTGCGGCGCGACGTCGATAACACCCAGGATGTCTATATCTCACTGAGCGACAACGCCGGGGGGCAGCAGGCGATCAACGGGGCCTCGCAGTACATCACCATCGGCGACCTCGGCACCGGCGACCTGTGGGACGTCGAGGTGAAGAACACCAACCTGTCGCCCGCGCCGACGACCGTACTGACGCCGACCACCGACGCGGTCACGGTGGGTCAGGCGGACCTGTTCGTGCTCAAGCTGGACCTCACCAACGACTTGTTCACGTTGTATATCAACCCCACGTCGAACGATGAGTTGACGCAGGTCGTTGATGCGACCGGGGCGCTGGGCGCCGACTTCGGGTTCCGAACGGTCCACTTCAAAGGCGGCACCGGTGCGAACGTCGCATCGATCGACCGCCTGATCATCGCCGACACGTTCGCCGAGGCCGCGGCGATCCCCGAGCCCGCGTCGCTGGCGCTGCTGGCCGCCGGCGGCCTGTGCCTGCTGAAGCGTCGTTCGCGCTGAATCGACACCCGGATCAAAGCCCGGGGATGGCCATTTCCGGGCTTTCGCCCCTCGCATCTGGAGTGACACCATGATCCGCCGCGCGTTTACGTTGATCGAGCTGCTCGTGGTGATCAGCATCATCGCCCTGCTGATCGCCCTGCTGCTGCCGGCCCTGCAGTCGGCTCGCGATACCGCCCGATCGGCGTCCTGCCTGGCCAATCTGCGGCAGGTGGCCATCGGTGCGGCGACGTACCGAGCCGACCACGACGGGTTCTTCACCGCACAATCGGGGATGGAAGACTCGGCAGGAAACTACGTCCAGCCTTGGGAACTCGGGCTGGATACACGCGTGGGCCAGGGTGACCACGACTGGTCGCACCACCTCACCGGGTATGGCGCGTACGCGGACAACCCCTGGCCCGGCAACGCGGGCCGGGCCGGCCACTCGGGCTACACCGCCCAGGGCGAGTCGCGGGTCTGGACCTGCCCCGCGAACGAGCTGAACCAGTTCAGCGACGGCAACGGCAGGCACATCAGCTACGGCATCGACGACAACGTCTTCCCTGTCCGCAGCAAGTTTCAGAACGCCAGCCAGCGTGAGAGCCAGTACATCCGCCGGTTCTTCCGAGCCGAGACCGTACAGCAGTCCAGCCGCATGGCCTTGGCGGCGGACGCCGTGTCCAGCCGGCTTCGACCCCGAGCCGGTCAACCCGGCCTGCCGATCTGGTCGTCGGTCACCGAGGAACAACTACCCCGCAATGCCGACGGCAACCCGGTGTACAGCGACCAGAGCGGACACCCGATCGCCCGACACAACGGCGGCTCGACGACCGTCCTGTTCATCGACAGCCACGCCGAGGCCGTGACCGACCCCGGCGCGATGTACGCTGAGGGCCGGTTGGTCCGTAAGCCCACCGACTGATCATTTCCTCATTTCACAACCTCCATCCGTATCGGAGCCTGCTGATGCCGACCGTCAAGCTGCTGTCGTTGACCGCGTTGCTTCTCACCCTCACCGGCATCGCGTCGGCGCAGACCGTGATCGCCGACTTCGACCGCGCCGGCCTTGATCTGATCTCGGTCGATGACGGCGTCGAGTCACGTGATGTCGATATCGACAGCGACGGCGACAACGAGCGTGTCATCGTCGACGCCGATGGCGGCTTCCAGACGGTGATGTCGATCCCCGTGCCTCGAAGCGGCACCCTGCTGGAGCAGATGATGCAGCGCCGCGTGTGGTCTTGGCAAGCCCAAGGCGAAGCGGCCAACAACCCGGGCAACTTCCTGAACAACCACCTGGCGATCAACACCAACGTCCGTGACACCGACGACATCGACGGCGACGGCGATCGGAGCGAGCCGATCGGCTTCCGGGTGCTCGAAGGGATGGCGCAGAGTTACACCGCGAACCGCGATTTCGACACGCGGTACGAGAAGGACCTGGGCGACAGCCCGGACGGCGGGGCGCTGCGGTCGGCCCTGCAGCGCTGGAGCGGCGGCGAGGGCCAGTACTTCCAGATCATTGTCGTGCAGCAGACGGCCCCCGGGGCCCGGAGCGAGATGGCGTACGACGACTTCACGCTGTCGGGTGACCCGCTGGAGGCGAGCGAGGCAGCGGCGCCGCGGACAGGCCCGGCGCTGGATGATGATTCGCCGCTGCCGCCGGGCTATGTCTGGTGGGAGGCCGAGACGCCGGTGGACACCAACTTCCCGCCGGTCGCGCAGAACCCGTTCGGCCCGCAGGGCTCCGAGCAGGCAGACATCCTCAGCCGCGGGGCGTGGATCGGCGTGTCGGGCCAGCGGAATCAGCCGCTGTTCCTGGAGTACCGCGTCGAGGTCCCGGACGCGGCGTCGTACCAATTCTTTGTCCGCAAGTTCTGGCATCACGGGCCCTACCGCTACCGATGGAACGACGGCGAGTGGGTCGAGCCCGGCCGGGTGGCCCTGCTGGACGAGGCGTCGATGCGGACGCACGTCGGGGCCAACTGGACCCACGCCGGCGAGGTCGACCTCGATG
This sequence comes from uncultured Phycisphaeraceae bacterium, assembly GCA_964625505.1. Taxonomy (GTDB): domain Bacteria; phylum Planctomycetota; class Phycisphaerae; order Phycisphaerales; family Phycisphaeraceae; genus CAZVBW01. The sequence continues at coordinate 5,802 of CAZVBW010000011.1, forward strand.
CCGGGACGCACACGCTGCGGATCGAACTGCTGGAGAACGACGGGGCGGCGGCGTTCGATGCATTCGTGCTGGCGAGCCAGCCGTTCGAGCCCGCGGGCCGGCTGCGCCCGGGTCAGCGGCTGAACCGGGCCGAAGACGGCTGGTTCGCGTGGGAGCCGGGGTCCTGGCCCGAAGGCGCCGAGTCGCCGATTGACCTGAGCCACCTCAACGAGGACCAGGCCGGGGAGCATGGATTCATCCGGGCCGAGGGTGTCGACTTCGTGCACGCCGACACCGGCGAGGCCGTCCGCTTCTGGGCGGTCAACATCGGCCCCGGGGTCGCGCGGCTCGACGATGCGTCGATGCGTCGGCTCGCCGCGTACCTCGCCCGCCACGGCGTCAACCTCGTGCGATACCACGGCCTGATCGGCGAGAACCGCGACCTGGCCGAGGTCGATGCCGAGCTGCTGGAGCGGGTCCACTTCATGATCGGCGCCATGCGGGACGAGGGCATCTACACCGGGCTGTCGATGTACTTCCCGTTGTGGGTCCGCATCCCCGAAGGCGACGAGGTCCAAGGCTACGCCGGCGATCAACGGCCTCACGGCCTGCTGATGTTCGACGAGCGGTACGAGCAGCGCTACCGCGACTACCTCCACGAGATCCTGACCGCGGAGAACCCCTACACCGGCACGCCGATGGCCGAGGACCCGGCGGTGGCTTACCTGGAGATTCAGAACGAGGACTCGGTGTTCTTCTGGACCTTCAACCCCTACCGCAACCTGCCCGAGCCACTGATGCAGCGGATCGAGCGGCAGTTCGGGCACTGGCTCGCCGAGCAGCACGGCTCGATCCAGCAGGCGATGCAGCGGTACAACAACGAACGGGTCCGTGGCGACGCTCCGGGCGATGGCCGGGTCGGGCTGCTGCCGCCGTGGAATCTGGTGAACCAACAGGACCGACCCCGCAGCCAGGATCAGGCCGCCTTCCTGACCGATGCGCAGCGGGCCTTCTATGACCGGATGACCGAGTTTGTCCGCGATGAGGTGGGCTTCGGTGGCATGGTGACGGCTTCTAATTGGAAGACGGCCAGCAATCAGGTGCTCGGGCCGCTGGAGTACTACACCTACGCCGCGGGCGATTTCGTCGATCACCACGGCTACTACGGCGGCCCACACGAGGGCGACGGGTCCAGCTACTCGCTGCGGCGTGGCCACCGCTACGCCGATCGGGCTGCGGTTCGGCTGGACGATCAGGACGCCGACACACCCGACGGCAAGAGCTTTGGCCACCCGATGTTCATCCCGGTGTGGAACCAGATGCCATCGACGATCAGCGAGTACAACCACCCGATGCCCAACCGGTACCGGGCGGACATGCCGGTCTTCGCCGCGGTCTACGGCGCGATGCACGGCGTGGACAGCGTGATGCACTTCGCCACCGGCGGCCCCGGCTGGGACCGGACGCACGGCAAGTTCCCGATCCAGTCGCCCGTGATCTTCGGCCAGTTTCCGGCGACCGCGTTGATCTACCGCACCGGCATGATCGACGAGGCCGACCCCGTCGCCACGGTCAACCTCGACCTGCAGGACATGGTCGACCTGCGGGGCATGCCCGTCCGGCATGAGCAGAACCTTGACCAGCTCCGGGCCGCCGACGTACCGGAGGGCGGCGAGCAGCAGATCGACGACCTCGACGCGATCGACCCGCTGGCCGCCCTGGTCGGCCAGCTGCACATCAACGTCACGCCGGGCAACGACCAGCCGTCGACCGTGACCGATCTGAGCCCGTACATCGATCGCGACGCGATGACGGTGCGGAGCGTCAACGGCCAGGTCCACCTGGACTATGGCCTGGGTCTGCTTCGCCTTGCCACGCCGATGGCACAGGGCGCGGTTGGCTTCCTTGAAGACGCCGGCGAGCAAACGTTCGAGGACCTGGCCATCACCAGCCCGATGCACTACGCCAGTGTCCTGCTGGTGGCCATGGACGATCAACCGCTGGCCCAGAGTGAGCGGATGCTGCTGCAGGTCGTCACCGAGGACCAGAACTACGGCTGGCGGACCACGGGTGGGGACGACGGCGGGATGCGGACTATCACCGACATGGGGGCTGCGCCGATCCAGGTCCGCGAGGTTGCCGGGACGGTCCGCCTGCTCAGCGGCGCAGACGATGCGACGATCACGGCGCTGGATCAGAACGGCCTGCCGACCGACGACGTGCAGCGGGGGGCCGAGATCACGCTGCGTCCCGACGTGCTGTACTACCTCGTCGAGCGGTGACCGCGAGGCGGCGGCCGGCCGCGGCGGCTCAAGCTCCGCCGGCGCCGCTGTGCCGCTTGCGGAACTGCCGTGGCGTGACGCCGGTCTGGCGTTTGAACACAGCGGTCAGGTGGGTCGGGTACTCAAAGCCGCAGCGGACCGCGATCTCGGGCATCACCAGGTCCGAATCGATCAGCAGTTGTTTCGCCCGCTCGATCCGGACCCGCAGCAGTTCCTGGTGCAGCGATCGGCCCAGCTGGGCGGCGAAGCCCCGCTCGAGCTTCCGCCGGGAGCACGGGACCTCGCGGAGCACGTCCTTGACCCGCAGCCCGTCGCAGGCCTGTTCCCGGATCAGCCGCAGCGCCGCGACCAGGTCCGGCTCGTCCAGCGCCAACGTGTCGGTGGATCGGCGGACGGTCACCCCCGTGGGCGGGACCAGCACCTCCGCGGGCTCAACGGGCTGGCCTGTGAGCACCCGGTCCATCAGCCGCGCCGCCTCGAAGCCGACCTGCTCACCCGCCGAGTCAACCGCGGACATCGGCGGGTCGGTCAGGTTGCAGACGATCTCGTCGTCGCCGACGCCGAGGACCGCGACCTCCTCGGGGACCAGCAGCCCGGCCTCACGGCAGGAGGTGATCGCGATCCGACCGATGTGTGAGTTGGCGGCGAACAGGCCGACCGGCTTGGGCAGGTCTCGGGCCCAGGCGCCGATCTGCTCGTGGATGATCTGCCAGCGATCGGGCTTCAGCCACGCCAGCTCGGACTGGTAGGCGTGGCATCGCCCGCCCCCGGCGCGGACGTGCTCGTCGAACACGCGGAACCGCTCGCTGGAAAAGGCCGCCTGCGGGTTGCCGCAGTAGGCGAAGTGGGTAAAGCCGCGGTCGCGGAAGTGTTCGAACGCCAGCGTGGCGATGGCGGTCGAATCGTCCCGCACCCGCGGGTACGCCTCGGCGCCGTCCGCGTGGTACGCCAGCACGGTCGGCTTGCCCGCCGCCTTGGCGGCCTCGAGCAGGTGCGGTTGCCAGGCCTCGACGATGATGCCGTCGCACCGCGGGGCGAAGTACCGGATCGTGCTGGCCCGCAGGTCGGGCAGCGTGCCGTGCAGGAAGGTCCACGGGGTGTGCTGCTGGGCATAGCGGGTGATGCCGTCGATGACCTTCCGCCCGTTGGCCCACCAGGTTTCGACGGCGATCAGGACCCGAGGGCCGGATCGAGCTTCAACTTGGGCCTGCGGCATGTCGCAAATCTATAGGAAAATACCGCTGTGGTATACGCACGGCGGCCGGGGCGCGGCTAATTTTTGAGGATCGACTCGGGCGTCTGCCGTCAGCCGCCATTGCTCACACCCTTCCCGGAGACCGGATCCCATGAAAGCTTTGACACCCACGTTGTGCCTCGCCGCCGTCACCTTGACCGCTTCGACCTCCGCTTGGGCCGCCGTGGTCAGCGAAAGCTGGGACTACACGGGCACGGCCAACGGCACCCAGGTCACCGCCGCCAACGACTTCGACGGGGGCAGCGGCTGGTCCGGCGCCGAATGGGTGCAGCTCGCAAGTAATGCCAACTCGGTCGGCTACTCGAGTGTCGGCAACTTGGCGTACACCGCCACCGGTTACCAGAACACCAACGCCGCCGGTTCAGGTGGCGCCTTCGGCATCGCCACCCAAGGCAACAGCAACAAGGGCGTGTTCCGCGCCGTCGCGGCCGCCCCGTTGACCGGCACGGTCTATGCGTCCATGCTCTTCGCCAACAACAAGCTCACCGGCGTGCAGACCAGCCTGTTCTTCCGCGATACCGATGCGGGCGGGCAGGGGTTGGGGTTCCGGGCCGAAGCCGACGCGAACGCTGCCGGGCTCGCCTGGGGTGCCGGGGACGGCGGCAACCTGTACAACGACTCCAACGAGCAGGGCACGCAGTACGCCTTCAACGAGGGCGACGGCGACGACTACGCCAGCGTCAACCTGGTCATCCTCAAGTTCGAGACCGACTATGCCGGGACCTTCGACCGGGTGACGATGTACCTCAACCCAACCGACGTGACGACCGAAGCCCAGGCGCTCGCCACCTCATCGACGAGTGTCGTGGATGGCGCGGACATCTGGGGCGCCGACCTGAACGCCGACCTGGCGTTGCACACCCGCGTTGACGGGGCGGTCGATCAGATTGGGGTCGCCTACGGTGATGACGGGTTCGCCGAGCTCGTGTCGGTCCCCGAGCCCGCGTCGCTGGCGCTGCTGGCCGCCGGTGGGCTGCTGTGCCTGCCCCGTCGGCGTCGATGAACGCCGGGTCCGCGGGACCAGCGTCTCTCGGGCCCTTTTCGCTTCGTCTCCCGGAGTTCGCCGATGACTCGCCGCGCGTTTACGTTGATCGAGTTGCTGGTGGTGATCAGCATCATCGCCCTGCTGGTCGCGCTGTTGTTGCCGGCCCTGCAGGGGGCTCGGGACGCCGCACGCGACGTGTCGTGCAAGTCCAACCTCCGGCAGATGGGCATCGCCGGCTACACCTACAGCACCGACAACAGCGAGACCCTGCTGACCCACGGCTGGAACCACGAGCAGGGCTTCGGCCCGGCCCCGGGTTGGAGCGGCGCCGCCGCCTACGCCACCGCCCGCGGCAACGCCGCCACGCCCCGGCCCAACTACGGGCAGGGTGTCGCGTTTTTCAAGAAGTTTCCCGGCGTCGAGTTTGCCAATGACCAGCGGCCATCGATCAGCCAGTGCCCGTCGGTCGGCGGCACGTTCGAGATCGTGACCAACGACAACCGCGACGACAACCACTACGGCCTGGTCCTGGCCATGGGCGGCCAGTACGGCCAGGCCAGCGGGTACGAGAACGGCAACTGGCGGTGGCTCGGCGGGATGCGGACCGACAACGCGCTGGTCGCCGAGCACGGCTGGATGAGCGACGCCCCGGTGTTCCAAAAGCCTTGGACCGGCGGCATCTGGGCGACCAACCCGGAGGTCCAGCTCAACGCCCGCAACGCCACGATCCATGGCGGCAGCGAGGACGAGCGGGCCCCGTGGGCCTGGTCCATCGACGGGGCGGGCCACGGCAACGGCGACAGCGCCAACGTCCTGATGGGCGACGGCAGCGCCAGCGGCATGACCGCGGCGGAAAATCTCGCCTTGTCCAACGACGAGCTCTGGACGCTCAATGGGGTCAGTTCCCAACGGGTTGGGTCGGCCCCCAGCTGGTGGAAAAACGGGTGGAGGTAGATCGGAGATGACGCTCAAGCTTGCTGACCGCCGCGCAGGCGGCGCGATGCTGATCGTGATGCTCGTGACCTTGGCCGTAGGCGTCCGGGCCGACGAACCCGCTCGGTCGCCGATCACGCCGCTGCAACCGGGCGAGCGGGTGCTGTTCATCGGCAACTCGCTGACGGCCAACCTGCCGGACCAGCTCAACGCCTTGCTCGCGGCGAGTGGCTTCGCCGAAGAGCACGGGTTCGCCGGCCACCGGCTGCAGATTTGGAATCAGACGCTCCAGACGCACTGGACACTGAGCGAGCCGACGCACCCGGAGCTGTTCCGCGACCAGCCGATGTTCGAGGGCTACCGCGTGCACGGTCGGACCTCGCTCTGGCGGCAGGGGCAGTACGACGTCCCCGAGTTCAACGACCGCGGGTACATCCTGGCGGTCGAGGCCATCCGCATGGGCTCGCCCGATGGCGAGCCTTGGGACCGCGTCGTACTCCAGACGTACGCCGGTGCGGATCAGGCCAACACGGTGGTCGAGGGCGATGCCGGCCAGCCGCAGCTGCAGGGGCCGATGCTGCGGTACGCGTCGCTGCTGATCGACGAGGTCCGGGCCGTCGGGGCCGAGCCGATCATCTATCAGCCGTGGCTGGCCAGCGCCCGGTTGTTCGGTGGCATCCACAATGATGCACCGTGGGCGTGGAACGCGGTCTTCGACCGGCAGGCGCGAAACCATCGGCTGCTGGCTGAGGCGACGGGCGTGGCCGTGATCCCGCTGGGCGACATCATGCGGTCGCTGAGCACCGACCGCCGCCCGGACGCGGTCCCCGCGACGTCGCCGCTCGAAGACGACTTCGCCCCCGAGCAATGGCTGACCCGCGACAACGTCCACGCCACCGCACCGGGCCACGCGATGCGGCTGTACACGATGGCCGCCACCCTCACCGGCCGATCCGCCCACAGTTTCACCCATCATCGCGACATGACCGACCGGCCCCACAACCCCGACCACTACGTCCTCGGCCAGCCCGAGCGACGCTACGGCATCACCATCACCCCCGCGATTGACGCCCGGATCAAGGACGTGGTCGACCAACAGCTGCACGCCGACGGTTGGACCCTCCGGCCAGCGTCCGCCCCGACGCAGTAGCACATCGGGGGCGTTATTCTGCCGGGCCCCGACCAGGAGGCCCCGCCGTCATGGATGACCTGCAGATCAACGCCGCGCTGTCCCGCGAGAGTTGGCGGCTGTTTCGAATCCTCTCAGAGTTTGTCGACGGATTTGAAGTGATGTCGGCGGTGGGGCCGGCAGTCACGGTCTTCGGCTCGGCCCGCACCCCGGAGGGCGACCCGGTCTACACCCAGGCTTGTGAGTGTGCCAGCCGAATCGTGAAGGAGGACTTCGCGGTCATCACCGGCGGCGGGCCCGGCGTGATGGAGGCGGCCAACCGTGGTGCGTTGGACGCCGGCGGCAAGAGCGTGGGGCTCAACATCGCCCTGCCGATGGAGCAGGACCCCAACCCGTACCAGACCCACGAGCTGACGTTCCGGTACTTCTTTGTCCGCAAGGTGATGTTCGTCAAGTACGCGTGCGGGTTCGTCATCTTCCCCGGCGGGTTCGGGACGATGGACGAGTTTTTCGAGTCTGTCACGTTGATGCAGACGCTCAAGATCGACCCGTTCCCGGTGGTCTGCGTCGGCCACGACTACTTCGACGGGCTGGTCGATTGGCTGCGGGGCACGGTGCTGGAGAAGTATCACGCGATCAGTCCGCCGGACCTGGAGCTGTTCAGCGTGACCGACAGCGTGGAGGAGGCTGTGCAGATCATCAGTGACCGGTTCGATCGTGAGAAGTGGGATGCCCGGGTCAACACGCCGGTGGCCCAGCACATGCTGGACCTGACGGCCGAGGGGACCCGGCAGGGCATCGCGCCGACGGCGACGAGTGGGGGGATTCGCAAGCCGAACGGGCAGGTCGAAGCGTGATGCGTCGCAGGTCGAAAGTCACAGGTCGCAGGTCGAAAGGCAATCGCCCGCAACGGGATGGGCTGACGGACCTTGGACCTGAGACTTTGGACCTGTGACTTCTCTCAGCACATGGCGACGAAGGTGAGCAGGGTCAGCAGGGCGATGTACCGCGGCCGGGCGATCTGGCTGTGCAGGGCGATCTGAAGGGTGCGGTGCATGGTGCGGCTCCTTGGGGACACCGCAAGTAAGATGCATCATGGCCAAAGCTGCGGGAGTGCCGGACATTAGCGAGGTAAACCTAGTGTTTTCAGTGCCTTGTGACGTTGTGGCAGGCAGGCAAGCGGTGCGGGTTGTGCGGGCACTGGGGTGTATACGCCACATCCTGCGGCCGATGGTGGCGATTCTGCTCGTGTCCTGCTGGTTGATGGCTTGGCCCGCCGCCGGCCAGCTCGAGCCGCTGACCGCCGAGCCCGCGGGCCCTGCGGCGGCGTTGGAGGGCCCGCGGCTGGACTGGCCGACGGCGCGGCGGGCGCACCGGTGGGTCGAGCGGTGGGTGGCGGCCGGGGAGGAGCAGCCCGAGCTGGCCGACGATGTGCCGCGGCTGCGGGCCGCTGATGCGGTGGGCGTCCGCATCACGCTCCGCAGCGACGGGCTGGTGGTCGGTCGTGGCACGGCCTGGGTGGACCCGAATCAGCCACGCGGCCCCGATGACTTCACCGACCTGCTGACCTCGGCAACCGGCCAGGCGGTGACCAGCTTGCGTGAGTCGCTGCGGCACGCACAGGTCCGCGCGGCGGTCCGGCTGGACGACGACGCCCCCCGGGAGGGCGTGTCGCTGCGGCAGGTCGGCCGGGAGGTCATGGTTGGCCTGCAGGTGGCTCGCCAGCCCGAGCCGATCCGCCTGGCGGCCAACGCCCCACCGGGGTCGGTCCTGGGCAGCTTCGTGGGGGGGTACCACGGGGTGCGGATGAGCTCGCCGCTGACCGATGGGCCCAGCGTGGTCTGGCCGGCGGATGCGGTCGCGTTTAACCTCACCCCGGACCAGGTGGTGACCCGGCTGTTGACCCGCCAAGGCTACCGTGTCGATGATCTGGACACGGTGGCCCGGCCCGGCGGTCCGACGCTGGAACGGTTCGAGGTGGTACATGCGGTGCGGTACGACCGGGACCGGCCGATCCTCGAGCTGGTCCGTGGCGAGCAGCCGCTGCCGCCGCACACGGTGAACGGCCCGACGCTCGAAGAGCTGTCGCTGCGTCTGGCCAATCACCTGGACCGCCGAATCATCCAGGTGCGCGATCGCGGGACCGTGGTGCGCGGCGAGTATGAGCCTTCCACGGGCCGATATGAGTCGGCCGTGGCCGGCGATGCCGAGGCCGCTCTGGCGATCTATGCCCTGATCCGGCACGCCGGTGCCGCCGGTCCGAACGCCGACGCTCGGACGCAGCAGCAACTGGACCGCGCGGTCGACGCGGCCGGTGCGCTGGCTCGCCGGCTGGCATCGGCGGGGGACCAGACGGTCGATGCCCAGGCGCTGTCGCTGGTGCTGCTGTCGATCGCCGATGCCCCGCTTGCGGTGGCGGATGACGCGGTCCGCGACGCGCTGGCCCGGCGGCTGCTGGACCTGCGGGTCGAGGGCCTCTGGCACGACGGGCGGGGTCGGCACGTGCAGCCGACGACCGGCGTGGCCGCCGCGGCGATGACCGCACTGCACGAAGCGACCGGTCGGCCGCAGTACGCCGACGCCGCGCTGGGTGCGGTCCAGTCGCTGTGGGACCGCACGGGTGGTCGGCCGGACCTCTCGGCCCTGCCGTGGCTGATGATGGTGCACACGCGGTTGACGCCGCTGGTGGAGGACCGGTTGGACCAAACCCAGGCGATGGCGCTGGCCGAGCGGCGCGACGGGATGGCCGGCGTGATCCGCCGGCTGCAGGACCTGCAGGTCGTGGCCCCACCGCGCGTGGGTCCGCCAGACGTCGTGGGCGGCATCGTGCTGCGGCCCGGCCCTCCCGGCGCCCCGCCCAACCCCACCTGGTCCACCGCCGGAACCCTCTCGGCGATCGCACTCGGTGCCCGCGATCCGCTGATCACCGGCCCGGACGCGATGGGCACCATCCTCTCTGCCGGACTCGCCGCCCGCTTCCTCGCCCAGTTGACCATCAGCCCGGCCGGTGCGTGGTTCGCTGTCTCACCCCCCGACGCGATCGGCGGGGTCCGCCTCGCCCCGTGGGACCACACGCTGCCGGTGGCACCGACCGCGATGACCCTACTGGCGGTCACGCAGCTGCAGGAGACGCTCAGCGAGATGTCGGCGTCGGCGGAGTAGAGCCCGTGGTGCGTCGCAGCCCGGGCTTTACGATGCGTCTATGGACGCATTGCCGCGGCGGGTGTTGGTTGTGGGGCCGGGGCTGCTGGGCACGTCGCTGGCGCTGGGGCTCAAGACCCGGGGGTACAGCGGGCAGATCACGGGCATCTCGCGGCGGCAGACGACGCTGGAACTCGCGCGGGTGACGGGGGGTTACGACCGGCTGACGCTGGACTTGGCCGAGGCGGTGGGCGGGGACGGGTCGCTGCTGGTGGTGCTGGCGGTGCCGCTGGGGTCGATGCGGGCGGTGATGAGCCAGCTCGCCGAGCACCTGCCCGCGGGGGCGGTTGCGGTTCCGGGCGAGGTCGTCTTAACCGATGTGGGGTCGACCAAGGCGTCGGTGCAGGCGGACGCGGAGGCGGCTTTCGCGGATGTTGCGGGGGGCCCGGGGGCCTCGCGGTTTGTCGGTTCGCACCCGATGGCAGGCAGCGAGCATCAGGGCCCGGAGCACGGCGACGCACACCTGTTCAAGGGCAAGCCGTGCATCGTGTGCCCCTCGGATCAGGCCGATGCGGATGCGGTCGAGGTGGTCGAGCAGCTGTGGGACGTCTTGGGGATGCGGCGGGTGCGGATGACGCCGCAGCAGCACGACGCGGACGCGGCGACGATCAGCCACCTGCCGCACGCCTTGGCCGCGGCGTTGATGCATACGGCCGCCGAGCGTGGCGGGCTCCAGATCGCCTCGACGGGGTTCGCGGGGGCCACGCGGCTGGCGTCGAGCAACCCGCCGATGCGGGCGGACATCATGCGGGCCAACCGGCCGGCGCTGAAGCAGGCGCTGGCGGCGATGCGGGCCCAGCTGGATGAACTGGAGCAGCACCTCACTGCGGATCAGCCCGGGCCGCTGCTGGACTGGCTGGAGTTGGCCAAGTCGAGCCGGCGGGCCTGGCAGGCTGGGCAGTAGAGGCTGCTCGGGCCTCAAATGCAGTTGCGGCCGGGTTTTAGACAGCGTTCATCCGGCTGTTTTACCTTCTGAACATCCCAGAAAGCTGCTGCCCGGGGACGTTTCCCCTGCAGTGGCAATGAACGGAGAAATACCATGCTTGAGAAGAAGACCCGACGATTTTCGCTTTCCCTGCTGGCCGCTGCCGGCCTGCTGATGCTTGGCGCAGGCTGCGATGTGGAGCAGACCGAAGAGGGCGATGTGAGCCTGCCCGAGTACGAGGTCGAACAGACCGAGGAAGGCAATCTCGATATGCCCGAGTACGATGTGGATACCGCCGATGTCGACGTGGACCCCGGGAACATGCCCGAGTACGAGCTCGTGCAGACCGAAGAAGGTGAGGCGCCCAGCGTTACTGTCGAAGAGGCGGACGCTGGTGCCCCCGGTGACGACGACTAAGCCGCGCTGAGCCCGACACGGGCAACACGCCGAAGATCACGATGCAGGCCCGCCTCACTTGGCGGGCCTGTGTCATGCGCGGGATGATCGTGGGCCGTCGGTCAACTCCACGAGCCGCGGGTGCATACCCGCGGTCGCTGAAGGTTGCCGTGCGTCAGGGACCCCCCGCGTGACCCAACGGCCGCGGATCTACATCCGCGGTTCGCTGATCGTGAGTCGATGCATTCGACTCTGCGACACGCGGCTGCAATCAACCGACTCTGGGAGCTTACGATCAGTAGAGCGTCCGCAGGTCGTACCGCCGGCGGAGTTGCTCGATCTGGTCGAGCAGTTCCTGACGTTCGCCCAGCCGGATGATTTCGCTGTACAGGAAGTGCAGCTTGCGGAAAGCCCAAGCCCCGGCGATGGCCTCACCGCCGCGCTGGGCGGACATCAGGTCCCGGGTAAACGTGATGTCGACGGCTTGGTCGTCGCTTGTGCCGGTCAGCGTCATCGTGAACGGGACCGGCCGACCGTATCGGCCAAACACGCGGAACCGTTCGCCCTGGTGGATGTTGGGTAGGTTGCGGGGGTAGACCTCGTTGCCGTCGACGCCTGAGACGTAAAGCTGGACGTTGCGGATGATGGGGTAGCGCAGGCGGGAGGTGAGCCCGGCGATGACGCCCACGACTTCGGACTCGCGGTCGGCGTAGACCGAGAAGCCGCGGTTGCGGTAGGCCAGGAAGTCCAGCAGCTCGCGGTTCTGTCGCCGTCGGTCGCCCACGCCGACGCAGTAGATGCTGGCGGTCAGGTCGTTGTCGCGGGTGATGAGGTTGATCAGGTCGCGGGTATCGACCACGCCGCGGGTCGGCCGCCCGTCACTGATGAGGATGAGGTTGGTCACCCGGTTCATCGCCTCGTCGGGGCTCAGCAGGCGGCGCAGGGCGGCGTTGACGTCGGTGTAGCCCTCGCTGCCCGCCTCGTCGAGGAAGGCCCGAGCGCGGTCGAGGTTGGCCCGGTTGGCCGAGATCAGCCGTTCTTCGGAGAGGAAGCGAACCTGCTCGCTGAAGAGCACGATGTTGAAGCGGTCGCCGTCGTTGAGCGACGGCAGCGACTCGCGGACGCCGCGGACGACCTGCTCGACCCAGTCCTGCGGCACGCTGGAGGACGTGTCGATCAGGAACACCACGTCCTTGGGCATCGTGTGCAGTCGACGCAGCGATCGGCGGGCGGCCAGCTCGACCTGGAAGTACCCACCGTCGGCGCGCCGGTCGCCGTCGTACCGTCGGACCTCGATGTCGAAGTCGTTGTCCAGGTGCTCAGGCACCTCGAGCTGCGTGGTGTCGGCCAGGGCCAGGCCCGCGATGTCGATCGCCGGGGCGGCGATCGGCAGGTCAATGGGCCTGCGGTCCAGGTCCGGGCCGCGGTCCAGTTCGGGCCGAGCGGTCAGGCTCGAAGCGGCGTCTGCCAGGGCCGGTCCGCCGCCGCCGCCGCCGAAGCCGCCACCGGGCCCGCCGGTCCCGCTCCCGCCGCCGATGCCCTCCAGGGCCGCGGCCATCGCACTGCTGCCAGGCAGTCCGGCGTCGCCGTCGCCCAGGGGGTCGGGCGCAGCGCCGCCTGCCGGTTGACCGTCGAGTTCCATGAGCTCGGCGATCTGCTGGGGAAGCAGATCATCGATGGCTGCGTCAGGCGCTTCGGGCCCGGCGGCGTCGGGCCGCTGGTCCTCGGGCGCCCGCAGCCGCGGTGTGGCGATCGTCTCGCTCGCGGCCAGCGGCGGCTCGGGGCGCTGCATCAACTCCCGGCTGAGGTCTTCGGCGGTCGGGCCAGTGTCTTGGGCTTGCCCCTCGTCGGCGAAGACCGGCGGCAGTTCAAAACTTGGATCGGCCCGTCGGACTTGCACCAGCCGCTGCGGCTGATCCAGCAGCGCCGGGTCGACCGCGGCGATCGGCCGGTTCATCACGAGCACCGCCAGGCCCACGTGCAGCAACAGGCTGACGCCCAGGGCCGTCCAGCCCAGCACCGCCGTGGGATCGAAGTTGCCGCCGCTGGACCGGCTCGCCATGGTGGCATCTTATCCGCGGACCCCCCGCCCGTCGGCCAGCCGCGGGTGGATACCCGGCGGTAGCCCAAGTTCGCGGGGGAGTTCCCGCCCGCCGCGTCACCCATCGACCGCGGATATGCATCCGCGGCTCAGTCGGTCGGTGGTCCAATATGAGTCGTTCGGGCTGATACGCATCTTTAACGGCGAGGCTTGTCACAGACCGGCGGCGGCGATCGTCTCCTAAGATGCGGCGTGGTCGGTTGACCGCGTGCGGGAGGTACTGCGCTGATGACGCCTTGGATGTTGGTACACGGGCTCGGGTCGACCGGGTTTTTCGCATCGCGGGCGTTCGTGCCGGCGTTCGTGATCGCGGCGCTGCTGCGTTGGGGGCCGGGGCTGCCGGTGATCGGCGACTGGGGCCTGCTGCAGGCGGTGACCGGTGGCCCGTCGTGGTTCACCTCCGACTGGTGCCTGATCATCCTCGGGTCGCTGGCGGCGTTGGAGCTGCTGGCGCAGCACAACACCGATGCGAGGGCGCTGCTGGGGACGCTCATGGACTGGGCGAAGCCGGCGGCGGCGATGGCGTCGTTTATGGGGGTGCTCACGGAGGTGGATCGTCAGGCTGTCGAGCAGATCCTCGGCCCGGCGATGATCCCGGCCGAAGCGAAGATGCTCGACGTGCTGCCGGCTTTGGCGGTGGCGGCGGCGGTGGTGCCGTTGGTGGTGCTGCGGGCCGAGACGTACCGGCCGCTGGTCGAGGCGGACGAGGACGACGACATCGGATTGCAGGGCCTGGCGGCGTGGGCGGAGGACGCCTGGTCGGCGATCGGCCCGGTGCTGTTGGTCCTGGTGCCGTTGGTGGCGGTGGTGCTGGTGGCAGTGGTGGTGTTGGTGATGTTGCTGCTGCGGTGGCGGGCGGGCCGGCGGGAGGCCAGCGCCCGGCACGACTGCGGCGCCTGCGACCAGACCGTGAGCGATGCGGCGCTGGCCTGCGGGGCTTGCGGAATGGCGGTCCAGCGGCCGCAGCGCGTCGGCTTCTTCGGGCAGCCGATCGAGCAGCGGGTGACCGATCCGTTGGAACATCGCCTGGACCTGGCGGAGAAGAAGCGTTGCATCACGTGTGCCACCCGGCTGGGGCAGCGGCGGGTGGATCAGTCGTGCGAGGTCTGCAGCACGGAGGTCTTCGCCGACCCCGCGTTCGCTCAGGCGTACGTGCAGCGGGTGAGCCGCCGGGCGATGTGGGTCGTGCCGGTGGCGGCGTTGTTGGCGGTGGTGCCGGTGCTGGGTCTGATCCCGGCGGTGGTGTTGTACCGGCTGCAGCTGGTGGCGCCGTTTCGGCGTTATCTGCCGCGGGTACGGACGGCGGTGATGCGGTGGATGATCCGGCTGGGCTTGGTGCTGATGGTGGTGCTGCAGTTCATCCCCGGGGCGGGTCCGTTCGCGGTCGGCGGTCTCGCGCTGGTCAGCTTCTGGGCGTACAAGCGGGCGTTCGTGCGGCTGCTGCCACGGGCGGCCTCGCGTCCGGCTGAGGGCGGCGGGTCCGAGCCGATCACACCACCGGCCGGGGCAGCGGCCATCGGTTAACGCGCCCGACGCTGGCTGCCGGTCGGGTCCACGCTAGACTCGGGCTCAAGAAAGGGACCTGCCCGACTATGAGTTCGCCACAACCGCTGAGCGCGGCCATCATCGGCTGCGGAGTGATCGCCCCGACCCACATCGAGAGCCTGCAGAAGCTGCCCGCCGTCGCCGTGCGGTGGGCTTGCGACCTGAAGCGCGAGGCCCGCGAGGCGGTTGCCGCCAAGTACGGGATCGAGCGTCGGGCCGCCGACTACCACGAGGTGCTCGCCGACGACGCGGTCGATCTGGTGTGCGTGTGTACCGACCATGCGAGCCACCCGCAGATCGTCTGCGACGCCCTGGCAGCGGGCAAGCACGTGCTGTGCGAGAAAGCGCTCGCCCCGTCGCTCGAGGGGTTGGAGCAGATGCGACGTTGCCACGCCGAGCACCCCGAACCGGTGTTCTCCGGCGTGTTTCAGCACCGCTTCGAGGGCGTCAACCGTCAGCTGCGCGAGCTGGTCCAGCAGGGTGCGTTGGGCACGCTGCTCAACGCGGGCATGGTCGTCAACTGCCACCGTACCGAGGCGTACTACGCCGACGACTGGCACGGCACCTGGGCCCGCGAGGGCGGGTCCGTGCTGATCAACCAGGCGATCCACTTCGTGGACCTGCTGCAGTGGATCACCGGCGGCGTGGCGAGCGTCTCGGCCCAGTGGGCCAACCTCGGCCACGAAGGCGTCATCGAGACCGAAGACACCCTCGTCGCCGCGCTGCGGCTACGCACCGGCGGGCTGGCCACGCTGCGGGTGACCAGCGCGAGCCACATCAACTGGCAGTTCGGTCTGAGCCTGGTTGGGACCGAGGGCGCGATCCAGACGCGCAACAATGACCCGACGACGGTGTCGTTCAAGGATGCCGATCAGCAGCAACGGGTGCAGGACCTGCTGAGCACGGCGGGCGACCCGGAAGCGGTCGAGTCCGGCCGGGCGTACTACGGGTCGGGCCACCCGGCGCAGGTCGCCGATGTGGTCGACGCGATCCGCGAGGGCCGCGAGCCGTACGTCACCGGCGAGGCGGCGATGCACACGGTGCAGGTCGTGCTCGCGGCGTACGAGTCCGGGCGGACCGGCCGGCTGGTGGAGGTGCCCGCACCGGTCGATGCACCGGGCGAACTGGTCGCGGCCGGTTGACCACACTTCCCGGCGGGAGCAGACGATGCGGTGCGCGACGGCTCGGGTGGTCCCGTGCATCGCGGCGTCTCTGGTTGTTCTGATGAGCGGCACCACGCAGGCCCAGAGTGGCAACGCGATCGATCGGCTACGGGTCGCCGAGATTGCCGATTGGGGTTGTGGGCTCGGTCAGTTGGGGCCCAAGACGAGGTAGAGCACCACGAGGGTGATCACGATGATTGCGGTGAAGATCCACGGCAGGAACGGCATCAGGCAGCCGGTGCTTCCTGCGGCGGCTGCGGCGGCGGTGGCCTCGACCGCGTCGTCGGTGTCGGCGTCGCTGACGGTGGCGGGGCCCGAGTCGGTGGTCGGTTGGGCGGAGCCGGCGGGCTGGCCAGCGTTGCTATCAACCGGCTGAGGAGCGGCGGGGGGGCCGTGGGGGTCGGGGCTGCTCAGCGGGTCGCGGTCGTCGGCCATGGTGCGGGTACCGGGTGTCGGGGATCGGGTCGGGGGGGGGGGTTGGGGGGGGGGGGGTTCCGGGGGTCATACGATAATGGCGTGACCGGTGAGATGGTGTATTTGGACAGCAACGCGACGACGCGGCCTGCCGAGCAGGTCGTGGAGGCGATCGATCGGGCGGCCCGCGAACTGTGGGCCAACCCGTCGAGCGTGCACCGGGCGGGTCAGGCGGCCCGGCAGGCGGTCGAACTGGCGCGGGAGCAGGTGGCGACGCTGATCGGGGCCCGGCCCCGCGAGCTGGTCTTCACCTCCGGCGGGACCGAGAGCAACCACCTGGCGATTCACGGCCTGCTCGACGCGGCAGCCGAGGGCCACACGCTGGTGACCACCCGGGTCGAGCACAGCGCGGTGCGTGAGCCGGCCGAGGCTTTCGCGGCGGCGGGCGGGGACACCCAGTGGCTGCCGGTCGACGCGGACGGGCGGGTCGGGGCCGCCGGGCTGGCGGCGCTGCTGCGGGAGCTGGCGGGTCGGCGGGTGCTGGTCAGCGTGCAGTGGGCCAACAATGAGACGGGTGTGATCCAGCCGATGCCGGAGCTGGCCGAGGTGCTGGCCGAGGCGCAGGCGACGCGGCGGAGATCGGCGGACCGCAGCGGGCTGTTCTGGCACGTGGACGCGACGCAGGCGGTTGGCAAGCTGCCGGTCGACGTGGCGGCGGCCGGCTGCGACCTGTTGACGCTGGCGGCCCACAAGTTTCACGGACCCAAGGGCGTGGGCGGGCTGTGGATCCGGCGGGGCGTCCGGCCGCAGGCGGTGCAGCGGGGCGGGCCGCAGGAGCGGCAGCTGCGGGGCGGAACGGAGAACGTGCCGGGCATCGTCGGGGCGGGCGTGGCGGCGCAGCTGGCTGGTTCGTGGCTGGCGGATGAGTCAGCCATGCGTCGGCAACTCGAGCTGCGAATTCGGCTGGAGGCGGGGCTGTTGGCGGCGGAGCCTGATGCGGTGATCAACGGCCAAAGTGCTCCGCGGCTGTGGAACACGTGCAACATCGGCTTCCGGGGTCTCGAAGCCGAGGCGATTCTGTTGGGCCTGTCCGAGCGGGGGCTGTGTGCGTCGGCGGGGGCGGCGTGCAGCAGCGGGTCGCTGGACCCGTCGCCGGTGCTGCTGTCGATGGGCATCGACGAGCCGGTGGCCCATGGCAGCGTGCGGTTCTCGCTGTCGCGAGAGTCGACCCGTGCTGAGGTGGATCGGGCGGTGGAGTTGGTGCCGGCGGTGGTGGGGCGGTTGCGGGCGGTGATGCCGGTGTGAAGTCACAAGTCACAAGTCGCAAGTCACAAGTCGCAAGTCACAAGTGGCAAGTCAGACGTGGTGACCTGTGACTTGTGACTTGTGACCTGGCCTTGAGGTCTTCACAATGCCGCCGGTCCCCCCGGCGAAAGGCCTGCGATGCAGTTGATGAGTTGGATGATGAGTCGGCTGGGCAGCCGGTTCACGCTGCTGTTCGAGCCGTACCGCCGGCGGGTGATGCACTCGGCGATGGGCCGGTTCCTGGACCAGCCGATGGACCTGGCGGTCGGGCTGGTCGAGCCGGACGGGACCCGGCGGGTGTTGCCGTTCACGACCGAGCACACGCAGCTGTACAACTGTGAGCAGTTCGACCGCTTCAACTCGATCACGTTCCGGGGCTACAGCGAGCGGTACCGCCTGCGGCTGGAGTTCAACGTCCACAGCGTGTTCTGGCCGCAGGACCCGCGGTTGTCGCTGATGCCCGCGTTCTACCTCGAGCTGCGGATCAACCCGATCGACAAGGTCCGCTGGATCCCGGCCGCGGGGCCCAGGCCCGAAGAGTGCGAGCTATTCATCACGCTGCGTCGGCCCGACACGTTCATCAACGCCGATGCCCACCGCGACGCCGGCTGGATCGACCTGGAGTACCAGAACCACCTGCTGCCCCACCTGGACGCCGGGGCCGAGCACGAGGCGGTCGTCGCGCCCGACCCGTTCGCCGACCGCAAGGTCCAAGTCCACGAGAAGATCGTCTCGCTCAACGCCGGGGCCGAGCCTATCGACGACCGCCACGGCCTGAAGCTCAAGCTGCCCGTCGCGGCCGAGGGCACCGGCGTGAAGTGGCGGCTGGTCTGGGGCGCCCACGTCGGCGAGCCGGTGCTCAAGGTCCGCGACCCGGACGGCGAGCACGAGGCCAAGTTCAACTACACCGACATGTGGGGCAGCGTCAACGACGTGGTCGGCGAAGCCATTGAGCACCGCGACGACCGGCTCGCTTTGTCGCGACGTTTCGAGAAGCTGATCGAGCAGGCTCCGCTGGATCTATCGCAGCGGCACCTGCTCAACCACAGCTGGCAGAACTACACGAGCAACACCTTTTGGTGCCGGTACCAGCCGCAGGACAAGCCGCCGCGGCCGTGGTTCAGCGTGTGGGAGGGCTCGTGCTTTTTCCACTCGACCATCGACGTGGAATACAACATCAGCCCGCTGTACCTGTGCCTCTGGCCGCAGTTGCTGCGGATGCAGCTGGACCAGTGGTCCTGGAACGCAACCGACCACGAGCCCAGCGGCGGGGCGTTCCTCAGCCACGACATCGGGGCCGGGGCGATGGCGACTGGCCAGCGCTACCCCCACCCGATGGAGGTCGAAGAGAACTGCAACTACCTGCTGCTGCTGCAGGCATACGTGCACTGGACCGGGCAGAAGGACATGGCCCGCAAGCACGCCGGTCTGGTCAAGCGGCTGGCGGACTACCTGCTGTGGACCGACCGCGACGGCTCGGGCTTTCCGTCGGTGGGCGTGGCTAACACGATCGACGACGCGTCGCCTGCGGTGCAGTTTGCCCGCAAACAGACGTACCTGGCGGTCAAGCGGCTCGCGTCGCTGCGGGCCGCAGCCGACCTGTGCGCGATCGCCGGCGATGACGAGGCGGCGGCGGTGTACGAGTCCCGCTGGTCCGAAGCGGTCGCCCCGGTCGAGCAGGCGGCGTGGCTCGGTGACCACTACGCGGTCGCCGTCGATCCGTCGGCCGACGGCGTGGTGGACCCGTGGACCGGCGAGCCGCTCGCCGCCGACCAGCTCAACGGCTGGGACGCGTACTCGATCTACACCGGCAACGGCCTGGTGCTGCCGGCGATGATCGGCCAGCCGCCGCTGCTCAAGCTGGACCGCCTCAAGGCCGACGTCGCCGCCGCCGACCGCGAAAACCAGGACCGCTACGGCGACGGCCACACCTCCGCCGAGACATCCAACATCTGGATCAGCCAAAACCTCTGGCGCGACACCCTCGCCCGCTACCTCAAGCTCGGCGGCCCGTCCTCCGCGACCCAGTACTGGGACATGCAGATCATGTCCAACACCCACGACCAGTCGCACGGCTTCATCGATACCTACATCAACAACAACCTGAGCTTTTACCCCCGCGGCATCGCCGCGATGGGTTGGTTCATCGCAAGCCCGCGGCTGCAAATTGATCGGCTCGCGCCCGGCGGTTCGTACATCACGCTCGAGCCCGAACGACACGCCGCGGCACGCTGGCCGCTGCTGGCGCTGGCCGACTGGAAGGCCGGCAAAGTCCCGGTTTGCGTCGTCAACGACGCCGGGCAGACGCGAATCGAGTCGGCCACCGACCCGGTCATCCTCCACGGCTCGGACCCCGACCAGAGCGTCAGCGGGGTGACGGTGATCGGGTAGCGGTCACGCTGCGGCAAGATGACGGTCCGGCTCATCCAGCCGGTGCTTGCGGATCTTCTTGTAGAGCGTGGTGCGGTCGATGCCGAGTTGCTCGGCGGTGCGGGTCCGGTGCCAGTCGTTGGCTTCCAGCGCGGCCCGCAGGATGCGACGCTCCGGGGACTGCATCGCTTGGTCGAGCGTCATCGGAACCCAGGCCTCGACGGGTTCGGGGTCCGGGCGGCGGGGCGGGTCGGGGTCGGCGGGCTGCTCATCTTCGGTGGGCGCGGTCGCCAGCAGGGTGTGACGGTGGTACGCCGTCTGCAGCGCGGCCCGCAGGTCTTCGAGGACCACCGGCTTGGTGAGGTAATCGACCGCGCCGAGCTTCACGGCTTGGACCGCCGAGGCGATCTTGCCGTAGCCGGTGACCACCACGGCCGCGACGTCAGGGTGCTTGTCGCGCAGCAGCTGCAGCAGCCGCATGCCGTCGATGCCGGGCATCAGCAGGTCCACCAGCACGATTCCAATGGGCGGCCGACCCGGCTCCTCCTTGAGCAGCGCCCTCAGCGCCGCCTCGCCGTCGGCAACCCGCAAGGCCTCAAAGCCCTCGGCCCGCACCAATTCGCCCAGCGCATCGGCGACCACCGCATCGTCATCGACAATCAGGACTCGAGGCTGGGTCATGCGGACACCGCTGCGGGGGATATCGGCAGGCCGCGGGGGCGGGGCAAGGCGTGGGTGGCGTGGGTTGCGGTGGTGACGCGGGTGGTGCCGGCTGTGCAGGTTGTGCGGGCCTCGAAGCCGCGGATGTCAATCCGTCGGCTCCGGATGAGGTGGTGCATCGGACCGCCGAGCCGACGGGTTCACACCCGCGGCTTCAGGAGGGAAGAACGCTAAAATGAGTGTGTGGAAGATCGTCCACTCCAACGCGAGAGCCTCGAGGATCAGGAGCGTCGCCTGCGGGCCAACGTGGACGCGCTCAGCCGGCTGGCGGCCGGGCAGGAGTTCGGCGAGCCCGAAGCCGGTCCGCCGCGGATCCGCCGGCTCCACCCGCTGGCGCGGACGCAGACGGTGAAGATCTCGGGCCGGACGATCCGTTCGGGCATGGGATGATCCCGTCCGGTTGACTCGGGCGGTTGACGTGGGGATGCTTGGGTATGAGACCACGCGACGTCGACGACGATCTGGACGGTCTGTTCGGCCCCGACGACGCGGCGGGCGACGAACCGCCGTGGGACCCCCAGGACCCGGCCGCCGACCCGTTCCACCCGCCGTCGGTCCCGACGCTGGTGCACTGCATCCACTGCCACGAGGAGTACGACAGCTACCTCATGCAGTACCGCGTGGAGGAGTTCGGCGGCAAGGAACTGGGCAGCTGGTGCTGTCCGATGCCCGGGTGCGACGGGCGAGGCTTTGGCTTTGACATCTGGCCCGTCGAACCAGACTTCATCGATCCCGACGGCCGGGAGATGTCCGGCTTCGATGACGACGACGAGATCGACGACGAGGACAGCTCCTATGAAGCGGACCTCGCGGCGTGGAACGGGCTCCACGGCGACTGGCTTTTGGACCTGGACATCGAGTCGGACGACGAGCCGCCGCCGAGCTTTGAGCTGACGCTGTTCACCGGCGACGGGCCGCGGTTTTAAGCGATCTGTGCCGCCCGACGCGGTCTGCGGGACCGGTTCACTCCCGCCGCGGTCGCTACCGTCCGCCGCATGACACGCATCGCAATCATCGGCGGTACCGGCCTGGGCGACGCCTTGGGCGGCGAGACCGGCCAGGTGCACGAAGTGGACACGCCCTTCGGCAAGCCTTCATCCCCGATCACGCAAGTCACCTGGGACGGCGGCGACGTGCTGACGCTGCAGCGGCACGGGCCCGGCCACGTGCTCAACCCCTCGGCGGTGCCGTACCGGGCCAACCTCTTCGCGCTCAAGTCGCTGGGGGTGACGCACATCCTGGCCAGCGGCGCGACCGGGTCGCTGCGGGAGCACCTACATCCGGGCGAGCTGGTCCTGGTCGATCAGGTCATCGACAAGACGTTTCGCCGGGCGGGCACGTTCTACGAGAAGGCCGCGGTGCATGTGGAGTTTGCCCAGCCGTTCTGCCCGGTGATGCGGCAGTGGCTGCTGACCGCGGCGCGGCGGGAGGGGCTGGACGTCGTGGACGACGACACCGGGACTGGCGATAGCGCAGGCGGCGCGGTGCGGGTGCACACGTCCGGCACCTATGTCTGCATGGAGGGCCCGCAGTTCAGCACCGTCGCCGAGTCGCACCTGCACCGGCAGTGGGGCGGGGACCTGATCGGCATGACTTGTATGCCCGAAGCCCGGCTCGCCCGGGAGGCGGAGATCGCTTACGCCCTGATCGCGATGCCCACCGATTACGACTGCTGGCGTCCCCGCCCCCGGAAGCTGGGCGATGGCGCGACCGACAGCACCGATCCCGGCTCACTGCTCCAGGAAATCATCGGCAACCTGCAGAAGGCCACCGCCGCCAACCTCGCGCTGATGAAGGCGGCGCTGCAGGACACGTCGGCCCTGGATGCTCAACGCTCCCCGGCTCACGATGCATTGGCCCTGGGCATCTGGTCGGACAAGAAGGCGATCGATCCCGCCCAGGTGCAGCGGCTAAGGCCGCTGTGGGGCCGGTACTTCGAGTAGTCGCTACGGCAGGAGCGACGCCGCGCTGCCCGCGGGCTCCCCGGCGTAGCGTGATACGGCGATCCGCAGCAGGGCGTCGGCCATGGTCTCCAGGCGGGTGTAGCTGCCGGTGGTGAGCAGTTCGACCTGGTGACGCTGCCGCAGGTTGTTCATCTGCTGTTCGCGCAGCAGGGCCTGGATGCGTTCCTGCACCCGCTCCAGCGGCATCGACTCCGGGCGGTCCAGCGTTTCGACAAACACCAGCCAGTGCGAGCCGTTAGACGCCACGGGCCCGGCCCACTGGCCTTGTGACAGCGGGGCGTAGGCGGCATTGACCTCCTGCATCGCCAAACCCTCGTCGCCGACGACCTCGCCGCTGTACAGCCCACCGGTGCGTTGGCGGTAGCGGTTGGCCGGGTCGGTCGCCACAATCTCAAACGACTCGCCGGCCTCCAGGCGGCCGGCCAGGGCCTCGGCCGCGGCGGTGTCCTGCACGCGGATCAGCCGCAGCGTTCGGCGGGGCTCGGGGTTGAACGTCTCGGGATTGTCCCGGTAATACCGCTCGACGTGGCGTCGGGTGACGTTGACCTGCGGCACCAGCCGGCTCCGCAGGTAGTGCTGCACCATCCGGTCCTCGCGAAATTGCGAGAGCGTCTGCTCGAGGCTTCGGCCGGTCTCACGCTGTAGGTTGGCTTCCGCGAGCGCGACCGAGCCCTGGCCATGTCGGCGGAGCAGCTCCTCGCGCTGCTGGCCGATCTGGTAGTCCAGCCACGCCCGCTGATTGGCGTCCAGCGACCGCTCCGCCGCGCCGACCAGCAGGCTGTCGCCGACGATCTGACGCAGCCGACCCAGCAGCACCGGGCGGGCCTGTTCGACGAAGGCATCACCGGTGTACTGCCGACCGAGCGCCGCAAGCTCGGCGTCGACCGGCTCGAGCACCTGATGGGCGAAGACTGCCCGGCCGTTGATCTGCCCGATCATCCCGTCCATCGCGTACGGGCCGCGGATCATCGGGGTCGACGCGGGTTGGGTGCCCGGCTGCGTGGCCGCGGCGGTGGCCGGCGGTGCGGTGGTCGGGCCCGTCGTGGTCGGTTGCGTCTGCGCGGCGGCCACTCGACGGGCCGCGACGAAGTCTTCGGGGCCGACGCGCTGGCGGTCGCCGTCCCAGCCGCCGCCGCAGCCGGTGGTCAGGCCGGCAAAGGTCACGGTCGAGGCGAGCAGCAGCGGCGTGAGGACACCGCGGGTGGGGCATATCGCAGCCATGGTGCTGATGTTATCGGCCGTCGGGCCTATCCGACTGCTGTGACGCCTTGGCTGGCCTGATCCCGCAGGTACGCCAGCTGCGGGAATCGCGGCGGCGGGGCAGTGCTGCCGGCCGCCGGTGTGCACAACACCCAGTGATTGGGCTCCACCTCGTGAAGCTGCGCCTCGGCCCCGCCGTACCGCTCGCCCGCGGGCACCTGCAGCTGGTGCGGTTGCACCGACCAGCCGGCGGGGAAGTCCTCGGGCACGTCGGCCCCGTCCATCACCGTGTCCAGCCGGTCGACACGCTGGCCCAGCCGGGGCATCGACCGCAGCAGGCCCCGGGTGTACGGGTGCAGCGGCCGGGCGAAGAGCGACCGCACGTCGGTCAGCTCGACGATCCGGCCGGCGAACATCACGGCGACCACGTCCGCGTTCTCCGCGACCACGCCCAGGTCGTGCGTGATGAGCATCACCGCCATGTCCCGCTGCCGCTGCAGTCGCCGCAGCAGCTCGAGGATTTGCGCCTGGATCGTCACGTCCAGCGCGGTCGTCGGTTCGTCGGCCAGCAGCAGCCGGGGCTGACACGCCAGCGCCATCGCGATCATGACCCGCTGCCGCATGCCGCCCGAGAGCTGGTGCGGGTACTCGCGCAGTCGGGCCTTAGGGTCGGCAATACCCACGTCCCGCAGCGCGGTCTCGGCGATGCGGATCGCCTCGGACCGGCCGACCTTCTGGTGCAGCAGGATCGCCTCGAGCACCTGATCGCCGATGCTGTAGACCGGGTTGAGCGAGGTCATCGGCTCCTGGAAGATCATCGCGATGTCGTTGCCGCGGACCTTCCGCATCTGCCGGTCGGTTTGCGTGAGCAGGTCGGTGGGCGGGGGGGCATCCTGCTGCGTGCCACTGACAAGCGGACGCTTGTCAGTGCCACCCGATGCGGCGGCCTGGCCGCGCCACCAGATGTGCCCGCCGTCGTACCGGCCCGGCGGCGTGGGGATCAGCTGCAGGATCGACATCGCCGAAACTGACTTGCCGCTGCCCGATTCGCCGACGACCGCGACGGTCTGCCCGGGATAAATCGTGAGCTTCACGCCGTCGGCCGCCTGCACCCGCGGCCCCTTGCGGTTGCCGAAGCTCACCGACAGGTCCTCGACCCGGATCAACCACCCCTCGGAAGCATCGCGCGACTGGGTCGTGGGTGCATGGTGGCGAACCGTCGATTCAAGCGTCTCACTCATCCTCAGCCTCCACCGTCTCGGGCACCGCCGCCTGCGGGTCGATCGCGTCCCGCATCGACTCGCCGATGAGGTTGTACGCCATCACGGTCAGGAAGATCGCCCCGATCGGAAACACCGCGATCCACCACGCAAAATCCCCGCCCAGGCCCTGCCTCGCCTGCTGAAGCATCTGGCCCCACGACGGTTCATCGACCAGCCCGAGCCCGAGGAAGCTCAGCACCGACTCGGTCAGGATCGCCGCGGCCACGCCGAAGCTCGCCGAGACCAGCACCGGCGTCACCCCGTTGGGCAGCATGTGCCGCAGCAGCAGCGACCCGAGCGGCGTGCCCGTGGCCCGCGCCGCCTGCACGTAATCCATCTTGCGGATGCGGAAGAACTCGGCCCGCACAAAGTATGCATAGCCCATCCACCCGGTGAGCCCGATGATCGTCATGATGAGATAGAGATTCCGCCCCCATACGGCGACGAGCGTGATCAGCAAAAACAGCACCGGGATCGCGCTGAAGACTTCGACCAGCCGCAGCCCGATCAGATCGACCCACCCCGAGAAGTAGCCCAGCAGCCCGCCGACCAGCACGCCGATGACGACCGCGATGCCCGTGGCGATGAGGCCGATGCTCAGGGCGATCCGGCAGGCGTGCATCATCCGCGAGGCCATGTCCCGGCCGTCGAGCGTCGTGCCCATCAGGTGCAGCCGCGTCCGCAGCGGCGTCGCCGCCAACGCGGCAAGTTCGTCGTCCAGCCGCTCGGCACGCCGCTGGAACGCCCGGGCCTCGAGCGAGTCCTGCCCCGCGAATCGCGCCTCGGCCTGCTGGGCCATTGCCATCGCCCGCCCCATCGCGTCGTCGATGGTGGTCGGGTATTCGAAGGTCCGCTCGTCGGGGATCAGCCGCGACTCGGCTCGCAGGATGATCGCCTCGGCGACCGCTGCTTCGGTGGGGTGCCAGCCCGGGGCCTGCCGACGCGGATCGAAGCCGTCGGTCAGCAGGTCGCCCGGCGAGTACGGGATCAACGTATGCACCGCCTGGGCATCGCCCGCCGCGACCGCCTCGCGGTACTCGCTCAGCGGCACCGGCGTCGGGCTGGGCGGGAACACCACCATCACCACCGCCCACAGCAACGCAACAACCCCCACCGCCACCCGCCACTCCCACGGCGCCCGCACCGCGACGGCCAGCCCGACCAGCACCACCACCCACAGCAACAGCCCCAGACCCACCGCCAGCCCGGGCAGCAGGAACCGCCCCTCATCGACTAGCCGCTCCCACGCGTCCCACCCAACCGACCACGCCGTCAGCGGCAGCGCCCACGTGATCAACCACCCGAATATGGCAAACGCCAGCGGCCAACCCAGCCGCCACCGCGGCCGGTCCACGGCCGGACCGCGACCGGTCCACCACGCCGTGGTGAACAGGACCAAACCCACCGCCGTGCAGAACAGCAGCCACACGTCTGACCAACCCAGCTGCCGCACCAGCGGGCTGGACCAGCTGCCCGCAAGGGGCCGGTAAGCGATCGGGTGGCTGCTCGCGATCAGCGGCGCAAACACCGCGAAGAACGCGAGCAGCACCACCCACGCCAAGCCAAGCCGCGCCCCCCATCGACCAAAGGTTCGCCACAAAATGCCCGCAAGCAAGTTAGATGGAGGATGTGAAATGTCAGATGTAAATCGCGCACCGTCGGCCTCGGCGGCTTTCACATCTGACATCTCACTTCTCACATCTGACTTATTCATAGACCACCCGCGGATCGACCGCCGCGTAGAGCACATCGCGGAGGATGTCGCTGGTGAGGGTGATGAGCCCGGCGATGAGGGTGATCGCCATCAGCAGCTCGCGGTCTTTGGCGAACGCGGCGTCGACGCCGAGCTTGCCCATGCCCTGGATGCTGAAGATGTTCTCGACCACGACCGACCCGGCGAGCAGGGCCGGGAGGATTGACGCCGCCATCGTGATCAGCGGCAGCAGCGCGTTGCGGAATGCGTGGCGCCACAGCACAACCCGATCGGCCAAGCCCTTGGCCCGGGCTGTGCGGACGTAGTCGGCCGAGAGCGTGTCCAGCAGCGAGCCGCGCATGATCTTCGCCAGCACGGTGAAGCCGGTGTACACCAGACACAGCACCGGCAGCACCAGGTGCCAGATGGCATCCAGCAGGTAACCCCGCTCGAAGCCGTCGGCGGTGGCGCGGGGCAAAAACGTCATCTGGGCGGCGTCCATTGCGTGCAGCCCGCCGGTGGGGAACCAGTCCAGGTACTGGCGGTTGGCCAGGTAGCCGATCAGCAGCACGCCCGCCCCGATGACGGGGAACGACCAGAGCGCCAGCAGCACCGTGCCCGAGCCGATGTCGAACCACCCGCCGCGGTGCCGGGCGGCGTAGACGCCGACGGTCACGGCGAACACGTAGATGATCGGCAAAGCCAGGATGTTCAGCAGCAGCGTCACCGGCAGCGTGTCCGCCAGCCGATCGCCCACCGGCACGCCCGTCAGCGACCGGCCCAGGTCCGGCATCTTGATCGCCGGCCGCCCCCACAGTGTCCGGTCCAGCCCCGTCACCTCGAACTGCAAGGCCGCGATGAGCTCGGGGACCTGCCGGACTTGCGAGGCTTCGAGCACGTCATTCACGCTCGCCTCCACGTCGTGGCCCGGCCGCTGCAGCAGCTCGACGCCAGCCCCGGTCGGGTCGTCGACCGCCGCGGAGACCTCGTGCAGCAGCACTTCAGGTGACGCGCCGAGGTACGCCGAGAGGGCTTCGATGACGTAGGTCAGCTGGTCCAACTGGGTCTGCCGCAGCTGCGGGTGCTGCTGCTGCAGCGTGAGCCACAGCTCGCGCTCGAGGTCCTCGTCCAGCGCAATCTCGGAAGAGGTGCGGAAGCCGACCGGCGAGACCTGGTTGAGCCATCGCAGGTACTGCACGACTTTGGGCTGGTCCAGGCCGTAGCGTCGCTTGAGGTACTGACGGTGGCGGCGGGCCTCGTCGCCTTCCTGCACCGAGCCGGCCTCGCTGAGAGTGTTGACCGTAACCCCGCCGGGCGAGAAGGCCATCACGAAGAACACGACCGCCGTCACGCCGATGAGCGTGGGGATCATCAGCAGCAGCCTGCGGAAGATATAGGTCGTCATCCGCGTTGCTCCACAACCGTGAGCAAGTCAGATGTGAGATGTAAGAAGTTAAATGTGCTCAAGACCAGGCGTTCCCACATCGTTCCTTGCATCACACATCTGACTTCTGACTTCTGACGTCTGACTTTTGACTTTCGCCTTGGCCTCACTGTCCGCGGAGCTGCTGGCCCGCAGGGACCCACCACTCGTCGATCCCGTTGAGGCCCAGCGGCGTGTACTCATCGCCGCGGATGCGGTTGTGCAGGAACTGCTGGCTCCGCTGGGTGAACAGGAAGGTGTACGGCTGGTCTTCGTGGAGGATGCGGTGGACCTGGTTCCACAGCGGCATGCGCTGGTCGCGGTCCATCGTCGAGCGGGCCTCGGTGATCAGGGCGTCCAGCTCGGGGTTCTCGTACGACGTGTTGTTGTCGCCGTCGGGCGTGTTCATTTCCGAGTGGAAAATCTGGTACGGGTCGGACTCGACTCCGGCCGACCAACCCAGAGAAATCGCGTCGAACTGCCGGTCGGTCAATCGCTGCACCAGCGTATTCCACTCGGTGGGGTCGACCTCCATCTGCACGCCGGCACGGAGCATGGAGTCGCGGATCCGCTGGGCCATCTCAAGGTAGTTGGTGCTCGACGACGGGACGGTGAGCGTGAACCGCAGCGGGTCGCCCTCGGCGTCCTCGAGCACGCCGTCATCATCTCGGTCGACGTAACCCGCCTCGGCGAGCAGCTCGCGGGCGCGCTGCGGGTCATACGGCCATGGCTCGATGTCGGGGTCGGCCTGCGGGTTGAGCCAGTGGAACGGCCCGGTCGCGACGGTGGCCCGGCCGCGCATCAGCTCGTCGGCGAGGCCCTGCCGATCGATCAGCATCGTCATCGCTTGCCGTACCCGCTTGTCGGCGAAGGGCGTGGGCTCCCGCTCGGGGCCGCGGGCCTGGTTCCAGCCGATGAAGCGGTAGCCGGTGTTGATCGTGTCCGACTCGTTGAACTCGTAATCCTCCGAAACGATGGGGTTCCGCAGCAGCTGCGGCAGCTCGGTCGGCTCGGGCGGGCTGTAGTAGTCCAGCTCCGCGTTGGTGAACGCGACCGAACGGGAGGTCGGGTCGGTGATGACCCGCCAGACGAATCGGTCCAGCGCGGGGGCGGGGCCCCAGTAGTTCTCGTTGCGGACCAGTTCGATCGGGCCCCCGCCGGGCCGCCAGTCCTCGGGCTCACCCGGCAGCTTGTAAGGCCCGCTGCCAAACAGCAGGCCCGGCAGGTCGTTGATCTGCTCCTCGCTGAAGTCGCTGTAGTAATGCTCGGCCAGGATTTGCATCCCGGCACAAAGCTCGAAGCTGCGGAAGTACGGCTCGTCGAAGGTGAAGACCACGCGGTGGTCGCCCTCGGCGGTGACGGCCTGGATCCGGTCGTAATAAGCGCGCTGTCGATCGGCGCTGATTCGGGGGTTGAGGATCAGCTCGTAGGTAAAGACCACGTCGTCGGCGGTGACCGGTTCGCCATCGGAGAACACCGCGTCGGGCCGAAGGTCAAAGCCGATGGTCAATCCGTCATCGCTGATGTCCCAAGATTCGGCGAGCAGCGGTTCGTACTCGAGCGTCCTCGGGTTGAGATCGGCGAGCGACTCGAGCACGTACTCCTGCACGAGCGAGCCGTAGACGTCGGCAGAGGTCAGCGGGTTGAGGGTGCCCACGTCCACGCCGAAGGAGCTGACGAACCAGTCGCCCTGGGCATAGGACTCGTCGGTGGAGGCGGGCGGGGCGGTGGTGGCGATGCGGGCCGGCCCGGCGGTCTCCAGCGCGTCGAGTCGGTCGCGGACCATGGCCCACTGCCGGTCGTTTTGCACCATCAGCAGGGCCAGCAGCCCCAGCAGCACCAGCAGCAGCCCGACCACCAGCACGTCCTTCAGACCCAGCCGTCCATCCATTGCGTGATCCTACCCCAGCCGAAGCGTGGCGGTTCATTGTCCAACGCCCGGCGATGGCCATCCCCGGGCTTTACCCCGCCGCCCAGCCCCCGCACCGCCGCACCGCCTCGGCCCACTGTTGCCGTTGGGCCCGCACCGTCGGGGCATCGCCCGCCGGCTCGAAGCGGCGGTCGGCCTGCCAGAGCTCGGCAATCTGGACCGGGCTCTCGAACAGCCCGCAGCCCAGCCCGGCGAGCGCGGCCGCGCCCCGGGCGGTGCTCTCGACGTCCGCCGGCCGCACAACCGGGACACCCAGCAGGTCGGCCTGCGTCTGCATCAGCAGGTCGTTGGCCGCGGCGCCGCCGTCGACGCGCAGCTCGGCCAGTTCCAGCCCGGCGGTGTGGATGTCGTCGGCCATCGCGTCCAGCAGGTCGGCCGACTGGTGGGCGATGCTGTCCAGCGCGGCTCGGGCCAGGTGAGCCGGCCCGGTGCCTCGGGTCAGCCCGATGATGAGGCCGCGGGCGTCCGAGTCCCAGTGCGGCGCTCCGAGGCCGGTGAAGGCGGGCACCATGACCACGCCATCGCTGTCGTCGACCTGCCGGGCGAGCGGCTCGATCTGCGGCGAGTGCTCGACGAGTCCCAGGTGGTCGCGCAGCCACTGCACGACCGCCCCGCCGACGAAGACGCTGCCCTCGAGGGCGTAGGTGGTGCGGTCGCCCAGGCGTGCGGCAATGGTGGTCAGCAGGCGGTTGTCGGAGCGGACCGCTCGCTCGCCGGTGTGCAGCAGCAGGAAGCAGCCGGTGCCGTAGGTGTTCTTTGCCTGGCCGGGTTGGATACAGGCCTGGCCGAACATGGCGGCCTGCTGGTCGCCGGCCACGCCGGTGATCGAGACTTTGGCCCCGAGCATCGACAGGTCGACAGTGCCGAACGCGCCGTCGCAGGGCAAGACCTCCGGCAGCACCGCTTCGGGGATGCCGAGCATGTCCAGCAGGTCGGCGTCCCACCGCTGCCGGTGGATGTCGAAGAGCATTGTGCGGCTGGCGTTCGTGGCGTCGGTGCGGTGGGCCTTGCCGCCGGTGAGCCGGTGGATCAGCCAGCTGTCGACGGTGCCGAAACAGAGCTTGCCGTCGCGGGCGGCACCGTGAGCGTCGTGATGAGCGAGCAGCCAGGCAAGCTTGGTGCCGCTGAAGTACGCGTCAGCGAGCAGGCCGGTGCGCTTGCGGATCAGCGGTTCGTGGCCGGCCTCGCGGAGCTCCCGGCAACGCGGGGCAGTCCGGCGGTCCTGCCAGACGATCGCCCGGCCGACCGGCTTGCCGGTGTCCCGCTCCCAGAGGACGGTGGTCTCCCGCTGATTGGTGATGCCGATCCCCGCAAAGTCGGTCGCGGCGATGCCGGCCTGGTCGAGGGCGCGGCGGGCGACGGCGAGCTGCGTGTCCCAGAGGTCGTCCGGCTCGTGCTCGACCCAGCCGGGCTTCGGGAAGTGCTGCTCAAACTCCTGCTGGGCCGACGCGACGGGGACCAGCCGCTCGTCGTAGACGATCGCACGGCTGCTGGTGGTGCCTTGATCCAATGCGAGCAGGTGAGCCATGCCCCCCATTGTCGCATGTCCGGCGGCCATGGGCCAAGGATCACCCCGCGACCGCCGTGACCACCGCGTCGAAGATCGCCTCCGGCTCGGCCATCCGCCCGGCACCGGAGGTCCGGCAGGCTTGCCAGCCTTCGCCGGGTCCGACATACGTCAGGTCGGGCAGCAGTCCAGGCAATGCCTCAATATTGCGGCGGGTCGCCGGGTGGTCCCACATGTCCGCGTTCATCGACGGGGCAATCAACAGCGGCGTGCCAGCCGGTAGCGCACAGACCGACAGGCTAAGGAGGTCGTCGCAGATGCCGGCGTGGAGCTTTGCGATCAGGTCCGCCGACGCCGGGGCGATGACCATCAGCTCGGCCCAGCGGGCGATGCCGATGTGCTGGCTCTCGGGTTGGTCGTCGCTCTGCCAGATGCTGCTGAGCACCGGCCGGCCCGACAGGCTCTGCAGCGTGAGCGGAGTGATGAACCGCGTCGCCGCCTCGGTCATGACCACGCGGACCGATGCCCCGGCCTGAACGAGCCGGCTGACCAGCGTCGCGGTCTTGTAAGCCGCGATCCCGCCGGACAGCCCGACGAGCACCCGGCGGTCTCGGAGGGGTTGATCCATGGCCATGAGCCCCGGCCTCTGCCCGGGGGTGGGTTCGCGGATGGCCCCGGGCAGAGCCCGAGGCTCACGGGTCACGCCTCGGGCGTGGCCTCGGCGTCCGTGTCGTCGTCGCTGCCATCATCGATGGCGATCTTGCCTTCGACGATCTCCTGCACCGCGATCTCGAAGTCGCTGCGGCCTTGCCGCTCGACCAGCGGGCGGGCACCTTCCATGAGTTCGCGGACCCGGTGCTGCACCAGCGAGGTGAAGCGGAACCGGCCGCCGATCTCGTGGATGATCTTGTCGTCTTTGAGGGCTTCGATCATGGCGGAACGTCCAGTCTCGGGGTGGGGCGGGTGTGTGGGCGGGGCGCGGTGCCCGGGGCGGCATCCGCGGCGGCGAATCGATGATTGTATCGCTCACGCCTGCGCTGTCCAGCGGTCGCCGGTCCGCCGAAGCTCTCGCGACCAGCCAAAGCCCCGGCGGTTGTCGATCATCCGCACCCAGGTCGGCGTGAAGAGGTAGTGCTGTTGCTGGCGGATCGCCGAGGCCCAAGGTTCGTCGGCGGTGAACGGGAACCGCTCGCGGTATGCCTTGAGGACCCGGTCATCATCGGTAGCCGAGGCCGTGCCGTGCAGTTGCAGGCCGTGCAGCTGGTCTGGCGATACGTCGGGCTGGCCGTAGACAGTGAGGGCAACGGCGGGGCGGTCGGCGAGGTGGCGGCTGTGGGCGCTGCGGGGGCTGCTGACCCAGCAGAGGGTGAGCGGGTCGGTGTCCAGCGGGGCGTGTTGGATATTCGCAGCGTGGGGGTGGCCGGCGTCGTCGGCGGTCGCCAGCGACGCGGTGCGGGCGTCGGCGAGCAGGGCGGCGGCGTCGGTGAGCAGGTCGTGTGTATCCATCTATAAAGCCGCGGCCGTTGGCCGCGCCCGACGACGTTGCGAGTCGCGACCGACGGTCGCGGCTTTATGCGGCGGCGGGGCTGCCGGTCAATCGCTGCATCGCTTCCTCGACGGCCTCGCGGCTGTTGAACGCCGAGAGTCGCAGGTACCCCTCGCCGCTGGCGCCGAACCCGGCCCCGGGGGTGCCGACCACGTGGTGCTGCTCGAGCAGCTGGTCGAAAAAACCCCAGCTGTCGATGCCCTCGGGCGTGGCGACCCAGACGTAGGGCGCGTGCTGGCCGCCGTGGACCGTGTGACCCGCGGCGGTGAGCGACTCGCGGATGAGGTCGGCGTTGCCCATGTAGTGCTCGACGAGCTTGGCGACCTGGGCCTGGCCGTCCTCGCTGTAGACGGCGGCGGCACCCCGCTGGGTGATGTACGACACGCCGTTGAACTTGGTGGACTGCCGACGGGACCACAAAGCGTGCAGCGGCGTATCGACGCCATCGGGCCCCTTGGCGGTCAGCTCCTTCGGCACGATGGTGAAGGCACACCGCACACCAGTGAAGCCCGCGTTCTTGCTCAGCGAGCGGAACTCGATCGCGCAGCGCCGGGCCCCTTCGAGCTCGTAGATCGATCGGGGCGTGTCCTTGCTGCGGATGAACGCCGCGTACGCCGCGTCGAACAGCAGCAGCGCATCGTGGGCGTTGCACCAGTCGACCCACTGCTGCAGCGTCTCGCGGGACGCGACCGCCCCGGTCGGGTTGTTGGGATAGCACAGGTAGACCACGTCCACCGGCTCGGTCGGCAGCGGCGGCTCGAAGCCGTTGTCCGCGGTCATCGGCAGGTACGTCAGCCCGTCGTAGCGGCCCTCTTTGTCGGGCCAACCGGTGTGCCCGGCCATCACGTT
Source organism: uncultured Phycisphaeraceae bacterium (assembly GCA_964625505.1). Lineage (GTDB taxonomy): Bacteria > Planctomycetota > Phycisphaerae > Phycisphaerales > Phycisphaeraceae > CAZVBW01. The sequence continues at coordinate 39,879 of CAZVBW010000011.1, forward strand.
CGTGTCGACGTACACGGGGTACACCGGGTCGCACACCGCGACCTTCGGCGACGGGCCGAGGATGTCCAGGATGTTGCCCGTGTCGCACTTGCTGCCGTCGGAGACGAACACCTCGTCGGCAGCGATGTCGCAGCCACGGGCCTGATAGTCATGTTCGGCGATGAGCTCACGCAGCCACGGGTAGCCCTGCTCGGGGCCATAGCCGTGGAAGGTCTGCCGGTTGGACAGGTCGTCGACCGCCTTGTGCATCGCGATGATGCACGCCTCGGGCAGCGGCTCGGTGACGTCGCCGATGCCCAGCTTGATGAGCTTGGCGTCGGGGTTGGCCTCGGCGAAGGCGCTGACCCGCCGGGCGATCTCGGGGAACAGGTAACCGGCCTTGAGCTTGAGGTAGTGGTGGTTGATATCCATCGCGGGCAAGGGTAGCCGGGGCAGGCGGGTGCGGGCGTGCCACCCGGGGGTCTTGGGGGCGTTCGTGCAGCTTTCGCTGCATTTTCTGCCCCCTCTCCCTTGCAGGGAGAGGGCTGGGGTGAGGGTTGTGGCTTCGTATGCACGCCCCACGCCAACAGGTGGCCGCAGACCCACCCTCCCCCGGCCCCTCCCTCAGAGGGAGGGGTGGCAGAAGGTGACGCCCGTCGCGTTAGTTCCCATCGTCCGCAGCCCCGTCCGGGGGCAGCTGCTGGGGCCTTCGGTCCGGCGTCTGGCCGTAGGCCTGCACGATGCGTTGGACGAGGCTGTGGCGGACGATGTCCGAGCCGCCGAGGCTGATCATGCCCACGCCACGAACCCGGCCCAGCCGCCGGGCGGCGTCGACCAGCCCCGAGTCCCGCGGGTCGTCCAGGTCGATCTGCGAGGCGTCGCCGGTGACCACGCACTTGCTGCCGTGGCCCATGCGGGTCAGGAACATGAGCATCTGCGACCGCGTCGTGTTCTGCGCCTCGTCGAGGATGATCATCGCGTCGTTGAGCGTTCGGCCGCGCATGAACGCCAGCGGCACGATCTCGATCACATCCACCGCCATGAACCGCTGGACCTGGTCGAAACTCATCATGTCGTGCAGCGCGTCCAATAGCGGCCGCAGGTACGGGTTGACCTTGTCCTGCATCGTCCCGGGCAGGAAGCCGAGCTTCTCCCCGGCCTCGACCGCCGGGCGGGCCAGCACCAGCTTCCGCACCGCCCCCCGCCGCAGCATCGAGACCGCCGCGGCGACCGCGAGGTACGTCTTGCCCGTCCCTGCCGGGCCGATGCACAGCGTCAGGTCGTGCTCGTGGATCGCCTCGAGGTACGCGTGCTGGCCGGCGGTCTGCGGCTGGACCGGGCGGCTGCTGAGGTACACCCGCAAGGACGCCGGGTCGATCGGCCGGTCCGTCTCGCCGTCTTCGTGCATGACCGGATCGGCCTCGCGGACCGGGCCGGTATCAGCCGCCGCCACGGCCTCGAGCACCGCCGATCGGTCCATCGGCTGCCCGTCGCGGGCCGCGTCGATCATCGCCTGCACCACGCCCGTCGCCCGCCGCACCGCCGGCTCCTTGCCCCTCAGCTTCAGCGAGCCATCGCGTGCGGTGATGCCCACGCCCAGCGCCTCGCGGACCAGCTTGAGGTGCTTCTCCGCCGGGCCGGTCACAGCGACCGGTGAGGTGCGGTCGGGGATCCGCAGCGTCCGCGTGGCCTGATCGGTGGGCCGACGCGTTGCCGGCTCACGGCTGATGTGCTTCGCCGCCCGGGTCAACGCAATCGCTCCGCGGCCAGCCGCCGGGCCAGTTCCTGCATCTGCTGGGCACTCGCCGGCTCCAGCACGTCGCCGTTGGGCATCTCCCGCCGCACCCACCGCCCGGCCGCATCGAAGACCCACCGCTGCGCCCCGCGGTCCAGCGCCGGCCGATCCAGCACCACGTACCCGCCGTCCGCCTGCGGCTGCACCACGTAAGTCCGCAGCGTCAGCCGGGAGGTCTGCGGGTGGTACGCCCAGAATGCGTAGGCCGCCGCGGCGTCTTCGAGGCCCGACGCGGCCTGCGTGGCCGGCCCCGCAGCCTCGGTCGGGGCCGGCAGCAGCAGCGGCAGCAGCTGGACGTAGGCCTGGGGCAGGAACGGGCCGCGGGGCTGGGTCCACTGGCCACGGCTCTGCTGGCCGGCCGGGTAGCGGGGGTTGTCCGGCGGCGGAGGCAGGCGGAACATCTCGTCTGGCCGCGGCACCTCTTCTGCCCGCTGCGGGAACAGGTCGTCCAGCGCGGTGCTGCCGATCCGACCGCCGCGGGTCATCGCCCGGTGCTCGCGGTAGTCCTCGAACAGGTACGACTCGAGCGTGGCCGGCGGCGGGTTGGCCCGCTCGATCTCGATCACGTTGCCCGACCGCAGCCCCGTCTGGGCCCACGTGCTCACGCCGGTGGCGCCGCCGGGCCCGGCTGCGGCGGGCGAGCCCGCGGTCGGTCGCACCGTCGTCCGCTCGGACCAGACCTCGGTCTCCAGCGCCTCGTCCACCGCCGCCGTCGCGGTCGCATCGATCCGCCGCGGCCCCGCGGCCAGGTGCGTGTCCAGTCGGAACGTCAGGCCCGCGATCCCCAGCGGCCCCTGCTCCGAATGCCGCATGCGCTGGTAGCCCGCGACCCGCTCGCCCTGCCGCAGCCGGACCCAACGGTCGGCCGGGACCGCCTGCCGCACCGCCTCGGGCGTCAGCTGCTCCAGCAGCGCCTCGCCCGCCGCCAGCATGTCCCGCCGCGTCATCGCCAGCCGCCGCTCGTCCGTCAGCTCGATGCCTTCGAACATCGCCTGGAACATCGGCTGCGCCGCGGGCCACGCCGCCTCGGTGCAGTCCATCCGTAGCGTGATGACCATGTCCCCGTGGCCCCGGACCATGCCCTGCATGTGGTACCACGTCTGCCGCGTGTCGCTCATCCGGAAGCTCAGCAGCACCGCCGCCCGCCGATCGACCGGGATGTGCATCGGATCGTGCAGCGCTTGGACGTCCAGCGGGTTGCTCAGCGGATCGCTGCCGTCGGTCGCCAGCCGCATCTCCGCCAGCGTCGACGCCGCCAGCTCAGCCATCGTCGGCGGGGCCGGCAGCCCACCGCCGCCCGGCTGCACCACCGGCGGCACCCGCCTCAAAAGCAACGCCACGTCGTAACGACCCGGCTCCACCCAGCGCGCCCTCGCCCCGTCGTTGGTCTGCTCCAGCAACCGACCTCCCGCCGGCGGCCGCAGCGACACCCCCGCCAACATCTCCGACCACCGCTCATCACTCAAAGCAATCGGCTCGGCAGCCCGGGCCTCGTTGGGTGCCACACGCTCCGCCGGTGGCAAGGCCGCGGGCCGTTGCCCCGGCAGCGTGACCAGCTGCGCCCCCGCCGGCAGCCCCGAACACAGGCCACACAACACCGCACACCCAATACCGCGTCGAACCATTCGGCTCATTGTACGCCCGCCCCCCAAAGCCCACGCCTTCAGGCGTGGGTAGACCCCCGCACCCCCACCGCCGCCGAAGGGCTTTCGTGTTTTCACCGCCCGAGCCTCATAGCCCCCGCACCCCCACGTCCTCACCAAACATTGACCCCAACGCCCCGCCCCCCGATGATCCACCATGCCCGGCCGCTCGCTGCTCGACCCGGTCGACCTGACCCACCCCGACGTCCCCGACGCCCTGGTCGGCCTGCGCATCGCCCACCTCACCGACCTGCACGCCCACCGCACCCGTAAACGCCACCACCGACTCGCCGCCGAACTGCGTCAAGCCGCCCCCGACCTGGTGCTCCACACCGGCGACTTCGTCAGCAACGGCGACAAAGCCGAGGCCGGCCGCGCTGCGGCAGCGCTGCTGTGCGACGCCTGCCAGCCGCCGCACGGCACCTGGGCCTGTCTCGGCAACCACGACGACCAGGACATGCAGGCCGCTGTCGAGTCGCTGCCGATCCGGATGCTCTTCGATGAGGCGGCGCGGGTGCCCGGCCTGCCGCTGGTGCTTATGGGAGCCGGCGAGCGGAGCGGCCGCGACCCGGACTTTGTCCAACTCGCCGAGTCGCTCGATCAGCTCGACGCCGCCGGCGCCAGCGAAGGCCCACCGCCGCTGCACCTGATGCTCTGCCACAAGCCCGACTGGCTGGCCTCGGCCGCCAACCTCGGCGTCCACATCATGCTCAGCGGCCACACCCACGGCGGCCAGATCCGCCTGCCCGGGCCCGGCCGGCCCCGCCCGCTGTACAACAGCTCCAGCCTGCCGCTGCACATGACCACCGGCAGGCTCCGCACCGGCCAGACCCTCGGCATCACCAGCCGCGGCCTGGGCGAGAAGACCCTCCCCCTCCGCGTCGCCTGCCCCCCACATGCCCCACTGATCACCCTGCGGCGAGGGCCGCTCACCGGCCCACCTACGGAAGGCATCACGTGCACCGAACTCTGGTAAGCCCACTGAACGTCATCGGCGTCGCGCTCATCACGTCGCTGTGCCCTGGGCTCTTAGCCGGTTGTGACGCCCCGCCCCCCGCTGCCGTCGAGCCGCCCGACACGCAGCCCCAGCCAGCGACCATCCCGACGCCGGCTCCTCCCGCCGCGTCGGACCCACCCGCCCCGCCGCCGGCAGGCCCCGGCCCGCACACCGCGACCCAGCCGATCAATCCCGCGACGGGTCCATCTGCGACCGTCCCGGTCGATTTACAGCAGCGTGTGCAGGTGCTGCAGCGCCAGTTGGCGCAGGCCGGCCAAGCGATGGAGATGCACCAGATGCTCGAACAACGCCGCCAGGGGCTCGAACGCGAACTCGCCGATGCACAGCTTCGGCTGCAGGCTGTCGAGATCGCCGCCGAGCGGTCGCCCGATGCCGACCCGCAACGCCTCGCCGACCGCCGGCAGCAGGCCACCGACCGCCTCGCCACGCTTCAGCAGCAGCTGGACATCATCCGGCCCCAACTCCGTCAGCTGGAGCAGCAAATCGCCGACTCGGCCCAGCAGCGTCAGCAACTCCGCCAGCTGCAGGAGCAGCAGTCGGCCCAAGACATGCTTGAGTCGATGGGGCTTCCCGCAGCGTCGCCCGACGCCGATCCCGACGCCGTCACTCAATAGCCGGGCCGCTACGCGGCCCTGGCAACCCGATGGTCCCGCCGCGTCTCTCGCTACACCCGCCGATCCAGCAACCGATATCCCACCGCCTCCGCGACGTGCTGCTGATCCAGCGTTTCCGCGTTGTCAAGGTCGGCGATGGTCCGAGCCAGCCGGCGGATCTTGTCGTACGCCCGGGCCGACAGGCCCAGCTCGGTGATCGCCGACTTGAGCAGCGCCGACGCCGGCGGCGTCATCGTGGCCAGCTCGTCCAGCTCGCTGCCGCGGAGCGTGCTGTTGGGCCTCGTGTCGCCACCGTTGCGATCCGTGGCCCGTCGCCTCGCCGCAACGACCTGCCGTCGCAGTGTCGCCGAGTCGCTGCCGGTCCGCTCGCCCGCCAGTTGCTTGTAAGGCACCGGCGGGACCTCAACGTGGATATCCACCCGGTCGATCAACGGCCCGCTGATCTTCGATAGATACGCATCCGCTTGTTTCTGACTCAGCTCATCCGTCGGCTTGTAGCCCTTGGGCGTCGGGTTCATCGCGCCCACCAGCATGAACCGGGCGGGGAATCGTACGCTGCCGTGGGCCCGGGCGATCGTGACGTCCCCGTCCTCCAGCGGCTGGCGAAGCGTCTCTAGAACCGTCCTCGGAAACTCGGGCATTTCATCGAGGAACAACACGCCGTGATGCGCCAGCGACACCTCGCCGGGCCGTGGCACCGTCCCGCCGCCGACCAGCGCGACCGCCGACGCCGTGTGGTGCGGGCTGCGGACCGGCCGGCGGGTGATCAGCGGCTTGTCCCGCGGCGCCTGGCCGATCGACGAGTAGATCCGCGTCACCTCCAACGCCTCGTCCCGCGACAGCGGCGGCAGGATCCCCGGCAGCGCTCGGGCCATCATCGTCTTGCCCGCCCCCGGCCCGCCGAGCATGATCAGGTTGTGCATCCCCGCCGCCGCGACCACCATCGCCCGCTTGACCGCCTCCTGCCCGCGGACCTCGCCAAAGTCGATGTCCGCCGACGCCTGCTCCAGCATCGACTCGACCCCCGCCGGCGCCACCGGCTCGATCTCGTGCACCTCATTCAGCCAGCCCACCACCGCCGCCAGCGTGTCCGCCGGGTACACCTCGATCCCTTCCACCGCCGCCGCCTCCGCGGCACACTCGACCGGCACCACCACCCCCCGCATCCCCAACCGACGCGCGAGAATCGCCAGATTGATCACCCCCGCCACCGGCCGAACCCGCCCGTCCAAGGCCAACTCCCCGCACCACAGCAAGTCGCGATGCCGGCTGCCCCGCACCACCCCCTGCGCCAGCAACAACCCCACCGCGATCGGCAGGTCATACACCGGCCCCTCTTTCCGCACATCGCCCGGCGCCAGCGACACCAACAACCGCGTCTCGGGGAACACATACCCGCTGTTGGTCACCGCCGACCTGACCCGCTCCACCGACTCCTTCACCGCCGCATCAGGCAGCCCGACTACCTGCGCCTTGGGCATCCCCACGTCGCAGATATCGACCTCCACCTCGCAAGGCAGCGGGTCGATGCCGTGAAGCACGAAGCTGTGGACCTGGGCCAGCACGGCCCGCGAGCGTAGCGGACCCGGGCTATGTCAACTGCCGTCATCATCGAGCACCCGCGGCAGGTCGCGAACGCCGTCGAGCACCCGCACGATCTCGACCCCGTCGGTGAGCGGCTCGTAGACGATCACAAAGCGACGAAGCACGGTCCAGAATCGGAACTCGGGATGCCGGCGGGTCAGGTCCGGACGCGGCCGCCCGATGTCTGGATTCAACGCCAGATTTTCGAAGGCGTCGTAGAACGCCCGCTGGCTGCGAAGCAGTTGGGTGTAGCCGAACTTTTCGAAGGTCCTGTCCTGAATCGCCTCGAAATCAGCTGCGGCTTTCGATGAAAGCTCGTACGTCTTCACGACGCGCGACGCTCCACCTGTTCCGCGGCGAGCCCCGCGTACTTCTCGTCCAGCCGCTTCATGAGCTGCCGCCCGTCAACCAACGGCCTCTCCTTCATCGACCGCACACCCTCCTCGATCATCTCGTTGACCTTCTGCCGCTGCGCCTCCAACTCGGCCTGGTCGTCGGCCAGCCGCTGCAGGCCCGCGGCGACGGCGTCCTCGACCCGGTCAAAGCCGCCAGCCTCCCGGCAACGCTCGGCCAGCTCCGCCTGTTCCGCCGTCAACGTAATCACGGTTGCGTCCATCGTCCCATCGTAGGGTGGGTGAAGCGAAGCGCAACCCACCGCTGCGGTCGAAGATGGTGGGTTGCGCCTGCGGCTTCACCCGCCCTACGGGCCGTTAGATACGCTTAATCAGCGGTGTCTGCGGCGTTGGCGGGGCAATCCGATATGCCTCCAAGTGTCCAACACACGTTTGGTAGAGCAGACCTGAAGCCAACGCGAAGCACGCGAGCGACATCGCTCGTAATTGGCTTGGCCCAATGAACACGAACCTGCGACGGGCCCGGTACCGCGGCGAGCGTGTTGCAGACCCTCTTCCAGCGTGTCAAGCAGGCTGAAGCCGGTTTGCTCAGCCCATTCCCTGTCGTACCGCTCTAAGTAGATTCCCCTGAACCCAGAGTCATCCCACGTCCCGCGTGCGAGAAGCTCCGGCACGTTGTGAATCGCGTCATCCAGCGCCCAACATTCCTCGCCGCAGATGCCTTCTTGATACCGCTGGTGGCGGATATAAGAGCTCACTTTGTAGATCAGATACAGGTAAGCGGCGTGCTGCTCCGGAGTCAGTCCACGCTGCGCCACTAGTTCGCCCCCACCGTCAACGGCACGGGTTGGGGTCGGGGGTTGGCGTTGGGTTCGAGGACGATGCCCAGGGGGCGGCGGAGGCCGTCGGGGCCGTCAGGGGGGATGCGGTCTTCGTCGACGATGCGTTGGATGGCCATGACGCCCTCGATGAGGGTTTCGGGGCGGGGCGGGCAGCCGGGGACGTAGACGTCGACGGGGATGAACTGGTCGACGCCCTGGACGCAGGCGTAGGTATCGAAGACGCCGCCGGTGCTGGCGCAGGCGCCCATCGAGATGCACCACTTGGGCTCGGTCATCTGCTGGTAGATGCGTTGGAGGACCGGGAGCATCTTGATGGAGATTCGGCCGGCGACGATCATGAGGTCGGCCTGGCGGGGGCTGAAGCGCATGACCTCGGCGCCGAAGCGGGCCAGGTCGTAGCGGCTGGAGGCGGTGGCCATCAGCTCGATGCCGCAGCAGGCGGTGGCGAAGGGCATGGGCCACAGCGAGCTGCGGCGGGCCCAGTTGACCACCTGCTGCAGCTGGGTGGTCATGAAGCCATCGACGGGGAGGGCGGTTTCGAGTCCCATGGTGGGATCATATGCCGGCGGGAGGCCACGACCAGTGGTCGCGGCTTTACGTGGTGATGGTGGCGGGCACGGCGACGCCGGCGGCGGAGTCGTCGGGCATGAGGGGGGCGGTGGGGGGTTCGTAGACGATGGGGAGCACGAGGCTGAACGTCGCGCCCTTGCCCGGCTCGGAATCCAGCTCGATGCGGCCTTGCAAGACCTCGGCGAGTTCGCGGCTGATGGTCAGGCCCAGGCCGGTGCCGGGGTGTTCCTTGGTGACGGAGCTGTCCAGCTGGGTGAACTTGTCGAAGATGCGGTCGTGGTCGGCCTCGGGGATGCCCGGGCCGGTGTCGCTGACCGAGACCCGGACATGGGCGGACTTGCGTTTGCCGCGGGCGGGGATGAGCGTGGCGGCGAGCGTGACCTTGCCCCCGGGCGGGGTGAATTTGACGGCATTGGCGAGGAAGTTGAACAGCACCTGCTGCAGCTTGCCCGCGTCGGTTTCGACCGCCGGGAGCTTGGCCGGGACCTTGACCGCCAGCTGGATGTGCCGTTTGTCCGCCAGCGGGCGGATCAGCGTCGCCAGGCCCTCGGCGGTGTCGCTGATGCTGACGGTGCTGAGCCGCAGGTCCAGCCGGCCGGCCTCGATCTTGGCCAGGTCCAGCAGGTCGTTGATCAGCTCGAGCAGCCGGCGGGAGCTGGTGATGATGTTGCTGGTGTACCGCTTGCGTTTGTCATCGACGGGCCCGGTGCGGTCGGCGAGCGTTTCCTGGAGCACTTCGGCGAACCCGATGATCGAGTTGAGCGGGGTACGGAGTTCGTGGCTCACGTTGGCCAGGAAGTCGCCCTTGAGCTTGTTGGCCTCGTAAAGCGCGAGGTTGGACTCGGCGAGCTCGTTGAGCTTGAGTTCGAGCGATCGGCCGGCGGCCTGGAGCTGGTCCTGCTTATCCTTGAGGTTCTCGAGCATGAGGTTGAACATGTCCGAGAGCTGCTCGTATTCGTCGCCGGTGTTGATGTCCGAGCGGATGTTCAGGTCGCCCTGGCTGACCTTCTGGGCGTAGCCGCGGAGCAGGCGGACCGGCTGGAGGATGATGCGGGTGGTGATGAACCAGAACACCGCGATCGCCAGCAGCCCGGCGAAGAGCCCTGCGGCGATGATGGCCAGGCGGTTGAGGGTCCGCTGGGTCTGCAGCTCGCGGTCGCGGACGTCGACCATCAGCAGCATTTCGAGGGGGTTGTTGTCCAGCGGGGCCAGCTGGTCTTCGGGCCGGCCGCTGCGGCGTTCGAGGTCACGCTTGCGAACGGCGCGGATCAGGCGGTAGACCGGTTCACCGTCGGCGTCCTCGATGCGGGCGAACCGCTCGTCGATGTCGCCGACGTTGTGGAAGCGGTCGATGGCTTCGGCGAGCAACGGCCGATCCTCGGCGGCCTGCTGCGCGGCGTCGAGGCTGAGCAGCCGTAGGTCCAGTGGCCGCTCGGCCAGCGACGGGTCCTCGGCGGGCGGGCCGACCTGCTGCAGGGACACCTGCCCATCGATCCACGCCTGGGCCAGGTCTTGGGCCCGCTTTTCCGGCCCACGCTGCAGCTGCGTCTCCATGCGCGACCACACCACGCCCAAGGCCGCGGTGAGGATCAGGATCACCGCCGCGCCGAAGAGCAGTTGACACTTGTTCGCCAGCGACACGCGGAAACGCTGCAGCACGCGCTGAGTCTATCGGGGTCTGGGTTTTGACGGGACGACAGGATGAAGCGGATGAACGGGATGGGAGACCGGCGGCGTATCATGGGACGATGCAAAGAGCGACCTATGCCGAAGTCGTGGAGGCGACCGAACAGCTGACAACCGATGAGCGGGAGGCGCTGTTGCAGCTGCTGAACCGCCGGCTCGCCGACGAGGGTCGGGAACGCGTGATCCGCAGCGTGCGGGAAGCGAACGCTGAGTATGAGGCGGGTCTGGCGAGGCCAGCGACAGTCGGGCAGATCATGGAAGAGATCGCCGAGTAGTCACGGCTCGATATTTGCTCGGGCAGGCATCTTCAGAGAGCTGACAGGATTAACAGGATTGACTGGATAAGAGTGAAGAAAGGGTGGGTAGGTGTTCCAGTTCGCTGGTTCGGATCCTGTCATCCCGTCAACACCAGCCTCCGGATGTCTGAGCTCACCGCACGGTCATGGTCGGCTGTTCGGCGAGCTGTTCGAGGCTGACGGTTTGGACCTGCTCGTCCAGGCGGGTGGCGACGGTGGTGAGGGCCTCGGCGAGGGTGGCGTCGGCTGTGAAGTTGGCGGTGGGGTCGCCGCCGTCGCAGTGGCGGCGGAGGTTCATGTTGATGGGCACCGCGCCGAGGAACGGCAGGCCCATCTTCTGGGCCATCAGTTCGGCCCCGCCGCGGCCGAACAGGTCGTACTGCTTGCCGTCGTCGCCGATGAAGTAGCTCATATTCTCGACCACGCCCAGCACCTCGACCTCGAGGGTGCGGAACATGCCTACCGCCCGGCGGGCGTCGTCCTGGGCGACTTTCTGCGGGGTGCAGACGATGACCGCGCCGGTGAGCGGGAGGGTCTGGCTCATGGTCAGCGGCACATCGCCGGTGCCCGGGGGAAGGTCGATGATGAGGTAATCCAGCGGGCCCCAGGCGGTCTGGGTGATGAGCTGGCGGAACGCGCCGTGGGCCACGGGGCCGCGCCAGATGAGCGGGCGGTCGTCTTCGACCAGGTCACCCAGTGAGATGCAGCTCACGCCGTGGACGTTGAACGGCAGGAGGGTCTGGCCCTCGGCACGGGGCTGGTAGCGGTCGGTGCCGAGCATGGTGGGCAGGGACGGGCCGTAGATGTCGCCGTCGAGGATGCCGACCTTGTGGCCGGCGCGGGCGAGGCCCACGGCGAGGTTGACCGCGATGGTGGACTTGCCGACGCCGCCCTTGCCGGCTCCGACGGCGACGACGTGTTTGACATCCGGCAGCGGGTCGCCCTGCTCGTCCGACGGTTCGGGGCCCGGGCCCACGCCGCCGCTGTCGCGCTGCTGGGGTCCGCCCCCGGGCGAGCTGGCCAGGCCGCTGCTGAAGACCACGTCGGCCTGCTCGACGCCCTCGACCCGGCGGAGGGCGTCGGCGAGGCGGGCGCGGATGGTTTCGCGGTTGGACTGGCCCAGCGACGCGATGGCCACCTCGAGGGTGACCTTGCCGTCGGCCACCTGGATGTCCCGCAGGCCGCCCATGGCCGAGCCGTCGGCGTCGAGCAGGGCGGCGGTGGCGGCTTGATGGATGGCGTCGCGATCGGGCATGGGCGGATGATAGAGGTGCAATAAGCGTCGGCGGTGAGCGTTGACCCTGCGGACGAGGCGCGAAAGCCTCGCAGCAATTGAACCGAGCATGAAGGAGCAACCCATGTGGATGAAACGACTGACAGCGATGACCGCCGCCATGGCCCTGATGGGCGTGGTGCAGGTCCCGGCTTACGCCCAGGATGGTGGTGAGCGGGGCGAGCGGGCGGAGCGCCCGGAGCGTGGGGACCGGCCCGAGCGGGGCGAGCGTGCTGAACGCGGTGAGCGGGGCGAGCGTGAAGGGCGGCAGGGGCACGGTGACCGCCGCGGCCCGGGTGCTTTAATGGAGGGCATCGAGCTGAGCGACGAGCAGCGGGAACAGCTGCGGGAGATTCACAGCGAGGCGCGTGAGCAGATGCAGGCCTGGCGTGAGGAACACCGCGAGCAGATCCAGTCGATCCGCGAGCGGATGCGGGAGGCCCGGCAGGAGCAGGACCGTGAAGCCGGCGAGGCGCTGCGGGAAGAGCTTCGGGGCTTGATGGAGTCGGCACCGGATCGGGAGCGGCACCTGGAGTCGATCCGCGGGGTGTTGACCGGCGATCAGGTCGCTCAGTTCGATGAGAACCTGGAGCAGATGCAGGAACGCCGAGACGCGCGTCGGGAGCGGATGCAGGAGCGGCGTGAGCAGCGCGGTGAACGCGACGAAGCGGACCGGCCCCGCCGTGGCGGCGAAAGCAGCGACGGGGATCGGCCGCGGCGTGCCCGCGATGGTGGGGACCGGCCGGCCGACGCGGATTGATCCGCTTATCGCCCCCGCACCCCGGAAGATGCAAAGAGCCCGCGGCAGCGTCCGCGGGCTCTTTGCGTTGTTAGCGTTGTGGCGACTTGCTGCCCGGGGCGGGGGCTCGATCGGCGGGCGGCTCTTGCTGGGGCTGCTCACGTTCGAGCTCACGGAGCCGATCGTCGGCCCGGCGTTCGACCTCACCCATCAGCGCCTCGAACAGGAGGTTGGCGGCGGGGTTGCGCTGGGGCTGCGGCTGGGCCTGGTCCTCGCGATCGCCTTCGGCATCGGGGGCCGCGGGATCGCTGGCGGGTCGGCCGATGATGCCTTGCGGTTCGTCGGGCCGCTGCTCGCCGCCGCCGAGCAGCTGGTCGATCAAGCGCGTGGCCGGCTCGCCCAGCCGCTGATCGACCCCCGCCTCCTGCAACGCCCGCTGCGCCGCGGTGCGGGCCACCAGCCGGGTCACGTCCCGCCGCAGCGAGCTCATGTCCAGCTGCGGCTCGGTGACGGTGCCACCGATGCCGATGCTCAAAGCCGCATCGGCCGGCAGGTACTGCTGAATATCCTCGACGCCATCCAGCAGCTCCGACAGCGACCCCGCGGGCAGCGCCGCACGCATCGCCAGCTCCTGCGTCTGCAGGTCTACGCTGCCGCCAAACTCCAGGCTCCAGTCCCCGATCGCCATCTCGAACGGCGCCAACTGGGCCCGCCCGTCCGCCAGGCTCACCCGGATCGGCGGGAACCTCGCCGCGAACTGATCCGGCGTCTGCACCCCCACCAGCCCCAGCACCCGCGGGACCAGCTCGGTCACCAGCCCACCGGCCAACACCCCCTGCTGCCCGCCCGTGGCCGCCCCCCCGGACCCGGGCCGCAGGTCGTACCACAGCGTGCCCAGATCGATCTCAAACTCCGCAGTAAGCCCGGACATCCCCTGCTGAGGGTCGAACGTCGTGCCTTCCGGGACCTGCACACTCACCGGCGAATCGCTCGAGACCGCCCCCAGCGCCACCGGCACCACCTGCGCGATCGTCAGCAACACCGGCTGGTTCACCTGCGCCTCAAGCTCCAACGGCGTCTGCGTCCGCCACGGACCCTCCGCGGGGATCGTCAGCTCCAGCGGCTGAGCCAGCCGCGCCCGCGGCGACTCCATCGCCAGCCGCACCGTCGCCTCGCCGCCCGCTTCCCGCCTGGCCGAGCCCTCAAGCGTGACGCGGTCGCCCAGCCACGTCGCCGCCGGGGCCGCCGCCGCGGGCAGCAGTGCCGTGGGCAGGTCCCGCGCCGACACATCGGCCGACAGCGACAACAACTCCGGCGTCGGCTCGCCCGCAGCGTTGAGCACATGATCCGCCTGGCCCCGGATCACCACCCGCCTCGCCGCTTCGTCGGCCGGCTGCGTCGCCGGAGTCGCGCCCTCCAGCGACAGCTCGCCGTCAAACGCCAGCCGACCCGTCAAGTCGTCGGCCCGTACCGTCAGCTGCCCGCTGCGGATCGGCAGCCGCTCGCCGGTCTGCAGGTCCCGCAACACCCCGCTGAGCAGCCGTACCGACGCCTCCCCGCCGCTTTGGCCCGGCCGCCAACGCGGACCCGTCGTGCCCGGCTCACTCAGCTCGACCCGCACGCCACGCAGCGTCAGCTCCAGCAACGCCGGCTCAATCAGCCCGAGCCGCACCGGCGCGTCCGGCTGCAGCGACAGCTGCAACGCCCGCAACGCCGCGTCGTCCAGCGTCAGCTGCGTGGGCTGATCCGTCGGCGTGTCGATCCTCAGCCGCACCCCGTCCGCCACGCTCAGCGTCCCCACCACGTGCCCGTCAAACTGATCGGTCAGCACCGACCCGCCGATCGCCAGCGACTCCTCGCTGCCCGGGCTCAGCGACAACACCGCCTGCTGAATCATCGGCCCAAGCGTCGCCACGATCGCCGCGTCCTGCCGGCTCGCCGCCGCCGCCAACGCCGTCGGCACGTGCTGCAGCGTCAGCGAACCCATCGGCCGATCCAGCGGCCGCGTCACCACCAACTGTCCATGCACCGGCTCGGTCCGACCGCTCATCGTCAGCGACCCGTCCAGCGTCGCCGACACCTGATCGCCCACCGGCAGCCCGCTGAACGCCAGCCGCCCGTCCTCGAGCACCACCCGCCGCGGCTCGGGCCGCAGCTGCAGGATCCGCAGCGGCTCGCTCACCACCGCCAAGTCCGCCCGTACCCCAGCGAGGTCCGGCAAGCCCTCCGCCGTCAGCGGGACCTCCAGCTGCTCGACCGCCAGCGACAGCACCGCTGGCTCCTCCAGAGCAATCTCATCCAGCCCGCCACGCTCGGCCTCCGGGCCCGGCAGCCGCGGCTCGGCAGCCCCCTCGACTTGGTCCATCACGTGCGTCGCCTGCTCCATCGCCGCCCGCGCCAGGGCGTCATCGCCCCCGGCCAGCGACCGCACCCCGTCCGGCGTCAGCCGCAAGCTCAGCGACGAGTCGGGAGACAGCACAATCCGCTCACCGTCACCCGCAAACTGCAGTCCCACAGCCAGGTGCTCGCTCGACGCACGCACCGCCGCGTCGATCTGCTCCAGCGTGCCCGTCGCGATGACCTGGGCACTCACCGCCTCCGCCTCACCCAGCAGCGGCTGCAGCGATGGGAGTCCCGCCAGCCTCGCCACCGCCTCCACCGGCAACCCGTCAAGCTCGGCCGCAACGTCCCACTCGGCCCCGGCCACATTCAGCCGACGCTCCGCGTCAAACAGCCCCGTCACCACCACGTCCGCCCGCACCGCCCCATCCGCCTCCTGATACGTCACGGCCCCGCCGCCGTGCAGCTCGATCCGCTGCGGGTCCTGCAGGTCCACCCGCGCGAGCGGCAACTCGGCCCGAGCCTGGCCCGCGACCACCACCGTGTCGTGCAGCACCACCGCCGCCCGCAGCCCCTCGGGCCACCGCGGCCCCTCCGCTTCCCCGCCCTCGTCCGCCTCATCGGCCTCGTCGCCGGGCTCGGGTTCCGCGTCCCCCGCCTCGCCTGGCTGCGCCGCGGCCGAGCGATCCATCTGCAACCCATACACGTGCACCTCGCCCAGTGACAGCCGCCCCCGCGACAACGCCAGCAGCGACAGCTCCGGCGCCTCCACACGCTGCACCCGCACCAGCGGCGCGTCCCCAGGCGACTCACGAACCACCAGCCCTTGGGCCCGCAGCCCGGTCCACCCCAGCTCCAGCTCGTCAAGGGCGACCGCATAATCCGTCCGCTGCTGCACCTGCCCGACCAGCCAGCGCGTTCCCGCGTCGGTGCTCAAAAGCGTCGGCAGCAGCGCCACCAGCACCCCCGCCACCACGAGCAGCGTCACCACCACCCCGACCACCCATCGCCAGGCCCTTCGGCGAGGCCTTTGGGCAGTCTCGGGTTGCTCCGCCACGGGCGCGTCTGAATCGTGTGACACCGTCGAACTCCTGCCGTCCTGGCTCCGCAAGCATCGTAGGTGCTGCTGCCGCAGCACCGACCCCGGGCTGCGACTTGTGGCCGGGTCCGACCATTACCATCCCCAGCCCATGCAGCGCCACCCGAAGTACACCCGTGACCGGATCAGCCAGCTCGCCGACCGCCTCAAGGCCCGGGTCTACCCCGAATCGCGGCCGATCACATCGCTTCAGATGGCCGGGCCGACCCCCCGGATCCCGCTGGACGAGGCGATGCAGCTGCCGTTCAACCCGGCAAAGCTCGGCGACTCGCTGGGCAAGCTGTGGGAGACCTTCTGGATCAAGGCCCACATCCAGCTGCCCGGCGACTGGGCCGGCCAGCGGGTCGACCTGCTGTGGGACCACTTCGGCGAGGCCACGCTGTGGATCGATGGCAAGGCCGAGCAGGGCCTCAACACCGGCCACGGCGGCGCCCACCGCGACGCCGTGCTCACCGAGTCGGCCGAGCCCGGCACCGAGATCGACCTGGTCCTCGAGGCCGCCTGCAACCTCAGATTCGGTGAGGGGACCCCGCCGTTCAAGAGCCGCGAGCGCTGGTGGATCGAGCAGGCCCACATCGCCCGGTTCGACCCGCAGGCCTGGGACCTGTACCACGACCTGATCGTGCTGGTCGAGCTCGAGGCCCGGCTCACCGCCGACGACGACGACCCGACCTGGGCCGGCCGGCTGCTGGGCGAGCTCAACCGCTTCGCCAACACCATCGACGAAGACGACCCCACGACCTGGGACGATGCCCGGCAGATCCTGACCGACCTGCACCAGACGCGGACCGCCGGCTGCGTCCACGAGCTCTCGGCCATCGGCCACGCCCACATCGACACCGCCTGGAAGTGGCCGCTCGAAGAGTCCTACCGCAAGTGCGTCCGCAGCTTCAGCACCGCCACCCGGCTGATGGACGACTACTCGGACTACCGCTTCGCCTGCTCCCAGGCATTCCAGTATCAGTGGGTCAAGGACCGCAACCCCGACTTATACAACCGCATCCAAGAAAAGATCGCCGCCGGCCAGTGGGTCCCGGTCGGCGGGTCGTGGATCGAACCGGACTGCAACCTGCCCAGCGGCGAGTCGCTCTGTCGGCAGTTCCTCTACGGTCAGCGGTTCTTCGAGGCCGAGCTGGGCGGGCGGGTCCGCGAGTTCTGGAACCCCGACGTGTTCGGCTACAACGGCCAACTGCCCCAGATCATGCGGCAATCGGGCATCCACCGCTTCCTCACCCAGAAGCTGTCCTGGAACCGCTACAACAAGCCCGAGCACCACACCTTTACCTGGCGGGGCGTCGACGGGTCCGAAGTCCTCGCCCACTTCCCGCCCAACGACAACTACAACTCCGAGCCCGACGTCAAGAGCCTGCGGTTCAACGTCACCAACCACAAAGACCACGACCGCAACGCCCACAGCTACATGCTCTTTGGCTACGGCGACGGCGGCGGCGGGCCCACCCGCGAGATGCTCGAACGCATCGCCCGGGCCGGGGACCTGCAGGGCCTGCCGCGGACGCACATGCGGAGTGCCGAGCAGTTCTTCGACCTGCTCGAGAACGCCGTCAGCGACCGCCCGATGATCGTCGGCGAGCTGTACTTCGAGTACCACCGCGGCACGTACACCACCCAGGCCGACACCAAACGGAACAACCGCAAGGCCGAGTGGCTGCTGCACGACCTCGAGCTGCTCGCCGCACTGGCCGACCGCGTGATCGGCCGTGCCGACTACCCCCGGCAGGCGATCGACGACGCGTGGAAGCTCGTGCTGCTCAACCAGTTCCACGACATCCTCCCGGGCAGCAGCATCGGCGAGGTCTACCACGACGCCAGCGAGGACTATCAACGGGTGTTCGAGATCTGCGAGCCGCTCGCCCAGCAGGCCGGGGAACGACTCGCCGCGGCCCTGGCCTCCCCTCCCTCCCAGGGAGGGGCCGGGGGAGGGTCGCCGGTGCCGGACGCCAACGGCCCCTCGCCGCTGAACACGCTCGGCGTGCCCCGACGCGAGTTGATGACCACGCCAACCGGCGACCTGGTCCCCGTCGAGGCCCCGGCGATGGGCTTCGGCATGGTGGTGGACGCCCCCGCGCCCGTCCGGCTGCAGCGCAGCGGCGAGGCCTACGTGCTCAGCAACGAGCACCTCACCGCGACCGTCCAGCCGGACGGCACGATCAGCCACCTCGCCGAGGTCGGCGCTCCCGGGGAGGCCGTGATCGACGGCCGGGCCCATGTACTCGAACTGTTCGACGATCGCCCGACCGCCTACGACGCCTGGGACATCGACCCCTTCGCACTCGAGACCCGCCGGGAGGCCCCGCCGGCCCACACCTGCGAGGTCATGCGAGAGGATTCACTTCGCGTCGAACTGCGGTACGAGCGTGACCTCGGCCAGGGCTCGACCATGACGCAGGTGGTCCGCCTGGACGCGGGCAGCCGTCGGCTGGAGGTGGACTGCGAGGTCGACTGGCACGCGTCGCACACGCTGCTGAAGGTCGCCTTCCCGACCACCATCCAAGCCCGCAACACGACGTGCGAGATGCAGTGGCACACCGTAGACCGCCCGACCCACCGCAACACCTCCTTCGATCAGGCGATGTTCGAAGTCCCCGCCCACCGTTGGGTCGACCTGTCCCAGCCGGGCCTGGGCGTCGCGCTGCTCAGCGAGAGCAAGTACGGCTTCAGCTTCGAGGACCAGACCATCAAGATGACCCTGCTCCGCAGCCCCAAGTCCCCCGACCCGGACGCGGACATGGGCCGGCACCAATTCAGCTACGCCCTGATGCCCCACGCCGGCGACTGGCGGGCCGCCGACGTCACCGGCGAGGGCCTGCGGTTCAACCAACCGATGCGGTGGATCGACCACGCCCCGGCGAACGTGTCGCTCGCGTCGGTCGATCACCCCGCCCTGGTGCTCGACACCATCAAGAAGGCCGAGGAGACCGAGGCCACCGTGCTGCGGCTCTACGAGTCGTACGGCACCCGCGGCGAGGCGACGGTCAAGCTCAACGTGCCCTTCGAGTCGGCCGTGCGCTGCAACTTCCTCGAAGACGACGGCGACGCGGTTGACGTGACCGACGGCAGCCTCCGCGTGAGCTTCGAGCCGTGGCAGGTCATCTCCATCAAGGTGCGTTGATGCTGGGATGAAGCCGCGGATGTCAATCCGTCGGCCTCGTCCCGCCGCCGCCTCACCCCACCCGCACCGGCTCCCCACTCGCCGCCGACGCATAGATCGCGTCCAGCAGCTGCATCACCAGCAGCCCCTGCGAACCGTCCGCTTCGTGCAGCGTGTCGTCGCGGATCGCCTGGACGAAGTGCTTCATCGCCGAGAGTCCCAGCGGCTTGAGCGGCTCGATCCGCGTGCCGCGGTGGATGCCGTCGTGCTGCTTGTAGAGATGCGCCTCGAACTTGTACGTGCCCTCGAGGTTGCTTTGCAGCAGCCCGCCATCGGTGCCCAGCAGCCGCGTCTCCATCAGCTGGTCCTCGGCAATGTGAGCCGCCCAGCTCGCCTCGAGCTCCAGCGTCGCCCCGTTGTCGAACTTGATCATCGCCGCGGCCAGGTCTTCGACATCGAACTTCGCGCCCTCCGCCTTGGCCCGGGCGGCGGTGAGGTGGTCGTACGTGCTGCCCATGACCCACGTCGGCGTCGGGTAACCCATCAGCCACAGCGCCAGGTCCAGCCGGTGCACCCCCAGGTCGATCAGCGGCCCGCCGCCGGACATCGCCTTGTGCCCGAACCACCCGCCGAACTTCGGCGCCCCGAACCGCCGGTGCCACACCGACCGCCCGAAGTACACCTCGCCCAGCGCCCCCTCGTCGACGATCGCCTTCATCGCCTGGCTCGCGTCGGTGAACCGGAAGCTGAAGTTGATCATCAGCCGCTTGCCCGCCGCGTCCGCCGCCGACTGCATCTCCCGGGCCTCCTCGGCGGTCAACGCCATCGGCTTCTCGCACAGCACATGACACCCCGCGTCCAGCGCCGCCAGCGTCAACGGCTTGTGCAGGCTGTTGGGCGTGCCGATCGAGACCACGTCCAGCCCCGCCTCGCGGATCATGTCCTCGCCCGACGCGTAGCCCTGCTCGATGCCGAACTCGCTCATCACCGCCGACCGCCGGGCCTCGTCCAGGTCCGCGACCGCGACGACCTCGGCGTCCGGGTGGCTCTGGTAGCCCCGGATGTGACTCCGCCCGATGCCCAGCCCGATCACGCCACAACGCAGCTTGCTCATGCCCGCGTTGTACCCCAGAACCGCCCGGCGGTGGGCCGGCTACCAGTCGCTACGCATCGCGTCCACGACCTGCCGCGCCAGCTCGACCACCGCCGCCTGCTCCGCCGTCTCGTAAAACTCCCCGATCGGCGTCGTCGGCACAAACCGCCCGGTCGCCTGCACGCCCGGCAGCTCCCGGATCACCCGACCCGTCCCCAGGTCCCGCCACACCACGTCCGCCGTCACCACCACCTCCAGCTCCTGCGGCAGCCCCCCATCCACCGTCCGGAACAGCGTCCGCCGGTCCACGTCCAGCACCGTCGCCTCGATCAGTGTGTCCGCCACCGCCGCGCTGGTGTGGATCGCGTACGGCGTGCGGTCCCGGACCTGCTTAATCAACGCCTCGGTCAGCTGAAACTCCACATCCCGCTGCATCGTGCGGTTCTCCGCGATCGGCACCGCCACCGACCCATACCGCTCGGGATACAGCGACGCACTGCTGTACCCGCACCCGGGCACCCCCATCAGCAACACCACCCCCGCCACCACGGACCCGAAGCCGCGGATGTCAATCCGTCGGCCTCGCCCCACCCGCCCACGCTCACGATCAGCCGAAGGGTTCACACCCGCGGCCCGTGCCCAAGCTCTGAACACCCACCGCATCACGGCCGCTCCCCCAGCTCCCGCAGCCGCCGCAGCGCCTCGGCCGCCGACGCCGTGTCCGCGTGCTCCGCCACAAGGCGGCGGTACAAGGCCACCGCACTCACCCGCTCGCCCCGCCGGTCATACCACCGCGCCAGCAACAGGTCCCGCCTCGCCATCGACTGCCCGATGCTCCGCATCAACGCGTCCGCCCCGATCTGCTCCGCCGCCGCCGGGAACTGCTCCTGATACTCCACCAGCCGCTGCCGCGCATCGACCAGCCCCGTCGGATCGAACCGCGGCCCGCGGAACCGCGCCAGCGACGCCTGGATCAGCCGCAGCATCGCCCACTCCCGGTGCTCGGACCGCGGGTAGTTCTGCAAAAACAAGTCATACGCTTGGGCCGCCAGGCCCATCTCGTTCTCGTCGTAGTAGTAGTCCCCCAGCCGCAGCAGCGCCCGCTGGCCGACATCGCTGCCCGGAGCCCGTTCCTGGATCCGGATCAGCAGCTCCTCCGCCTCGCCGTCCAGCGGGAAGATCGGCACCCCCAGCAGCCGCCGCCGCACATCCCCGTCCAGGTACAGCTCCGCCAGCCGCAGCTCCCGCTCCAGCGTCGGCAAAAACAGCTCCGACGCCGGGTACCGCCCGACCAGCTGCTCGTAGTCAAACAGCGCCTGGTAGTACCGCCCGTCCGCCACCCGCGCGTCGCCCCGCAGCAGCAGCGCCTCGGGCACCAGCGGGTGGGCCGGATAAGCCTCGAGCCACTCACCCGCCAACGCGATCGCCCGGTCCGCATCCTCGTCCGCCAGCGCCCGCCGCGCCGCCTGCAGCCGCGCCGCCGGGCTCCCCGGCTCCGGGGCCGGCCGGGCCTCCCACCCCTGCTCGGTCAGGTCGTACGTCTCCTGCCCCGCCGCCGGTCCAGCAGCGAGACACCCGAGCAGCAGGGCCAACACAACACGGTGCATCCGCCCAGCCTACACCCTCCAGACCCCCCGCCGCCCCGGCAGGCCACCAACCGCGCCCGCCACGCCGCGCTCATGCGCACCACTGCATCTGCAACGACAATCATGACCCTCCTCTCTTCGCGACGTTCTCTGAAATTTCCCCGACGCGCCGAGCACCCACGCCACGCCCCCAACCCCTCGCACGAGCGAGAGAGACCCCTTCCATACATGACGCCACCGCCAATCCCCGTTTAGCGGTTGCAGCGCAGCTGCACCCGCCCGCGGCCCCGCCGCGTCAAGCCGCACGCAACTTCACGCGCCGGGTCCACACTTACCGCCCCCCCCCAAAGCCCCCGGCTTCAGCCGTGGGCATGCCCCCCCGGCCCCATCCGCGCCACACCAGCCGCCCTCGGCCGGTCGGGGCACCCACCCTCCCGCGCCCTTCAGCGACCGCGGATATCCACCCGCGCCACTGCCCCACGCTCACGCCCACGCCCACACCCCCGCTCCCCACCCACCCCGCACCACCCCACCCCCCGCGCTACCATCGCCCATGCGCTTCGACTACAGCGAGTTCTCCGGCGACGCCCCGCGACACCTGGCCCCCGACGAGCTGTTCCCCCAGCCGCAGGTCATGAACTTCATCCTCCAGTACGGCGACGACGCCCTGGACGCCCTCGAACAGATGGACGGCGACGAAGAACAAGACTTCGTCCAGGCCATGATCGACGCCGGCCTGCTCGAAGAGGTCGACGACGGCCAAGGCGGCAAACAACTCCGCCTCACCGGCAAAATGGTCCGCGGCCTGCAGCACCGCAGCCTGCTGGACATCTTCGCGGGCATGCGAAAAGGCGTGAAGGAGTCCCACCGCACCCCCGACCGCGGCCGGACCATGGAACGCTCCGACGGCAACCAGCCGTACCAGTTCGGCGATCCGCTCAGCGAAATCGATCTTGTCGCGACCCTCCGCAACGCCATCGCCAGCCAGTCCCGCCAGGCCGCCAACACCGGCCGCGCCGCCGGGGCCCCCATGCTCCCCATCCGCCTGTCCCACGACGACCTCGAGCTCTACCAGACCGAGGGCTCAGCCGACTGCGCGACCGTCCTGCTCATGGACATGTCCGGGTCGATGTACCGCTACGGCCGGTTCCTCCAGGCCAAACGCGTCGCCCTGGGCATGGCCGAGATGATCCGCCAGCGGTTCCCCCAGGACACGATCGACTACGTGAGCTTCCACACCCTCGCCGAGGTCGTCGCCGAGCGGGACGTCCCGCTGGTCATGCCCCAGCCCGTGAGCATCCGCGACCCGTCGGTCCGCCTCCGGCTGCCGCTGGACCAGGCCGACGCCCACCGCGACCGCCTGCCGATGCACTTCACCAACCTGCACCTGGGCCTGCGGACCGCCCGCCAGATCCTCGCCCGCCGCGGCGCCGCCAACAAGCAGATCTTCGTCATCACCGACGGCCAACCCACCGCCCACATTGAGCCGGCCGAGGGGACCGGTGAGGACATGCTGTACCTGCTCTACCCCCCGAGCGAACGCTCCGCCGCCGCCACGCTCACCGAAGCCATGAAGTGCCAGCAGCAGGGCATCCGCATCGCCAGCTTCGCCATGATCGAGGATTACTGGGGCATGGACTGGGTCGGCTTCATCGACCGCCTCACCAAACTCACCCGCGGCATGGCCTACTACTGCACCAGCGAAGACCTGTCTTCGACCGTCATCGAAAGCTATATGACGGGCAAGAAGACCAAGCAGTTCATTCACTGACCGCCGGCCCAAAGCCCACGCCTTCAGGCGTGGACACGCTCCCCCCAACGCCGACCGCACCGCGCTACCAGCCGCGGGTGAATACCCGCGGTCGGTGGACGGCGCGGGGCCGTGACACCTCGCCGCACGCTTCAGCGACCGCGGGTATCCACCCGCGGCTAGGGAACGGGCGCGACCCACGCCCTGCCTCATCCGAGCCCGCCGCGTGAGCAAGGGATGCGGCGCAGCCGCCATTTACGTTTAGCGGTTGCAGCGCAGCTGCACCCGCCCGCGGCGCAGCCGCGTCGGTCCACCGCT
>CAZVBW010000012.1:0-63544 GCA_964625505.1 uncultured Phycisphaeraceae bacterium
GCCGCTCGCGGGCGTTGGCGGGGCCTTGGGGTGCCTCGCCGTCGCTGAGCCACACCCGGCGGAGCACCGGCAGCAGCGTGTCACGCGGCGCAGCCGTCTCGGCCGCCGCCAGCCCGTAGCGGATCAGCGGACGGCTCTCGGCCTGGAAGCCCAGGTACGCCAGCATCAGCCCGGGCTCCGGATTTTCCCGGGCCCCGTCGCTGATCTGCGACTGCAGCTCCTGCTGGATGAACTGCAGCCGATCGCCGCCGGGCAGCAGCCGCGGCTCGTACCGCACGTTGATCAGCTCGGGGTTGTTTTCGAAGAGCGTCCGCAGGTTGTACGCCGAGGAGCGGATCAGGCCCGCACCCAGCTGAGCGTGGGCCAAGCCCACCCGCGCCAGCGGCGAGCTGCGGGACTGCAGCAGCGCCTGGCGGTAGGTGTTCTCGGCGGCGAACCAGTCGCCCGCCGCGAGCTGACTCTCGGCCTGCCGCAGCAGCTGGTTCATCCGCTGGGGCTGTTGACCGGCCAGCGATTGCACCCGCGGCAGCTGCGTCGACAGCTCGCCAAGCAGCGCGTCGGTGCCCCGCGTCGAGCTGGTCCGCGGCAGGCCACGGTCGTCCAGCGTCAGCCGGCTGAGCACGTCGCCCTCGCCGGCCTCCTGAAGCATCGAGATCGGGTCTTCCACCTGCTGCCGGTCGCTCAGGCGATTCAGCCGGGCCAGCCGGTCGTTGGCGTAGGCCCGGCGGACCGCGTCGTCGCGCTGGTTCTCCAGTGCCTGTAGCTCGCCGCCGTCGGGGCCTTGCAGGATGTCCTGAAGCCGACGCACCCGCTCATTGGGCTCCTCATTGCCCTGCTGTTGTGCGTCGGGCTGCTCGCCGCGCATCTGCGCCAGCAGCGCGAGGTACGGGTCGTCCGCGGCCTCCTGGCCCGCTTCGGGTTCGCCGGGCTGGCCCTGCCGCTCCAGCGGGGCATACAGCTGGCGCCGCAGCGCCGCGATCTGCTGGTCGTAGGTCTGCTCGCCGCGGTCGGGTTGAATCTGACTCTGCAGCTGCTGGCCCAGCACCAGACCCGCGGGCGCACCCAGCGGCCGGTCGCCGCCCTGGCCGGGCGTCTCGGGCTGCATCAGCCGACCGTCGATCGGCTCACCGACTCGCTGGCCGGTTTCCAACCCCGTGCCACTGGCGGACGGATCGGTCGGGTCTTGGGCATTTTCGCCCTCGTCCATGCCATCATCGGTGGTGTCCTGCAGCCGCTGGGCCCGGCGGGTGAAGTCGTCGCTGATGTTCAGCGGGTTCTCCCGGATGCCCAGCAGCGGCGAAGCGGTCAGTTCCAGCGCCTGGCCCTGGGCGTCGCGGAACACGCCCAGCCGACCGGAGGTGTTCGTGTCGTCCCCCGACGTGCCGAGGTCCGAGAGGCGGATGGTGTCGTTGTTGAGCGTCTGCAGCCGGTCGCTGTACCGGCGGATGCCGGCGTCCTCGGCGGCGGTCCGCCCGGGCGGTGCCGCGCCGATGGCGTACTCGGTCCGCAGGTCGGTGAAGTTGCGGAACACCGACACCGTCCCCCGCTGGCCCGCGTAGGTCTGGCCGATCACGTCCCGCACGTTCGGCGAGCTGGTCAGGGCGTCGGCCCGAAAGCGGAACAGGTCGTCGCTGCCCAGCGTGCCCCGGAAGCTGCCGACGCTGCCGTAGTCGATGTCCCCGCGGAAGGCCCGCGAGTTGGCGACGTCGCCGGTGACCACGTTGTTGCGGACGCGGAAGTCCAGCTGCTGGCCGTACGGGTTGCTGCCGCCCGAGCCGGCCTGCGGGTTGGCGTCCAGGGCGTTGCCGTTGTTGACCCGCTGCTGCGCCGCCACCGGCAAGGCCAGGCCAAGGCCCAGCAGGACCGTCATCAAACCTCGTGGGCTCATTCGCAACATGGCCAGCTCCCTCGTGGGCTGCCCCGGCAAGTGCACACGCACCGCCGAGCCGCCCACCCCATCATAAGCCACAGCATCGTGACCCTGGCTAAACCTTCGGCCACATCACCCGAATCCTCCCACCCGCGGCCCCGCAAACCCCGCCCCGGGCGCTAACCCGTGGCAGGAACCGTCTCGAGCGGCTACGCCGCGCCGACAAAGTGCATGATCAGCAGGATCACCGCGATGACGAGGAAGATGAAGAACGCGATCTTCGCGATCCCCGCGGCACCGGCCGCAATCTTCCCGAATCCAAGCACCGCCGCCACAACGGCGACCACAAAACAGATAATCGCAAACCAGAGCAGTTCCATCAGACCATCTCCTCGTACAGGGGAACCCTGCGGCAAGCCGGGACACTCCCAACTTCCGCCACGGCATGCTCTTGGGAACACATGAAGCGATGATGAAGCCGCGGTTGAAGGCGGTGCACGTGGGTCGGCCTCGCCAGACCGCCTGACCCCCTTAGGCTCGGCAGCCCGGTAACCGGCGAGCAGCTACCGCGAACGGTCTGAGCAACCTAGCAACACCCTTAAGAGACGGACGTTCTGGATTGGCCGGGCACCTCAGCGGCAATCGCCGGCAGAGCCTGTCGTCGCCGGCGGGAAGCTAAAGTCAAGCCGTGAAGCGCACGTTTGCCGAGTTTTTCGCAGGCATCGGTCTGGTCAACCTGGGCCTCGGCGATGCGTGGTCCTGCGTTTACGCCAACGACAACGATCCCGCGAAGCGGGCGATGTACGCCGATAACTTCCCGTCGCACGTCATCGACGGCCGAGACATCCGCGAGGTGCAGTCGGCAGACGTACCCGCTTGCGATCTCTGGACCGCCTCGTTCCCCTGCAACAACACGTCCTTGGCCGGATCGTACGACGGCATCAAAGGTGAAAGCTCATCGATGATTCACGAGTTTCTTCGCCTGGTCGAAGATGCTGGCGAAGATCGCCCGTTGCAGATCCTCCTAGAGAACGTCTGGGGCCTGCTGCTCCGTGAAGACGGAGCTGACCTTTACGAGATCCTATTGGGGTTGAATAAGGTTGGATACGCCATCGACGTTTTGATGCTGGATGCAAAGTGGTGGGTCCCGCAGAGCCGACGACGACTATTCGTACTAGCGACGAAGGGTGAGCCGGCTGCACACTACCTTCTTCCCACCCCAAGCCGGCATCGTCCGGAGCCCATCATGGCGTTCGCTCGCCAGCACGCGGATTTGCACTGGGCATTTGCCGACACACCGGCACCGCTTGTTCGGCAAACGGATGTTTCGGATGTCATTGAGTCGCTGGACCCCGAGGATGATCGATGGTGGGACGAGGACCGGGCGAGCTACTTGTTCTCGCAGTTCTCTGAGCGGCATCGGAAGGTCGCCGAAAACATGGTCGCCGGCAATTCAGTGGCCCATGCGACGGTTTTTCGCCGCGTGAGGCGTGGGCGGTGTATGGCGGAACTGCGCACCGACGGCATCGCTGGATGCTTACGAACCCCACGTGGCGGCTCGGGTCGACAGATTTTGTTTGAGGCTGGCTGCGGTGCCTATCGGGTTCGTCTGCTCAACCCGCGCGAATGCGCACGCCTTCAAGGGGTCCCCGACACCTATCGAATCAGTGTGAAAGATAACGCCGCTCTTTTCGGTTTCGGGGATGCGGTGTGCGTTCCAGTCATCGGTTGGCTTTCCGAGCATGGCCTGCCACGCCATCGGCAGGCTCTCCAGAACTTGCAGAAGCCGACCGATGCCACCGTGGAGGTGTTAAATCGTGCAGGTTGACGATGCTGAACTTGCAGCTATCGCGGAGCGGTGGTTCAGCGATTGGTCCGACGTTGCAGAACCCGATCCGAATCGTCGGGGTAATGTTGCGGCCGCACTTGTCGTCTTGGAACGCCTGCGATCCGAGCCGGAACTGCACGATGATCTGCGTCGGATCTGGCACGAGGTCCGCCGCCCCGATTGGCGTGGTTGGCTGGCACTGCGGCTGTTCGTCACCGTAAATGAAGGGCAGCTCAGTAGTATTACGCGTTCAACGCTTGACCAAGTCTTTGTGGCTCACGGCATCCACGCCAGCAGCTACCTTGGCGTCGATGGCGGGCGCAGTTCCCGCGGCAACTTTCGTCCGGTCCGCCAGTTGCTCCAGACGGCGCCTCACGAGCTGCTGCACGACTCGGCCAGATTCGGCTGCGCTGTACGCGAGGTGCAGGCTCGCATCATCGAGCGTTACGTCGTGCCGCAGCTTTCGCCGAACCCGATTCGAGTGAGTGTGCATGACTTCCCGCAGATCGGTGCCCTGCTGGCCGAGATCATGCGTCAGGCTGGCGACCGCAATGTCCGCGGCCACGTCGCCCACCATCTGCTTGGTGTCAAGCTTGCGAGGGTGCACGGTGCCGATCAGGTTCAGGGCCTCGACAAGCCCGTCAGCGCTCACGACAGAGCGACCGACGCCGGGTTATCTCGTGATGGCGACTTCCGCGTCGGCGATACCGCCTTCCACGTGACGGTTGCGCCGACCGATCGGATACTTCGCCGGTTCGTCGAGAATCGCACCGCCGGGTTGGACAGCGTGCTTTACGTGCTTGACGAGGATGTTGATCGGGCACGCGCCCGCCTCGCGGACCCGAGTCTGACTGTGCATGGTCTCGAGACCTACATCATCAACAACGTTGGTGAGTGGGGTCGAGAGACACGGGTCGGCAAGCTCCGAGCCTTGGTTGAGCTGATTGACGCTTACCAGGAGCAGGTACGCCGACTGGAACGTGTGCACAGCGGTATTGAGATACAGCTTGATGGCTTGGCCTCCGCTTGACCGTGGACACCGTGCCCACGGCTGAAGCCGTGGGCTTTGGGCGGGGGTAGGGTGCCCGGATGGGTGATGGGCCCCTTGAGTTTGAGGTGGTGACGGCGGACGCGGATTCTGCGTCGCGGGGGCGGGTGGGGCGGGTGCGGACGTTGCATGGGGGGTTTGACACGCCGGCGTTCATGCCGGTGGGAACGCAGGGGACGGTGAAGGGGTTGATGCCCGGGCAGGTGCGGGGGACCGGGGCGCAGGTGGTGCTGGGCAACACGTACCACCTGATGCTTCGGCCGGGTGCGGAGCTGGTGGCGGAGATGGGGGGGTTGCAGGCGTGGACGGGGTGGGGCGGGCCGATGCTGACCGACTCGGGGGGGTTTCAGGTGTTCAGCCTGGCTCACCGGTTGAAGGTGGAGGAGGCGGGGGCGCGGTTCCGCAGCCACCTCGATGGCCGGGAGGTGATGCTGGACCCGGAGGCGTCGATGCGGGTGCAGAATCAGCTGGGGGCGGACCTGATCATGGCGCTGGATGTGTGTCCGCCTGCGGCGTCGCCGACGGAGCACCAGGTGCAGCGGGCGAAGGCCCTCGGAAGGGCGTCGGGAAGCGACCCGGGCCGGGTGGCGGCTGAATCGCCGCTCCGCGGCGATGACGGGCGGGACGCCCGTCCTACGAAGAGGGCGGCGGAGCATCGGGCGGTCGTCGAGGCGGCGAGCGAGCGGACGGCGCGTTGGCTGGAGCGGTGTGTCAAAGCGCACGGCCGGCCTGACGAGCAGGCGCTGCTGGGGATCGTGCAGGGGGGGACCGAGCTGGACCTGCGGACACGCAGTGCCGAGCAGGTGACCCAACACGACCTGCCGGCGTACGCGATCGGGGGCGTCGCGGTGGGCGAGGGCTTTGAGCAGCTGGTGCGGGTGGTCCAGCACACGGCCCCGCTGCTGCCGGCGGACCGGCCGCGGTATCTGATGGGCGTGGGGTACGAGCGGGACATTGTCGCGGCCGTGCGGGCCGGGGTGGACATGTTCGACTGCGTGCTGCCCACGCGGAACGGGCGTAACGGCAACGCGTTCACGACCGGCGGTCAGATCCGTCTGCGGAACGCGAAGTTTGCCCGCGACCCCGGGCCGATTGAGGCGGGCTGCGACTGCGAGGCGTGCGTGGGATTCAGCCGGTCGTACATCCGTCACCTGCTGGTGGCGGGGGAGATGCTGGGCGGGCAACTGGTGAGCATGCACAACCTGCGTCACTTCCAGCGGCTCATGTTGGACATCCGGGCGGCGATGACTCACAATGGCTGGGCCTGGTTCGAACGACGCTGGCCGGTGGCGGCGTCGGCGCTCGGCGACGTGGCCGGGAGTGCCGAAGTTCGGTAATGGGCTGAGGCTTTCGGGGCGGGCCGGGCTGGAACGTGATGGTTGATCTCGGGCGGCGCTGCGAAGCGTTCGAGGTTGTGGGACCCGCAGCAGGGAACGTGTGGACGATGGATTGGCAAGGAATCTCGTTGGTGTTGGCGCAGGACGCCGAGCCGGGCCCGAGTGTGGATGAGCAGCAGCCCGGGGTGCCCCCGGAAGCGGTGGAAGGTCAGCCGTCGGAGGGTGACGTGCCGCTGGGTGCGACCGATGGTGACGCCGGTGGCGGCGGGGGGCTGTTCGGCGGGGGCACAAGCCTGCTGCTGCCGCTGGCGCTGGTGTTCGTGGTGATGTGGATCTTCCTGCTGGGCGGCAACCGCAAGGAGCGGAAGAAGCACGAGCAGATGCTCGCCGACCTGAGCAAGGGCGACCGGGTCCAGACCGCCGGCGGGATCCTGGGCAGCGTCGTCGAGGTCCGCGGCGACGAGGTCGTGGTGAAGGTCGATGAGAACGCTAACACCCGGCTGCGATTCGCCCGCTCGGCGATCAAGGGCGTGGTCAGCGACGAGTCCGCCGACGAAAAGTCCAAGTGACGCATCTGGCCGATGATGCTTGCTCCTCCGCTGTCCGCGGGCGGCTGCGGGGCGTCGAGCCGATGATCCTTATCCTCTGGCCGGTCTGTCGTTAGCCTTCGGATGCCGGTATTTGAACCTCTTGCTTGAGTCACCTCGCCGATGCGAAGCCTGATCTGGAAACTCGGAATTGTCGTTGTGGTCCTGGCCCTGTCGGGGCTGATGCTGTCGGTCAAGGGCCTGAAGCCCGGGATCGACCTGGCGGGCGGCACCACGCTGGTGTACGAGGTGCAGGTCCCGCAGGGGGCCAATGCGCAGGAGGTCATCGAGGAAACGATCGCCGCGCTGCGGACCCGGATCGACCCCACCGGCGTGCGGAACCTGGTCTGGCGGCCCGAGGCGGGCAACCGGCTGTCGGTCCAGATGGCCCAGGCTTCGCGGGAGGTTCGCGAGCTCCGCGATCGCTATCAGGATGCGCTGGACGAGTTGCTGGGAGCCAACCTGGACCCGCGGGAGGTCGTGGCGACGCTCGAGGCCCCCGCCGACGAGCGGGAGGCCCGGGTGGCGGCGCTGATCAACGCCGGTGCCGACGAGCAGCAGCTGGCCCGAACCGTGGAGGCGTATGACGCGCTGCAGGTCGCGACGACGACGCTCGACGACGCGGACGATGCGCTGCGGGCCGTCGCCGAGGGTGATGCCGAGGCGCTGGAGGCGGCGCGGGCGGCGCGAAATGAGGCGCAGTCGGCGTACGTGGCGGCGCGCGACGCGTACCGCGAGGCCGAGGATGCATTGCTGGCGTCGAATGTCGATCCGGAGGACCTGCAGCGGGTGTTGGACCAGCCGGCGATCCAGCGGGGCCAGACCGCGGCGGGCGAGGGCGAGCAGTCGCCGCGGCAGGTGTTGGCGGACCGCCTTGCCGAGGAGCACCCGCAGCAGGCGGACCTGATTCGCGAGGTGGTCACCCGCTGGACGGCGTACGACGAGGTGCGTGGTCAGCTGGACGATCCGGAAGACCTCAAGGCGCTGCTGCAGGGCTCGGGCGTGCTGGAGTTCCGGATCGCGGCGGTGCCCGGCGAGACGGAGCCGGGGCCGTATGTGCAGTCACTGGACGAGCGTGGCCCGCGTGGCGGGCGGGACGACCGGTACCGGTGGTTCGTGGTCGACAACCTGGACCAGTACATCAACGAGCCGGCGGACCGGCGGGCGGTGGTGGAGTCGCTCGAGGTGCTCTCGCTCAGCGATGATGAGCAGATCCGGGCCGAGGCACAGCAGACGGTGCAGCAGATCGGCGCGAGCGTCGGCGTCATCGCCCGCGGCTACGCCGGGCAGATGTACGTGCTGCTGGGTAACGACGAGGACATCGCGGTCACCGGCGAACAGGACTGGCAGCTGGCGGATGCCTCGCGCGGCAGCGACGAGCTGATGCGGCCGGCGGTGAACTTCTCGCTGGACGCCCGCGGGGGCAACCTGCTGGGCGCGGTGACCGGGCCCAACCGCGGCCGGCCGATGGCGGTCGTGCTCGACGGCCGGGTCATCACCACGCCCACGCTGCAGGCCCGCATCAGCGACCGCGGTCAGATCACCGGCAACTTCTCCAACGAAGAAACCGACTACATGATCCGCACGATGGACGCCGGCTCGCTCGCCGGCGAGCTGTCCAGCCAGCCCATCAGCCAGCGGACCACCGGCCCGTCGCTGGGCCAGGACAACCTCGACGCCGGCGTCCAGGCTTCGGTGCTCGCGCTGGTCGCCGTGTGCATCTTCATGCTGGTGTACTACCTCTTCGCCGGCCTGGTCGCGGACCTCGCTCTGGCCATGAACATGCTGATCCTGCTGGGCATCATGTCGATGCTCGAGGCCACGTTCACCCTGCCGGGCATCGCGGGTCTGGTGCTGACCATCGGTATGGCGGTCGACGCGAACGTGCTCATCTTCGAGCGGATCCGCGAGGAGCTCGACGAGGGCGTGAAACTCACCGCCGCCGTCCGCTCGGGCTACGGCAAGGCCCTGTCGACCATCCTGGACGCCAACATCACCACGCTGATCACCTGTCTGGTGCTCGGCTACACCGCGACCGCCGAGGTCAAGGGCTTCGCGGTGGTGCTGGGCGTGGGCATCCTCGCGACGCTGTTCACGACGCTGTTCGCCGGGCGGATCTTCGTCGAGCTTTACGTGCGGTTCAGCCCGGTGCGGCAGCTGCACATGCTGCCCAACGTGATCCCACCCGTCGGCAAGCTGCTTCGGCCGAACGTCGACTGGCTAAGCAAGCGGAAGATGTTCTTCCCCATCAGCGTCGTGCTGATCACCGCGGGCATCACCGCCCTGACCCTGCGGGGCGGGGACATGTTCGACATCGAGTTCCGCTCGGGCACGCAGGTCACGTTCAACCTCCGCGGCGACCAGATGATGCCGCTGTCGGAGGTCCGCGACCGGCTGGACGCGGCATCGGCCGCGGCGCTCGCGACGGCCGGGGGGCAGGACGCCGACGACGAGGTCGTCGCCGAAGTGGTCGAGCGGGTGCAGGACCGCCGTGAGGCAGAGGGCGAGATGCCCGTCGACTGGTCGCTGATCGCGGGCGACAACGTGGTCACCGTCGGCGACACCGAGAACGTCGAAGGCGGGGTCGCGGCGAACGGCTTCACCGTCTCGACGCTGGTTGAGGACTCGACCGCCGTGGCGGGCATCGTGCAGGCGGCATTCGAGGACGTGCTGGACGCGACGCCGAGCGTGGCGTTTGCCGGGCAGGGCCTGGACCCCGCCAACGCCCAGCGGTTCATCTACGCGATCGATGCAGACCGGTTGGACGAGGTCATCGATCCGTATCTGCAGAACCTGGACCGCCGGGCCCGGGCCGATCAGCTGCGGGAGGCCGCCGGCGACGCCGAGGTCACGGCGATGCGTGGCGGCGTGGCGATCGTGCTGGACAACCTTCAGCCGGCCCTGAGCGTCGAGCAGCTGAGCCAGCGGGTCACGCGGATGCGGCAGCAGCCCGAGTTCCGCGACCTGCCTTACCGCGACGTGCGGATCATCGGGCTCGAGCCGGCCGACCTGGACGCCGAGGGCCGGCGGCAGTT
Source organism: uncultured Phycisphaeraceae bacterium (assembly GCA_964625505.1). GTDB lineage: Bacteria > Planctomycetota > Phycisphaerae > Phycisphaerales > Phycisphaeraceae > CAZVBW01. The sequence goes on from CAZVBW010000012.1 coordinate 9,706, forward strand.
CCGGACGCTGGCGTACCTGGTGACCGACCCGACGGTGAACCTCGCCGAGGAGTCCGCCGCCATCACCGATTCGCAGGGCCTGCCGGCGACCGAGTGGGAGCTGGTCGGCGCCGCGCTGGAGCGCGCGTCCTCCCTGGCGAGCGTGAACAACTTCTCGAGCCAGGTCTCCGGCACGATGCAGCAGCAGGCGATCGTCGCGATCGTGCTCTCGCTGCTCGCGGTCGTGGCCTACATCTGGCTGCGGTTCGGATCGCTGCGCTACGGCCTCGCGGCCATCGCGGCGCTGGTCCACGACGTGACGCTCACGCTGGGCCTGCTCGCCGTCGCCGGCGTGCTCACCGACAACGCCATCGGCCGGGGCTTGCTGCTGAGCGACTTCAAGATCGACCTCGCCCTGGTCGCCGCGGTCCTGACGATCATCGGCTACTCGCTCAACGACACGATCATCGTCTTCGACCGCATCCGCGAAAACCGCGGCCGGCTTGCCCGCGCCACGCCGGGCATCATCAACGACTCGATTAACCAGACCGTCAGCCGCACCGTCATCACCTCGACCACCACCATCCTCGCCCTGCTGATCCTCTACACCCTCGGCGGCCCGGGTGTGCACGGCTTCGCCTTCGCGATGCTCATCGGGGTGCTGGTTGGGACCTACTCCTCGATCGCCATCGCCGCGCCCCTGCTGCTGATCGGCAGCAAGGCCCCCGCGGGCCGCGAGCCCGCCACCACCGGCGGTGCCACACCGGCACCGGCATAGCGGGCCGCACCGCCTCATCCCCCCCCGCGTGTGAGTTGGTGTGGCACCGGTGGAGCACACCCACGGCGATCCGCTACCCCGCCGCGGGCCTGCCACGGCCCGTGACAGCCCGTAATACATCCGCCGACGGATCCGGCAGAACCGCCCGGGTTTCAATCCAGCGGCTGCTGCGCCGCTTGGGCCTGCTCGTCGCGGTACCGCTGCAGGGCCTGCCGGAGGTGCGGTCGGCTGTTGCCCAGAATCGCCACAGCCAGCAGCGCTGCGTTCTTCGCCCCCGACTCGCCGATGCTCAGCGTCCCCACCGGCACCCCGCCGGGCATCTGCACGATCGACAGCAGCGAGTCCCACCCCGACAACGCTCGGCTCTGCACCGGCACGCCCAACACCGGCACGACCGTGTGCGCCGCCACCATCCCCGGCAGGTGCGCCGCACCCCCGGCCCCCGCGATGATCACCTCCAGCCCCCGGTCCGCCGCCGACGACCCGTACTCGGCCATCAACCCCGGCGTCCGATGCGCCGAAACCACCCGCTTCTCGAACACCACCTCGAACCGCTCCAGCACCTGAGCCGCGTGCACCATGGTCGGCCAGTCCGACTTGCTGCCCATGATCAGCCCGACCAACGGCGTGTCCTCGTTCATGCGGGGCAATCTACCGGGAGGTTGAACCGCAGAGGCGCAGAGGACGCAGAGGAAGGCAGTCGGCGTCAACAGTCTTTCTCCGAACTTTGAATCAGCCTCGAGAGCCCGCTGGTCTCAATTGGATCAATCATGTGGAGATGTCTTCCCCTGCGCTCTCTGCGCCTCTGCGGTTCATGTCCGTCCCGCTACCGTCCCACCCATGTCCGAATGGTTTTTCCAAGGCTGGCTGGCCGTCCCGATGGTCATGCTCTGCACGCTGGCGATCTACGCCGCGGTGATCTTCAGCGCCCGCATCACCGGCCTGCGCAGCTTCGCCAAGATGTCCGGCTTCGACTTCGCGATGACCATCGCCATCGGCTCGATCATCGCCAGCACCGCCCTGACCCAAAACCCGCCGCTGCTCCAGGGTCTTGCCGGCGTCATGGCCCTCTTCGCCGCTCAGGCCGCCGTCGCCAAGCTGCGTCGCCACACCAAGTGGGCCCCGTTCGTCTTCGACAACCGCCCGATCCTCGTCATGCGCAACGGCGAGATCCTCTCCCATAACCTCAACAAGGCCTCGATGACTGAGGCCGACGTCTACGTCCAACTCCGCAAAGCCAACGTGATCGACATCGACCAAGTCAAGGCCATGGTCATGGAAACCACCGGCGACGTCAGCGTGATCCACACCGGCGACAAAGACGCCAACATCCCCGACGAAATGCTCGAACACGTGCGGACGGACTAGACCTCCACTTCCCCGCTGACCCCAAACGCACCCCGCACCGTCGCCGCCCCCGCTGCCCACATCCCCCAGCCGCGGGTGCATACCCGCGGACGACGGGTGATGCCGATGGTCTGGTGCCACACGAATCCTTCACCGGCCGCGGGTATCCACCCGCGGCTGGGGAAGCTGCTGCTGCGGGTTGGCTGGCGGGCGTTCAGAATCTTCTGCTTGTCGGCAGCGGCGGAGTCGGCGAAGATGGGGCGATGAAGTTCCGGATGGTGGGTGTGTTGGTGGTCGTGGGCTGGCTGGGTCAGGCGGCGGATGGGCAGGACGTGGCCGGGCCGGTGGCAGAGGGCGATGCGGTCCTGGCTTGGATTGATGGACCGGATCCGACGCGGGCGGAGCTGGAGGCGAGGTCTCGAAACGACCAGATCGCCGTCATCGTGGATTTGATCACCACTCTGGTCGGGGACGTTGAAGATTGGATGCAGGCGGACTCGACGCTTCAGGAAGCGAGCGGCCGGCTGGCGGTGCGGACCACCGAGCAGAACCACCGGGAACTGGAACAGCTGCTGCGGCGGCTGGAAGTGGGCGAGTTGCGTCGCATCGAGGTGCAGGCGCGGTTGATCCGGATGCCGACCGCGGTGGCGGATCGCGTGACGGCACACGGCCTGATGCTCGCCCCCACGGCGGCGGCGAAGCTGCGGCGGCGGGCGACGCAGGACCCCGCATTGGCGACCCTGGCGACCGCCCGGATGGTGCTGGCGGCGGATCAGCGGAGTGTGCTGCAACACCAACCCCCGCCCCCGCCCCCGCCCCCGGAAGGTCCCCCGGAAGCCCGGGAAGCTGCACGGGGTAGAGAACATGACGACTCGCGGGTGTCGCGGTTCGAGTTGGACGTGCGGGCGATGCCGTACCGCGTGTCGGGGTTCATCCGGCTGGACCTGCAGTGGCGGGCGGTCCTAGCCGAGGGGCAGGCGGTTGGACAGGTTGGGCGGGCGGCGACGCTGCTGGTGCCCGATGGCGGGGCGGCGATCCTGAGCAGCGGGGCGGGGGTGGCGGGACCAGGTGAGCCGTCGCCGCACGAGCTGTTGCTGCTGGTCGAGTCGCGGCTGGTGGAGCTGGATGATTTGCAGGCGCTTGTCGAGCGAGAGCGGGCGGCGCTAGCGGGCAAGTTCGGGCAGCCGACGCGGCAGCCGGCGAGGTTGGCGGATGCGGGTGGTGCTGATGAGTGACTGGACGAGGGTGGGCATCGAGCTCTGGGCCCCGCATGTACATGCGGGGCTGAGGCGTGGGTTTGAAGCAGTCGCGGCGTAGGATTGCGGCGTGGGCGACGATGGTGGGAAACACGATGCGGGGGAGGCCTCCGGGGGCAGGGGGTGGGGGTGTTGGCGAGGTCGATCGTGGGGGTGGTGGGTGCGGCGGGCGGTGGGGTCCGTGGGGATCCTGTTGGTGTTGCTGGTGATCGTGGTGGGAATCGTGGCGCATCCGCGGCAGCTCACGCCAATCACGCAGCGGGTGCTCAGCGTGCTCAGCGGGGCGGACGTGCGGCTGGAGCGGGCGTCGGTGGACTGGCTGGACGGGGCGCTGACGCTGGAGGGGCTGGAGCTGATCCTGCCGCTTCGGCGGGGCCCGGGGGCGAAGCTGGCCGAGGCCCAGGCGGTGCGGCTGGACCTGGAGCTGAGTCAGCTGTGGCGGGGCCGGGTACGGGCAACGATCGATCCGACCGGGCCGGTGCTTTACGTCACGGAGTATCAGGACCACCAGCGGGTGAACTGGGAGCTTTTGCCGCTGCCGCAGGGCTCGTCGGACCGGGAGGGGCCGCTGATCCCGAACCTCCCGGCAATCCGGCTGGAACACCTGCCGATCGTGTTCGGCAACGTCGGCGCCGACGGCACATACACCCGCACCGACACGCTGCCGGTGGAGGGGTATATCCGCCGGCCGCGGCCCGACGCCCGGGAGTACGAGTTCGAGCTGCGGTACGCCGGCGACGGGCCGGCGACCCAGGGCAGCACGAGCGGCCCGGCAGCGGCGGGCTTTGCGAGGGCGCGGTTGTCGGGCACGATCGACGCGGCGGCACCAAGCATCCGGGTCAACCTGGACCAGCTGCGTCTGGACCAGCCGCAAGGCAACCTGCTGCCCAGTCGGTGGCGGCGTTGGTGGGACGAGCTGGGCCCGGCGGGCAGGGTGCCGGAGTTGGACGTGGTGCTGGGCTCGCCGGACGGCCGATCGCTGCGGCTGGAGCAGCTGGTGCTGTCGCTGGACGACGTGCGGCTCTCGCCGCTGGGCTATGCGCTGGAGCACGTGGAGGGTCGGATCGAGCTTTCCGAGCGGCGTGCGACGCTGCGTTCGCTGCGTGGCGTGGCGTCGGAGTACGGGTTGCCGGTGCGGATCGACGGGACGATCGGGCTGAGCGTGGATGAGCCGTTTGATCTGGATATCCGGGTGCAGCGGGGGGTCATTCCGAACGACCCGCGGACGCGGGCGCTGCTGCCCGAGGCGGTGGTGCAGGCGCTGCGGGAGCTGGAGCCGCGGGGCGAGGCGGCGGCGAGTGTGCGGGTGCGGCGGGCCGAGGCGGGCGGGCCGATCACGTACGACGGGCGGGTTCAGCTGTTCGAGGCGAGCCTGGTGTATCACCGGGTGCCGATCCCGCTGAGCGACGTCTCGGCGCTGATCGCGTTCAGCGACGAGCAGGTGGAGGTGCACCGGCTGACGGGGACGGGCCCGCAGGGCGGGACGATCGAGGTCAGCGGCGTGATCGCGCCGCCGGGGCCCGAGGCGCAGGTGGACCTGACGGTGCAGCTGGCGGAGCTGCCGGTGAATGAGGAGCTGGTGGGCTACCTGCCGGAGGAGTTTCGGGGGTCGTTGAGCTCGTTCATGGACCGCGAGGCGTACGCCCAGCGGGTGGCCTGGGGGCTGATTGATCCGGGCCCCACCCCGGAAGATCGTGCGGCCGGGCGTGACGCGGTGCAGGCCATGGGTGGCGAGGCGTGGCTGGCGGAGCTGCGGCGGGTGTTTCCGCGTTGGCGGGCGCCGCGGTTTGATCTGGGCGGTCCGATCGGCGGGGCGATCCAGGTGCACCGGCCGCGGGGGCTGAACACGCAGCAGCAGATCAGCGCGGTGCTTCGGCCGACCGAGGCGGGGTTCGGGGTGTTGCTGGACAGCTGGAAGTACCCGCTGATCGCACGCGGCGGAGCGCTGCGGCTTGAGGGTGAGTCGGTGCGGCTGGAGCAGATCGCGGTCACCACGCCGACCGGCGGGCAGATGGTCATCGACGGCAGGGTCGATCCGATCGAGGGTCAGGACGATTGGGCCCCGGAGTTGACGATCAGCCAAACCCGGCTGCCGATCGATCCACTGCTGATCGGCTCGACGGACCTGGCGGTGCGGTCGCTGCTGGCCAAGCTGCGGCCGCGGGGCTGGGCGCAGGTGGAGGGCCGGGTGTTCGACGGGGATAAGCACCGGATCGGCTTCGAGTTTGACGCGCAGGTCCAGGGCTCGGCCTGGCCGTTTACGGGCGCGTACGCGCTGCGGGACGCGACCGGGACGCTGCGGCTGAGCCGGGACGGGCTGGGCATCGTTGGTGTCGAGTCGCACCATGGGGCGGCAACGCTGACGGTCGACGGTGACGTGGACTTTGGCTCGGCGGACCGTGTCGTGCGAGAGAAGTTGGGCACCGAGGCCGAAACGTCGATGCGGCTGCGGTTTGGGGCCAGCGACCTGCCGGTGGAGCGGTCGCTGCTGGACCTGGTGCCGCGGGACCTGCCGGCCCGGGCGGAGCTGCTGCAGCTGCACGAGCGCTTCGAGCCCGAAGCGGCGGGCGACGCGGTGCTCGAGCTGTCGGATGGGATTTATGGCGACGAGTTTCGGCTGGTGATGCAGCCGCACCACGTGGCCTTTAGCTACGGCGGGCACCGCTTCGACTTTGACCAGGTGGAGGGTCGGGCGGTGCTGACCGACGGGCTGCTGGACCTGGGTCGGATGCGGGGGCAGTTCGACGGTGGGTCGCTGCAGCTGGGCGGGTGGGTCCGGCTGCCGGATGACGGGTCGGATGAGGATGACCGGTCGGGGGAGTTGGGGGAGCCGCAGTCGATGACGTGCGACCTGCGTTTCGAGGCGCGGGGCGAGCGGGTGGAAGCGTCGCTGCCGGCGGTGCTGCCCGGGGCGGTGGGTGAGTTCATCGAGGCGTTGGAACTGCAGGGGCCCTTCGTCATCAGCGGGGGTCGCTTTTGGATCCGCCACCCGCCCCCGCCCCCGGGGGGGGCATCGGCCCGTGATGACGCGTTAAATGCCGCGTCGCAGCAGGCGTCGGCGCTGCTGCTGGAGGGGCAGCTGGTGTTGCCTTCGTCGTCGTTGACGATCGGGCTGCCGGTGACGGAGTTGGACGCGACGCTGGACGTGCGGGTGCATCGGCCGACGGGTGTGGAGCAACCGGCGATCGACCTGACGGTGCTGGCGCATCAGGCGCGGGTGCAGGGGCGTCGGCTGGGCCCGGTGGAGGCGGAGTTTCGGGCACCGCTGGGGGCGGACCGGATGGTGCTGCGGGAGATGGTCGGCTCGATGTACGGCGGGGTGGTGTACGGGCGGGGCTACTTCGACCTGGATCGCGAGGGGCAGTACGCGGTGGAGCTGACGGCGGCGGACGTGGCGGCGCGGCCGCTGCTGTCGCCGCCCGGGGCGGCGGGGCAGGCGGGTGCAGGCGGCACCGCGTCGGACGATGCGGATGAGCCGGCGATCCGGCGGGGGCTGGTCTCGGTGTCGCTGACGCTCAGCGGCGGGTACGGCGAGGGGGCGCATCGCGAGGGCCGGGGCGACCTGCGGGTGCGGGACGCGGCGCTCTTTGATCAGCCGCTGGGCCTGGCGGTGCTGCAGGCGACCAACTTCGCGTTCCCGACGGCCCGGCCGTTTGATCGGGCGGCGGCGCGGTTCGTGCTCGATGACGACCGGCTGCTGCTGGACCGGTTGAGCCTGACCTCGCCCAACCTGCAGGTCATCGGGGCGGGGTACGTGACCCTGCCCGAGGGCCGGATCGACCTGGCGATGATTACGCGGAACCCGGCGGCGATGAACCTCGGGCCGCTGACGCAGCTTTGGGAGGCGATCAAGGACGAGCTGATCGCGATCCGCGTGACGGGTACGCTGCGTGAGCCGGAGGCGGGGGTGTCGACGCTGCAGGGGGTGCGTCGGACGTGGGTGGACGTGTTTGGCCCGTCGCCGCCGGTGTTGTTGTTGCCCGAGGCGCGTCGGCCGGAGCGGTGAGGCGGCGCGGCCGCGTTGGAGGACCCGGATGTACATGCTGGCGGGGGCATGGTGCGGCGGCCCGCCCACGCCTGAAATGGGCCGGGTCAGTTGGCCTGCGAAGGCAGGGCGGGGCGGGCGATGAGGCGGGACCACGGAACCTCGGCGAGGGTGTCGAGGATGGCGTCGTCGAGGACGGCCTGTTCGGGGCGGGCCCGGTCCGGGTGCAGGCGGGGGACTTGGGTGAGCACGGGCAGGCCGGTCATACGTTGGATCCACCGGGCGTTGGTGGGCATGGAGGGGTCGTCGACGTGGGCGGTGGCGTCGGCGTCGTAGCCGTTGACGACCACGCCGACGCAGGGGACGCGGGCCTGGCGGAGCAGGGCGGCGGTCATGGCGGTGTGGTTGAGCGTGCCCAGCCCGGCGCGGGCAACGATGACGGCGGGCAGGCCCAGGGCCACGGCGAGGTCGAGGATGGTCGAGCGGTTGGTAGGGTCCAGCGGGACGAGCAGGCCGCCGACGCCTTCGATCACGATCGCTCGGCCATAGGTATCGAGCCGACGCAGGGCGGCGGCGAGCTGGTGCCAGGGGACGGGTTCGTTGGCGAGTTCGGCGGCGACGGCGGGGGCGACCGGCGGGCGGAAGCGGATGGGGTTGATGATGTCCAGCGGCAGCCGGCAGTCCGCGAAGTGGGCCAGGGCCTCGGCGTCCTCGCTGACCAAGCCCTCGCGGGTGCGTCTGCAACCGCTGGCCATGGGCTTGCAGACCGCGACCGGCCCGCGGGTCTGGCCGAGCAGGGCGGCGGCAATGCCGCAGGACACGACGGTCTTGCCGACGTCGGTGTCGGTGCCGATGACCAGCAGGCCGGGCGTCTGGAGCGGTCGCTCGAGGGTGAGCACGGGGGCAGGCTAGGGGATGCGGATCGAGCCGACTCGTCCGGCGGCCAACCGCCGACGTTCAGAGGCTCAGACCGCGGGCAACACGATGTCGAAGTGCGCGTGCCGCCAGGTCTGACCGTTGCGGCGGTGCTCCTGCAGCGGGACGACGAGCGACGGCTTGATAAAGCGGTCGGCTTGCTGATGCGGGTCGCCGGCGAAGTAGAGCTGGGTAATCAGCCGGGCGTGGCCGGCGGCGCGGACGAGGTAGTGCACGTGCGGCGGCCGCCAGACGCTCGGAGCCAGGCGGTAGGCCCCGGGGTGGATGGTCTCGACCTCGTAGTAGCCGGTGTCGTCGGTGAGCAGGCGGCAGCGGTTGAGGAACACACCAAGTGCTGGCGGCCGCTGGGGGTCGTCATTGTCGTAGCGACCTTCGGCGTTGGCTTGCCACAGATCGAGCACGGCCGAGGCGAGGGGCTGGCGCGTGGCGAGCGACCAGACCCGGCCGGTGATCAGCAGGACATCGCCGGGCTCCAGGGGCGGGGTGAGTTTGCCGCGAAACGGGGCGTGGGGTCGGTAGAACGGGCCGAGGATGTTGTCTTCGGTGGCCCGCCAGGCGTTTGGCGGATCGGCGTTGGGCACGGGGACCGGCGGTGAATCCTCGGGCGATTCACCGATACCGGCGAGGTAGTCGCCGTAAGCCCCCAAGTCACCGGAAGCCGGGGTGGCCTGGGCGCCAGCGCGGAGCGTCAGCGAGCCGGTGCCTGCGGCGGCAAGGCCCCATAATCCGGAGCGGAGGAACGTTCGGCGGTCTGGCATTGGCGGTTCAGGGAGGAGCGGTGAAAGGTCGGGCATCAGGTCAGACGCAAGTCGGGCTGTTCAGGTTCGCGGTCGCAGGGGATACTGCCCAGTGGCAGGCGGGGCGTGGCCGATAGAGAAAGCAGTGATGTTCAATACACAAGTGACGGGCGGACAGCGGTGGGCGGGGCTGGCACTGACGGCGGTGCTGCTGGGCGGGTGCAGCGAGCCGGGGCTCGTTGTGGAACCGATGCCGACGGTGCAGCTGGGAGAGCTGCCCAACGCGGTGGCCCGGCCGTACGCGGTGCTGGTCGCCCCGGGGTCAAACCTTTCGGAGCGTTCAGCGGCGGCGGAGGTGTTGCTGGGCTCAAGCGATCCGGTGGCGATGCGGGCGCTGGGATCGTCGCTCAACGAGGGGCAGCCCGAGGGGGCGTGGCAGGCGGTGTTGCAGTCGATCGCCGCGATGCCCGAGCCGCCGGAGGCGATGATCGGCCCGGTGCTGGCGATGCGGCCCCGGGTGCCGGATGAGCTGGACGAGTCGTGGGCGGCGGCGGTGGGGCGGTATGAACAGCTCGAGCCGGTGACGCTGCGGCTGTCGGAGCTGGCCAACGATCCGGCGGCGCCGGTGGACCAGCGGCGGCTGGCGATCGACGCGTTGGGCCAGACGAGAACTCAGGCGTCAGCGGGGGCATTGGTGGAGCTGCTGGACCCGCTGCAGCCGGAGCTGGTGCAGCAGTCGGCGACCGAGGCGCTGGTGGCCCTGAGCGGTCGGCCGGACCTGGGTGATGATGCGGAACGCTGGCGGGCGTGGTGGGAGCAGAACCGCCGGTTGGACGAGCGTCGGTGGGAGCGTCGGCTGCGGCAGAACCTGGCGAGCCGGCCGGTCGCGGACGACGCGGGGCGCGATCGCCTGGTGGACCGCCTGCTGCAGAGCCAGCGGGCGCTCTACGGGGCCACTTCCCCGCAGGACCGGGCGGCGGTGCTGGCGTACATGCTGGATGACCCGCTGGTGCCGATCCGTCAGCTGGGGATGGACCTGTCGGTGCAGCGGTCGCTGGACGACCAGCCGTTCGATGCGTCGCTGCGGGGTTCGCTGCGGGAGCGGCTGACGGATGAGAGCTCGGCGCTTCGGCGGCAGGCGGCGCTGCTGCTGCGGGACATCGGCGACGGGGGCGGGGCCGACGCGGCGGCGAGCCGACTGGCCGAGGGCTCGGAGACGGTGCCGGCGGTGCAGCGGTCGCTGCTGCTGCTGCTGGAGCGATCGCCCCGGGCCGAGGCCGTCGACCCGGCACTGGAGATGCTCGACAGCGGCGACGTGCGGGTCGAGGCGGCGGAGTTTCTCGCCGCGGCCGGCCGGCAGCAGTTGCTGGACGATCGGCAGCGGCAGTCGGCGGTGCGTCGGGTGCGGGGGCTGATGGAGCAGGGGGACCTGCGGCCGGCGCTGGTACGGCTGCTCGGGCAGACCCTGCCGGCGGGTGATGAACAGTGGGAGCAGCTTCGGCAGTGGCTGGAGTCGCCGGACGCGGACCTGCGGCGTGCGGCGGGACTGGCGTGGGCCGGGTCGGATCAGCCGCTGCTTCCGCTGGCGGCGCGGATCGAGGACGGGACGCTTCGGCCGGTGATCTTGCAGGCGGCGGCGGCGCGGGGGGACGAGCCGGCGGTGCTGGAGTTGCTGGTCGGGGCGCGGCCGCAGGAGGCGGCGGGCGACGCGGCGTGGCGGCGGGCGCTGGTGGAGATGTCGGGCCGGGTGCCGCCGGGCTGGGCGTATGAGCAGGTGCTGCGGATATCGGCCAACGAGCGGAACGCCCCGCTGCGTGAGTCGATGCTGACCGCAGCGTTGGAGCGGGCGGGCGACGGGCCCGGGCGTTGGGCGATGCTGCTGGAGCGGGCTGAGGCATGGCTGACGCTGGGCCGGCCTGGCGAGGCGTTGGATGATCTGCAGGCCTTGGAACCGGCGGCGGGTCAGCTGCTGGACCAGCAGCGGGACCGGATGCTGCGGGCCAGGGTGCGGGCGCACTTGCGGCTGGAGCAGACCGATCGCGCATTCGCCGCGGCGCGGTTGCTGCTTGCCGGGCCGGACGGCCGGGTCCCGGCGGCGGCGGCGGGTGACCCGGTGATCGACCGCTTCGTGCAGACGGCGTCGGTCTACGTGCAGCGGGGTCAGTCGGCGCAGGCGGCCCGGGTGCTCGACGGTCTGCGGCTGCTGCTGGGCCCGCGTATCGCGCCGGAGCTGGCCCGGCGGATCGGAGCGCTGGATGAGCAGATGCAGGGGCTGGGGCAGTAGCCGATGAAGGCTTCGTCTGTGTGTAGCGGCCGCGTATCCTGAAAGCCGGCCCACGTGCGGATGCTCATTCGGGCAGCCTCGGAGGGCCTTCAGGGACCGGTGGGCATGGACCGATTCATCGGCAGCGTCGGGGTTGTCGTAGCACTGCGGCTGGCGGAGCGGCGGTGATGATGAGCCCGTGGCTGATCGGGTGGCGTCTTGTGATGACGCTCGCAGTAGTCGTGATGCTGCTCGGGTCGATGCCCGCCGCGGCCGGGCCGTGGGGCGTCACCGACGAGACCTACCAGCGGCTACGCATGATCGACCGGTCGGAGGTGTCGGTCACGCTGCTGGTGCGGCGGCATGCGACGCCAGCGGACGAGCGGATCCTCGGGGTGCGGGTGAAGAACCGCACGGCCGAGCCGATCGAGTTGACCGCCCTGGGCTGGTCGTCGCTGCTGCCGGGCGACCCGATGCCCGAGCGGCCCGGCCACCTGTACATCGGCAACGGCGGGGTGATCCAGTTGCTGCGGTCAGACTACGACCCAGACGCCCCCCGTCCGCGTGAGCCTTATCTGCTGCCGTTCGGGACGACGACCAGTTGGGACACATCGTCACGTCGGCTGGCGCGGCGGCTGGGTGAGCCGCCGGCGGTGAAGGGTCGGCTGGTGCGGGGCAAGCTGTGGCTGGGGCTGCAGGCCGAGGGGTTCGGGGCGGGCAGTCCGCGGCGGGGTCGGCGGTTCACGATCCTGTGGTACGCCCCGGACGCGGCGGGGCGGGCGGCACTCGCCGCGAGGATGCAAGAAGCTTTACGCGAGCCGTCGCCGACGCAGGGGTGGTGGGTGCGGGACGAGCTGGCGTGGCTGCTGGATCAGCCAGCGGCTCGGGCGGTGGCGACGCCGCAGCGAGTGCTGGCGAGGATCGGGGCAGGCGGTGGGACGCACCGGCAGCTCCTGACGCAGCACCTGTTCGAGCATCACGCGGAGTCGCCGGCGGTGCGGGCCTGGGTAGAGAACGCGGTGCGACGGACGGCCCAGCGGGCCACCCCTCGAAACAACGACGACTGGCGAAAAGACCAGGTGGCGCTTGCGGCCTGGTCACGCGATGGCTCGCACGTCCTGCGGCCTGACCTGATCGAGCCGCTGCGGCAGATTGTCCGCTACGAACGAAACAGCAGCGCGCGTCGTACTGCCATCGAGGTCCTGTCCCGCCACGTGCACCTGGTTGAAGACGCCGATACGCTCCGCCAGCAGCTGGCCGAGGCGGTCCTGGCCTCCGAGCAAATGCTGCGGACCGGTCAACGCCCGGCGGAAGCATCACAGTGGCGCGGCTGGGCCCGCGGCGTCCGGCGGCTCGCGGCCACGCAGCATGGACCCTCCGCCGAGCTGCTTCGGCCCTACCTCGACGAGTTGGTCGAGATCGAACCGCCGCATCGCGATCCGGTGGATCGCACGCAACGCAACGGCCTGCCGCTGCTGGCCCGCGACGTGGCCGCCAACGCAATCCTCGACCTCTACGGCGACGTCGACACGCCGCGAGCTTCGCGGGACACCCCGCTGCCCGACGAAGCCGCGGAGCAGGCCGAGCTGCTCCGGCGGGAGGCGGTGGCCCGGCGGTTGGCGGGGGAGTAACGTCGCCTGATCCGGCCCTTCGCTTTGCTCAGGGCTCGGCTTCGGCGGCTACATTGCCCGCATGGCAGAAGGCAGCGACCACCTCATCACCGGCAAGGCCTATGTGCTGGGCGATGACATCGATACGGACCAGATCATCCCGGCGGAGTACCTCGCGTACGACCCGTCCGACCCCGAGGAGCGGAAGTACTTCGGCAAGTACGCTAACGCCGGCGTGCCCCCGGCCGAGGCGGGCCTGCCCGCCGGGAACGTGCCGTTCATCGAGGGCGGAGCGTTCACCAGCGGGTACACCTTCATCATCGGCGGCAAGAACTTCGGCTGCGGCAGCTCCCGCGAACACGCCCCACTCGCCCTCGCCGAGGCGGGCATCCAGGCGGTCATCGCCGAGTTCTACGCCCGCATCTTCTTCCGCAACTCGGTCAACGGCGGGTACGTCCTGCCCATCGAAACCCCCGAACGGTTGATCGACGGCGCCATCGAAACCGGCGACGAACTCTCGCTGGACCTCGTGACGCAAACGCTGACCAACGTCACCCGCGGCACGGCGCACGAGCTGCGCCCGCTGGGCGAGGTCAAGCCCATCATCGACGCCGGCGGCGTCTTCGGCTACGCGAAGGCGACGGGGATGTTGAAGAGCTGAAGAGAGTTGAACCACAGAGGCGCAGAGGACGCGGAGGAAGGCAGGTCAAACCTTGGATGGCGAGTGGGTCGGCAGGATCATCACAGCCGTCTTGATCGGCACGCTGATCCCAGCAACCTTCGGGTGGTGGCATCGCCGGATTCGAGACGGGGCCCAGCGCGCCGATCCTATTGTCAATTATCCGCTCCTTTGCAAACTAAACCTTGCCTCGTGGATTTTGGCAACGATCATGTGCGGGGGCATGATCGCGCTTGGTGTGTTGATGCTGACGGTGGATGGCGAGCCAAGATGGAGTGGGCCGGCGGTGGCTCTCGGGCTGATCGTGATGGCGACCATGATCGTCATCTTGATGGCATCCGAGTCGATCATTCTGCATGAAGATCACATTCTCCATTACCAGTTCTTCAGGAAGCGAATCTTCCACTTTGATGAAGCCGAAGCGATAGTGGCGACCGGCGGGAGTCTGGTGTTCAAAATCAACGGAAAGAGGCGAGCGATTCCGTACATCGGATTTTCGAATGCCGATGTTCTCATCAGAACCCTCAAGGATCGCGGACTGCTGAAGAGTTGGTGAGGCTGTCAGTGCCTTCCTCTGCGTCCTCTGGGCCTCTCTGGTTCACCCCTCCGAAACCCGGCGGATGTTCGGGTCGGTGAAGATGTCGTGTTCGTCGCGGCTGGTGCTGGAGAACTCGCTGATGATGGCGCCGTCGGGGCCGGCCTGGAACCAGTGGAGGGTGTCGGGGGGGATGGTGAACTGCTCGCCGGGCGATAGCACGATCTCGTGGAAGACGGTGTAGTGGTCGCGACTTTCGGCGGGGGGTTTGGCGGTGGCGTTCTTTGAATCGCCGTCGCCTTCGATGTATAGAAAGACTTGGCCGGTGCGGCAGCGGAAGGTCTCGCGTTTGCCGGGGTCGGTGGCACCGGTGGGGCCGGGGGGGCCGTCGGGGAGGGTGATGGGGGGGTGGCGGTGTTCGGGGCAGGTCTGGCCGGGGAGCATGACCAGTTCCTTGGCGCAGTAGCGGTCGGTGTTGACGTAGACGATCAGGCCCAGGCCCTCGGTGGCGAATCGGCCCAGGCCCAGGTCGGCGAGCTCCATGCTGGCGGCCTCGTCGTCGGTGAGGGTGATGCCGGCGTCGGCGAGCATCTGGAGCATTTTGGCGCGGTGGTCGGGGTGTTGCATGAGGCGTTCTCGTGTCGGCGTTTAGCGGGTGCAGCGAAGCTGCCCGTGCGGGCATCCGGAAGGCGCGGCTTTGCCGCAGCCGCTAAACGGGGTGGCGGAGGTGGTGGGTGGTGGTGTTCCAGTCGGCGAAGCCGGGGGCGGGGGGTTGGGTCGGCCAGTCGCGGGCGAGTCGGTCTTGGAGGGCGGACCACTCGGGGACGCCGGAGACGGCGTCGGGGGCTTCGACGCTGAACGCGCCGACGGCGGTGGCGGCGAGCAGGGCGGCTTCGGGGGTGGCGTCGCGGAGGAAGGCGGCGAGGAAGCCGGCGATGGTGCAGTCGCCCGAGCCGGTGGTCCCGACGAGATTGGCGGTGCGGCAGGGGGCGTAGAGTTCGCGGTCGTGCCAGGCATCCGAGGCGATCCCACGCCTGAAGGCGTGGGCTTTGGCGGTGCGGAGGTAGAGCCCGGCGTCGCCGAGTTTGAGCGCGACGATGCGGGTGTTGAGCTGCAGCAGGCGGTCGGCGACGGCACGGATGGCTGCGGGTTCGATGTCCGGGGGCATGTCGAGCATCACCGCGATCTCGTCGAGGCTGGGCAGGAACAGATCGACCTCCGGCAGCATGGTCGCCAACCATGCCGGCCAGTCCACGCCGGCGGCGTCGGAGGCGGGGTCGACGGCGGACATGTCCAGCGACGTCGTCATGTCGCGGCGGCGGGCCTCGGCGAAGAGTTCGGCGAGCATGGCGCCGCCGTCGGCGTAGACGGTCCGCATGATCGGCGGGTAGCCGAAGTGCAGGTGTTTCGCATGGGCGATACGTGTCCAGTCCACATCTTCCGGGGTGAAGCCGTCGTTGGCACCGGGGCAATGGAGGAACAGGCGGTCAACACCCGGGGGCTGCACAACGACGGAGTAGCTGGTGGTTTCGCCCGGAACAGTGGTCATGGCCGCGGCGAGGGCGGGGTCGCGGTCGGCGAGCAGGCGGAGCACCTGGGAGCCGAACAGGTCGTCGCCGATGCGGCCCACAAGGGACACGCGGACACCGAGGCGGTGCAAGGCGAGGCCGACGTTGGACACGGCGCCGCCGGTGCTGAAGGCGGGCGGGCCGACACGGGTGAGCGAGCCGGGGGCGGGAAGGCCGGGGGTGCCGTCAGGGTTGAAGGGCGGGATGACGTCCAGGCAGATATGGCCGACGACGGCGGCGGGGCGTGGGTCGGAGTCGGGGAGGGGGGGATGGCTGATGGACACGGGATGACGACGATATCGCGTGTCGTGATCTTTAGCCCCCGGCTCTGCCGGGGGTGGGTCGGCGACGGACCCCGGGCAGAGCCCAAGGCTGACGGGTCAGCCCAGCACGCGGTCCCAGCGGTTGAGGTTCCACTGGACCTTTTGCTCGGGCGTCATGGCGGCGAAGTCGTCGGCGTCGTCGCTGCCTTTTTCGCCGTGAATAGCGACCGAGGTCTTGCCGCCGGCGTAGCCGCTGGAGCGGAGGGTCAACTGCAGGTCCTCGTCGAGCGGGCGGTAGGGGGTGACGTTCAGCTTCTCCAACTCGGCGTGATACGACCGGCAGGCCTCTTCGGCGGGCAGGTCGCCGTCGGCGACGCGTCGGAGGTGCTGGATGAAGGTGGGCTGATGTTCGCTGTGGTTGATCATCCGGCCGTAGAGGGCGACGCGGGCGCCGTGCTTGCGGGCATCGGCGAGCTGGTGGAAGGCGTCGTGGGTGGTGCCGGACGAGCCGCCGAGGATGCCGACGATGAGCGAGCGGTCGTAACCGGCGAGGGCTTCCATGGCGGCGGGGCCGTGGTAGGGAACCTTGAGGAAAAGCGGCCGCTGCTTGCCGGCGACGCCCGCGAGGGTGCGGACGATCATGTCGCTGAGGTACTTGGCCACGTCCGGCACGGGGGCCCGCGGGGCGTTGGGCTCGAAGACCTCGAGGAAGTGGCGAAAGCCCACGGCCTCGGCCTCCTCGCGGAAGCGGCCGTAACGCTCGAGCGTCTCGTGGTCGAACTTGGTGTCGTTGTTGAACGTCACCGAGTAAAGGCCGAGGTCGGCACCGGGGCGGGGCGTGCCGGGCGGGCAGTCGCCCTCGCCGCACATGGCCTGGCTGAGGTGGGCCGAGCGGAACGGGCGGGCAGGCTGGTCGGGGTAGACCGCGCCGTGGGCCAGCCAGATGTCGGTGGTGTCGTTGGCGCGGATCGCGGGGGTGACGTGGCTATCGTCGAAGATGCGGTCGTGCAGGGCGAGCACCTCGTTGGTCGAGGCGCTCATGAGCATGATGTCTACCAGGCCCTGGGCGGTGTTCTGGCGGATCAGCTCGCGGTACTGCTGGAGGGTGCGGAACCGGCCCTCGTGGGCGTGCATTTCGGGCGACTTGCCGGGGGCCGCGAGCCCGTAGGCCATGTCGGCATCCTTGGCGTCGGCGAGGACGAACTCGCCGCAATCCGGGTCGGCGAGGATTTTCGCGAGCTTGACGTCGAGGGAGCGGGGGGGCATGGCGCGGGACAGCGTACCGTGGCGGGCGGCTAAGCGGCCGTGCTAAGCCGCAAGCCGCTCTTAGAAGCTGCTGGCCATATCGACGGGGGCCGACTCCTTAACCTCGCCCTTTTCGAAGGTGCTGCTGGCCTTGAGCTTGTCGAGCAGCTGCTCGAAGGCGTCGCGGTTGGTGGGCAGGTCGACCGGCTCGTTGTTGAGGCCGGACATGAGGAAGGCGTTACCCAGCTCAAGGCCGTTGATGCCTTCGGTGGCGGGGGCGATGAGCTTGTCTTCCTTGCCGAGGATGACGTTGATGAAGTTCTCGGTGACCGCGCGGTGGCCGCCGCCCTTGCCGCCGGGCTTGATGTCCATCACGTCGGTGTCGGGCTTGGCGAAGCGCTCGGGGCTGGTGGCGGTGTACTCCCGGACGCCCTGGTGGACGCGGATGTACTGCAGGCCGCGGTTGTCGGCGATGATGGTGCCGTTCTCGCCGGCGATCTCGAGGCGGTTGACGCCCGGGGCCTCGCCGGTGCTGGTGATGAACGTCCCGGTCGCGCCGTTGGGGAACTCCATGACGGCGGTCATCTGGTCCTCGACCTCGATGCGGTGGTACAGGCCCAGCTTGGTGATCGCCTGCACCCGGCTGGGCAGCCCGACGAACCACCAGAACAGGTCCAGGTTGTGCGGGCACTGGTTGATCAGCACGCCGCCGCCCTCGCCCTCCCAGGTCGCCCGCCAGCCGCCCGAGTCGTAGTACGCCTGGCTGCGGAACCAGTCGGTGATGGTCCACGACACCCGGATCAGCTCGCCAACCATGCCCTGATCGACCATGCGCTTGATGGCTTGCCAGCGGGGCTCGGTCCGCTGCTGGAACATCCCGGCGTAGAGCAGGTCGGGGTGATCCTTCTTCGCGGCCTCGTAGGCGTCGTTGGTTTCCTGGGCGGCCTTGGCGGTGACGGCGACCGGCTTCTCGGTCAGGACGTGGACACCCTTTTTAAACGCGTGCTGGGCGTAGACCGGGTGCTTGTAGTGCGGTGTGGCGATGACGATCGCGTCGACTTCGCCGGAGTCGATGAGCTGCTCGGCGGAGTCGAACGCCTTGACGCCGTGCTCGTCGACCTTGCTCTTGAGCTTGTCGGCGTTGGTGTCGCAGGCGGCGACGTAGTCCAGGCCGGCCACCTTGTCGTAATAGCCTTGGTGGCTGGAGGCCATGGAGCCGCCGGCGCCGATCAATCCGAGTCTGACCTTGTCCATCGTTGCGTGTGTCTCTGGGGGAACGGGGCGGCCATCTATAGCAGATCGGCCTGGGGGTGTGTGGGGGGGTCCGGGGTCTGGGCAATGTCACTGAAGTGACACTGCCGGGGATCAGCCCGTGAAGGCGGTCGGGCCGCCGCTGCCGTAGAGGATGACGTACAGGTCGTTGAGGAACTTGGCCAGGAACAAGTTGGCGACGATGATCGCGATGAAGCTGGTCACGAACGCGTCGGTGGCGGCCTTACCCACGCCTTCGGCGCCCTTGGCACAGTGGAAGCCCTTGTAGCAGCTGATGATGCCGATCATGCCGCCGAAGAACAGCGCCTTGAGCAGCCCGGTGAAGATGTCCCACGGCCCGACGAACCGGGCGGAGAAGGACCAGTACTCGCCGGCATCGACGCCGTAGCCTGCGACGACGATCAGCCAGCCGCCGAAGATGCCCAGGATGTTGCTGAACACCGTGAGGATCGGCACCATCATCAGGCACGCCAGGACCCGCGGCACGACCAGGTAGCTGATCGGGTCGGTGCCCATGACCTTGAGGGCATCGATCTGCTCGGTGACGCGCATGGTGCCCAGCTCGGCGGCGACCGCGCCGCCCACGCGGCCGGCGATCATGACCGCGGCGAGCACCGGGCCGATCTGCTTGACCACGCTGATGTTGATCACCCCGCCGAGCCGGCCCTCCTGACCGATGGCAGCGAACTGGCCGAAGCCCTCGACACCTAGCACCATGCCCACGAACGCCCCGACGAGCATCACGACGGGGATGCTCAGCGTCCCGACGCTGTAGAGCTGGGGCATCAGCAGGCGGAGCCGGCCGGGCATCTTCGCCCCGCGGACGATCCACAGCACGGCCGAGCCCAGGAACCGCATGAACTGGCCCAGGCCCTCCAGCCGGAGGGTCATCCGGTCGCCGATCTGCTCGAGCTTGGCCGCCGCGGCTGACATGCGGGGCGAGTGTAGGGCCTGCCGGTGCACCGCCGGTTCACGGCCGGCCCGCCGGCTCGCCGATGAGCCTTGAGATGCCCGCCACCGCTGCACAACCCGAGCCGCCGCGACCGGGCGTCATCGGCCGACTGCTCACGCCGCTGCCCGAGTGGGCGTTCGTGCTTTGCGGGGTCGCGCTGATCGGGCTGGTCGTGCTGGTGCCCCAGTGGCTGGACAATCGGTCGGTGCAGTGGGAGCGGGACCTGATGCAGGTCCAGGCCCAGCGGCTCGAACGACAGACCCAGCGGTATCGCGACTTTCACGCCGCACTGGCGGCGGACGACCCGGTCCTGCTGGAGCGGCTGGCGTACACGCAGCTTCGGCGGGTCCCGGTGGGCAGCCGGGTCATCAGCGAAGCGCCCGTCGATGCGGCATCTCTGGCCAGGCCGGCGGCGGTGACCAGTTACGACGGGAACATCGACGCTTGGCTGCTGGAGCCCCAGCCGCAGGTGGGGACCGATGTCCCGCCGCATCGGGTCATTGAGGCGCGGCTGACGCGGGTGGCCGATGGCTCGGCGCGGCTGGGGGTGATCGCGGCGGCGGCGTTGTGTCTGTTGGCGGGGCTGTGGCCGCGGGAGCGGGCGTAGGCGGGATCGGTCGTAGGACGGGCGTCTCGCCCGTCACCGCAGCGAAGCTGCGGCCACCGGTGTGGCGTGTATCAAGCTGACGCTTGAACAACGGGCGAGACGCCCGTCCTACGGCTTGAACGACGGGCGAGACGCCCGTCCTACGGGACGAGGCCCAGGTCTTCGTAGAGCGTGGTGAGCACCGCGTGCATCCGTCGCCGATGCGGCAGCTCGCCGGGGCAGCCGTTGAAGACGACCGCGGCCGCGAGCTGGCGGGGCGGGTCGGCCAGCCCGACGGTGGACTGCCACCCGCCGTGGCCGAACGTCTCGGGCGAGGCGTGTGTGCCAAAGCCGTAGGGGATCTTGGCCGGGTCGTCGGCGTGGTGTTTGGAGTCGCGGATGAAGCCCAGGCCCCAGTCGATGGTGGCGTTGAAGGTGTGGTCGAACATGCCCGCCCGGTGAGTGCGGGTCCAGTCCCGCGCCGTGCCGGGCCGAAGCAGCTGCGTGCCGTCGACAGTGCCCACGGGGTCGTCATGGCCGGGGCTGTCGAGCAGCATCCGGTAGAAGCGGCACAGGTCGGCGGCCGGTCCCAGGCCGCCGCCGCCGGGCCGTGGGACGGTCAGGGCGTCGTCGCCGGTCGAGAGCCGGGCCGCCGCGGTGCCGCTGGTGATGACCGTGTCGGCCAGCCGCTCCCGGACGTCGTCGATCGCCTCGGGCGGCACGCCGATCCACGTGTGGCGCATCCCGCACGGCTCCAGCACCGCCTCGCGGATGTGCTGCACGTACGGCCGATTGACCACCGCCTCCAACGCCGCCGCTAACGCCACCCAACCCGTGTCCACGTGATACCCCGCCTTGTCGCCCGGCTGCCAGTCCGGCTCGACCGCCTGCTCGCTGATCGAGGCGACCGCCGCCGACCAGCCGTCGTCGGGCAGCTTGTAGTCGGCCTTGCGAAAGCCCCCGGTGTGCGTGAGCAGGTGCCGCAGCGTCACCGCCTGCTTGCCCCCGCTGCCGAAGCCCGGCAGGTACTCGGCCACCGGCACGTCCAGCCCCATCGTCCCCGCCTGGACCTGCTGCGCCACCGCGACGGCAGTGACCGGCTTGCAGGCGCTAAACCATCGCAGCAGGTGCCCCGGCGTCATCGCCTCGTCGTCGCTGGCCCGGCCCACCGCCAGCTCCAGCAGCTCACCGTCGAGCCACACCGTCACCTGCGCCCCGGGGTGCAGACCGTCGGCGATCCCTCGTTCAATTAACCCCGCCACACCCGCCAGCCGCTCGCTCATACGGGCACGGTAGGGCGTTGATCCAATACCCAAGCCGCTACGCGGCCCGGGTCCGGCGGGCCGCAGCGTCTGCCAGGGCCGCGTAGCGGCCCGGCGTATGGCAACCGCATCACAGACGCGGCCGCCGCTCAGTTGTTCGCCGGGTCGTCCGGGACGATCGCGGGGTTCATGCCTGACAGCGGCGATTCGGGGTCGGCCTGGCGGACCAGCCGCAGCCACGGGTCGCGTTCGCTGAATACATCCTTGGCCGACGCGTCGGCCAGCAGCCAAGCGCCCTCACCCAGCTCGGCCTCCAGTTGCCCGGGGCCCCACCCGGCGTAACCCGCCACGCACTTAATCACGGCGTCGGTCGGCGCTTCGGCGTCCACGTCCTGCACCGCCTGCCGGAGCACCGCCTCGACGTGCTCGGCTTCCTGGCACCACAAGACCCCCCCGGACGACGCGCCGCCCCCGGCAGGCGAACCGCCACCCGGCTCCGCGTCGAGCACCGGCCCCACCCCCGCCGCATCGATGACCGTCCGCTCGGCGTGGGCCGGCTGCTGGTGCAGCACCATCAGGATGCCGTCGCAGGGCCCGCCGTGATGAAGCAGACCGCCGTGGCTGTCGACCTCGTCGTCGGTGGCCTCCTGCTCGTGCAGCCGCTGCCAGACCTGCCGCAGCGTCACCTCGGTGGGGCGGTTGGTAATCAGGCCCAGTGCCCCCTCTTCGTTGTGCTCGACCATCAGGATGACCGCCCCGGCAAAGTTCGGGTCGCTCATGGCGCGGGCGGCGATCAGCAGCTTGCCGGACAGTTCGGCCATGCCAGCAGTTTACCCGCGGCATCTTGTACGCCCCGGCTCAATGCCCCCGGGCCGGTCGCTGCCGGTATGGGGCACGCGGCTGCGGGGTTAAGACAGGCGCGTCCGCGGCCCGGCTTGCTCGTCACTCACCGGGGGGCTCACCGACGCGACCCGCACCGCCCGCTGCTGCGTACGATGCCCCGATGGCCAAGCCGCTCATGGTCTTGCTGGTGCTTGCAGGTCTGGGGCTCGCCGTCGGCACGCCTGACATCCACGCCGATGCGATCGAGGTCGCCGATTCGCCGATGGTCATCATCGACGACGATGCCGACGCCCGGCGGATGCAACGCGAGTTGACGTGGCGGCCGACGACCTTCACGGCCCGGGTCACGGACGCCCGCCGCGGCAACGGCCCGGACCGGCTGATCCGCTTCCCGTCGCCACGCCCGGCCGACGTCGCCGCGTGGGACACGGTGTATATGCGCTGGTTCATCGCCCGCGGCCCCGATGGGCGGCCGATCGACGATGACGCCCCGGCGGTGCTGATCATGCACTCGCTGCACCCGGACCTGGTGATCGGGTCCATGGTCGCCCGCGGTCTGGCCGCTCAGGGCGTCCACGCGCTGGTGCTCGAGATGCCCGGCTTTGGCCACCGGTCGCTGGGCGGATTCGGCCACCCGGGGCTCGTCGGCGTGCGGCAGTCCCGCCAGGCGTTGGCCGATGCTCGCCGCGCCCGGGACGTGGTGGCCGCACTGCCGGGTGTGGACCCGCGACGTATCGGCTTGCAAGGCAGTTCGCTGGGCGGGTTCGTCGCCACCGCTACCGCCGCGATGGACCCACGCTACGAGGCGGTCGTCCTGTTCATGACCGGCGGCGACGGCATGGACGTACTCACCAACGGCCAGAAAGACGCGTACCTGCTCAACGACGCCCTGCAGCGAGCGGGTATCCACGGCCCGCAGCTCCGCCGGCTCATCGAGCCCATCGAACCGCTGGGCGTGGCCCACCTGCTAGACCCGCAGCGGACCTGGCTGATCTACGGCACCGACGACACCGTGATCCCGCCGCGGAACGCGCTGCTGCTGGCCGAGGCCGCCGAGCTGGACGACGAACACGTGATCGCCACGCCTTACAACCACTACACCGCGTGGCTGGCGATGCCCGCGATGATCCAGTTGACCGTCGATCAGCTGACCCGCCCACTGGACGAGACCGCTGCGGCACCCGATGCTGATCCGGCCGCGGCCGCTCCCTGAAACGCGGCGGCCTCGCTGCTCGTCTGTTGACCTGCCCCGGCAAGTCCCTACTCGGACCTACCCCGGAAGCTTTCCCCGGAGACCCTCGCCATGCCCCACGTGCCGCCGCCGATCCCCACCAAGCTGCTGCCGCTGTGCCTGCTGGGCGTGATGTGCTTTTTCATCGGCTGCCAATCGACCGGCCGGATCGAGCCGTCCCGCACCAGCCGTGCGGAGGCCCGGGACCGGCTGATCCAGCCAGCGGCGCTGCTGGAGTTTTCCGACCAGGTGGCGATGGATGTGGTGCAGCAGCTGAACCAGATGCCCAGGGTGCGTGACGCCCGCGAGCCGGTAACGGTGATCCTGGGCGACATCGACAACCGGACCAACGTGGTGAACACCGCCGATTTTGAGCTGGTGACCAGCCGGGTGCGGAACCAGCTGGTCAACTCGCGGGTCAGCCGGGACCGCCTGCGGTTTGTCGAGAACCGGGCCCGCCTGGAGCGGATCGCTCAGCGGGAGGCGGTGGTCAACGTGGACGGCACGATCGCCGGGCCACCGGCCTACGACGCCCGCAACACCTTCTATCTGAACATGGACGCGATCCGCGTCGGCCGGGCCAACACCAGCCTCTATTACATGGAGGCCCAGCTGGTTAGTGCTTCGGACAACTCGATCGTGGGCTCGTTCTCCACCGATGTGCACCAGATCAACGACTAACGGCGGGTGGCGTGTTCGACCGTGCCCGCGGGTGCCACGGCCACTTGCTGGCCGTGTTTGGACGCCGGTCGCTTGGCACGGCCAGCAAGTGGCCGTGGCACCGATGGCCTGGAGTGTCCTGCTCATCCTGCTCAACTTCACCGCCTGTGCGAGCCCGCAGTCGACCCGGCTACAGGTGAGCGATTTCGACGAGCTGTCGGACCGCATGGCCGAGTCGCTCGCCGGCAGCGGGGCGATCACGCAGCGGACCGCCGCCGACGAGCCGTGGTGGGTCTCGATGCAGCGGGTCGAAAATCTGTCCACCGACGTGATGACGCCCGGCGAGCAGTGGGCCATCGTCCAGCGGGTGCGGTCGGCCCAGCCTCTGCAGGTCTTGTGGGACCGGCATCAGATCCGGTTCCTCGAGTCCCCCGAGGACGTGGTCGCGGCCCGGGCCTTGGCCGACCCGCGCGATCCTTACGCCGCCGATCGGCGGTCGACTCATGTGCTGACCGGCACGCTGCGGTCGATCACCCGGGCCCAGCAGCGTGACCGGACCGAG
Organism: uncultured Phycisphaeraceae bacterium; assembly: GCA_964625505.1. Lineage (GTDB taxonomy): Bacteria > Planctomycetota > Phycisphaerae > Phycisphaerales > Phycisphaeraceae > CAZVBW01. The sequence goes on from CAZVBW010000012.1 coordinate 34,255, forward strand.
CTATATGACCTGCAGATGCGGCTGGTGGACCTGGCCACCGGCGAAGATGTCTGGAGCGACAACTTCTCCATCAAGCGCGAGGCGCGGGGGTTGTTGTGGGATTGACGCGCCACATCCCGAACGCGGCGTTCACGTTGAGCGGGTGCAACGCAGCTGCCCCCGTCGGCGGTCCGGCGGCCCGGGCGGGCGCGGCTTCGCCGCAGCCGCTAAACGTCGTGTGGCTGCTGCTGCTCGTGTTGCTGCCCGCCTGCACGCCGCGGACCGGCGGCAGCGGGGTCACGCCGTGGCTGGCAGCGGGGCGGTTCGATCAGGCGGCCGAGCGGCTCGAGCGTCAGGTGCCCGACCGCGTCGCCGACCGGGATTACGTGCTGGCCCATGCCCGGCTGGGGGTGACGCACCTGGCGGCGGGGCACACCGACGAAGCCCTCGCCGCCTTCGAGCCGGCGTATGAACTGCTGCGGACCCAGGGCGTCAACGCCGACCGCACCGTGGCGTCGGTGCTGATCCACGAGAACGTCCGCGTCTGGAAGGGCGAGCCGTTCGAGCAGGCCCTGACCTACACGTACTACGGCATGGCCCAGGCCCAGTCCGGGTCCTGGGACAACGCCCGGGCCGCCTTCGGCAACGCGCTGTTCCAGCTCCGCGACTTCGGCACCGACGAGCGCGGACGGCGGCTGGACACCGAGGCCATCGCCGCCCGCGCTTACGAGGCCGAGCGGCGGCAGCGCCCCGGCCGACCGCAACGCTCGGCCGAGGACTACCTCGACCACGGCTACACCCCTGAGGCCAGCGACTTCACCCTCGCGTACCTGTTGCACGGCATCGCCAGCCAGCAGCTGGGCCGACCCGAAGAGGCGAGCGACTACTTCCGGCAGGCCCAGCGGCTGCAGCCGCAGCTCACGCCCGTCATCCAGACTCTTCGGGCCGGCGACTACAACACCGTGCTGGTCGTCAGCGCCGGCATGGGCCCGCGGAAGCTTGCCTACGGCCCGTCCCGTTCGCTGACCCGCTTCGCCCCGATGAGCCTCAGCTCCGGTCAGCCGCTGATCGTGGACGTGGATGGCAAGCCGTGGGGCCGGTACCCCGTGGCGAGCGACCTCAACCCGATGTCGCGGGACCACCGCTGGAACAACCTCGAGCAGGTCCGCGCCGCCAAGGCGACCATCGGCCAGCTGCTCACGCTCGGCGGGGCGATCGTCGCGTACGAGGGCATCCGCTCCCGGAACACGGACACCGCGCTGGTCGGTGCGGGCATCCTCGCCGGCGGCCTGCTGCTGCAGGCCGGTGCCGGTGCCGATACCCGCTATCTCGATGTGCTGCCCCAACGGTGGCATGTCGTGCCGCTGAACCTGTCGATGGACACGCGGTCGGTCACGGTGCGTGCGGCCGATCGGCCGGACCGGCCGATGGTGCTGACGGACCTGACGGTGCCGCGGGCCGGCGAGGCGCAGCTGTTCTATGTGCGGCTGCCGGTGGCGGCGGCGCGGGAGCCGGTGCGGCTGGCCGAGCGGGCCGGGCCGTGGTCTCGGCCGGTGCTGGCACAGACCGCCGCGCCCGGTCGCGGCGCTGTGGCAACTTCCGGGGGGGGTGGGAGTTCGGCGAATGGCACGAGTAACGGACCCCACCGCCCTGACCGTCTATTGATCGAGCGGGACTGAAGCTGGAGACTGAAGATGATGAATGACATGAATCGGAATGCACTCGGGAGGGCGAGGCACCTGCCGAGCCGCGAGCAACCGCGGCCCGCGGCTCGCCGGGAGGCTCGCCCTCCCGAGGGGGCGTTGGCCGTCATCCGCCTGCCGCTCATGCTGCTGCTGTCGCTGGTCATCATCGGCGGATCGCTGGGCTGCCAGACCCGGCCCAAGCCGGCGGGCGAGGAGCCGATCAGCTCGTCGCGGTACCCGCGGGTGGTCGTGATGGGCTCGCTGGAGGGCCGCGTCGTGGCGGGCGATCCGGTGGTGCAGCGTGACCCGGATGTGCCGCTGCACGTGACCGTGCCGGTGCGGATGAACCGGGACCGGCGGGTCGCCAGCGAGTACCGCTTCATCTTCCTGGACGTGGCCGGCCGACCGGTCGACCCGCCGATGCAGTGGCGGTGGACCCCGCTGACGATCGCCCAGTCGTTCGTGGAAGGCTCATCGTTGGACCCGTCGGCGGTCGACTGGCGACTCGAGCTTCGGCCGTCGACCGCGAGCAACCGGCGGTGAAACCGCGAAGGTGCGAAGGTACGGAGGTGGAGTGCCATCGGACATTGACGTTTGGTCACTTTTCCCACGTTTCACTTGGCACGTTCGCACGTTCATACCGCTGACTCGGCCGGTGACTCGTCGCGGATGTCTGCCACGCCGTGGCACTCGGTGCTGTAGAGCACCTGACCCTCCCGGCGTTGCCGTCTGCCTTTGACCATCAGGTTGGGCCGAGACGCAGACTGGCCATGGGTCTGGCGGTTGTCCGGGTGCTTGTAGCCCACCCGGACCAGTCGACGCATCTGGTCGGTGCGGTTCACGTGGCTGCCGTGGATGGTCAGGATGTTGAACACGACGACGTCGCCCGCCTTGGCCGGGACAGCCACCGTCTCATCAAGCGGATAGTCGGCCCAGGGCAGGTGCGGCGTACAGGCCTCTAGGTCGCCGGAGTCGTTGACGAACGACTTGATGTGGTCGAGCCGGCCGAGCTTGTGCGAGCCGTCCACGAAGCGGATCTCACCGTTGGCGTGGCAGGTGTCATCCAAGTGCACCAGCACGTCGACGTAGCGATCATCGGCGTGGTCATAGAACGCCAGGTCCTGATGCATTGGAAACGGCTGGCCGGTCTCGGGCGGCTTGACGTGCATCGTCGAGTGGTGCAGCTCGACGGGTGTCTCGGCGGCGACATCATCCGAAGCCTGCAAGCCCGCGAGCAGTTGCGAAACCGCCTCGACGAGCCGGCGATGCGTGACGGCCCGCATCCACGAATCGGCGTAGTACTGCAGGTCGTGCATCGCGATCAGCTGGCTGCGGGTCTCGGTCTCGATGTCCATGAGGGCCTGCCGCCACGGCCCGGTCCACCCGACGCCGACGTTCGCCCAGTCGCGGATCATCCAGTCCATGTTGTCCCGCATCGCCTTGAGCAGATCCGGCTCGAAGACGTCCGGGATGTGCAGGAAGCCGTGCTCGTGGTAGTCGGCGATCTGCTTGCAGGTCAGCGGTGGGGCGGCAGGGTCGGGCATCGGTCGGTTCCGGGTTTGTGGTAGAAAATGATGCTGGCCATCAGCGGTTCGCCAGCACGTATGCACACGATCTCCGATCATGCTGATGGTGTCGATCCGAACAATGCGGCGAGTTGTGGTGTTTTTTCGAGCGCTGAGGGAGCCGCCGCGGGGGTGACGTGGCCGCTGCGGGTGACGCCGACGGTGCGTCTGGCCGGGCGGTTCCCGATGCGGGCCCGCAACGCTCAGCGGACCTACGACTCGCCGACGTTGGCCCTGCACCTGCACGGCTACCGCGGGGTGATCGAACTCGCGGGGGCAAGGCGACCGTTGGCCCCCGGGACCATCACGGTGACGCCGCCGGGCACCCTCAGCCGGTACGACCTGCCGCGGCCGGGCATGCATTGGTGCATCCATATCGAGCTCCCGAAGGCGGCGAGCGACGCCCCGTCGCCGCGCTCCGAGCAGCCCACCGTCACGCTGCCGCTGCTGGGCCGCGACGGCTTGGACAGCCCGGCCGCCCGTCGCTTTGCACATATCACGTCGTTGCAGCGGCGGGCCCGCGTCGCCCGACCCGGCAGCGACCGCCGCGCGGCCGCCGGCCACGCCGCGGGTGTCGCGACGCAGGAGCTGCTGCTGTGGCTCTCACTACGCGACGCCGATGCCGCCGCCGGCGACGCGCCGCATCCGGCGGTGAGCGTGGCGTTGGCCTACATCGACAGCCACCTCGGCGAGCCGATGAGCGTCCCGCAGATCGCCGATCACGCCGGGCTGAGCCATCATGTGCTCGCCCGCCACTTCAAGCGTGCCACCGGCACGACCATGGCCTCGCACCTGCTGCATCGGCGGGTCGACACAGCCCGGCTGCTGCTGAGCACGACCGACCTGCCGATCAAGGCGGTCGCCGCCGAGGTCGGCCTGCCCGACGCCAGCCACTTCAACAAGCAATTTCGTTCGCTCGTCGGCGTTAGCCCCACCGGGTACCGCGGTCGCACCCGGCGGCCGTGACCCGCCCGCCGCGATTGCGGGGCAGGAGCCGACATATGACCGTCACCCTCACCCGCCGGCAGATGCTCAAGCAGACCGCGGGGACCGTACTGGGGGCGGCAACGCTGCTGGGGACCTGCCCGATCCGGGGTCAGGCTCGCACCCGCCGCGAACGGCCCAACATCATCCTTGCGATGACCGACGACCGGGGCTGGGCCCACACGGGCTACAACTCCGGCGGCCGCGTCGTCACGCCGAACCTCGACGCGATGGCCGAATCGGGCCTGAGGTTTGACCGGTTTTACGCGACCGCGCCGGTCTGCTCACCGACCCGCGCGGCGTGCCTCACCGGCCGACATCCCAGCCGGTTCGGCTGCTTCGGGCCCGGCGGCGAATTGCCGCTGAGCGAGCGATCCCTGGCCCACCAGCTCCGCGACGCGGGGTACGCCACGGGCCACTTCGGCAAGTGGCACCTCGGCGGCCTGCCCCGGCCCGGACGCCCGGACCGTCCCCGCCGGGCACGCCGCGAGATCGACCCCGCTACCGCGACCCACCCCGGCAACCACGGTTTCGACGAGTGGTTCAGCAGCTGGAACTTCTACGACATGGACCCGGCCGATTTCGTCCACAACGGCGAGCCGGTCGGGCCGCTGCGGGGCGAGCCGTGGATGATCACGGTCGACCGTGCGATCGATTGGATCGGCCGCGTCGGCCAGGGTGACCAGCCGTTCTGTGCGGTCATCTGGTTCGGCAACCCGCACAACCCGCACCAGCCCGCGGAGCAGGACTTGGCCCACTACCGCGGGACCGGTCGGCGGTCGCTGTACCGAGCCGAGGTCACCGGCGTGGACCGGGCGATGGGCCGGCTCCGGGCGGCGCTGCGGGAGTCGGACCTGGCCGACGACACGATGCTGTGGTTCTGCAGCGACAACGGCCCGAGCGAGCGGAACGCCGGCGGCCTGCGCGGCGGCAAGGGCACGCTGTGGGAAAACGGCGTCCGGGTGCCGGGGCTGCTCGAGTGGCCCCGCCGGATCACCCGTGGCCGGCGCACCGACGCGGTCGCCGGGACGCTTGACATCGTGCCCACACTCACGGACCTGCTGGACATCCGATTGGACTCCGGGAGGACGATCGATGGGGTGAGCCTCCTGCCGGTGATCGCCGGCACCGCCGACTCGCGATCTAGCCCGATGCCTTTCGATATTCGTGAGCAGCGAACCGCCGAGCAGCGACACGCCGCGCTGATCGACGGCCGGTGGAAGTTGCACCAGTACGACAACCGGACCGAGCTGTACGACCTCCAGGAGGACCCCGGCGAAGCCCACGACGTGGCGGGCGGGCAGCGGGCGGTGACCCGGCGGATGACCGGCCAGCTCACGGCGTGGACGCGGTCGGTCGATGCCGAGCTGTCGGCCACTTTGTGAGGCGACTTGGCCCTGGCGGTCAGGCCAGCTGCCGCGCGACCCGCCGGAAGTGGTGCCCGTAGGCCCAGAGGCTGATCGCCAGCGGAAGCGACGTTCGGCGACGGAGGGCGGTCCAGCCGACGAGTCGCCAGAAGTCGATGCGGCCTCGCTCCAGCACCCCGAGGCGGATCAGCGCCCGCAGCAGCGTCGGGGTGAGGTGTATCGAGCCCCGCAGCTGGGCGAGGCGGGAGCCCGAGCGGCGGCCCGGCTGGTAGTCGCGGAGGAAGGTGGTCAGCCGTTGGCGGTATGGGCCCGGGGCGTAAAGCCACTGCATCGCGGTGCGGTAGCCCGCCTGGAGCGTGGTCAGCGGCAGGCGGGTCACAATATTGGTCGTGCCGTCGACGTTGTCGCCGGTGAGGTCGCCGAGGATTCGGCCGTCACGGCTGAGACGCTGAAACAACTTGGTTCCGGGTGGCGCCTGAAGGATGCCGAGCATCGCGGTGACGACCCCCGCCGCTTGGATGAACCGAACCTGGCGTTCCAGGGTCGTTTCACTGTCGTGATCGAAGCCGACGATGAACCCGGCCTGCACCTGTAGCCCGGCATTGTGGAGCTTGCGGATGTCGGCCCGCATGTCGCGCCGCTGGTTCTGCCGCTTATTGCACTCCTGGAGCGAGGCGTCATCGGTGGTCTCGATGCCGATGAAGACGGTGCGGAAGCCCGCGTCGACCATCGCGGCGACCAGCTGGTCGTCGTCGGCGAGGTTGATCGAGGCCTGCGTCTGCAGCGGCAGGTCCGGGTTACCTCGCCGCCAGTGAGCGAGCGCCGGCAGCAGCTGCCGCACCGCCCGGCGGTTGCCAATCAGGTTGTCGTCGACGAAGAACACCGGGCCCCGCCAGCCGGTCGCGACGATCGCGTCCAGTTCGGCCAGCACGCGGTCCACCGGCTTGGTCCGGGGGCGGTGGCCGTGCATCGACGTGACGTTGCAGAACTCGCAGTCGAACGGGCAACCGCGGGTGAACTGCACGCCCAGCATTCCGTACGCCCGGACGTCGATCAGGTCCCACCGGGGGGTGGGCGTGGTGTCGAGCGACGGGTGCTCGTCGCTGCGGTAGACGCGCTGCGGGCGGCCCGCGGCGAGGTCGTCCAGAAACGGCTCGAGCGTCAGTTCTGACTCGTCGAGCACCAGGTGATCCACATGCCCGTACGCCGCGGCCTCGCAAGTAAACAGCGGCCCGCCCGCCACCGTCCGCACCGCGGCGTCTCGGCACCGCTCCAGCACCCGGTCCACCGACGCCCGCTGCACCGTCATCGCGCTGACCAGCGCCAAGTCCGCCCACGCCAGGTCGGCGTCGGTCAGCGGCTGGACGTTCATGTCGATCAGCCGCAGTTCCCAGGTATCGGGGAGCATCGCCGCGACGGTCATCAGCCCCAGCGGGGGAAACGCCGAGCGCTTGCGGGCCAGCCGCAGCGCATGGCGGAAGCTCCAGAACGTCTCCGGAAACTCCGGGTAGACCAGCAAGGCTCGCATGGGTTAGCTCCACGACACCCCGCCCCGCGGTGCCGTTGAGCCGATGCTACATCTTCTTCATCGGGTGTGGGTCGGCAGTGTCGGGAGCCGCATCAACCCGCCACGACCTGATCCCGCCACGCCGCGAGCCACTTCATGTTGCCCATCGAATCGGCTCGGGTCACACGCGGCTCGGCCCCGTCCTGCACGGCGGCGGCGAAATCGTCGGCCTCCATGCCGTAGAGCGGGCCATGGGCGTCGACGGTGATCTCCTGCCGTTGACGCTGCGGGGCGGTGGTGTCCTGCTTAGGCTTGATCTGGCCGTCGAGGATGAACGTCGCGTTCTGCGTCGGGGGCTTCCACGGGATCGGGACGGTGAGGTGGCCTTGGTCCCCGCCGACGAGGGCGGCGTTGGTGGCCTGCACGGTCATGCCACAGGTGAGCGTGGCGACCGCGCCGCCGGGGAATCGCAACGTCGCGGCGGCGTAGTCGTCGACGCCGGTGTCGTGCACGTGGCCCACGCCGTGCAAGGCCGTCGGGTCCTCGCCGACCACCATGCGGGCAAAGTCCAGGCAGTAGCAGCCGATGTCCATGATGGCCCCGCCGGCCAGGTCGGCGTCGAATCGGATGTTGTTCTCGGTGCTGCCCACGGCGTAGCAGAAGCTGGCCCGCACGAGCTTGACGGTGCCGATTTGGCCATCGCGGATGGCCTGCATGTAGGCGTGAGTCAGCGGGTGCGAGCGGTGCATGAACGCCTCGACCAGCAGCTTGCCGCACCGATCGGCGGTGTCGAACATCTCGGCCGCCTCGTTCGTGGACACCGCCAGCGGCTTCTCGCACAGCACGTGCTTGCCGGCGTTCAACGCGGCGAGGGTCCAGCGGTGGTGCTCGCTGTTGGGCAGCGAGATATAGACCGCGTCCACATCCTTGTCAGCGAGCAGTTCGTCGTAGCTGGAGTAGGCCGCGGGGAGGCTGTGGTTTTCGGCGAACGCATCGGCGGTCTGCTGCCGGCGTGATCCGACGGCGACGCAGGTGCTGCGGGCCGAGCCGGCCACGCCCTGGGCGAACTGCCGCGCGATGTTGCCGGTGCCGAGGATGCCAAAGCGGAGGTCGGGCATAGCTGGGGGGTCAGGCGGCCTGGGGTTCTTCGACGCCGGTGATGTGGAGGAGGGAGAGGTCGACGAAACGATCCGGGACATCGCCCTTCTCCGGCGGAGGTGCGACGAGCAGCCGTGACTTCAGCAGCATGGCTGCATCGGGGCTGCTGACGATGTAACGCTCCCCGTTCGAGCTAAGCACCGTGAATGGCTTGAATGGCTCGCGGGTCAGATAGTCCTGAAGTGCGGCACGTTCCATACGCCCATCTTACCGCCGCTCCGGTATCTTTGACTCATGCGAAACCTGCTGCCGCTGCTGCTCGTCGCTCTGCTGACGCTCCCCGCCCCCGCCGACGAGCCATCCGCCACACAACCTGGCGCTGACGCTCCACAGCCCGAGCAACTCGCCACCGGCTACCGCTTTACCGAGGGGCCCGCCGTCGGCCCGGACGGGGCGGTCTATTTCACGGACATCCCGAACAACGTCATCGCCCGCTACGACCCGGCCAGCGGAAGTGCCGCGGCCTACATCGAGGCCACCGGCGGGGCCAACGGCTTGTTCTGGCACGACGGCCAGCTCTACGCCTGTGCCGGCCGCGACCGCGTCGTGCGGCGGTACGCGATGGGCGGGCCACCGGTCGACCCGGTCCAGATCGCCGACAGCTTCGAGGGCCAGCCGCTCAACAGCCCCAACGACATCGCCGTCGACGCCCAGGGCCACATCTACTTCACCGACCCCCGCTACGGCAACCGCGACGACATGCAGCTGGACGTCGAAGGTGTGTACTTCGTGCCCGCCGATGGCGGTGAGCAGATCACCCGGTTGATCGATGACCTTGAGCGGCCCAATGGCATCGCGCTGTCCCCCGGTGGCAGCGTGCTTTACGTCGCGGACAACGCCGCGAACCGCATCGTGGCGTACCCGGTCACAAGCCCCGGCGAGCTGGGACCCGCCGCGGCCGTCGCCGATGTGCCCGGCCCTGACGGCATGTGCGTCGACGCCGAGGGCCGGCTCTACGTGGCCGCTCACCCCGATGGCGCTATCCACATCTTCGAGCCCGGCGAAACCGCCGCCGCCCCGATGACCCGCGTCGCCCGCATCCCCGTCGCCCGGTCCATCACCAACTGCGACATTGATGCCGAAAATGGCTGGCTCTACATCACGGCCGACCGCTCGCTCTGGCGGATCGCGTTGGATGCGATACATGACGGGTTGGACATTTAGCCGCGGGCATGCCCCGCCCGCCTCGCCGCTCACCATCATTTAAGCCGCAGCGGTTAAACCGCTTCCATGCAAACGGCCAACCCCTCGCCCCCCGGATCGTCCGCCGGACCCGCCGCCGGCGACACTCCGCCTGATCCCGCCGACGCCCCCGCCCCGCGTCGCCGGCTGAACATCCCCGAAGCCGACGAGCCCACCAAGGCCGCCATCCGCAAACGCCTCCAGCACGTGGGCAACCTGTTGGACAGCCGGTTCGTCATCCCCGGCACCAACTTCCGTTTTGGCATCGACCCGCTGTTGGGTCTGGTGCCCGTCGCCGGCGATTTCATCAGCATTGCCTTGGGTGCCTACATCATTACGGAAGCCAAACGCCTCGGTGTGAGCAAGTTCACCCTCATGCGGATGGTCGCCAACCTCGCACTGGACGCCACCGTCGGCTCCGTACCCGGCGTCGGGGACGTGGCCGACTTCCTCTTCAAAGCCAATCAGAAAAACCTCCGTCTCATCGGCATCGATACGCAACCCCCCGGCGAAGGCGAACCTCGCCACCGACCCGCGGATCACGCCACCTGACGCGATGCCTTCTCCGCCCGCCGGCTCCCGCGCGGCTTGGGCACCTCCACCGGCAGCGTCCTTACCCGAGCCGACGTCTCCGGCTCCGTCTCACCCGGCAACGCCGGCACCCGCTCGCCCTGCACCAGGGCCGCCGCGACGTCCGCCGTGTACCCCGCCCTTGCCCGCATCGCCGGCAGCACCGCGTCCAGATGCTCCCGCGTCGCCGCCCGGCTGGCCCACGCCCGCCGCAGCACCGGCTCGTAGCGCCCCTCCAGGACCTGCTTGAAGCTCACCACCCACTGCCCCAACCCCAACGACTCCATGAAGCCCGCCGTCTTGTCGTACGACAGCAACCCCACCACGGGCACCGACTCGCTCGCCGCCAGGATCAACGCGTGCGTCCGCATCCCGGTCACCAGATCGCATCGCCCCAACAGCCCCGCCAGTCCCGACATCCCCAGCTCCCGGTTGCTCACCACGACCGGCGACGGCGTCCGCACCTTCGCGACCACGCGCCGCGTCATCGCCAGGTCCATGTCCTGCGACACGAAAAACACCAGTCGCCCGCCGACTGCGGCGGCCAAGCCGTCCACCGCTTCAGCGAGCCGCCCGACCACAGCATTCACCTCCCGCGTCTGGTGAAAACCCTCCGCCATGAACGCGTCCAGATACGCATTGACGGACACGCCGAGCATCGGTCGACCATCACCCAACCCCAGCCGCTCCAGCTCCGCGTCAACCGATGCGGTTGGCGGCCCTTGCAGCCGCAGCGCCGAGTCTGCCGTGACCACCGGCTTGGGCCCCGCCCCCAGCCGCTCAGCCAGCTCCGCGGACCGTTGATCCCGCACGTGCACCGCGTCGCACGCCCCGAGCGCCCGCTGGATCAGCCGCCTGCCCGTGGGTGTCTGCACCGGCCCGAGCGAGACGTTGTAAAGCACCAACTTCGCCCCACGCCGCTTCGCGTACGGCAGCAGCAGCGACAGCGGCAGCAGGTAGTTGCTCACCGGATTCCACAGCTTGCGATCAAACAGCGGGTTGCCCGTGACCACCACCAGGTCCGCCCGCCGCAGCCGCTTGAGCAGCGGCAGCGACCACAGCTTCAGCCCGCCCCGGCGCGGGTGCGTGTTGACCAGCTCGACCCGTGGGTTCTCACCCAGCTCGGCCCCGACCCGATCCGGGTCGATCGTCGCAATCGAAAATCTACAGCCCGGCAGCGACACCGACAGGTCATCGATGAGTACCCGAGCCAGCGCGGTGTCCCCCGCGTTGCGACCCGACAGCGACCCCAGTACCACCACCCGACGTTCCGTCACCGCAGAATCCTTTCCAGCTGCAACGCAACCACAGAGCCATCGAGCCAACCCCCGACGTGCCAACCCCACCACTCTGCACCGCTGGCGTGAGAAGTGGATAAGGCATCGGCCAATCCGAGAAGTTTTTCCCGGGCCGGTGCTGCACCCCGCCGCAGCTAGACTGCCGCGAGCCCGCCTTGGCGAGACACCGATGAACATCGAGACCTTCTTCGAGCACTACCAGGTCCAGCAGAACCCCTTCGCCGCCGAGGAGGCCCGGCTGGACCCGCTGTTCGACCGACTCGCCAAGACCCGGCTGCGGCACCCGGACTTCGACAAGATCCTCGGCCGGATCGACCAGCCCGCCACCGCCGTCGTCTTCGGCGAGAAGGGCTCGGGCAAGACCGCGATCCGCCTGATGGTCGAACGGGCCGTCGATGACCACAACGAGCAGCACCGCGACAAGCGCGTGCTCGTCGTGCCCTACGACGACCTCAACCCGGTTCTCGACCAGCTGCTGCGCGCCCGTAAGCAGGACACCGCGGCGATGCTCGAGCACCTGCGGCTGGAGGACCATCAGGATGCGCTGCTCTCGCGAGCCGTGACCCGTTTGGTCGACAGCGTGCTGGACCAGTCCGCACCCGGCGACAGCACCAACGTGACCGCCGACGATGTTCGCCGACTCCGTAAGGGACCCAAGGGCCAGCGGATGGATTTCGCGGTCCTGCAGGCGCTGTACGACCAGCCGCGGAGCGGGCTCGTGGTCGAGCGGGCCGACCAGCTGCGCAGCAAGCTGGGCCTGCGGTGGCGCCTACCGGTGTGGCTGACACTTTGGGTCGGGCTGACCCTCGCCCTGACCGCGGTGGTGCTGTGGCTGATCTGGCACTTCAACACCGTGGATGATCCGTTCTGGCTGATGCCCGCAGCGGTCGTCGTGTCGCTGCTGGCCGCCGCGGCGCTGGGCTACTGGGCGTGGCGGACGCTGAGCCTGTGGAGCCTCTCGCGGAAGGTGGCCAAAGAGATGCCGGCGATGCCCCGCCAGCCCGGCAGGCTCCGCCGCATCCTGGCCGACCTCGGCACCGCCGCCACGTCAGGCCGGCCGCTGCCCACGCCCCACAAGAAGGACCAGGACCTCTCCGACGCCCGCTACCAGCTGACCCGCCAGTTCGTCGGCGTGCTCGAGAAGCTCGGCTTCACCGGCATGACCGTCCTGGTCGACCGTGTCGACGAGCCCACCGTCGTGCAGGGCGAGCCGGAAAAGATGCGGCGGATCGTCTGGCCCATGTTCGATAACAAGTTCCTCAAGCAGGACGGCGTGGGCATCAAGCTGCTGCTGCCCGTCGAGCTTCGCTACATGCTGGCCCGCGAAACCCCGCAGTTCTTCCAGGAGGCCCGGCTGGACAAGCAGAACATGATCGACCGCCTGGCCTGGACCGGCTCGACGCTCTACGACCTGTGCACCGCCCGGCTCAACGCCTGCCGACCGTCCGACATCGAGCCGATGTCGCTCTCGGACATGTTCGAGGACGACGTGACCAACGCCACCCTCGTCGACGCACTCGAGCAGATGCACCAGCCCCGCGATGCCTTCAAGTTCCTCTATCAGACCATCCAGGAACACTGCCGCCTGTCGCCCGAGGACCAGCCCAACTTCAAGATCGCCCGCCTGACCCTCGACACCATCCGCAAGGCCCAGTCCCAGCGCGTCCAGGAGTTCTACCGCGGCCTCGCCCCCGCGTGACGCCGCCGGCGTCACGCCGCCAAAGCCCACCCCTTCAGGGGTGGGAAGACCCCCGCGCTGCCCCCCAAGCCGCCCGCCGCTTAGCCCGCGCTACACTCGCCCCTGATGCCTCACGACTGGCTCCAGGCCATCCATCAATCCGAGTCGGTCACGCGACTCCGCGACCACCTCGCCGCCGGCCGCGGCGTCGTCGCCACCAACGCCCGCGGCAGCAGCGTCCCGCTCATCGCCGGCAGCGTTGCGTCCCGCACCGGCCGGCCCGTCCTGCTCGTCGTCGCCCACCTCGACGAAGCCGACGACGCCGTCGATGACCTCGAGCTGCTTACCGAAGCCGGCCACGCGCTGATCGGCCAACGCTTCGGTGCCCTCGAAGTGCTGCCCGGCGAAACCAGCGTCAACCTCGAACTGCTCGCCGAACGCCTCGACGTCGTCCAGTCCCTCGCCCTGCATCCCCGTAGGACGGGCGTCCCGCCCGTCAATCCGCCGAAGGCTGATCCAAACGGTCACAACCCCGCAGGTGACGGGCGGGACGCCGGTCCTACGGTCCTCGTCGCCCCCATCCAGGCCCTCATGCAGGGCGTGCCCCGCCCCGAGTCGCTGGACCTGTTCACCCTCGAGATCAAGCCCGGCGACGACCTGCCCCCCGGCCGGCTGCTCGACTGGCTCGACCGCTCGGGCTACCGCCGCGTCGACGCCATCGACGAGCCCGGCGACTTCGCCGTCCGCGGCGGCATCGTCGACCTCTACCCCCCAGCCGGCCACGCCGCCGACCCGGCCGGCACCGCCGCCCCCATCGGCCCGGTCCGCGTGGACTTCTTCGGCGACGAGGTCGACACCCTCCACCGCATCGCCGACGATGGCGTCGGGTCCGGCCCACCGCTCGGCGAGGTCCGCCTCATCGGCGCAGGCGTCGAGAAGCTCATCTCCACCAGCGACTCGACCTCGCTGATCGACCTGCTGCCCGACGACACGCTCGTGATCCTTCACGAGACGATGGAGCTCGCCGAGCAGGCCCGCGGCTACTACGAGCGCCTCACCGACGCCCGCGGCGTCTGGGCTCCCAACACCGTCTTCCAGAAACTCCAGAACTTCGCCACCGCCGAGCTCAACGGCTACTCCGCCGGCAGTGACCCCGACGCCGCCCGCATCGAGCTGCCCATCGCGCCGCCGCCCAATTTCGACCAGGACGCCAAGCGAGCCGTCACCGAACTCGCCGAGCTGTCAGCCGATCCGGCCAATGCTGTGCACGTCCTGTGCGACCGACCCGCCGAAGCCACGCGCCTCACCGAGCTCCTGAATGAGCTGGCCCCCGGCGCCGCGGAGCATGTGCAAATCGAGGTGGGGCGGTTGCGGCAGGGATTCGTGTGGCAACAAGAGACGAAGAGACGCAGAGACGAAGAGACGAAGGATGCGAAAGCGGACCCCACTTCGTCTCTTCGTCTCTCCGTCTCTCCGTCTCTCCGGCTCCTCATCCCCCACCACCACCTCTTCCACCGCTACCAGACCCGCCGCCGGGTTCGCAAGGTCGTCGCGGGGGCGTCGGCGACCGATGCCTTCCTCGATCTTGAGCCCGGGGACTACGTCGTGCACGTGGACCATGGCATCGCCCGCTTCGCCGGGCTCAAGACCATGCGGCGGGGCGGCAGCTCGTCAGAGTTTCTGACGCTGGAGTTCGGGCAGAAGGCGCTGCTGCACGTGCCGGTGTCGCAGATTGATTTGATCCAGCGGTACGTCGGCGGCTTTGAGGGTCGGCCGCCGTTGTCGGTGCTCGGGGGCAAGAAGTGGTCCCGGCAGAAGCAGCAGGTCGCCGACGCCGTCAAGGACCTCGCCGCCGAGCTGCTCCGCGTCCAGGCCGCCCGCACCACGCAGACCGGCATCACCTACCCCGCGGACACACCTTGGCAGCACGAGTTCGAGGCCGAGTTTCCCTATCAGGAGACCGATGATCAGCTCGCCGCCATCGCCGCGGTCAAGGCGGACATGCGTGAGCCGCTGCCGATGGATCGGCTGGTCTGCGGGGACGTGGGCTTTGGCAAAACCGAGGTCGCCGTCCGCGCCGCGTTCAAGGCGGCCGAGTACGGCAAGCAGGTCGCCGTGCTCGTGCCCACCACGGTCCTCGCCGAGCAACACGAACGCACCTTCCGTAGCCGGATGGCGGACTACCCGTTCAAGGTCGCTTCGCTCTCGCGGTTCAAGACGCCGATGGAGCAGCGCAAGCTGCTCAAGGAACTATCAGCCGGACGCGTGGATATCGTCATCGGGACGCACCGGTTGCTTTCGGGTGACGTCAACTTCGCTGACCTCGGGCTGGTGGTCGTCGACGAGGAGCAGCGGTTCGGCGTCGAGCACAAGAACAAGCTGCTGCAGCTGCGGCTGACCGCCGACGTGATGACGCTCACCGCCACGCCGATCCCGCGGACGCTGCACATGGCGATGGTCGGGCTGCGGGACATCAGCTCGCTCTCGACCGCCCCGGTCGATCGTCGGGCGGTCGTCACCGAAGTGATCCCGTACGACGAAGACCGCATCAAGCAGGCCCTGCAGCGTGAGCTGGCCCGCGAGGGGCAGGTCTACTTCGTCCACAACCGGGTGCACAACATCCAGACCGTCGCCGACGACCTGCAGAAGCTCGTGCCCAATGCCCGCATCATCATCGGCCACGGCCAGATGGCCCCCAAAGACCTCGAACAGGTGATGCTCACATTCATGCGACGAGAGGCCGACATCCTCGTCGCGACCACCATCATCGAGTCGGGCATCGATATCCCGACCGCCAACACGATGTTTATCAACCGCTCGGATCATTTCGGCCTCGCGGAGTTGCACCAGCTGCGCGGCCGGGTGGGGCGGTCCAACCACCGGGCGTACTGCTACATGCTCCTGCCGCCGGACCGGACGGTCAGCGAGGTCGCCGCCAAGCGGCTCAAGGCGATCGAGCAGTACGCGATGCTCGGGGCGGGCTTCAAGATCGCCATGCGCGACCTGGAGATCCGCGGGGCGGGCAATCTGCTGGGCCCCGAACAGTCCGGCCATATCGCCGCGGTCGGGTACGAGATGTACTGCGTCATGCTTGAGCAGGCGACCCGCAAACTTCGCGGCGAGGCGCTGCTCGAGCCGGCCAAGACGCACCTGGATTTGCCGGTGCCCGCCAGCCTGCCCAAGCGGTACATCGCCAGCGACAAGCAGCGAATGGAGGTCTACAAGCGCCTCGGTTCCGCAATGGACCTGACGACCATCGACGCCGTCGCCGAGGACCTGACCGAAGCGTTCGGCGAGACTCCCGAACCGGCCGAGCGCTTCGTCCAACTCGCCGAAGTCCGCGTTGCCGCCGGCCTCCTGCAGGTCACCGCCCTCAAGCTCGACGGCCCCGACTTGATCTTCACCACCGCCAAGCCGGAGCAGATCGCCGAGCTATTGCAAGACGCCCCCGGCCGCGTCAGCGTCTTGGACGACAAGACCGTCTACTACCGCCCCCCCGCGAACTACCTCGAAGACCCCGGCACCCTCCTCGCCGTCCTGCGAAAGCTCCTCGTCCGCCCCGTCCGCGAGCGGGAGGGTGCGGATTGATGCGAGCCGCAGCCGGCATCCGAGTAGCGATGCGGGCGGTAGAATGATCGCATGTCAAGTCCGCCAACATTTGCCGAAGTGGTCGATGCTGCCGATGAGCTAACCGACGCTCAGCAGGAGCAGCTTCTGCAGATCATCCGCCGTCGCCTCGCCGAGCGCGGCCGGCAGCGGGTGCTGGATGACGTCCGCGAGGCCGAAGCCGATCACGCCGCCGGTCGGACGAAGGTGGTGACGGTAGATGATTTGATGGACGAGATCACTTCGTGAAGCGGGAACTGGTCCGTTCGGCATCGTTCGCCCGTTCTGCCAAGCGGCTGGCCAAGCGGAAACCCGAGCTTACTGATCGCATCCGCACGGCGTTGACGCGGCTAGCGGCCGATGCATTCGACCCCCGGCTGGATACGCACAAGCTCAAAGGGCGACTAAGTGAGCGTTGGGCGTGCAGCGTCGCGTACGACCTTCGCATCGTGTTCAGCTTCAGCCGTTCGGAAGATGGTGAAGAGCAGATTCTGCTGCTCAGCATCGGTTCTCACGATGAGGTTTATTAATCCGCCATGCGTCATCGAAATTAACCGCGTGCTTGATGTGTGTCGCGGTACCAGTGCCAGAGTTTTTCTAAACCTTCGGCGACGGGGGTTTGGGGGTTGTAGTTGAGCAGGCGCTGGGCTTTGGTGATGTCGGCGTTGGTGAGTTTGGGTTCGCTGGCGGGGGCGGGGGGGGTTTCGAGGTTGGCTTTTTTGCCGATGAGGTCTTCGATGATGGTGACGAAGTCGGACATGAGCACGGGCGTGCCGTTGCCGAGGTTGATGATCTCGTAGCCGAGCGGGGTGTGCAGGGCGGCGTCGACGCCGGCGACGATATCGCCGACGAAGGTCCAGTCGCGTTTCATGTTGCCGGCGTCGAAGAGGGTGATGGTTTCGCCGGTGGCGATGCGGTCGGTGACCATGTAGGGCATCATGTCCGGCCGGGCGCGGGGGCCGTAGACGCTGAAGAACCGCACGGCGGTGAAGTTCATCTGGTGCAGGTTGTGGTAGGTGTGGCCCATCAGCTCGACGGCTTTTTTCGATGCGGGGTAGGGGGCCAGGGGGGTGTTGGAGGGGTCGTCTTCGACGAAGGGGATGCGGTCGGTTTTGCCGTAGGCGCTGGAGGTGGAGGCGAAGACGAAGGTCCCGCCGCGGTCGTGGAGGTTGGTGGTGCGGGCGGCTTCGAGGAGGTTGACGCTGCCGACGATGTTGACGTCGGTGTAGAGGTCGGCCCGGCCGATGGAGTAGCGGACGTTGGCCATCGCGGCGAGGTGGGCGACGGCGTCGGGCTGGTGCTCGGCGAAGAGGGCGTCGACGGCGGGGCGGTCGCGGATGTCGATCTGGGCCATCGTGACCCGGGGGTCGTCCTGGTAGCCGGCGACGTTGGCCCGCTTCTGGTCGACGCTGTAGTAGTCGTTGAAGTTGTCGAGCGCGACGACCCGGTCGACGTCGCGGTGGGCGAGCAGGTGTTCGACCAGGTGCGAGCCGATGAGCCCGGCGGCGCCGGTGACGAGGATGGTGTTGGGGGTGGTCACGTGATGAAGAGTATCGGCGCGCTGCGGGCGCGGCTTCGCCGCAGCCGCTAAACAGGGTGCCGAGGTCGCTGAACGGTCACGCCGGGGTCGGCGTGTCGTGGGTCGCGATGAGGTCGTAGAGGGTCTTGGCGTCGGGTGCGGACTTGATGGCGTCGCGGGTCTGCTCGTCGACGAGCATGCGGCTGATGCGTCCCAGGGCCTGAATGTGCGGGCCGGTCTGGTCGGCGGGGGAGGCGAGCAGGACCACGAGCTTGACGGGCTTGCGGTCGATGGCGTTGAAATCGACGGGCTCGGGGCACAGGCCGACGGCCATCCGGAGCTGGTCAACGCAGGCGGCCTTGCCGTGGGGGATCGCGATGCCGTGGCCGATGCCGGTGGTGCGGGTCTGCTCGCGTTGCCAGACGGCGGCCTTGAGCTGGTCGGCGGGCCCGACACTGGTCTTGGCGACCATGCGGTCGACCAGTTCGTCGATGACGGCGTGCTTGTCGGTGCCGGTGAGCGGGACGACGACGCAATCGGGCTGCAGGATCTGGGTCAACCGCATGGGGCACTGCTGGCGGATCTCGGAGATCGGGCGTGGCGGGAGGATAGACGCCACGGCGGGCGGGGGGCAAGCGATGGGGTGGCGTGGGCATGGGTAGGCTAAGCCTCAAGCGGCTGGGGGACAGGCCTGGCCGCGAGCGGCTAACGTTGGGCGGATGTCGGAGCCGGCGGTGGTCAGTGCGGCGGGGGACCTCAGCGGGCTGCTGAAGCAGCGGTTTGGCCACGACGCGTTTCGCCCGATGCAGGAGGCGATCGTCGCGGACGCGATGGCGGGGCGGGATGTGTTTGTGCTGCTGCCCACCGGCGGGGGCAAGAGCCTGTGCTACCAGCTGCCAGCGGTTGCCCAGCCCGGGCGGCTGACGATCGTGGTCTCGCCGTTGATCGCGCTGATGCACAACCAGGTGGACCTGCTAACGCAGCACGGTGTGGCCGCGACTCTGCTGAACTCGACGGTCGCCCCGGACGAGGCGCGTCAGCGGGAGGCCGACATCGCCGATGGCAAGTACGACCTGGCGTACCTCGCCCCCGAGCGGCTGATGAGCGGGGCCGGCCGGGCGCTGCTGGCGCGGCTGCCCGAGGGGCTGGTCGGGCGGATCGCCATCGACGAGGCCCACTGCATCAGCGAGTGGGGCCACGACTTCCGCCCGGACTACCGGATGCTCGGCGGATTGCGGGACCAGCACGACGGCAAGTTCCGCGACGTGCCGATCATGGCCTTGACCGCGACGGCGACGCCGCAGGTCGCCGAGGACATTGTGGCCCAGCTGAACCTCCGCGACCCGGCGGTGCACCGCGGCGGGTTCGAGCGGGACAACCTGTACTACGAGGTCCGCCCCAAGCAGCGGGTGGCGGATCAGGTCCTGGCGTATTGCCGGGACCATCCGGAGGACGACGGCATCGTGTACCGCCAGAGCCGGCGGGGTTGCGAGGAGCTGGCGGACATGCTGCGATCGGCCGGGGTGGCGGCGGTGCCGTACCACGCCGGGCTCGATCCGGCGGAGCGGGAGGCGAACCAGCACGCGTTCATCTACGGCGAGGCTCGGGTGGTCGTGGCGACGATCGCCTTCGGCATGGGCGTGGACAAGCCGGACGTGCGGTTCGTGATCCACGCCGACCTGCCGCGGCACCTGGAGGGCTACTACCAGGAGACCGGCCGGGCGGGCCGCGACGGGCTGGCGGCCGACTGTTTGCTGTTTTACAGCGGCGGGGACCGCGGACGGATCGAGCACTTCATCGCCCTGAAGGAAGACCCGCAGCAGCAGGAGTTGGCACGCAAGCAGCTCGCGGAGGTGATCCGCTTCGCCCACGAGACCGGCTGCCGGATGCCGCCGCTGCTGGGCTACTTCGGGCAGGACCACCCCGGCGACTGCGGCCACTGCGACAACTGCAGGAATCCGCCCAAGCTGGTCGACGCGACCGACGACGCCCGGCGGCTGCTCTCGGCGGTGGCGCGGACGGGCCAGCGGTTCGGCCTGTCGCATGTGATCGACGTGCTGCGGGGGTCCCACAGCGAGCGGGTCACCAGCCGCGACCACCAGTCGCTGAGCGTGCACGGCATCGGCCAGCACCAGGCGACCGGCTACTGGCGGCAGCTGGCCGAACACCTGGTGCAGCACGAACTGCTGGGCGTGACGAAGGACCAGTACCGCACCACGCACCTGACCCCCGGGAGCAAGCCGCTGCTGAAGGGGGACACGGCGGTGCAGATGCCGGTCAGCCGGGCGATGGGCACCCCCGGAAGCCAAGGCAGCCGAACATCACGCGCGGATCCCATCAAGGATTACGATCGGGAGCTGTTTCAGAAGCTGCGGGAGCTGCGGCGGGCGTTTGCGACCGAGCAGCAGGTGCCGCCGTACGTGGTGTTTGGCGATGTGACGCTGCGGCAGCTGGCGCGGGACCAGCCGACGGACAATCAGGCGATGCTGCGGGTCTCGGGCGTCGGGCAGACGAAGCTGGAGCGTTATGGGGAGGCGTTCATGGAGGTGATCCGGGAGCACCAATCCGCCGAGGACGGCGGATGAGCGCGGGCCAAGGCCCGCGGCTAAACGGTGTGCGGCTTACCCTGTCCCCGCGATGATCGTTCTCAAGGCACATGACCTGGTGAAGACCTACGGCGGCCGGCGAGTCGTGGACCACGTGTCGTACGACGTGGCCGAGGGCGAGATCGTGGGGTTGCTGGGCCGCAACGGGGCGGGCAAGACGACGAGCTTTCGGATGACCGTCGGGATGGTCCAGCCCGAGGAGGGGCAGGTCATCTTCCAGGGCCAGGACGTGACGCGGCTGCCGATGTACCAGCGGGCCCAGCGGGGCATGGGGTACCTCGCGCAGGACCCCTCGGTCTTCCAGCGGCTGAGTGTGCAGGCGAACCTCAACGCGATCCTCGAGACGACCAAGCTGCGCCGGCGCGAACGCAAGCGTCGGCGGGATGAGCTGCTCGCGCAGTTCGACCTGACCAAGACCCGCAAGCAGCCGGCCAGGACACTCTCGGGCGGCGAACGGCGAAAGCTGGAAATCGCCCGGGCGCTGATCACCGACCCATCGCTGATCCTGCTGGACGAGCCGTTCAGCGGGGTCGACCCGGTCGCGGTGGAGGAGCTGCAGGACGAGGTGCGTCGGCTGCGGGACGAGCACGAGATCTCGATGCTGGTCACGGACCACAACGTGCACCACATCCTGGCGATCTGCGACCGCGTCTACGTCATCTTCGAGGGCAAGGTGTTTGCCGAGGGCACGCCGGGCCAGATCATCCGCAACGAGCAGGTGCGGAAGCTGTATCTGGGCAGCACGTTCAAGGGCGACGAGTTTGAGTAGGGGGCCTCTGGGCTTTGAAGGCTTTGATAGGGGATAAACTGGCTACAGAATCGTTATGCCGCAACAACCCGCGGGACAACAAGGCGAATCCGCGGCAACTCAGGAGCCCCGCGCGGTGGTGGCCTTGGCCGCGTCGGCCGGGGGGCTTGATGCGCTCAAGCGGTTCCTCGGCCGGGCGCCCGAGGATGGCGGGATGGCGTATGTGGTCATTCAGCACCTGGACCCGGAGCGGCCCAGCCTGCTGCCCGAGTTGCTGGCCCGGGTGACGCAAATGCCGGTGGAGCAGGTCACCGAGCCGATGCCGCTTCGGCCGAATCACGTGTACGTCATCCCGCCCAACCGCTTCCTGTCGGTCCACGACGGGACGCTGGTGCCCATCGAGCCTGACAAGCCGCGGGGCCAGCGGATGCCTGCGGACTACTTCTTCACCCGGCTGGTGGACGAGCTGGGCGAGCGGGCGGTCGGCGTGGTGCTCTCGGGGATGGACGGCGACGGCAGCCACGGGCTGCGGGCGATCCGGGCCGGCGGCGGCATGACCTTCGCCCAGAGCCCGGAGCAGGCGGAGTTTTCCAGCATGCCGACCAAGGCAGTCCAGACGCAACGGGTCGACCGCGTTGCCGATGCCGAGCAGCTTCCCGGCGCGATCGCCGAATTGATCCGCAGCCGCGACCAGCTCGGTGTAGCTGTGGCCCGAGACGCTCCGGGCCCCGATCAGGAGGCGCTGGACCAGGTGATCCAGCAGGTCATCGCGATTCTGCAGGAGAAGACCCGCCACGACTTCGGGGCGTACAAGCGGCCGACGCTCCGGCGGCGCGTGCAGCGGCGGATGGCACTCAACTTCATCCAGGACGCTAACGAGTATGTCCGGCTGATTCGGACCGATGAACACGAGGCGGACCTGCTGCTGCAGGACCTGCTCATCAGCGTCACCCACTTCTTCCGGGACCCGGAGGTCTTCAGGTACCTCGCCGACGAGTGCGTCGGGCAGATGTGCGAGCGGCTCGAGGGCGACGAGCCGCTGCGGCTGTGGGTCCCGGGCGTGGCGACCGGCGAAGAGGCCTACACGCTGCTGATGCTGCTGCACGAGCACTTCGAGAAGACCCGCTCCCGCTGCCGGATTCAGGTCTTTGCGACCGACATCGACAGCCGGGCGCTGCAGGTGGCCCGGGCCGGGGTCTACCCGCTGTCGATCCGGGCCGATGTCTCGCCCGAGCGGCTCGAGAAGTATTTCGTCGAGGAGGCCAGCGGCTACCGCGTCCGCAAGAGCCTCCGCGAGCAGGTGACCTTCGCCGAGCACAACGTCCTGCAGGACCCGCCATACTCCAAGCTGCACCTGATCAGCTGCCGCAACCTGCTGATCTACCTCGAGCCGCGGATGCAGCGGCGGATGCTCGGGCTGTTCCACTTCGCCCTTCGGCCCAGCGGCCTGATGGTCCTCGGGCCGTCCGAGCTGGTCGGGCAGGAGATGGACGAGTACTTCAAGCCGCTGTCGACGCCACTTCGCATCTACGAGCGGCTCAAGGCCGGCGGGTATGCCCTCGGGCGGCTGGAGCGAGGCGGCGACCGGGGCCATACGCCCCCGCGCTACCGCACCAAGCACCGCGTCCGGCGAACGCCCAGCGGCGTCAGCCAGGCCGCCCAGCGGATGCTGCTGTCGGTCAGCGAGACCTGCGGGGTCGTCGTCGACAGCCAGTTCCGCGTCCGGACCATCCACGGCGACGCGTCGCCCTACCTCCGGCTGCCCGAGGGCGAGGTCGACCTGGACCTGATGCAGCTGGCACCGGTGGCCTTGCGGGGCAAGCTCCGCCTGTTGCTGCGTCAGCTGACCGACCCCGAGACGGACGGTGGCGAAGACGCGCCGGCCCGGCGTTCGGTCAGCGGGACCACGCGGATGGCCAGCAGCGGCAGGCGACGGTCGGTGCGGATCACGATCCGCCCGATCCTCGATGCCGACGAGCAGGGGCTTTGCCTGGTGGTCTTCGAGCCGGTGAGTGTGCGGGATAGCCCGGGCGGGCCAGCCGACGGGGCGGCGGGCAATGGCAAAGGTCTCGCCGAGCTGGAACAGGAGCTGCACGACACCCGCCACGAACTGAGCGAGGTCATCGAGCAGCTGGAGACCAGCAACGAAGAGCTGCGGGCCAGCGGCGAAGAGGTCGTCTCGGTCAATGAGGAGCTGCAATCGACCAACGAGGAGCTGGAGACCTCGAAGGAAGAGCTGCAGTCGATCAACGAGGAGCTCAGCTCCGTCAACGCCGAGCTGCAGGAGAAGGTCACCGAGCTGACGACGGCCAACGATGACCTGCATAACCTGCTGGCCGCATCGGACACTCCGAAGGTCTTCCTCGGCGAGCGGCTGGAACTGACACGCTTCACCCCGACGGCCGGGGAGCTGCTGGGACTGGGCGAGCCGGACATCGGCCGGCCGCTGTCGGAGCTTCGGATGCTCGCGCAGATGGTCGCGGAGGATGGGGCCCGGGAGGTCTTGGGCAGCGGCTCATCGCAGCAGGTCACGTTGGACGGGCGAGACGGTCGGACCCGCCAGGTCCGCCGGCTGCCGTACCAGACCAGCGGGGGCCGGGTCGCTGGCGTGATCGTGACGTTCAATGACGTGACCGATCTGGTCCAATGGGCACGCCAGGCCGAGCTGCTCGGGGAACTGGGCCGGCTGGGCGCGACGACGGCGGACCTGCAGGAGGTGCTCGACGCCGCGGCGTACACGGTCCGCGAGGCGCTGCGGACCGACTACGCAAAGTTGCTGCAGCGGCTGCCCAACGGCTCCTTCCGGCTGGTGGCGGGGATCGGCTGGCGGCTGAGCGTGGACAAGGGCCCGCAGGTGCCCGCGGATTCGCAGGCGGGGCACACCTTCGACACCGGCGAGCCGGTGCGGGTGGCCAACGTCGCGCGGGAGACCCGCTTCGCCCACTCCGAACTGCTGACCAGCCACGGCGTGGTCAGCGGCGTCAGCGTCAAGGTCGAACGCTCCGACGGCCCGGGATGGGGCGTCTTGGGTTCGCACTGCCGCAGCGAGCGGGAGTTCGGCGATCAGGAAGTGCTGTTCATGCAGTCGGTCGCGGACCTGGTCGGTGCCTGGATCGCCCGCCACGAGGCTCAGGAGCGGGCCAAGGCCGCCGCCCGCCGGCTGAAGCTGGCCAACCGCGCCGCCAACGTCGGCACGTGGAGCGTCGACCTGCGAACCGGCCTGGACACCCGGGACGCCAGCCTCAACCGAATGCTCGGGCTCGCGCCGCGGGAAAGCACCCAGCCGGTGGACGACTACCTCCAGCGGGTGCACCCGGAATACCGCAACGATGCCGAGGCGATGATCCAGCGGACCATTGAGCGGGGTGAGCCGTTCGACATCGTGCTGCGGCTGGTCCGCGAGGACGGCTCGACGATCTGGGTCCGCGACCGGGGCGAGCGCATCGTCTCCAAAGCGGGCCAACCGATTGGCCTGACTGGCGCAGTCGTCGACATCACCAAGCAGTTCCAGGATCAGGCGGCGTTAGAAGCGTCCGATCGGCGGTCGCGTGAGCAGGCCGACCTGGTCGAAGCGCTCTACCGCGTGGCGCCGGTCGGTCTGGCGCTGATCGACCGCGAGCTGAAGCTGGTGCGGGTCAACGCCGAGATGGAACGGATCAACGGCCGCAGCGCCGAGCAGTCGATCGGCCGCGGGGGCGACGAGGTGACTCCGGACGTGGCCGACATCATCGGGCCGATCATCCAGAAGGTCTTCCGGACCGGCGAGCCGGTGCGGGATGTGGAGGTCACCGGGCGGACCGCCGCGTCCCCCGAGCAGCGGACGTGGTGGGTGTCGTACGCCCCGATCACCGACGATCAGGGTCAGGTGCAGCTGGTGCAGGCGGTCGTCCGAGATATCACCAGCATCAAGCAGAACCAAGCCCAGCTGGCCCGGCTCAACGAGTCGCTTGAGCAACGGGTCGCCGACCGAACCGCGACGCTCGAGCAGGCCCAGCAGGACCTGCGGGACCTGTCGGCGAAGGTCGCCGACGCGGAGGACCAGGAGCGGCGCCGGATCGCCGAGGGCCTGCACGACGAGGTGCAGCAGCTGCTGGCCGCGGCGTCGATGACGCTCTCGTCGGTGCCCGATGGCGACGATGAAATGATGCCGCGGGCCCGCCGGTGGGTTCAGGACGCGCTGGACGCGACGCGGTCGCTCATCTTCGAGCTCAGCCCCGCGGCGTTGCACAGCCCGGGACTGGACGTGGCGGTTCAGCAGCTGGCCGAGCGGCTGGAGGATCAGCACGGCCTGAAGACGACGTTGGAGATCAAGCAGACGATCGAGCCGCTGGCCGAAGAAAGCCGCAATCTGATCTATAGCTCGGCACGGGAGTTATTGTTCAACGTGGTCAAGCACGGCGGTGTGGATCAAGCCCGACTCGCCTTGGTACGCGACGACGGTCAGATCCAACTGACGGTCCAAGACCACGGCTTAGGTTTCGATCTTGGATCGGCCCCGTCCGCCGGGGCCGGGACCGGCTTAGGATTGAAGCGGTTGGTGGAGCGGGTCGAGCACTTCGGCGGCGAAGTGCGATTCGACTCGGCTCCCGGCGAGGGCGTGACGGCCGTTGTTCACGTGCCCGCCATGCCCCGCCCACGCACGGAAGCCAAATCATGACTGAAACCGCCACGATTCGAGTGTTGTTGGTCGACGATCACGAGGCGATGCGGATGTGCCTCCGCATGATCCTGCGGGGCGAAGACGACCTGGAGGTTGTCGGCGAGGCGGGCACCGGCGCCGAGGCGCTGAAGCAGGCCCGGCGGCTGGAGCCGGACGTGGTGCTGATGGACGTGCGGCTGCCTGACGGCAGCGGGGTGGATTTCACGCGGACGCTCAAGGATCAGCAGCCCGAAGTGCAGGTGGTGGGGCTGTCGATGCACGACGAGCAGCAGGTGCGGGACAGCATGGTCTCGGCCGGGGCGGCCAACTACATCGTCAAGAGCCGGGCCAACGAGCAGATGCCCGAGATCATCCGGCAGGCGACGTTGGACTCGGCCGCGGATTAAACGGGGCCGGGCTTGCGTCGGCGGCCGCGCGGGGCGAGGCTGTGCGGGTGCAAGACGATCAGGATGTGCGGCAGGCCGACGATCCGGCGGGCGATGACCGGCCGCCCGAGCGGTACGACGACGACCAGCGGGGCCCGCGGCTGCAGGTGGTGCTGGCGCGGGCGGGGGTGGCGTCCCGGCGGGCGGCCGAGCAGCTGGTCCTCGATGGGGCGGTGACGGTCAACGGGATGACGGTGACGGAGCTTCCGGCCTGGGTTAACCCGCAGCGCGACCGGGTGTGCGTGGACGGCCGGCCGATCCAGCGTCCCCCCCGCCCCCGGAAGCGTGAACCATCAAGCGGAGATGGCCGGGTTCGGCAGGAGACACGTGCGGGGGCGGGGACGACGACGCTGATGGTCTACAAGCCGCGGGGCGTGATCAGTACCAACGACGATCCGGAGGGTCGGACGCGGGTGATCGACTTGGTCGACACGCCGGCGGATGTGCCGGGCGGGCGGCTGTTCCCGATCGGCCGACTGGACATCGACTCGGGCGGGCTGATCCTGCTGACCAACGACGGCGAGCTGGCGAACCGGCTGACGCACCCCCGCTACGAGGTGCCCAAGCACTACCGCGTGACCGTCCGCGGCCGGCCCGACGAGAAGGTCATCCAGAAACTGCAGCGGGGGCTGTACCTGGCCAACCGCCGGCCCGACCGGTCGCCCGATGCCCCGGCGGCCAAGCGGGCGGCGATGGACCGGGTGCGGATCTTGCGGACCGACACAGACCGCCGGCGGCAGATGCGGACGCACCTGGCGGTGACGCTGACCGAGGGTCAGAACCGCGAAGTCCGCCGGCTGCTCGCGCGGCTGGGCCACCCGGTGCACCGGCTGCAGCGCGTGGGCATCGGGCCGCTGCGGCTTAAGGGGCTGCAGGTGGGGCAGTGGCGCCGGCTGACGGCGGGGGAGATGCGGGGGCTGCGTAAGGCGGCGGGGTTGAGGTAGCGTTCAGCGGTTAGCGGTTAGCGGTTAGCGGTTAGTAGTTAGCGGTTAGCCAGAAGCCAGAAGCCAGAAGCCGGAAGTCCGATCCGCGATCCCCGATCCCCAATACCCGATACCCGATACACGCACCATGACCGGCATCCACCACATCACGATGATCAGCGGCGACCCGATCCCGCTGCTGGGGTTCTACCGCGACGTCCTTGGGCTGCGGCTGGTCAAGCGGACGGTCAACTTTGACGACCCCGGGACGTACCACCTGTACCTGGGCGACGCCACGGGGTCGCCGGGCACGATCCTGACGTTCTTCCCGTACGTGGGGGCCCGGCCGGGTCGGCCCGGCGTCGGACAGGCCAACGCGATCGGGCTGACGATTCCGCAGCGGAGCGTGGGGTGGTGGCTGGAACGGCTCGCGGCTCGCAACCTGCCGGTGGAGAAGCGGCGGCGGCTTGACGGTCGGGCGGCGGGCGGGGCTGAGCACGTTTACGCGACGCGCGACCCGGATGGGCTGACGATCGAGCTGGTGCCGGCGGCCCCGGAAGCATCGCCGCGTGACGTGGAGCCGTGGCAGGAGGCCCCGGTCCCGGCGGAGCATGCGGTGCGGGGGGTGCAAGACGTGACGCTGTGGGTCGATGACGCGCAGCCGACGCTGGATGTGCTGGCGTTGCTTGGTTTCGATGCGGTGGGTGAGGCGGACAATACGCATGTGCTCGAGGCTCGCGACGCCTCGGCGGGTCAGACCGGGCGGCAGCTGCGGGTGCGGGGCATCGGGCAGTTCTTGAGCGGGGCACCGGGGGCCGGCTCGATTCATCATGTCGCGGTTCGCTGCGGCGGGCCCGAGCAGCAGCTGGAGGCGAGGCAGCGACTGATCGACCACGGGCTTGGGCCGACGGACGTGATCGACCGCAACTACTTCGAGTCGGTGTACTGCCGGGAGCCGGGCGGGGTGTTGCTGGAGGTGGCGACCGATCCGCCGGGCTTTGCGGTGGATGAGCCGGTCGAGTCGCTGGGCAGTGAGCTGAAGCTGCCGCCGCAGTACGAGCCGCACCGGTCGCGGATCGCCGCGGGCCTGCCGGCGTTGGAGCGAGGGGCCGACGCGGACGCCGACGGGCCGCTGGGTCTGTTCACTTACCACCACCGCGCGAGCGATCCAGCGTCGCGGCAGACGCTGCTGCTACTGCACGGCACCGGTGGCGACGAGCGGTCGCTGCTGGGGCTGGCGGACAAGCTGGACCCGTCGGCGGCGGTGCTGGCTCCGCGGGGCCGGGTGATGGAGGGGTCGATGCCGCGGTTCTTCCGCCGGCTGCGGGAGGGGGTCTTCGACGAGGACGACGTGCGGGCTCAGGCCAAGGCGATGGCGGACTGGCTTCCGGCGGCGGCGGGGCGGCATGAGCTGGACCCGGCCGGCGTGACGGCGGTGGGCTACAGCAACGGCGCGAACATTGCCGCGGCCGTGATGTTGCTGCACCCCGCGACACTGCGGCGGGCGATTTTGATGCGGCCGATGGCCCCGCTGGCCGACCCGCCGAAGATCGACCTGACCGGCTGCCGCGTCCTGATGCTCGTCGGTGCCGCCGATCCGATCAGCGGCAGCGAACCGCCCGCGCGCCTGCATCAGCAGCTGGCCGACCGTGGGGCCGTCGTCGATTGGATGACCATGACCGCCGGTCACGAACTCACCGGCGAAGACCTGCACGCGGCCACGGCGTGGCTGCGGGCGAACCCCGCGTCCCCAGGTGTCCCCGGCAGTGCCACTTAAGGCCACCTCTATCTATACGGATCGGGGCAACGGTCGGCGTGGTGATGGGGCGG
>CAZVBW010000013.1:0-61657 GCA_964625505.1 uncultured Phycisphaeraceae bacterium
CGGCCGCCCCCCCGGCCCCGGCCGCGGCTCCGGCTCCGGCAGCGCCGCCGCCGCCCCCCGCACCCGGCGGCGGTGAAGTCCAGAGCCCCATCGCCGGCAACGTACTGTCGGTCAACGTCAGGGCCGGCGACACCGTCGCGGCCAACGACACGCTGCTCGTGCTCGAGGCCATGAAGATGGAGAGCAACGTCGCGTCGCCCCAGGCCGGCACGGTCAGCGAGGTGCTCGTCGGTGCCGGCGACTCGGTCACCGCGGGCCAGGTCCTCGTGAAGTTCTGAGCTGCGATGAACCACAGAGGCACGGAGGCACCGAGTCAGAGTCTGACCCACACCGTGATCGGCTGCGCCATCGAAGTCCATCGGCAGCTCGGCCCGGGGCTGCTGGAGTCGGCGTACCAAAGCTGTCTGGAGTGGGAGCTCGAAGAGGCGGGGTTAACTTTCGCCTCCCAGCAGTCACTACCAATCATCTACAAGGGGCGTCGCCTTGATGTGGGCTACCGACTTGATCTGGTCGTCGAGGCTCGGATTGTTGTCGAACTGAAAGCTGTCAAGTCGCTGGAACCTGTGCACGAGGCACAGCTTCTAACCTACCTTCGACTGACGGACCTTCAGGTCGGCCTGCTGCTCAACTTCAACACCGCCGTCTTGAAGGATGGCATCAAACGGATGGTGCTCTAGTGCCTTGCTCCGTGCCTTTGTGCCTCCGTGGTTGATTTATGCAGACCCTCTTCGACTACCTCCGCGATACCGGGTTTGCCCAGTTCCATTGGTCCAACGGCGTGATGATCGCCCTCGGGCTGGGGTTCATCTTTCTGGCGATCCGTAAAAAGTTTGAGCCGCTGCTGCTGGTGCCGATCGGCTTTGGCATCCTCATCGGCAACATCCCGTATGACACGAGCCGGATGTCGCTGGGCGTGTACGACGGGCCGGTGTCCGAGCATGAGATCGCGTACCTGGCCGTGACCCATGGCGACGTCGTCATCGACGGCGAGCTTATGGATGCCCACGAGATACCCGACCACGACTTGTTCGGCGTCGACCCGGATGCGGAGATCGAGCAGGCACTGCTCACCGATCTGCAGATCATTTCGGAGCCGGCCGACGGGCTGCGGGCTTACCACAACGGCGAAGCCGTGATGCTCAACATGCACGACCTGCTCATCGGGCCGGACGTGGGTGAGCTCGGGCCGCGGATCGTCAACCTGGGCCAGGGTCGGCAGATTCTCGTCAGCGACGAGACCCGGCAGAAGGGCAACCGCTACCCGCAGATCTGGTCGGAGGACAAGCAGGACATTTTCAACGCCTCGGTGTTCTGGTGGCTCTTCGCGGGGGTCGGGCTGGCCGGTTTCTACCCGCCGTTGATCTTCCTGGGTGTCGGTGCGCTGACCGATTTCGGCCCGATGCTCGCCCGGCCCAAGACGCTGCTGCTCGGGGCGGCGGCACAGTTCGGGATCTTCGGGGCGCTGATCGGTGCGGCCGCCCTGCCGTTCTTTGACATCCGTGAAGCGGCGTCGATCGGCATCATCGGCGGCGCCGACGGGCCGACCGCGATCTTCACCGCCGCTCAGCTCGCCCCGCACCTGCTCGGGGCGGTCGCCCTCGCGGCGTACAGCTACATGGCGATGGTCCCGATCATCCAGCCGCCGATCATGAAGCTGCTCACGACCCGCAAGGAGCGGCTGATCCGCATGTCGCAGGCCCGCGAGGTCTCCAAGCGGACCAAGATCCTGTTCCCGATCGTCTGCTTCCTGATCACCGCGTTCGTCGCGCCCGGCGGCCTGCCGCTGCTGGGCATGCTGTTCTTCGGCAACCTGCTCCGCGAGTGCATGGTCACCGACCGGCTCAGCCGCACCGCCCAGACGACCTTCATCGACATCGTGACCATCCTGCTGGGCGTCACCGTCGGCGCGAAAACCAGCGCCGCCAACTTCCTGACCATCCAGACGATCTTTATCTTCCTCCTGGGCATCACCGCCTTCGCGTTGGCGACCGGCACCGGCGTGATCGCCGCCAAGCTGATGAACCTCATCGACCGCCGCGACCCGATCAACCCGCTCATCGGGGCCGCCGGCGTGTCGGCCGTGCCCATGGCTGCACGCGTCGTGCACCAGGTCGGGCAGAAGGAAGACCCGCAGAACTACCTGCTCATGCACGCGATGGGCCCCAACGTCGCCGGCGTCATCGGCAGCGCCGTCGCCGCCGGTGTCCTGCTGAGCAAGCTCGGCTGATGCCAACCAACTACTAGCACCCGGACCTCCCACCCCCCCACCACCCGCGACCCGAAGTTCCCCGTGCACCACGTGCACCTCCCGCAGACCGACTCGACCAACACCGCCGCCGCGGAAGCGGCCGCGTCGTGGCAAACCGACTCGGCGGCCATGCCGGAACCCATCCTCGTCACCGCGGACAGGCAAACCGCCGGCCGAGGCCGCTGCGGGCGAACCTGGCACTCCCCACCCGGCGGCCTCTACCTCTCCGTGGCATACCCCTGGCCCGCGGACCATCCCGACCAAGCCGAGCAGGCGCCGCTGGCCGCAGCACTCGCGGTCCGCGACGCCATCCTCGACACCACCACGCTCGACGACCATCGCCTGTCCATCAAGTGGCCCAACGACCTTCTACTTGACGATGGGAAACTGGCGGGACTGTTGTGCGAACGGGACCTGCTCGTCGAACCTTCCGGCAGCCCCTGGTCGCCGCTCATCGTCGGCGTGGGTATCAACATGGACGCCGCTCCAACCGGGCCCTGCCGTTACCGCCCCGCCGCGCTCGGCCTGTGCATCGATGACCTGCCCGACCGCAGCGAACTGGCCACACGCTGTGCAGATCGCCTTACCGATCGGCTGCTCCGGCTCACGAGGCACGGCTGGTCGGACGACGACACCGGGCAGCTCGATGCGGCTCTCGCCTGGCGTGACGAGATCGTGACGTTCGAGCATGACCATCAGGCCATTACCGGCCGGCTGCTCGGGGTTGACCCCCACGGCCGGCTCCGCATCAGCCTCGCGCAGGACCATGTGCTGCACCTGAACAGTGGCGAGGTCCATCAACTCGCGTCGGCCAGAGCCAGCCCCGCCGAACCCTGCACCCACCACTGACGCCCCCCCCGCAGATCAACCCCAACCCGCACGCTCACACCCCCAGGAACCCCCATGCCTTCCGCCACCCTCGATGCCGCCCCCGACCGCACCGCCACCCCGACCGGCCAAAGCCTCGACGGCTTCCCCCGCATGACCGCCGAGGAGGCCGCCGAGCTGATCCCGCACGGCGCCGCCCTCGGGTGCTCGGGCTTCACCCCCGCCGGCGCCGCCAAGGCCGTGCCCCGGGCGCTCGCCGCTCGGGCCCGCGCCTTGCACGAAAAGGACCAGCCGTTCCAGGTCAAGGTCCTCACCGGCGCCTCGACCGGCACCGCCTTCGACGAAGAGCTCGCCGACGCCGACGCCATCAGCTGGCGGGCGCCCTACCAATCGTCCAAAACCCTCCGCAAGCGGATCAATCAGCAGGACACGCAGTTCCTGGACATCCACCTCTCGCACGTGCCCCAGCTGCTGAGCTTCGGGTTCCTGCCGCACCTGGACTTCGCCATCGTCGAGGCGGTCGACGTCACCGCCGACGGCCGGGTCTACCTCAGCACGTCCAGCGGCATCTCCGCCGCGGCGCTGCACCACGCGGACAAGGTCATCATCGAGCTCAACCGCCGCCACTCGGTTCGGCTCAACGAGATGCACGACGTGTTCATGCTGCCCAAGCCGCCGCAGCGCAGCCCGATCCCGATCCACCACCCGCTCTCCAAGGTCGGCACGCCGTACGCCGGTGTCGACCCGGCGAAGATCGTCGCGATTGTCGAGAACGACGAGTCCGACAACGTCGCCCCGTTCCGCGCCCCCGACGAGGCCAGCGAGCAGATCGCCGGGCACATCGTCAAATTTCTCGTCGCCGAGATGCACGCCGGCCGGGTCCCACGCGAGTTTCTCCCCATCCAGTCGGGCGTGGGCAACATCGCCAACGCCGTGATGGTCGGCCTGGGCGCCAGCGAAGACATCCCGCCGTTCACGATGTACTCCGAGGTCTTCCAGGACGCGCTGGTCGACCTGATGCAGAGCGACCGCCTGCTCGGGGCATCGACCACCTCGCTCACCCTCAGCGACGAGCAGATCGCCCGGGTCTACGGCGACATGGACTTTTTCACCCAGCGCATCGTCCTGCGCCCGCAGGAGCTGTCCAACAACCCCGGCGTCGTCCGCCGACTCGGTGTGATCGCGATCAACACCGCCCTGGAGATGGACATCTACGGCAACGTCAACTCGACCCACGTCATGGGCACCCAGCTGATGAACGGCATCGGCGGCTCGGGCGACTTCGTCCGCAACGCCTACATCTCGATGCTCGTCGCGCCCTCCCAAGCCAAGGGTGGCGCGATCAGCACCGTCGTGCCCATGGTCAGCCACCTGGACCACAACGAACACAGCGTCCAGGTGCTCGTCACCGAGCACGGCCTGGCCGATTTGCGAGGGAAGGGCCCGATCGAGCGGTCCAACGCGATCATCGACCACTGCGCCGACCCGCAGTACCGCGACTACCTGCACCGTTACGTCGACGAATCAGGCCACGGCCACATCCGCCACGACCTGAGCAAGTGCTTCGAGATGCACCGCGCGTTCCTCGAAGACGGCACGATGCAGTCGGTGCTGAAGTGAGCCCTCGGGTCGAGGCTGTCCGTCTGAACAGTCGGCGGGGCACCCCCACTCCCAGCCGCGGGTGCATACCCGCGGTCGATGAAGTTCGCAGAGCACCCCAACTCGCCGAGCACCTCACCGTCCGCGGATATACATCCGCGGCTCGCCGGACGTCGTCCGAGTGCGACACGTCAGCGAGTGAACCGGCTCACCGCGGCCCGTGCACTCGCTGACGCGTCGTGCTCAGAAGAACCCGCCACCTCGGGACACCACTGCCAGCCGCGGGTGGATACCCGCGGTCGATGAAGTTCGCGGGCCACCCCAACCCCCGCGTATCTCACCGTCCGCGGATATGGATCCGCGGCTCGCCGGACGTCGTCCACGTGCAATGCGTCAGCGAGTGAACAAACTCACCGCGGCCCGTGCACTCGCTAACGCGTCGTGCTCAGAAGAACCCGCCACCTCGGGACACCACTGCCAGCCGCGGGTGCATACCCGCGGTCGATGAAGTTCGCGGAGCACCCCAACCCCCCGCGTATCTCACCGTCCGCGGATATACATCCGCGGCTCGCCGGCTCGACGCGTCAGCGAGTGATCAAGCAGGCGGCCCGTCATCACGACAACCGCCAATTCCGCCTCACCGCATCGCCGACGCGGACGACTGCGGGTTGCCGGGGCTCTGGGGGTTGCCGATCAGGTCATCGTTGGACTCGAAGCGGGCCAGGGCCCGCAGCAGCTGCTCGACCTGTTGCACCGGGTTCATGTTCAGCAATCGGCGGCGCAGGGCGTTGACCGTCTCCAGCTCCCGCTCGGGCATGAGCAGGTGCTCCTTGCGGGTGCCCGAGGCGGCGAGGTCGATGGCGGGGAAGACCCGCTGCTCGGCGATCTTGCGGTCGAGGATCAGCTCCATGTTGCCCGTGCCTTTGAACTCCTCGAAGATCACCTGATCGCCGCGGCTGCCGGTGTCGACCAGGGCCGTCGCGATGATCGAGAGCGAGCCGCCCTCTTCGAATCGGCGGGCGGCGCCGAACATCTGCTTTGGAATGGCCAGGGCCCCGGCGTCCAGACCACCTGACAACGTCCGGCCGGTGCTGGACATGCCGGGCACCGTGTTGAACGCCCGGCCGACGCGGGTGAGCGAGTCCAGCAGCACCACCACGTCCTTGCCCGCCTCGGCCATCCGCTTGCAGCGGTCGATCGCGAGCATGGTCAGCCCGACGTGCCGCTCGGGCGGGTGATCGTTCGAGGAGGCCCACACGGTGCAGGGCACATTGCGGCGGAAGTCGGTGACCTCCTCGGGCCGTTCGTCCACGAGCAGCGCGATGACCTCGACGTCCGGGTGATTCTTCTGGATGGCGAAGGCGATGTTCTGCAGCAGCGTGGTCTTGCCGGCCTTGGGCGGCGAGACGATCATCGCCCGCTGGCCGTAGCCGATGGGGCAGAACAGGTCGATGAGCCGGCATGCCGGGGGGCAACCGGGGTACTCCAGGCTCAGCCGCGGGGCGGGGTCGACGGTGGTCAGGTCCTCGAAACGCCGGGCCTGCTTGTAGACCTCCGGGTCCTCGCCCTCGACCTTGTCGATGCTCTTGGCCCGCCGAGCGTCGGGGGCGATCGCGAACAGCTGGTTTTTGCGTTTGCGTTTGCCCTTGCCTTTGCGACCACCGCCGCCCTGCTGGCCGCCGCCGCCCCCGCCCCCGGAGGTGTTCGCCCCGCCGCCGCCGACCACCTTGCCCAGCGTCGTCGTGATGGTCAGGCCGGGCCGCAGGTCCAGCTGCTCGATCAGGTGCGACCCGATGATCGGGTCCTCCGCCGCCGCGAGGTAGGTCTTGTCGAGCTGTCGCAGCCGTCCGTCGGCCTTGCCGGCGATCTCGAGGATACCCTCGGCGGTCTGCGGCGGCTCGGGCGGGGGCTGCTGGTTCTTGGGCGGCTTCTGGGCGGCGGGCTCAGAATCCTTACGGGCCTTCGGCTTGTTGCCGTCGCTGCTCGGGGCAGCGGTGGCGACCGCGGCGTTGCCGCCACCGCTGCTGCTGCTGCTGCCGTTGCCGTGCGGCGAGCCCTGAGCGGCGCTGCTGGGCTTGCTTCGGCGTCGACGGCGTCGACGGCGGGGCTTGTCGGGGGCGGGGGCGTCGGAGCCGGAGGCTTCCGTGACGGTATCCGGTTTATCAGTCATCGGGGCTGCCACGCTGCGGGGACGACAACGCACCCCAAGGGGTGAGTCGACCACGCACGGAATGAGGCAGAACACAGGTCGCGTCATCCGCCACGCGGCGGACCGACACCGGGCGGAATCACGCCCATCACCTGCAAAGGACCTGCCGGACAAGCCAGCGTCTGGAAGCTTCGCCTGTCCGGGGGACGCCGACGCGTGTCGGCTGTCCTCTGCCACTGTTCTACCGGCAGAAGGCCATGGGATCAAGCCCCGCCCCGCCGCCGACAGGAAACGCAGTGCCGGCCGGCCGCTCGCTTTACCGCGAGGCGAGGCCGTCATAGACTGCTCGGTTCGTCGGCCGTGTAGCTCAGCTGGATAGAGCGGCTGCCTCCGGAGCAGCAGGTCGCAGGTTCGAATCCTGCCACGGTCAATTGAATCCCGAGGGTCCGACGCTTGATGTGCCCGGCCGAGTCTTCACCCGCCGAATCAAACGCCTGCGCCCTGTGCGGTCGCACCGGCCTGCCGCTGACCAAGCACCACCTGATCCCCAAGACCCGCCACAACAAGCGGTCGGCCCGCGTCCGATTCGACCGCGACCAGATGCACCGCCTCGTTGCGATGCTCTGTAAGCCGTGCCACCGCACGGTGCACGTGCACCTGACCGAAAAGCAGCTCGAGCAGGATTACCACGACATCGAGCTGCTGCGTCAGCACCCGGAGATCGCCCGCTTCGCCGCGTGGGCCGCGAAGCAGCCGGTGGACCGGCGGATCGTCGTGCGACGGCCGACGCGGCGATGACAGCTTGAAGCGAGAAGCTGGAAGCCGAAACCCAGCACGCTGGCGCAGATCATTCCGTGGCTTGGCTTCGGGCTTCACGCGTTCGGCTTCACGCTCCGCCCCGACCTACACTGCCCGCTCATGGAATCTGGCGCCCGCGCTCAACTGGCCGTCGACCGCGAACGTGCGATCCTCGTCGGCTGCCTGCTGCCCGACAGCGAGCTGAACCCGCACGACCCGCTGGGTGAGCTGCGGTCGCTCGCCGACACCGCGGGGGCGTCCGTGGTGGACGAGGTGCTGCAGAAGCGGCACAAGCCCGAGGCCGGCACGTTCATCGGCCGGGGCAAGGTCCGCGAGCTGGCCGAGCGGGTGCAGCTGCACGACGCCCAGGCCATCATCTTCGAAAACGATCTGTCCCCCTCGCAGATCGGCAACGTCGAGAAGGAAGTCGGCGTCAAGGTGCTCGACCGCAGCGAGCTGATCCTCGACATCTTCGCGACCCGCGCCCGCACCCACGAGGCCCGGCTGCAGGTCGAACTCGCCCAGCTGCAGTACACCTACCCCCGGCTGCGGGCGATGTGGACCCACCTCGAACGCATCGCCGGCGGCGCCCCCGCGGGCATCGGCACCCGCGGCCCCGGCGAGCAGCAACTCGAGATCGACCGCCGGATCGTCCAACGCAAGAAGAGCCAGCTCCGCCGACAGATCGCCGAGCTCCAGGGCCGAAAGACTCGCGAGGTCGCCGCCCGCAACCGCGACCACTTCACCGTTGGCCTCGTCGGCTACACCAACGCCGGCAAGTCCACGTTGTTCAACACCGTGACTACGTCCCTCGACGGCGGCGTGGGGGGTGGCGCGTATGCCGACGACAAGCTGTTCGCCACGCTCTCGACCCGCACCCGGGCCTGGGAGCTGGGCGACGGCGACCGGGTGATGCTCAGCGACACCGTCGGCTTTGTCCGCAACCTGCCGCACCACCTGGTCGCGTCGTTCAAAGCCACGCTCGAGGAGGCCATCCACAGCGACCTGCTGCTGCTGGTGCTGGACGCCTCGGACCCGCTGGCCGATCAGCAGCTCCGCACCGTGCACGAGGTGCTCGACGCGATCGGGGCCGGCGACGTGCCGACGCTGCTGCTGCTCAACAAGGTCGACAAGCTCACCAGCAACGCCGAGCTGCTCGTGCTGACCCGCGAACACCCGGACGCCATCCCAATCAGCGCCGCCACCGGCGAGGGTGTCGAGCACGTCATCCAGAAGGTCCGCCAACATCTGCACCGCGAGCAGCAGACGCTGACGCTCCGCCTGGACCAGACCGACGGCAAGGCCGTGTCGTTCCTGGAGAACCACACCACCGTGCTCGACCGGACCTACCAGGGCCGCACCGTCGACATGACCGTCCGCCTGGGCGAACGGCAGCTGGACCAGTTCCGATCGCTCGGCGTACCCGCCGAGGTCGTGACCGACGGCCACGCGGCCGAGTCCCTCGACGACCACCTCGCCCCCGCCGCCGGTTGGTCCCCCTGAAGCCGCTCGCGGCTACTGCGCCTCGTTCACCACGACCTTGCGCGGCGGCTGGCCGGGTTGGTGCCCCAGCCCGCCGGGCCACGGCATCGGCCCCAGTGGGCCCGCCCCAGGCCCTGCCCCCGGACCGCCCCCCGGACCACCCCCCGGACCTGCCTGCCGCATCCGCTCCTGCTGCCGCTGCACCGCGATCATCAGCTTCGCGCTGACGAAGCCCTTGAGCGCCTGCCAGCCCACGAAGGCCGCGATCAGCAGCAGGATGAACTCGCCGTTCATCAGCGCGTAGACCCCGCCGGCCACCGCCGCCACGATCCCGACCGCCGCGGTGGCCTTGAGCGCCCGGGCGTGGCCGATGAAGAACCACAGGATCGCCATCAGGATCTGCCCGCCGTCCAGCGGGTAGATCGGCAGCATGTTGAACACCAGCAGCACCAGGTTCACCATCGACAGCAGCATCAGGTAGGCCGCGAGCGGTGGCAGCGAGCCGACGTCCACCGCCCCGCCGGCAATCGCGTCGCCCCCGACCAGCCACGCGGCCAGTCCCAGCGGCAACACCAGGATCAGGTTGACCAGCGGCCCCGCCGCGACCGACCAGAGCACCGCCCCGGGCCGCTGCGGCGGCTGCACGAAGGCGATCCCGCCCAGCGGCCACAGCACGATGTCCCGCGCGATCCCCCCCACCGACCGGCAGGCCAGGGCGTGGCCAAACTCGTGCAGCAGCACGATCGCGAACAGCGACACGAACAGCGCCGCCTGCAGCCCGACGCTGCCCAGCCCGTTGTCCACGAACAGGAAAAACGCCGCGATCAGGAACCACGACCAGTGCAGGAACACGTCGATCCCGAACAGCCGGAACAAGCGGATCGAACCACGGCGGAGGGCAAACATCAGCCGCATCGTAGGGAGGCCCCCGCCGCCCCATAAAGCCGCCGCCGTCGGCGGCGTTGCGGGCACCATCGCGGGCGCGGCCAACGGCCGCGGCTTTATGGATCAGACGACCTGCGTAGAATCCCGGTCATGGCCAAAACGAGCGAACTGCAGAACCGCCGGCTCGGCCGGGTGCTGACCAAACAGGGCAAGGTCACCCGCGACCAGGTCCAGGAGGCCCTGTCCCTCCAGGCCGCCAAGCAGCAGCCGGTCGGGCAGCTGCTCGTGCAGCTGGGCTACGTCAGCGACGACGACGTCAACATGGCCTTGGCCGCCCAGCAGGGCATGGACATCGTGGACCTCGAGGATTACGACCTCAAGCCCGAGGTGCTCTCGATGATCCCTGCGGAGATGGCCAACGCGTACCACGTGTTGCCGCTGCAGCACGACGCGTCGAGCAACAAGCTCACTGTCGCGCTCAAGAACGCCGAGAACTTCCGCGCCCTGGACGACCTGCGGCTGCTGATGGGCTACCGCGTCGAGGCGGTCGTGGCCCCGTCCGAGCAGGTCGAGAAGGCGATCCAGCAGCACTACGGCGACGATGAGGAGTCGCTCGCGTCGCTGGTTTCCGAGCTGTCCGAAGCCGACGACATGGAGCAGATCGACGACTCGGGCGAGTCGATCGACCTCGAAGAGCTGATCGAGCAGGCGGAGGACAACCGGGTCAAGAAGCTGCTGAACCTCGTGCTGCTCCAGGCGATCAAGGACAAGGCCAGCGACATCCACTTCGAGCCGTTCGAGGACGAGTTCAAGATGCGCTACCGCATCGACGGCGTCCTGTACGAGATGATCCCGCCGCCCAAGCACCTGGCCCTGCCGATCGTCAGCCGGATCAAGGTCATGGCCGACCTGGACATCGCCGAGCGGCGGCTGCCCCAGGACGGCCGGATCGAGCTGGAGGTCGGCGGCAACCCGGTGGACCTGCGTGTCGCGGTGCTGCCGACGATGTTCGGCGAGTCGGTGGTCATGCGGGTGCTGGACCGGTCCAACGTCTCACTGGACCTGGACAAGGTCGGCATGCGGCCCGACGAC
This sequence comes from uncultured Phycisphaeraceae bacterium, assembly GCA_964625505.1. Taxonomy (GTDB): domain Bacteria; phylum Planctomycetota; class Phycisphaerae; order Phycisphaerales; family Phycisphaeraceae; genus CAZVBW01. Next base: position 11,082 of record CAZVBW010000013.1, read on the forward strand.
CTGGACACCTTCCGCCAGCTGGTCAAAAAGCCCAACGGCATCGTGATCGTCACCGGCCCGACCGGCAGCGGCAAGACCACGACCCTCTACGCCGCGCTGAACGAGCTCAACGAGATCACCGAGAAGATCCTCACCGCCGAGGACCCGGTCGAGTACGACATCGACGGCCTGATCCAGGTGCAGGTCAACTCCGACGTCGGGCTGACTTTCGCCGCGGCCCTGCGAAGCTTCCTGCGTCAGGACCCGGACATCATCCTGGTCGGCGAGACCCGCGACCTCGAGACCGCCCGCATCGCCGTGCAGGCCTCGCTCACCGGCCACCTGGTGTTCACCACGCTGCACACCAACGACGCCCCGTCGTCGATGGCCCGGCTGCTGGACCTGGGGCTGGAGAACTTCCTGATCACCGCGACCATCGAGGGCATCGTGGCCCAACGGCTGGTCCGGCGGGTCTGCCAGCGCTGCCGCGAGGCGTACACGCCGACCGAGGAAGAGCTGATGCGGCTGAACCTCACGCCCCAGGACCTGGGCGATCGGCCGCTGTACCGCGGCCGGGGCTGCGACTACTGCAACCAGTCGGGCTACCGCGGACGGATGGGGCTGTTCGAGATCATGATCATGGACGACGAGATCCGCGAGCTGGTCATGCAGGACAGCAGCACGCAGGTCCTGCGGGCCGAGAGCCGCAAACGTGGCATGCGGACGCTGCGTGAGGCCGGGCTGCTGGCCCTGTTCGACGGCGCGACAACCATCGACGAGGTGGTGCAGGAGACGATGACCGACGAGTAGCGCTGCAAGTCGAATGTCAGAAGTCAGATGTAGAAAGTGAATCCGGACATCTCACATCTGACTTCTGACATCGCACATCCTGCCGTACAATGCGACACCCGAGAAGCTGGAGTCCCTGATGCCCACGTTTACCTTTGAAGCCCTCAACGAAGCGGGGAAGAGCCAGAAGGGCGAAGTCCGCGCCAACGACCCGAAGGACGCCGCGGAGAAGATCCGCGGGCAGGGCTACTTCCCCACCTCGATCCGTGAGCAGAAGGTCAAGAAGGGCTCGGGATCGTCCAGCGGCGGCAAGAAGGCCACCACGGCGAAGAAGCCCTCCGGCGGCGGCGCCGGGTCGATGAACATCAGCATCCCCGGCTTCGACGGCGTCGGGTCCAAGCAGCTGACCGTCTTCACCCGGCAGCTCTCGACGCTTCAGGACGCGGGCCTGCCGATCCTCCGGTCGATCGCGATCCTCGAGCAGCAGCAGAAGCCCGGCACGCTCAAGACGACCCTCGCCGGCGTCCACGAAGACGTCTCCAGCGGCTCGTCGCTGAGCGACGCGATGGCCCGGCACCCCAAGGCGTTCAACAAGCTGTACACCAAGATGATCGCCGCCGGCGAGGTCGGCGGTGTGCTGGACCTGATCCTCCAGCGCCTCGCCGAGTTCCTCGAAAAGGCCGCCAAGCTCCGCCGGCGAGTCATCGGTGCGATGATCTATCCCGCGGCCGTGCTGTCGGTCGCGTTCATCATCGTGATGGGGATCATGATCTTCATCGTGCCCCAGTTCGAGAAGATCTTCTCCGACTTCGACACCGACATGCCCGCCCTGACGGTGTTCCTGATTAACTTCAGCAAGTGGCTCGGCGGCCGACTGGGCGAGAATCAGTTCGTGCCCGGCCTGGTCTGGGTGCTGCTCTCGCCGTTCGCCCTGTTCTTCGGCATCAAGCTGCTGCGCAAGACCTCCGGCGGCAAGGGCTTTTTCGACCGGCTGATGCTCGTGACCCCGATCCTCGGCACGCTCGTGTCCAAGGCCACCATCGCCAAGTTCACCCGGACCCTGGGCACCCTGATCCACGCCGGCGTGCCCATCCTGGACGCGATCACCATCACCGCCGACACCACCGGCAACAACGTCTACGAAAACGCCCTGCGGCGCGTGCACGACTCGGTCCGGCAGGGCGACACGTTCGCCGAACCGCTCCGGAAGGCCAAAGTCTGCGACCCGATCGTGGTCAACATGATCGACGTCGGCGAGGAGACCGGTGACCTGGACAAGATGCTGCTCAAGATCGCGGACAACTACGACGAGGAAGTCGACGTCGCCGTGGCCGGCCTGGTCTCGCTGCTCGAGCCGCTGATGGTCGTGCTGCTGGGCGGCATCGTCGGCTTCATCGTGGTGGCCTTGTTCCTGCCGCTGGTGAAGCTGATGCAGTCGGTGATGGGTTAACCCTCCCGCCGCCGCGACCTCAGCCCCGCATGTACATGCGGGGCTCTGACAACAATGCCTGAGCACAATTGCATCTTTTGCAAGATCGTCGCCGGCGACGTGCCGTGCCACCGCGTCTACGACGACGACCGGGTGCTGGCGTTCCTGGACATCGGCCCCTTGGCCCGCGGGCACACGCTGGTGATCCCGAAGGCTCACGCGGTGACGCTCGGCGACTTGGCCGATGACGACGCCGCGGCGATCGGGCGGGTCCTGCCGCGGCTGGTCCGGGCGGTCGGGCAGGCCACGGGTGTCGAGCCGTGCAACGTGCTCCAAAACAACGGTGCCGAGGCCGGGCAGGCGGTGATGCATGTCCACTTCCACATCATCCCCCGGCCGCCGCAAAGCGCTTCCGGGGGCGCGGGACTGCGTTTCGAGTGGTCGCCGGGTGAGCTCGACGACGCGTCGCTCGCCGAGGCGATCCGCGTCCAGCTTGCTCCATAGCCGGTTGCGCGGCCCTGTCGCAGCGGCTCACACCGCCGGCCAAGAAGCTGTCTCACAACCTTGGGGGTGGCACTGACAAGCGAAGTCGGCGCAGCTTGTCAGTGGGTCGCGCGGCTTCACTGACAAGCCCCCGAGCCGGCTTGTCAGTGCCACCCACAGGAGTTGGCGGTCGTGAAGAGGCTTCTCAGCGGCTACCGTGGCCCAATGCTCGAAGCCCTGCTGCTCTACGGCGTCACGGTCGCGGTCCTGCTCAGGCTCGCCCTGCTGCTGCACGGCATCGGTCACCTCGGGCTGGGCGACCGGGTCACTCGAGCGCCGGGGCTGGACGTTGTCGTCTTTGTGCTGACGGTGCTGCCGCAGCTCGTCGCGCTGGTGTGGGGCAACCTCGCGGGCTTCGGCTTCTGGGGGACGCTGGGGCTCATCGCCGTCGCCGTCGCCGGTCAGCTGACGGCGATGGAGCTGTGGATCATCGGCCACGAACTGGCCAACCGCGACGCGGTCCACGGACCGCGGATCGTCAAGACCATGAACCGCGCGGTAGGCCGGCTCCGCAACCACGCGGCGGTCTGGTGGACGGCCTGGGCGGTGCCACTGTTCTGGTTGGTTCGGATGGCCCAGTGGCTGGTCTATCCGCCGTTGACCTGGTGGGTCCGCCTGCCCAAATACGACCACGCCGAGTGGGTCAACGTCAGCCGGCAGAAGTTCGACGGGCTGGTCGGCTGGGACCTGATCTGGTGCCTGTACTGCGACTGGATGACCGGCGTCTGGTCGCTGGGCAGCGAGATGCTCCGCAATGTCGAGAGCTTCTGGTGCCCGATCCGCTTCCGGTCGGACAAGAAGTGCGACAACTGCAAGATCGACTTCCCGGACGTCGACGGCAGCTGGGCACCCGCGGACGGCACGATGCAGCAGGTCGTCGAGGTGCTCGCCGACAACTACCCCGGCCCCGAAGACGACCGCGGCAAGCCGGTTAACGCCTGGCACGGCCACCGCGTCCGGCTCACCGTAAACGGCGAAGACTTCGGCACCCCGATCTGACGATCTGCAGCCGGGCCCGGTACCCTGCCGCCATGCCCTCGACCCGCAGCGAACCGGCCGCCCCCGCAATCCCCGCCCAGCCCACCGTCGACGCCCCGCCGGTCCCGCTGCTCGACCTCACCGGCCAGTACGCCAAGCTCAAACCCGAGATCCTGCCGCTGATCGAGGCGGCGCTGGACCATCAACAGCTCATCAACGGCCCGGAAGTTGCCGCCTTCGAGCAGCAGACCGCGGACTACGTCGGTGTGGATCACGCCATCGGCTGTTCGTCGGGGACCGACGCCCTGATCCTCGCGCTCATGGCCCTGGGCATCGGGTGCGGCAGCGAGGTGATCACCAGCCCGTTCACCTTCTTCGCCACGGTCGGCTCGCTCTACCGGCAGGGCGTGACGCCGCGATTCGTGGATATCGAACCGGGCAGCTTCAACCTCGACACGCAGCAGGTTGCCGACGCCGTCAACGACCGGACCGCCGGGATCATGCCGGTGCACCTGTTCGGTCAGCTCGCGGACATGCCGGCGATCCAGGCCATCGCCAAGGACCACGAGCTCAAGGTCATCGAAGACGCCGCGCAGGCGATCGGGGCCAGCCGCGACGGCAAGCAGGCCGGGGCCTGGGGCGACTGCGGGTGTTTCAGCTTTTTCCCGAGCAAGAACCTCGGCGGGGCCGGCGACGGCGGGATGGTGGTCTGCCGCGACGCCGAGCTGGCCGAGCGTTGCCGGATGTTCCGCAACCACGGGGCAAAGCAGAAGTACTTCCACGACGAGGTCGGCGGCAACTTCCGTCTCGACACGCTCCAGGCCGCGTACCTGTCGGTCAAGCTCCGCCACCTCGATGACTGGCACAAGGCCCGACGCGACAACGCCGCCTACTACGACCAGCGGTTCGCCGACGTCGCCGAGGTCACCACCCCGCCGATCACCGAGGGCAACGCGTCGATCTACAACCAGTACGTCGTCCGCGTCGCCGACCGCGACGGCCTGCAACAGCACCTGCAGCAGTCGGGCATCGGTTCGGCGGTCTACTACCCGCTGCCGCTGCACCTGCAGCCGTGCTTCAAGCACCTGGGCCACGGCGAGGGCGACTTCCCGATCGCGGAGCAGGCCAGCCGCGAGGTGATCGCCCTGCCGGTGTTTCCGGAGCTGACGCGGCAGCAGCAGGACCGGGTGGTTGACGTTGTCAGTGGGTACTACCAGTAGGCGGCGGGCTAGTAGAATCGCGGCATGCCGGGCACCATGCCGAACCTTCTCGACGCTCTCATGCACGATGGCGTGGTGCTCAAGTACCGGGCCTGGCTGCCTGAGCGTTGGAACGATCAACACGCACGCCGGGCGCTGCTGCTGTTCCACCGCGGGCACGAACACGGCGGCCGACTCGCCGACACCGTGACCGGCACCGGGCTGGTGGACCAGGGGGTGGCCTGTTTCGCGTGGGACGCCCGGGGCCACGGCCACTCCCCGGGCCGCCGCGGTGACACCGGCGGCTTCGGGCAGATGACCGCCGACATCGACGCGTTTGTGCGGCACATCCGCGACCACCATGAGGTGGCCGTGGAGGACATGGTGCTGATGGGCCACAGCGTCGGCGGCGTCGCGGTGCTGGGGTACGTGCACGACTACGGGCCGCCGATCCGCGGCATGGTCCTCGCCACGCCGGCGTTGAAGATCAAGCTGTACGTCCCCGCCGCCGTACCGGCCATGCGGCTCCGCCAGCGGCTTTCGCCGAAGCAGCGGGTGGTCAAGAGCTACGTCAAACCGACAATGCTTACGCACGACGCCGAGCAGGCGGCGGCGTATCGCGATGATCCGCTGATCAGCCGCGACATCGACACGGATGTGCTGCTGGACGTGCACGACGCAGGCCGGCGGCTGCTCGACGACGCGGCGGCGGTGACCACGCCGACGCTGATCCTGGTGGCCGGCCGCGACTGGGTCGTGTCCCGAAGTGCGCAGGATCGGCTGTTCGACGGGCTGGGCAGCCCGGTCAAACGGCTGGTCCACCGGCCGGGGATGTACCACGACATCCTGCACGAGTCGGACCGGCGAAAGGTGCACAGCGAGGTCGGCCGCTTCGTGCTGGACCGCTTCGAGCAGCAAGACCCGCGGCTCGACCTGACGCGAGGCGATCAGCACGGCCCGATGCAGGCCGAGCACCAGCGACTGCGGCGACCGCTGGCTTTCCACGCGCCCAAGCGCTGGAGCTTCGCCGCCCAGCGCATGGCCTTGCGCACCCTGGGCAAGCTCAGCGACGGGGTGCGGATCGGCTTGGCGAGCGGCTTCGACTCCGGGGCGTCGCTGGACTACATCTACCGCAACCAGCCCGCGGGACGAGCCGGGCCGGTCGGCAAGCTGATCGACCGAAGCTACCTCCACGCGGGTGGCTGGCGCGGGATCCGCCAGCGGCGGCAACACCTGCGACAGCTGCTGGCCGAAGCCATGGCAGGGGTGCGGGCACGGGGTGAAGCGCCACGGATTCTCGATATCGCCTGCGGCGGCGGTCGGTATGTGCTCGACGCACTGGCCGACGATGGCGACCAGACGCCGCCCGCGACCGCGATGTTCCGCGACATCAACGCGGCGAACGTGGACGCCGCGGCCGGTCTGGCGGACGAGCTGGCCCTCACCGAGCGGGTGAGCTGCGAGGTGGCGGATGCGTTCGAGCCGAGCGGCTGGCCGATGGCGGACCCGCCGCCGAACATTGCGGTGGCCGCGGGGGTGTTCGAGTTGTTCGCGGACAATGTCCCGGTGCGGCGGGCGTTGCACGGCATGAGCGACACGGTCGGCCCCGAGGGATGGGTGCTGGTGACCGGCCAGCCCTGGCACCCGCAGCTGGAGATGATCGCCCGGGTCCTGCCCAACCGCGAGGGCGAGCCGTGGATCATGCGTCGGCGGACCGTCGCCGAGGTCAACGCGCTGCTGGCCGAGGCGGGCCTGACGCCCCACCGCCACCTGATCGACCGCTGGGGCATCTTCACGGTGACGCTGGCGCGACGCCGGGTACGAAGCTGTTTCACAACCGCCAACTGATTTGGGTGGCACTGACAAGTCGGCTCAGCGGCTTGTCAGTGAAGCCACGCGACCCACTGACAAGCTGCGCGGACTCCGCTTGTCAGTGCCACCCCTGAGGTTCGCTGGATGGCTTCGGAGGTGCTGCAAGGCAAATAGAAAGAAGAACCCGGTCGTTGCCGACCGGGTTCTTCAAGTATTAGGTTGTCTCTGCGATCAGAACGAGGTCGTGACTTCCGTCTCGCGCAGCTGGGTCTGAATGGTTTCGCTCTGCACGTCCAGCTGGAACCGGCCGCGGGTCGCCTCGTCGGCACGCGCTTCGATCGTGAACTCGGCGTCTTCGCCGGGTGCCAGCGACTCGATCGGGCCGAAGGTGATCGTCCGGCCTTCGCCGGTCACCTGCGTCGGGCCATCGCCGGCCACGAAGCTGAAGCCCTCGGGCAGCTGCCCCTGCAGCCGCACCGACACATCCGCCGCGGTGCCTTCGTTCAGCACGCGGACCAGATACTCCGTGTTCTGGCCCACCTGGACCGGGTCGGTCGTGTCGATCATCTCCAGCTGCAGCGAGGCGATGCCCACGATTTCCGTACCGATTTCGGCCTGGGCCGGGTCGGCGACGCAGTAGCCGGTCGCGATCGCGGGCTGCTCGATCTGCGTCGGCTCACCGGCCACGTAGCGGACGGTGAAGCTGCGGGACTCGCCGGCTTCGAGGGTGCCGATGCCGAAGCTGTTGCCGTCGCGCTCCAGGCCGCGGGTCGCGCTCAGCTGCCGGATACCCTCGGGCAGCGGCAGTTGCACCACGACGTCCTGCGTCGGGTACTCCCCGGGGTTGGTCACCGTCACTCGATAGTCGACGGGCCGACCGACGTACTCCTGGCCGGGTGCCTGAACTTCAAGCTCCAGCTGCCCTTCCATCACCGTCAGCTGATCCGACGCCTGGACCTCGCCCGATGCACCGCTGGCGGTGACGCGAGCGGTGTACTGCCCTGCACCGTCAAACTCGACGGCAACGGGCCGACTCTGCACACGCTGCTCGGCTTCGAGCCCGTCGACCCGCTGCTGCGCGCCGGCGAGGGTCCCGCCCTCGCTGACCTCGGGGCTGATCTGGATCGCACCGGTGTCGCCCGAGCCGACGTTACCCAAGGTGTACTGCACGAACACGTCGTCACAGGCGTACGCCCGATCGATCGGCTCGCCGTCGGCGTTGACGAACTGGATGTCCGCCACCAGCTCCGGCGCCACCACGGCCACAGGCAGGCACTGGGCCACCTCGTAGTCGGCCATGTAGCACACGTACATGTCGCCCTCTTGCTCGGCACGGAACTCCATCTGCACCGTCTGCGACTGGCCCGGCATCAGCATGTCGATCTCGACCTGCTCGCCCGCCGACTCGCCCCCGGCAGCCTCGCCGCCCTGCATCATCTGCTCGCGGGTCTGGATCACCCGCGTCACGGTGATGTCGTGCAGCATCGCATCGGACGTGTTGGTCACGACCACTTCGTAAGGCACCGCCCCACCGGCACGAACCTGCTCGGGCAGCCGCTGCTGGACCTGCAGCACCGGCTCGCCGCCGGCCGGGAACACCGCGACGTCGCCGCCGGAAGGCATCCGCCCGCCGGTGCGTGCATCGGCATATGCCGAGCCGTCGCCGCCGCGCCGGTCGTGGTCTTGAACCACGCCCGCCTCGGGCTCGGGCCGTGGTGGTGCGGGCTCGTCCAGCGCCCCGGGGTCCGGGTTGTTGGCGCAGGCCGTCATCATCAGCCCCAGGCCCGCTGCCGCCGTCCAATGTCCGATCCGCTTCCACGTGTTCGATTGCATGCGATTGCTCCTTGCGAGATGCCCGCGTCCCCCGCGGGATCTAACCGACCCTACCGCCCGGCGCGTGCGGATTGGCCCCAATGACATGAAAACCATCCAACTACATGCAAAGGCTTAGATGCAGTTGCTCATCCACGCGGCGGTGACCGCCACGACCCGCTCAAGGACCCTCGCTCCCGGCGAGCCGTACCATGCCCCGCCCATGTCCGCCGACCGCACGCTCTACCTCATCGACGGCCACGCCCAGATCTTCCGGTCCTATTACGCGATCCGCGGGGGCATGACCAGCCCCGTCACCGGCGAGCCGACCCACGCCACCTTCGCCTTCGTCGGCATGCTGCTCAAGCTCTTCCAGCAGCACCGCCCGACCCACGGCGTCATGGTCATCGACCGCGGCGGCAACGGCGGCCGCGAGCAGCTGCTGCCCGACTACAAGGCCACCCGCGAACCGCCGCCGGACGACTTCAAGCCCCAAGAGCAGCGGATCCTCGAGATCGTCGAGCTGTTCGGGATGCCCGTCCTGGGCCACGACGTCGCCGAGGCCGACGACATCATCGCCACGCTCGTGCGGGAGGTCCGCCAGGCCGGGGAGTGGAACGACGCGAAGGTCCGGCTGGTCACCAAGGACAAAGACCTCGAGCAGCTCATCGGCCCACGCGTCGAGCTGTTCGATATCCACACCGACACCACGCTCGACCTCGCCTGGCTACGGGAGACCAAGGGCATCAGCCCGGACCAGGTGGTCGACCTGCTCGCGCTCATGGGCGACAAGGTCGACAACATCCCCGGCGTCGACGGCATCGGCCCCAAGACCGCCGCCAAGCTCATCGGCGAGTACGGCAGCATCGACAACCTGCTGGACCACCTCACCGAGATCAAGGGCAAGCGCCGCGAAAACCTCGAGAAGGCCAAAGCCTTTCTGCCCACGGCGCAACAGCTCGTGCGACTGCAATCCGACATCGACACCGGCTTCGACCTTGCCGCAAGTGAGCTCCAACCCATCCAGGGCGACCGGCTGCTGAGCCTGTTCAGCGACCTGGGCTTCAACCGCCACCAGGACGACCTCAAACGGCTGCTGGACCGCGACGCGGGCCGCGACGCCGATCGGCCCCCGCCGGTGACGTTCGCCGAGGGGCTCTTCGCCCCGGCCGATGCCGCCGACGCCCCGGCCGATGCCCAGCCCACCGCCCGCGATGCCGACCAGTACGACTACCGGCTGGTGGCCACGGCTCAAGAGCTCGACGCGTTGATCGCCGAGCTCGCCGGCACCGACCTGCTCGCCGTCGACACCGAAACCCAAGGCCGCGGCCCGCGCTCCGGGCTGTGCGGCATCAGCCTGGCCATCCAACCCGGCGCCGGCTGGTACATCCCGACCGCCTCGTGCAACGTCGAGCAGCACCTGGATCAGGCGACGGTGATCGAGGCGCTACGGCCGGTGCTCGAGGACGAGCGGGTCGGCAAGGTGATGCACAACGCGAAGTTCGACCTGCTGGTGCTCCGACACGCCGGGCTCGAGGTGCGGGGGCTGGCTAGCGACACCATGGTGGCCGGCTACTTGCTGAGCCTGCCGGGGCTGTCGCTGGACGACATGGCCCAGTCGGTGCTCGGGCATCGGATGATCCCGATCACCGACCTGATCGGTGCCAAGGGCCGGGGCAAGACGCAAAAGAACATGATCGACCTGCCCGCGTCGGACGTCGCGGTCTACGCCGCGGAGGACGCCGACGCCACGCTGCGGCTGCACCAGACGCTGCTGCCGCGGATCGACGAACTGGGCATGCGGGCGCTGCTGGACGATGTGGAGGTGCCGCTGGTCCGTGTGCTCGCGGACATGGAAGACGCCGGCATCCGCGTCGACCCGGACGTGCTCGACGAACAAAAGGACCGGCTGCAGGCCCGCATCGACGAGCTGCTGGACGCCATCCGCACCGCCGCCGACGAGCCCCTGGGCTTCAACCCCGACTCGACCAAGCAGCTCCGCGAGGTGATGTTCCACAAGCTGCACTTCCCGGTCGTCAAACGCACCAAGACCGGCCCGTCCACCGACATCGAAGTCCTCGAAAAACTCTCCCAACGCGACGACGCCGACCTCGCCGAAGTTCCGCAGCACGCCCGCAAGCTCCCCGTGCTCCTGGTCGAGTACCGCCAGCTGACCAAGCTGGTCGGCACCTACCTGGGCAGCCTCAAGGAAGCGATCCGCGAAGACACGGGGCGGGTCCACGCCAGCTTCAACCAGACCGTCACCGCGACCGGCCGACTGTCGAGCAACGACCCCAACCTGCAGAACATCCCGATCCGCACCGAGCTGGGCCGCGAGGTCCGCCGGGCCTTTGTGGCAGCTCCCGACCACGTGCTCATCGCCGCCGACTACTCGCAGATCGAACTGCGGGTGCTCGCCCACCTTTCCGATGACCCGGCACTGCTCGAAGCCTTCCGCGAGGACCGGGACATCCACGCGGCGGTGGCCGCCGAGGTCTTCGACGTGCCGCTGGACGAGGTCACCCGCGAGCAGCGCGCCCAGGCCAAGGTCGTCAACTTCGGCATCATCTACGGCGTCACCGCCTGGGGCCTGGCCCGCCGCATCGACGGCCTCGACGACGCCGGGGCCGCCAGGCTCATCGAGGACTACAAGGCCCGCTTCACCGGCATCGACCGCTTCCTCGCCCAGTGCGTCCAGCACGCCGACCAGCACGGCTACGTCCGCACGATCCTCGGCCGCCGCCGCCTCATCGAAGCCATCCGCGACCGCCACCCCCAACGCCGGGCCCTGGGCGAACGCCTCGCCATCAACAGCGTCGTGCAGGGCTCCGCCGCCGACCTCATCAAGGTCGCCATGGTCGACCTGCACCATGTGCTCGCCACCGACCACCCCGACGCCCGCCTGCTGCTGCAAATCCACGACGAACTCGTCGTCGAGTGCCCGGAAGGTCAGGCCGAATCAGTCACCGCCGCCGTGGTCCAGTCAATGCAGTCCGCGATGGAACTCAAGGTCCCCCTCAAGGTCGATGTCGCCACGGGTCCCGACTGGTACCAGGCCAAGTAACCCGCATCCGCCCGCTCCCCCACCCGCAGCAGCACCCCGCAACAAAGGCCGCAACGACGACAAGCCTGCGTGAGAAGCCGATCCACCCGGGGTGCCACGGCCGCGAGCGGCCGTGCTTCCGGAAGGTGAGGACGCGCCGCCACTACCGCCCCTCGCCCACCCGCTCACCATGCCGCCGGCGTCCCGATTGCCCCGACCACGCGAACAAGCTGCCGAAAACACGCACCAACTCCCGCCACCACAACGCTGCCGCCGCCGTCATCCCCCAAGCGTCCCGTCTCGACCCATCCGCCGACTTCAACCACACACCCGCCACGGCTTGACGTTCCTCAACAGGCGTACCCGTCCGGTTTTCTCCGCCTACCGCCCCGGGTGCCCTCGGGGCGGTAGGGGTGGTTCCGCCGCTGCATCCGGTTCGGCGGGAGGCTCCGGCAGGTGGGGCAGGCGATCGTCGCGGCCGCTGCGGTTGAGTCGGCGGACGAGCCACCGGGCCTCACGGGCCACGTCCTCGTTCTCATCGTTGAGCAACCGCTCGAACCGCTGGAGGTCCCACAGGCCCGGGTTGCCGCCCATCGCGTGCAGGCCGTAGAGCCGCATGACCCAGTGCGGCGCGTCGATGAGTTGATCCAGCGCCTCGCCGGCCTCCTCGGTGGCATCGAACTCGCTGGTGAGGTTGAACAACTGCCGCGCTTCCATATGGGCCAGCGTCACCGCCGCCTCCGCGGCGGCGTAGCGAACCCTCGGGCCGTAACCCATCTTCTGGCTCATCCCCGCGTTGATCATCCACGCGAACGTCTCTTCGGGAACCATCCGCATCATGCGGATCACTAGGTGCGGCGAGACGTCATACTGAGCAAGCAGGTAAAAGTGATCGTCTAGTCGTGGTCGATCGTGGCTGCCCTCGATCGCCGCCAAGACCCGAGCGGCGGTCTGCGTTGCCGCGCTGTCAGGTTCCGACAGGTCATAGAAGTGCGTCGCCGCGATGACTGCGTTGGTCGGCGTGATGTAGGGCAGCGGGCCGCGGGGATTTACCGCCGCTCGCCACATGTCGGTGCCGCCCGCCTCAATATCGAGCTCGAGCACCAGGGCGGCCCAGGAGGTGAGCATGTGGTCCCCGTGGCTGGCGATTTCGCTCCCGAGCGTCTCGAGGTACTCCCGCGTCCGCTCGCCGCCGGTGTATGCCGTGTGCCACTGGCGGGTCAACGCCTCCACCTCCTCGGAGACTGAATGCCGCGTCACAAGTTCTTCGACCGTCCGCATGCGATTCTCTGGCGTTATCCTTAACGCCTGGCCACTGGTATCGCAGCCCCACACCAACATGAGAACAATTAGTGGCAGCAGTCTCATCGCGAAACTCCATCAAGAAAAATCTGGGTTACCGCGTTTTTCTCATTCACTAGTTCATCAACCTCACCATGACGTTCAACATGCTGTAGCCACCCTTCCTCGTCAGCTTGACCAGCTAAAGGTCCTCCTCTGGCGACAATGACCAGAGGAAGCACCGGAAGATCAGCGATGTGGTCGGCAGGCCAAGTAGCGGGCGCTTGGAAGATGTGATAGTGCTCCCCACTGTCGACGGGACGCTTCACCGGCTCCCGCTGCTCCGGGTTAGCCAGCACGACCCGCCGCTCCTGCTCATCGTGGACATCGATCCCCTCGTCACTCCAAGGCACGAGTTCTCCGGGATACTCGGATTCGGGCCGCCACCAGTCCGGATCATCATGACCGTCGCCGTCCGCGTCAACGCCGACGAGTGTCAGTGAGGTTTCGCGGACCGCATCGAAGTAAACACTCTGCACGATCGTCATCTCGGGCCCATTGTCCTCCCACGGGTCGGCCACGTCCTCGTTGAAGTTCCAGGCGCTGGTTTCCCAGACGCTCCCACCGCCGCGGCTGTAGCCCAGCAGCGCTACATTCTGCATCTGATTCTCGTGGTGCGAGTCGTACAGCAGCCTCCCGCCTCGACTCTGGAACGGCGTCGATATCTGGCCGAAGTCGCGGTTGGCGTCGTAGTCTTCGTTGAACATGGCGGCGGAGAAAACGGGACAGGTACGGCGGAGAAAACGGGACAGGTACGGTTATCGGGGCGGCACCTCACGGGTGAGCGCGTGAGACACATTGCAGCCGGGCGTCAGATGGGTCTGCCGACGCATCCGGGTAGTGTACCGCCTCCGCATGTTCCTTAACACGGACCAGAACAGGTTCCAGGAACCTTCGCTCCTCCGCCCACCCGCTCAGCACACCACCGGCCTCCCGATCGCCCCGACCACACGCCCGCGCTGGCGAAAAAACCGCACCACCTCCCGCCACCTGAGCGCTACTGCCGCCGTCATCCTCCAAGCGTACCGCGTCCACCCGTCCACCGACGTTCAACCACCCGCCCGCCACGGCTTGACGTACCTCAACAACCGGTACCCGTCCCGTTTTCTACTCCCGGCAACCAATATCTGCGAATCTACCAGCCGGGAGGCAGCCAACGCCATCTACCTTCGTCACGTTCTAGAAAGACAGATTGTGATTGCTCTTCGCCGATACGATGAACAGAAATATCATGAGCCTCAAGCCAAGCATCAACAAGCGCAGGAAGACCTTCTGCTTCAAATGTCACAATAAAGACTGATCTCGCGGCGTCATATTCAACCGTGCCGTTCTCTAGTCTCAACACATCTTCATCAAAGCGCCTTGTGAGATCCTGAAGCATATGAACATCATCTTCGGGCAACCGTTCTGCCGGTCGACCATTATCAAGAAGCAGGGCCTCCGCCTCCCCAGGCTGTAGATTCTCCTGCTGCAGACGAACAACCATCTGCCAAAAACTATCTCTAGCTTCATCGAAAATTTGATTTTGATCGAAGTCCGGATTACTGTCGTCTCGGACCTCCGGCATCTGCTCCCCAACGTCGTGGTCATCATGCGGCCTCTCAGCTTGCCCCGCCGCATCGACCGCGTGCCGCCAATTGCGTGCCGCTTGCCTTACACCCTCCAGCTCTGCCTCAAGCATCAATTTCCCTTCGTCACCCTCCGTCTCATCAATCAGCTGCTGCAGATATGGGGCCTCCGGCGGGTTATCGAGCTGAAGAACCCCTCGATACGCGAGAAGGCTGGCAGCAACCCGCGGATCGAGCGGAGAACTCTCGGGCGGATAGAGCAGGATGCCTTCCTCGGCCCAGAATGTGGGATCAGACATCTCTGAGATCGCCTCTATCGCAGAGCCGTTGCCGCGAAGGGCCAGCAGGTTAATCGCATCAATCGACGCTGTGAGTGCCTGATATTCAAACAGATCAACTTCCCCATTAAAGGACGAGATCAAGCGTCGCAAAAAGATCACGTCCTGATCTCGTCCTGTCCACCCTAAGGCGCGAATTCCACTAAGACGAACTGCGCGATTTTCATGCTCCTCCGCCCAGCCACGAAAGATGGGTGCTGCAGCCGGATTCATCTGCCGGCGTTCAGCAACATAATCTGTTAGGGATTGATGGATTGGTAATCCCCGGCCAAGCTCAACAGTTTCGTCAACCGATAACAATTGGTCCGCATTCGCAGTCGAGGGATACAACTGCAAGCTCGCCGAGATAACAAATACCGCAAAGGTGCCGCACTTCATGTTCAAGCTCCTAATTCTCTAGCGCTTCGCGTTCATCCTGAGTGAGAAGATCTTGCCCAGGAAAAAAGGCGTTCCAAAAAATGTAGTCGGATGATATAGTATTGTGAGGTCGAATCCCGAAACCATGGATAAACTCATGTACTAGGACCTCCCCAAAGGCACCTTGAGCAGACAAAACGATTGAACCAAGGTCCCCAACGCTCGCACACCCAGCCCCATTCACCGGTCTGCCACACCACTGCATTTGCTCAACAAATCGTACATCATAATCGAGGTTCTCTAACAATGCGTCACGCCCGAGCTCACTGTTCTGATGCCGCGGCAGCCACGGGACTCCGGATCCGCTATTCGGGGTCCAAGTTTGCAACTGACCTTGCAGTGAAAACCTCCGCATCGCGCGTCGGTCATCGTACGAGTCGCGGCGGATCATGATCCGATTCGCGTCATCGATGATTGTTTGCAGATTTGCTTGAGTTAGAGGAAGCGTCGAAACGCGCGCCGCTGTAAAATAATGAAGTTCGACACTCATATCCTCGAATTCTGGTGACTCGACGGCTTGTTCATTCGAATCGTAGTTTCCATCCCGGTCGCAATCTATCCAGAACTCTATGATTCTTCCGCCGCCGCCAATCATTGGCAAGTTCACCTGGGAGCCGAATCCCGAAAGAAGAATACTGTCAAAACCATCGGTGTCCCAAAAGTTGTACCTGATAGCGACATTTGCACGGTTTGCATCTAAATCTGGACTTCCCGCGACTTGAAAGGCGAAAGAACTGCCGTCATCGAGGTGATCCCCGAAACGGACGGCAAAGAACTCTTCTGTTGGCAGCGTGATTCGCCGGTTTTCTACCCAAAGCGGGTCAAGATACAGGGGATTTACATCCAGTCCGAACGTTCTCTCCTTCGTGCCTAGTGGGCCAATTGACCATCGTTGTTATGATCAAAACCAGCTTCTAGCCGATACCAAGCTTGATGAGGTTGAGTGTCTATCTCTATCGGATCGTTTTGAACAAACGCCCCAGATGTCGGATTGCCTGGCTGCGCGCCCCATGTAATATCAAATCGTATACGCTCATAGACAGCAGGAATTTGGGGCGTAATATTTACCGCAAAAGCTGCATCGTTAGCTGGGCAGATCAGCAACTTGTCGCTTGATAACGTGTCGACTGTTAGGGTATTTAGGGGTGCAGGCAATATCCCTCCAGCTCCATCCGTTTCAAATACTACGAGTGAATCTGCAGTTGCTGCGTAAATATTAGTGTCGGCCCATGCTGGCTGTTCGTCGAAGGTTCCGTCTCGGTTGTGGTCACAGGTGATCTGGCCATCAAAAATTCGCGACCCGGGTGTCGTGCTCAACTCGGTGGTGACCTTCGCGAGACCGGCGAAATCTCCGGAATCCAGCACCGCTGCGCCGTCCAGGGTCTGCCAGAGCACCTGTTCCCCGATCCGCGGGTCTTGGGATGATGCGGTGTACTCGTACCGGACGACGTCGCTGCCCTTGGTGCTCAAGCCCTTGACGAACTCGTCGTTTTGGTTACCCGCGTTCGTGTGGCTGTTGGTCGGGTAGTCCACGTCGCGAACGGTGAAAAACTGCAATTCGAAAACGAGCAGGTCCACACTGTGAGCACCACGATCTGTGTGCTCGGCTTCGATCGTGTAGTCCTCCGCCGTGGCGTAGGCACCAAGCGTCACGTTGGCCTCGCCGTTGGCGTCGGTGACGAGGTTATGGGTGTCCACCTCCTGTCCAGCGCGGAGGACCCTGACCGTGACGTTCTGTCCGGCGTAGTTGCCAATCTGCTGCAGGGTGACCTGGGCCTGCGTCTGGCCGTGCACACACATGACTTCGGTGTCGAGCTGGACCTTGATCGAGCCGGGGGCGATGTAGAGGTCGACGGTGTCGAAGTCGGGACGGTAGTTGCCGTTCACTTCGGCCCGAACGGTGTGCTGAGCTGCCGCGCCCGGGGGTGGCGTCCAGTTGTAGCGGGCAATGCCGTTCACGTCCGTCTGGCGCGTGAACGTCTGGAAGTCGCCGGTGTCCACGGAGAAGGTGACGGTTTCATTCACGGCGGGCGTTCCATCCCCCTGCACAACTTCGGCGGTCAGCACGAAGGTCTCGCCCATGAAGATCGAGCGTGGTACCGCCGTCAGCGAAATTCTACCCGGGTCGGTGCCGTAGGCACCATCGACGGGATCAAGCTCGGAGGTGGACGCGGCGGGTGCCGGCCCTCGGGTGCACGAGAGGAGCAGGAGGATGGGCACGAGGTAGACGAGGCGGGTCATCGGTTGCGGGTCCCGGAGGGGGTGTCGGTGTAGAGCGGCGCGATCCAGGCGGGTTGCAGGCCGTCGGCACGCAGCGAAGCTTCCACGCCGGGCATCGTCCGGCAAACCTGTTCGAGTTCGAAGACGTTCAGCCAGGGCAGGAACACGCGGTCGAGTTGGCCGTATCGCTCCCAGCGTGCGAGTCGGTTGCGGCGGTCGCGCTCGACGGCCGCGACCAGCGGGCGGGACGCTTGGGTGGTGAGGTGACGGACGCTGCCCCGCAGGAGGTGGACACCGAGGGCCTTGAGTTCGTAGAGCGAGAGGTGGCGGTCGGCGGACTGGCTGTTGACTTCGTAGGGCAGGTGGAAGGCACCGAAGGTCCGGTCCAGCCAGCCGGCCAGGCGGTCGCTCGAGTGGCCGCTGCCTGCGCCGTGCCGGGACGCGTAGCCCATGTGGGTCACTTCCCGATGGACGGTCCGTGCGAGATGGTCGGCGGCCTCGGCACGGTTGCCACGGCCGGGGTACTGGGCGGGGAACAGGTGGGGGCCTTCGCCGGACTCGACATTGTGGACGTTGAGAACGAGGTCGAGGCGGTGGCCCGCGTCGGCCCAGTCCCGGAACCAGTGGGCCCAAGCCATCGACTCCGGGGTGGCCCGGTTATCGTCGAAAGTGCGGATGAATCCTTCATACACGTTCGTCGCGGCGCAGTCCGGATCGAGCATCGGGACGATCAGCACGATCGCCCGCCGGCGGATGGCGACGGCGTCGCGGTGTGGGCCGGTCAAGTATTCGAGGACCCCTTGCACGGCCCATGAACTGTCGTGTTCGTCGCCGTGTTCGCGGGCGTAGAGGAGGATGACCGGCTTTCTTCCGGCACGATTTGGTGGGTCTTCGCCAACTTGGATGAGCCAAAGCGGGCGGTCCTGACTGGATGTCCCCACTCGGTGCAGGTGGATGTCGTCGTAGCGGTGGCCGACTTCCTCGTCTTCCATCCGACCACGTAAATCCGCGACGACGGCGTCCGTTAACTGAGGCGTGTACGGCGGGCGCATCGCAACGAATGTGTGCGGCTGGGTCGGGGTCAGTTGGAACGAGAACTCGTTGCCGGCGGTTCTCGCAGCGTCGGGCAGGTAGTGCCATTGCTGGACGCCCTGAGTGCGAGCGAGTTCCACTTCGTTTTGCCCGACGACCAGGCGGCGGCTTGGGTCGAGCGGGACGTGGGCGGAGCGGAACAGGTCCGGCTGGGCGAGGTATTCATCCGGCGTCAGCCCATCCAGGTCGTTGACCTCATGCACGACGGGGTTAAGGCTGGCCCAGTTGCGGGCGCGGCTGGTCGTGAAGATGAAGCGGACAGAAGAACCCTCGGCACCCGAGAGCAGGAAGAGGAAGTACCCGGCCTGATCGCGGCCGGAGGGGAACCGGACGCTGTAGCGGTAGGGATCGTCCGGGGTACCGGCGCCGCCGTCGAAGCGGATGGGGTGTTGCAGGGCGCACTCGAAGTCGGTGCGGATTCGGGGAAGGTTGGGATCGACGGCAGGTTCGGGGTCGGCCGTGGGAGGTGGGAAGTCGGCGAGCATCGGCCCGGCGGATGGGGGGTCGATCAGTGCGGGTGGGGCGAGAGGCGGTGCGGGGATGGACTCGTCGAGAGGTTCCGGGTTCGGGATCGACTCCGGGGTGGGGGCTTCCGGGGGCGGGGGTGGGGCGTGGATGTCGAGGCCGAAGAAGCCGGGGCGGTCTTCCGGTTCGTTCTGCTGGAACCGCTCGTGGATCGGGCGGACGTCCGCCGGCTGGGTGGCGGCCGGCGGTTCGTGATGCTCGGCCTTTGGATTCTGAATCGGGGCGGGGTCGGCACCGGGCACGTCGAGGCCAAAAAACCCGCGACGCTCTTGCGGGTCGTCCTGCTGGAAGCGTTCGTGGATCGGCCGAACGTCCACCGGCTGCGTCGCGGGCGGATCGGCGGAGGTTGGTCCGGCCAACCCGACGGCACAGATCGGTAGCGCGAGACTCGTCAAGAAGCTCAGCGGTCGCATCGCCCCAAGGCCCCGCACGGTCTGTTGGCGGGTAACTCTTGGATCACAAGAGCGCAGGGATCGCGCTGCTTGTCCGCCCGTGGTGTGGTTGGATGGCATTCCCGGGTCCCCAGCGGCACGGTGTGACGTGCAGGCGAAAACGACCGTACAGCTTCGACAAGCCGCTGCAAGGGCGGGTTTGTCATTTTCTCGCGAGCGTCGGGGTAACACCCCGAAAGACCTTCAGAAGATGTGTGGAATCTCCACCCGTGCGACACGCTCGACAACAAATGTCCGGTCCAGCCCAGAGCCTGGAAGCAACCCGAACACCCCTGGCGTCCCGACCGCCCCGACCACGCGCCCGCGCTGCCGGAAAAACCGCACCACCTCCCGCCACCACAACGCAACCGCCGCCGGCATCCCCCAAGCCTACCGTCTCGTTTCCTCCACCGACACTCAATCACACACCCTCCACGGCTCGACGTTACTCAATAACCGTACCCGTCCCGTCTTCTGCCTTTGGTTTGGTGTTGCGTGAACAACTCCATAATCGCAGGAGGCCGCGGCTTACGCCTACCCCCTCAAACCTCCCCGCCGTCAACGGTTACCGATCAAGTTGGTGGCGTGCGGGTCAGACCCCTTCTCCTCTCCGCGAGCCTGTTTAAGGTGATTCCCTTGCTTCCTCTAGTTCCTCTAAGAACATGAGAGCTTCTTCCGATGGGTCCTCAATCGCTTGCCCGCGACGACCAAAATACAGACTAACCCAGCTAGACGTAAATACCGTACGCGAACGGCCAATAATCACAGAAGGCCCAACGTTTGGATCAGTAAATGATATCCCTGGAAGAACATCTCGAGCCAGATTCTCCCGCACATCACGATCGACGACCACTGCAAATTGCTCTGTGAGATTACTGGGATCACCACCGCGGCGAATATATGGTAGGATTGATCCAAAACCTTCGACAAGCTTCGCTTCCGCAATCAAGTGATACAGAGCAAGCTGTGCAGGAGATTCATTGAACACTAACCACGGATAGACTGGGCTTCCCACGCGAGCGATTAAGAATCTGTAGCTCTCTGAACCCGACGCCTCAAGGACCGCGCCCCAGATCTCAGACAGCGTCGATCCTTCTGCTTCAGGCATGAAGACGCGAACATTGGAGGGATCATAATGAAGTCGTTCAAGATAGTTCTGGAGATCGTCTATCGGTATCCGTCTAGACAATGCACTGGAAATTGCATTTAGACTTGCTTCTTTGGCAAGAAGGGCCAAAGCGTGACCCTGATAGTTTGATTCGTCAATGGCCTGATCATATATCGCAATATACTGTTCCAACCCTTCATCGACGTCAAGATCCCCAGAATCCAATTGAGCAGAGACATCGAAGATTGCATTCACTGTAGAACGGACAGAACTCTCTTCATCAGACAGTGGAACTGGGTCGCCCAAAACCGCTTCCTGATCGGCTTCCGCGCGAACAGGAAGCGGACTTAACATAGTGAAGACCGCAGTTATACAGAGCAACGGACGCGGACGTTGCGATTCTCTACGGAGTTCAAGACAGGCAAAGACGAAGTTTCTCATGGCCGAACCACCTCCCTGCCGTCCAGATGGACAAAAATGGCAAAAGGTTGCCCTCCGTCCTGCAGTACTGTCGGGAACCCACCCTGTACTTGAGCCATAAATGTGTCTGAAGCCGACTCGATAAAGTGTGGGTCATGCATCCTATAGGCCCAGTCGTAGATATCCCAAAGATATCCGTCGGTGATGACAACTCTGGTGATAATGCCATTGCTATCAGTCTCAACTTCCAAGTCAAGATCCACTCGGGCGTTCTCGAATGCGGTGCGCATGCTGATCAGGGGCAAATCACCATCATCTGGAATACTTGACATTTCAAACCGACCCTCGAGCGTCACCTCTGTGGTCGTATTTGCGGGCAAATTCTGCCCGTCAAGAAACGTATACAGGAAGGATCTGAAACTGCTATCCTCTACAATCCGACCGGGATAACCCCTCCTCCCGCCGGTGTCCGATGGAAGATCATAGCGGGGTATGGTCCCCTCGGTTCGTGAGGCCCAATTAACGCCCACGGGATGTTCTAGATCCAGGTGATTATTAGTTATGTTGTATGTGCCATGGGGTTCGATGGCTCCGGCGGGAGGTTCATTCGTAAGAAAGGCATAAAGATTCTCGACTGCAGGGTGTGGATCCACTAGCATTAAGATCCTAGCCAAACGAAGAGGGCCTAGAACGCTTGTGCGTCGGCTTCGGATATTATCACCGTTGAATCCAACAAATCTCGATCCTAGTGCAATGGCTTGATCTAATTCGACTTCTCCACTCGTACCACCACTGAATACACCGATTCGATAGACATGTCGATGGTTCGGATTATCGAATATTGCCTCTACAAGAACGTGAGTGGTATCAGGATTCACTGAAACATTGGTCCGCCCGACGATCGCCGGTGTATCGTAGGGATCGGCGGATTCGAGTGGGCGGTGCGGAGGATCCGGAAGTCCTTCATCAATAAGAACCCAGGATAGAGAGTTTAACCACTCGGCTGTTGCAGAAGAAGCCTCGAACTCCGCGTGTACGACGAGATCATTATCCGCTCTTGGACCAACAATGATAATAGAAGGAGGTCTTGTCCCTCTTCCCGTTCCTCCCGGATCATAATTGCCCCGTACGGCATCTCCGAGCTGTCCGGACCAGTGGCGAACAAATTCGATCTCCCCGTTCACAACTTGAGCACCCCAATGAAACTCTTGGACTGACCCTTCACCCATGCCGCCTCCAGGAGGAGCCAGGTTGCCCTCAAGAAACAGCTCGTAAATCAGCGTGTCGAGAGCAGATTCATCAGCCTCGTAAGCTGTGGCTACCGCAAGTTCCTGTGCGGTAGCTGGATCTACTTGTATCGGGAATCCCGCTAGTTCTGGAGCTATGACATCAACGTACTCCGACCCAGCATATGCAGCTGGCCCGGCATCAAACTCTTCAAAACGCCAACCCCGCCCCGGTGGTGAGAAATGCTGTGAGAACATTAAAATGTACGGTGTGCTATAGCGCAGACTTGTTGGAAAGGTCGTTTCATAGCGTCCTGCGTCCCGCGCCCCGTCAGCGGCTTCACCGACAGAATCTTGTTGAGCATCAAGTACATGCTGGCCAAAAGCTGGAAATGCTAGCGCTACAGCCAGCGCGATGCTGATTGAACTGAAAGTCGTGGAAGCGGTCATCTAGGTTCCTCATTGGGAGAGAATGAATAGCGCGAAGTCTCCGGGGCCATCACGAGTTACGCTGAGATCAGCCAATATCGCGTTAGCTTGATCGAGTTCGCCCCGGGCACGGCGAATTAGAGCTAGTGAAAGTGCAGCTCTCCGGCTGATCTGTGAAGTAGATTCACGGCCTGCTGCAGCACTAAGGAATCGCATTACCTCCAAGGTTTGATCTTCTTCCCGTGAATACTGGCCGAGACTTGCGACAGCGAGGATCGAACGACCCCGAAGGTACGCAAGAGAAGTTGTATGTCCCAGTTGAAGGAAGAGGTCAATTGCTCGTGAGGTCTCGCCGGTTCTCCAAGCGAGCAGCGCGCATCTGTAACGATAATGGGAGCGTAGAGCGGGATCATGTGGAACGGTATCGCCCCCGAGATTCTCGAGCACAATTGTAGCACGAGCGTATTGCTCCGTCAGGATTTAAAAGTCGGTTAGCTGAATGAAGTGCCTTTGCCGCGGCGAAAGATCTCGAAAAGTTGTGGCTGGTGTGATGAAATAGCCGACGGAGACGGCTTGGCGGAGTCGAGTCAGATCATTGGGTGCCGTGACTAGCGTCCCGTCGCTCACCGCTGGGTCAAGACCTAGTAGCTGCTCCCATTGATGAAGAGCTTCATCCATGTTTCCTCGGCTGAAGGACATGAAGCCCGAATATCGCACACTTTGTTGCTTCAACGCATCGAGGTACCACGGAGTAGTAGCGCGGCAGATGAGCATGCCTGCAGCGGTACGACTGGAACGTCGATTGCCCCAAATGTCGATTCGATATTGTGTAGCGGGTCCCCGAACGTGCGGAAGGGCTCCCGCACGTATGCCTCCGCCTTCATGACGGTGGCGATCAGAGTCGGCTTGGTCTAGGCTGACTCTATTGATCCAGTCATCTAACTGCTCAAAGCGGCGGATAGCTTCGGACGGCTGCGGCTCATCATAGATCCCTTCTAAGGCTGCTCGTGCCATCGCAAGAATCGCCCTACCGCGATACAGTCCTGTTGGGTTTTCTCTCAAGAACGAGTCAAAATGTCGAACTGCGGAAGCCGGATCTTGGTTGTGAAAGTGCGCGATTCCAATCCAGTACTTGGCAGCCGCTGCGTAAGGTGACTCAGTTATCGCTTGTCCGGACGCGTCGTCCTCGGTAAGTTGTGTTTCGATGGTGAGAGCTAGTTGTCCCGACTCGTGAAGGCGTGCTGCGAGATTCTGCTCGGCAACGCGAATAACGTGTTGAAACAGTGGGCGGGCCTGCTCCCAGCGTCCGCTTCGTCGCAGGCGGTCCGCTTCCCGGTAGAGCACGAACTCCTCGCCGTATCGGTGGATGTCCCTTAGCCGCTGGGCTTGGTTCTTCGCGTTCTGGAGGCGTCGCAGGTAGATCGCCACATCGTCGGATGCGATACTGCCATCGTCGCTGCGGGCGATGCGGGTGGCGAAGTCGTAGGCGGCTAGAGCGTCGCCGTAGCGCCCGAGCAAGACGAGGCTGTGGCCGACCGTTTCGGCGGCCAGGAGTTGGTGCAAGCCGGTGGTGGAGCCGGCCAAGCCGTCGGCCAAAGCGAGCGCTTCGCTTGCCCAGCGATGGGCTTCCGCATGGTCCGCGGGGTTCAACCCCGCGGTGGTCAACCCGCTTTGGGCCTGATCCACAGTTTCTGCCCCAGCTGGGTCGGAGTCTTCGCCATCGCCCGCTTGCTCCTCAAGCAGTTCTTCCAAGCTTGGCGTGTCGTCGATATAGGTGACGCCGAAGAAGCGGGGAGCGTATTCCGGCCTGCTTCGTGCAAGGGCCGCCGGCTGGAGTCTGATGCCGGGCGCGCTGAAGCCCGGCACCGCCCGCTGCAAGAGTGTGTGGGCGTTGAGGTAGTCGCGCTCGAACCCATCCGGGGCATCTCCATGAGCCTCAAGAAATGTTTCGGCACGCCCTGTGGCCCCCTCTGTTAAGGCGAGGCGGGCAAGGAGCATATCGACGGTCGGGTGCCGGGCTTCACTTCCGCCCGCACGTCGTAGCCGTCGCTGGCACTCTCGCAGGACTTGGTATGCCTCCCGAAGCCTCTGGCGGTCCTCTCGACCCATGCCGACTTCGTGGATGATGTGCCTCGCATGCACGATGGGGCGTCGCAACTGGTCTTCGAGCGCTTCCAGCCGGTCGGCACGTTGTTGGTCCCGTCTCTGTTGATAGGTCGGAGCGGCTTCAGCCTCCGTCGGCTCGTCGGTCTCGGATTCGGCTGCGGCCTCGGCCCCCTCCCGCTCCATCCGCTCCATCGCCTGTCGGACCAGCGGGTCCATCTGGGCGGCCGCCGGAAGAGCGGCGCAGACGGCGGCGACGCCGAAGACCGCGGCGGCGAGTTGCCAAGAGCGTCGGCGTCGAACGGTTCGACCCGCGTTTACGAAGTGGGAAGGGCGCAATGATCGCCGTGTCTTCCCGCCCGTGGTGTGGTTGGATGGCATTCCCGGTTCCCCAGCGGCACGCGGTGACGTGCAGGCGAAGGCTACCGTACCGGTTCGACCAGCCGCTGCAAGGGCGGGTTCGTGATTTTCTCGCGAGGGTCCGGGTTCGGCTTGGGGACGTGTCGGTTCGATGGCCGCGAAGGTGGCGAGCCGGAACGGGCTGGGGGCTTCCGTAAGAAGTCGTCTGTCGATGCTGAGCGCGGAGCAAACGCTTGTGTGAAGCTCGGGCGTGGATGTTTTCGGGGGTGGCGCGGTCGTGCGGGGCGGTGTCACGGACGGTTTTGCGCCCGACGCGTTGGTGAGAACGTTGTACACGTTCCGGTGAGGCGGGTTGACATTGCCTTGCGTCGAGAAAACGTTCGTGGCGCCGGTGCTCCTGGTCGTTTGGAGCATCGGGACGTTCGTGAGGCGAGTTCTTGCGTACGGTTGGCGGGAGGAAACGTTTGTTTCTTTGCGCGAAGCGTTCGACAAGTCGCGGCTCGGCGGGTCGTCGGGGTGGCAAGTGCATCATTGGGTGGTTGTGCGTAACGCGATGGTGGATGAGGGATTACGTCGGGTGTGGACTTCCGGGCGTCCGGTAAGGGCGGCGGCCGGGCTGGCGGGGAAAAGTTGTGTTTGCGGGGGGCCGAAAGATGGGGCAGCCTGACGAAGCGGCCGCGGGTTGCGGTGGTGGGGATCGGGCGATTTGCGGGGCGGTTGACCGCCCACGAGGAGCGTTGTGATGGCAAAGCCTTACCTGCCTTCGCGGGAATCGGAACTGGTGGTCTGGATGCAGAACTTCGCCGGCCAAGTGACGGAAGACCCGGCCCGCTACGGCCTAACCGAGGCGCAGGGGACGCAGCTGGGAACGTTGAACACGAACTTCCAACAGAACTACGACCTGGCGAACCATCCGCAGACGCGGTCGCCGACGAACATCGAGGCCAAGAACGTGGCCAAGCGGGAGCTGATCGCATACACGCGGCAGCTGGTGGAGGTCATCCAGGGCCAGCCGAGCACGACTGATACGCAGCGGCGGACGCTGGGGATCACGGTGCGGGACTCTGACCCGACACCGGTGCCGCCCCCGGAAGTTGCGCCGCGGTTGGATGTCGTGTCGGTCAGTGGGTGGCTGGTGTCGCTGCGGCTGCACGACGGCGAGTCGACCCGGCGGGCCAAGCCGGCCGGGGTGAAGGGTGCGACGCTGTTCAGCTACGTGGGCGAGACGCCGCCGAGCGATATTGCGGCGTGGAAGTTTGAGGGCAGCACGACGCGGACTTCGACGCAGGTGATGTTTTCGAATCAGCTCACGCCCGGGACGAAGGTGTGGCTGACGGCGTTCTGGTTCAACCCGCGGCTGGAGAGCGGTCCGGCGTGTGCGCCGGTGGGGACGCAGATCAACTATGGGGGGTTTGCGGCCGCAGCGTAGCCGCGGAGCCGTTGGCCAGTGGCCGGTGGCTGGTGGTCAGAAGGGAGCGGTGGAACCGCCGAGGCGCGGAGGCGCAGAGGGAGGCAAGGGTCTCGGAGACGGGGTTCTTGCTGTTTGAAAGAAGTAGGAAGTGACAAGTGACAAGTGAAAGGTGACAGGTGACAAGTGACAAGTGACAAGTGAAAGGTGTGAAGGTTTTAGGGGTTGAAGTTTGAACTTCAGATGGCGTGGAAGGCGCGGGTTGGGGTTGGCCTCCGGCTTGTGGCTTTCAACTACTGGCTAACTGCTAACTGCTACTGGCTAACCGCTTGGAGCATCGAGATGACGAACGAACTGATTGTGCGGCGACGGGATGGGGGTGGCGAGTTGGTGTCTGGTGGGCGGCCGATGCCTTTGCCGGAGGTTGGCGTTCGGGTGCGGGCGGGGTTGGCGGCGGATTTGCCGTTTATCGATGAGCTGCAGCGGGTGCATAGCAAGTCGGTGGGTTGGATGCCGCTGGGGCAGTTGGAGGGGCATATCCAGAAGGGGCATGTGGTGATCGCCGAGTCGCTGCCCCCGGAGTTTGAGCCAGTGGGCTACTGCATTGGGGTGGATCGTTATTTCAAGCGGGAGGATGTGGGGATTATCTATCAGATGAACATTGTGCCCGAGCATCAGCGGGGCTTGATTGGGGCGACGTTGTTGCAGGCGATGTTTGACCGTTGGCCGTGGGGGGTGCGGTTGTGTTCGTGCTGGTGTGCTCAGGACCTGGCGGCGAATCGGTTTTGGGAGGCGATGGGGTTCGTGGCGTTGGCGTTCCGGACGGGGAGCCGCAAGAGGGACCGGATTCACATTTTCTGGCAGAAGGCGATCCGGGCGGAGGACTGCGGCGGGCAGGGGGCGAACTTTCGGGGGTGGTGGTACCCGAGCGAGACGGGCAGCGGGGCGATGCGTGAGGATCGGATCGTGCTGCCGATCCCGCCGGGGGTGGATTGGGCGGAGGCGAAGCCGCGGGTATTACCCCCGGAAAGTGGTGTGCCGCAGCTTTGGGAGCAGGCGGCGGAGCGGCGGGCGGAGACATTGAAGCTCACCGACGTGGAGAGGGCGGAACGGCGGGCGCAGCGGAAGCTGGATCGTCAGGCGAAGACGGCGGCGCGGAAGCAGGCGGAGCAGCGGGCGGCGACGGTGGCGGCGGGTGGTTTGCGGTTTGGCCCCCCGGAAGAAGCTCTGGCGATGGGTGGGGGCGGTGGGTCAGGCACGGGTGGCCCACCGAAGAAGGTGGCGAAGAAGCGGCACTCGCTGAAGAATGATCCGCGGCTGAAGCGGGCGGCGCGGGACCTGTGCGGGAAGTGGTTGGAGGCGATTGCGGCGGAGCCGGGGTTGGTCTTGCCGCGGCCGCGGTATCGGGTGGAGCGGGCGTTGCCTGCGGAGGGTGGTGGCGGGGTGGCGTTGAGCGGCGAGCCGCGGCGGGCGCTGGAGGTGCAGAAGCGGCTGGCGGCATGAGATACGCCGGATGAGCATCGCGGGCGTCAGGTCCGCAGCTCGGCGGCGATCTGCTGTTGCAGCGTATCGACCACCGCCTGCATCTGCGAGTCGACCTGTTCGTGGCGGAGGGTCTGGTCTGGGTCGCGGAAGCGCAGGCGGAAGTTGAGGCTCTTTCGGCCGGGGCCGACTTGTTCGCCGCGGTAGACGCCGCGGTATTCAATTGCTTCGAGCAGGGCCGGGTTCACGGCCCGGACCGCCTGTTCCACTGCGGCCCAAGCCACGTTCTCGTCGACCACGATGGACAGGTCACGCTCGATCGCCGGGTGTCGCGGCAGCGGCTGGCTGGTCTTGGGCGGGGGCCAGAGCGACAGCAGCACGGCCGCGTCCAGCTCGGCGAGCACCGCTTGCTGCTGCAGGCCGAAGCGTTTGAGCGTCTTGTCCGAAGGCAGGCCCATGACACCCAGCGGCTGGTCGTCGAGTTTGAGGTCCGCCACGTCCCACCACAGGCCGGCCGGGTCGTCGTCGACGCGGGGGTGCACCGAGAGCGAGGCCGCGGCCTTGGGGCCGCCGAGCTGTTCGAGCAGCTCCTCGAGCGTCCCGCGGACGTGTCGCACCGCCGCGTCGGGTTCTGCGGCGTCCAGCAGCAGCGACAGGCAGCGGGATTCGGCGACGTCCGAGCCGTCGGGGCGGACCCAGGCCGCGCCGAGTTCGAAGATGGCGACCCGCTCGTTGCCGGCGTCCTGGTTCTGCTTGCGGACCGCCAGCAGCGACGGCAGCAGCGACGGCCGAAGCAGCGGCTCGGCCTTGCGTCGCTCGTCGTCCAGCCGGACCGCCTCGGCCGGGGCGGGGACGAAACCCTGGGCGTGTTCGTCGCTGACGAAGCTGAAGGTGATGATCTCGTGGAAGCCGTGGCCGACCAGCACGTCGCCGATCGCGTCGGTCGCCTGCTGCTGGTCGCTGCCGGGCTTGGCGCGGACGGGCAGTTCGTCGTGGACCGGCAGGGCGTCGAGGCCGTGGACCCGCGCGACCTCCTCGACCAGGTCGATCTCCCGCGTGAGGTCCAGCCGGTAGGTCGGCGGCTCGCAGACGATGCCGTCGTCGGTGAGCCTGGCACGCAGGCCCAGCCGGTTGAGCAGCCGCGCTTGCTGGTCCTCGGACAGGTCCAGGCCCAGCACATCACGGCACCGCTGCGGCCGCAGCGTCAGCATCAGCCGCGGCGGCTCGGCCGACGCGAGCGGCCCGGCCCGGGTCACGCCCGGCGCGATATCTCCACCCGCCAGATCGACGATCAGCTCGGCGGCCCGCCGCGCCGCGGCGTCGACCCCGGCCGGGTCCACGCCGCGCTCGAAGCGGTAGCTCGATTCGCTGGCCAGCTTCATCCGCCGAGCGGCCCGCCGGACCACCAGCGGGTCGAACACCGCCGCCTCCAGCAGCAGATCGGTGGTCGCGTCGGTGACCTCGCTGCCGACCCCGCCCATGACGCCGGCGATGGCGACGGCGTTGGCGTCGTCGGCGATGACGAGGGTGCGCTCGTCCAGGCGGCGCTTGCTGTGGTCGATGGCTTCGAACGGCTCGTCGGGCCGGGCCCGCCGGACATGAATCGACTCGCCCCGCAGTTGGCGCAGGTCGAACGCGTGCAGCGGATGGCCCAGTTCCATCAGCACATAGTTGGTGACATCGACGACGTTGTTGATCGGGTTGACGCCGACGGCCTCGAGGCGGTCCGCGAGCCAGGCGGGGCTGGGCCCGATCTTGACCCCGCGGATGAGCGTGAGCGTGTAGAGCGGGCAGAGCTCGGGCTCATGCACTTGGGCGTCGAAGGGAGCGGGACCCGCGGCGGCGCCGGGGTCGTCGCCGGGGTCCGGGCCGGTCCGCCGAGCCGTCTGCCCGGTGGCGGCGGCGAGCTCACGGGCCAGGCCCAGGTGGCTGAGACAGTCGCCGCGGTTGGAGGTGATTTCGACGTCCAGGACGGTCCGCTGCCCCACCTCGTCGATGCCCTCGACCGGGAAGCCGTGCTGGGTCAACAGCCGCGCGGCGTCCTCGACGCCGACGGGCTTGTCCAGGAAGTCGCAGAGCCATTCGAGGCAGGCCTTCATGCGGGCAGCCTAGCGGCCGACGTTGCGGATCGCGGCGGGGCAGGCGATGATCCGGGGGATGCGGATGCAGGCGGTCGCGATGGTGCTGACGATGCTGGTGCTGGGCGGCTGCGCGTCGTCGGACCGGCCGATCCGGGCCGCGGCGTATCCACCGGACTTTTCGCTGCTGGTGCACGTGCCGCACGCGGCCGCGGCGGGGCAGCGCGGCCGGCTGTACATGGTGGGTCCGGACCGTCGGCTGCGGGCGGCCAGCGGCCCCGGGGCGACGCCGGACCGCCGTCCGCCGGTCACCGCTCAGCTGAGCCGGCGACAGATGCAGCAGGTCTGGCGGCAGGTCGAGCCCATCGAGTTGATTGAATCGAACGACGCGGCGGCGGTGCGGCTGACGGTGACGGCTCACGGCGATCGGCGCCGGGGCGCTTCGTCGTCACGCCCCGAAACGCTGCTCCGCACGCTGCGGGAGCTGGCGGGTCTGCCGCAGCGGCCCTCGCGTGCCACGACCGGTGGCGGGTAGCCTGAACGCATGCGGCTGCGGATCGGTCCGGTCCAGTTGAAGACGAACGTGCTGCTGGCCCCGGTGGCCGGTTACTTCGACCTGCCCTACCGGCTGGTGGTGCGGTCGGTGCCGGGCGTGGGTTGCGAGCCGGCGGACCTCGGCGGTGCCTTGGACTGTGGCGACGGCACGTATGGCGGCGTCGGCCTGTGCAGCAGCGAGCTGCTCTGTGGCCACGCGATCGTGCGGGAGACCGATCGGACCGCGTGGCTGGCCGAGACCGACCCGCTGGACCGTCCGCTGGCGATGCAGCTGTACGGGGCGGACGCCGATGTGCTGGCCGAGGCCGGCCGCTGGGCGGTGGCCCACGGGGCGGCGGTCGTGGACCTGAACATGGGCTGCCCGGTGGACAAGGTGACCAAGCGCAACGGCGGGTCGATGCTGCTGCGTGATGCATGCAACGCCACATCGCTTGCCGCTCGTGTGGTCGACGCGGTGGCGGCGGCTTCCGGGGGGCGAGTGGCGGTAACGGCGAAGATCCGGCTGGGCTGGGACGACACGTCGCTGGTGCACCAGACGCTGCCGCCGCGGCTGGCCGACGTGGGGGTCGCGGCGGTGACGGTCCACGGGCGGACGACGGCCCAGCGGTTCAAACCGAGCGTGCGGATGGCGGGCATCGCGCAGACCGTGGAGGCGGTGAAGCGGCGGCACCCGGGCGTGGCGGTCATCGGCAACGGGGACATCCAGTGCGGCGGGGACGCGGAGGCGATGGTGCGGCAAACCGGGTGCGACGGCGTGATGCTCGCGCGGGGGGCGATGGGCCGGCCGTGGCTGGGCCGGGAGGTGGCTTGCCGACTGGCCACGGGCCGCGACGGCCCGCCGCTGCCGCGGCTGGAGCGGGCGCGGCTGGTGCGGTCCCACTTCGAGAACCTGCTTCGGCTCCGTGGCGAGCGGGAGGCGATGCACCAGATTCGCTTCCGGGTCGCGCGGTACTCGCCGCACCTGCAGCCGTGGCCGGGGCTGCGGCGTGACGTGCGATCGCTGCAGGACGCGGCGACGTTCCGCGCCTTCTGGGCGGCCGGGATGGACCGGATCGCCGGGGGTGAACACGCCCAGCGGGGTGAGGTCGCGGTCGCCGCCTAACCCAGCACGCTCAGCGGCAGGTGCAGCGTCACCGTGTGGTTTGGCATGTCGACCACCTGGCTCATCCGCAGGTCGGCCGCGACGCTGCAGAGCACGTACGCCTCGCTTGGCGAGAGCCCGTGCTCCTCGCCGAGCCACTGGATCATCTGGGTCACCGCGTCGCGGGCGCCCCGCACCGGGTCCGGGCCGATGCCCGTGGTGATGTGGCGTGGCGAGTGCTCAAGCGCCGCGGGTCGCGGCGGGGCGTGGACCTGCAGCTGCCGGACGGTGCGGCCCGTGACCCGCTCCAGGCGGACCGTCAGCCGCATCGGCGACTCGAGGCCAGTGCCCGCGACTTCGCCGTCGCCCTGGGCGGCGTGGCAGTCGCCGAGGCTCAGCAGCCCGCCGTCGACGAAGGTCGGCAGCAGCACCGTGCTGCCCGCCACGGCGTCGCGGAGGTCGATGTTGCCCGCGTGGGGCCCGGGCACAAGCGTCGAGTTCCGGCTGGGCTCGGCGGGGGCCACGCCGATGCAGCCCGGGAAGGCGGCGATCGGCACGCGCAGCCGCCGGGCGGCGTCGGTGAGGCCGGGGTCGCCGGAGCTGGCCGTGATGCTCGCCTGCCCGTCGGCGAGATGCCAGTGCTGGATATACGAGTGATCGAACTGCTCAGCGAGCAGGCCGAAGCCGCGGAGATGACCGGCCCAGCCCCACCCGCCATGCTCAACCTCCACCACGTGCACCGCCAGAGTCTGGCCCGCCCGCAGCCCGCGGATCGCGATCGGCCCGAGCAGCGCGTGCACCTTCGACGCGTCCCAATGCTCGAAGTCCGCCGCCGACCACTCGGGCGTCACCTGCCCGCAGGGTTCCGGACACTCAAGCACCACCACATCCCCCGACTCCACCACCAGCCGAGGCTCCGCGTCGCGGTCGAACCACGGCTGCACCGCCGAAGCATCCAAAAAATGTTCCGCCATCCCACTGCTCCTTCCGCCTCTGCCCTTCTGACTTCTAACTTCTGACTTCTTACTTGCTGCTCGGGTCCAGCCAGTCCGACAGCCCATCGCCGACCACGTTCAGCGCCAGCACCGCCAGCGTGATCGCCAGCCCCGGGAACACCGCGACCCACCACGCGATCTCCATCAGGTCCTTGCCCTGCCGCAGCATCAGCCCCCACGACGGGGCGTCCGTCTCGCCGCTGAGCCCCAGAAACGACAGCGCCGCTTCGGCCAGGATCGCGAACGCCAGCGACAGCGTCCCCTGCACCACCACCGGCCG
Organism: uncultured Phycisphaeraceae bacterium; assembly: GCA_964625505.1. Classification (GTDB taxonomy): domain Bacteria; phylum Planctomycetota; class Phycisphaerae; order Phycisphaerales; family Phycisphaeraceae; genus CAZVBW01. The sequence continues at coordinate 44,123 of CAZVBW010000013.1, forward strand.
CACCAGCCCCGGCAGCAGGTGCCGGCCCATCACCCGCCACGGCGACGCCCCCAGCGCCCGCGCCGCCTCCACGTAAGGCCGACCCGCCAGCGACAGCGTCACCGCCCGCGCCAGCCGCGCGAAGATCGGCACATACACGATCCCAATCGCCAGCGCGATCTTCCCAAACCCCACGCCGACCACCGCCACCACCACCAGCGCCAGCAGCACCTCCGGCACCGCGAACATCACGTCCAGCACCCGCCCCACCACCAGGTCCACCCACCCCCGGAAGGTGCCCGCCGCCAGCCCGATCAGCGTCCCCACCGGCAGCGCAATCCCCACCGCCACCGCCGCCACCCCCAGCGACAGCCGCGCCCCGTAGACCACCCGCGTCCACACATCCCGACCGATCTGATCGGTACCCAGCCAGTGCTCGCCGCTCGGACCCGTCAGGTAGTTGCCCGTCGTCTCCAACGGCCCGTACCCGCCAAGCCACGGCGCCGCGACCGCTGCCACCACGTACAGCGTCAATACACCGACACCGCCCCACCACCACCACGCCCGCCGCGTCATTGCAGCGTCCTCGCGCGTTTAGCGGCTGCGGCGCAGCCGCGCCCGCCTCTGCCCGCATTCCGCTCAGTCGCCACGGATCTCACGTCCATCACCCCGCCCCCCGCGTCCGCGGATCCACCGCCGCCAGCAGCAGGTCGACCATCAGGTTCACCACCACAAAGGTCCCGCCGATCAGCAGCACCGCCGCCTGCAGCACCGGGTAGTCCCGCCGTTGCAACGACCGCAGCACCAGGTCGCCCAGACCATTGAGCGAGAACACCCGCTCGATCACGATCGATCCGCCCAGCAGATACCCCACCTGCAACCCCAGGATCGTCAGCACCGCCGGCCACGTTACCGGCAGCACGTGCCGCCGCAGCACCGCCCAACGGCCCAGGCCCTTGGCCCGCGCGGTCCGCACATGGTCCAGCGTCATCGCCTCCACCGCCGCCCCCCGCGTGGTCCGGGCCAGCACCGCCAGCACCGCCAGCCCCAACGCCAGCGACGGCATCACCATGTGCCGCAGGTTCGCCCAAAGACCCTCACCAACCGGCACGTACCCCCCCGACGGCAACCAACCCAGCCACAGCGACGCGCCCAGAATCAGCAGCGTGCCCGCCCAGAAACCCGGCACCGAAAGCCCAAGCACCGACACCGCCCCCGTCGCCGCGTCCAGCAGCCCGCCCCGCCGCGCCGCCCCCAGCAGCCCCAGCGGCACCCCGACCCCCACCGCCAGCCCCAGCGCCATCCCCGCCAGCTGCACCGTCACCGGCAAAACCTCTGCGATCTGCTGCGACACCGGCCGGCCCAGCACCGACGTGCCCAGATCGCCCCGCAATACACCGCCCAACCACACCGCGTACTGCACGACCACCGGCTCATCCAACCGCAGCCGCTCCCGAAGCTGTGCCGCGACCGCCGGGTCCTGCTGCAGGCCCAACAGCGCCGTCGCCGTGTCGCCGGGCACCAGCCGCACCATCGCGAACGACAGGATCGACAAGCCCAGCAGCACCACCAGTGTCGAAACCAGCCGCCGAACCATGTAGCCCAACATGGCCACACCGTAGATTCTGTGCGGCGTCTGGGCCGCCGCTTCCCCCGCCCAGCACCGCAGAAGCCGACAGTTGAACCGCAGGCGAAGCGTCGGATCAGACGCCCACCGACACTGCATCCCCACGTCGACCGAATGCAAACATCCCCGCGTCCGGGTGCTCCCTTCCACGCACTGCGTCCAGCAGCACGTCCGCCGCGATGACGCTGAACGTCACGCCGTTGCCCCCGTACCCGAGCGCGAAAAGGCAGCCGGGCATCACGTCGACCTCGCCGATGTACGGCAGCCCATCGGCGGTGTTGCCGAACAGCCCGCCCCACGCCCGGTCGATCGGCCGATCGATCCACGGCAACAGCCGCCGTTGCTGCGCCAGCAGCGCCTCCGCTTTCTCCGCGACCCAGGCATCGCGGCTGCGGCCGTCCCGCTTGACCTGCTCCAGCGGGACGTCCCCGCCGCCCACGATGACCCGCCGGTCCGGCGTCGTCCGCAGGTAGGTGTACGGGCTGCCCGTCTCCCAGATCAGCTCCCGCTGCGACCACGGGCCAAAGTCCGCCACCGGCTCGGTCGCCGCCGCAAAAGTCACGCTCATGTCGACCAGCCCCTCGGGCACGTGCCGCAGCGCGTGGTAGCCCGTGGCCAGCACCACCCGCTTACAGGCCACCTCGAAGCCCGCTTCGGTGACGACCACCGGCCGCTCCGCGTCGCCGTCGATCCGCTCGTAGCCGCTGCCGGGATGCACTCGGACGCCGCGCGACGCGGCCCGCCGCAGCAGGTGCGAGGTGAGGCAGCCTCCGTCGACTTCAGCCGCCGGGCCGGTGCGGATCGCCGATGGGCGGTCGATGTCGTACTGCTCGCGGAGCCGCCGGGTATCCAGCCACTCGACCTCGAAGCCGTGCCCCGCCCGCCCATCGTGTTCCCGCCGCAGCAGCTCGCCATCACCCGGCCGGGCGAGCATCAGGCTCCGGCGATTGGCAAAGCCACAGGCCGCCTCCGCATCCCGGCACAGCTCCCCAACCCGCTCGACCGCCCACGCCCCGAGCCGGTACGCCCGCACCGCCGCGGCCTCGCCCAGCTGCTCGATCAGCCGGTGCAGCATCACGTCCAGGTCGTACATCAACAGGCACGTGCTCATCGCCGTACTGCCCGCCGCCGGCTGGCCCTTGTCCAGCACGACCACGTCCAGCCCCGCTTCGCTGAAGCGGTCGGCGATCAGGGCCCCCGTGACGCCGGCACCGAGCACGCAGACATCGCAGCGGGCGTCCGCATCAAGCGGCCCGTTGAAGTCATTTCGTCTAGCGCTGAGATCAGCGGGCGTCGCGAGCATGCGGGCAGTCCTGGCGTACCGCCAACGCTACGCCAGCCTCGCCCTCCGGCCACTGGCCTGCCGTAAAACACGCCGCATGACGTAGGCCCCAAGCCCGCGTCAGTTGACCGCCACGCCCCGCTGCTCGGCCCCGGGCAGCGTCTTCCGCCCGGCGACCAGCCGCTGCAGGTCCAGCACCAGGCTCAGCAGCAGCGGCACCACCAGCAGCGTGAAGACCGTCGCGACCAGCAGCCCGCCGACCACCACGCTGCCCAGGCCCTTGTACAGCTCGCTGCCCGAGCCGGGCATCAGCACCAGCGGCAGCATGCCGCAGACGCTCGTGGTGGTCGTCATGAAGATCGGGCGGATCCGGCTGCGGACCGACTCCCGGACCGCCTCGCGGGGACCCAGTGCCCCGGTCTCATCGCCCTCGCCTTCGCCGACGCCCCGCATGAAGTTGAGCGCCTGGTGCACGATCAGGATCGCGTTGTTGACCACCACGCCGATCAGGATCACGAAGCCCAGCATGGTCAGCGTGTCCAGCTGCTGCGAGGGCGTGATCACCTGCAGGCCCCGCGGCCCCAGCCACCCGAAGAGCGTCTCGCCAACGATCGGCCACTCGGCCATCGACCAGCCGTCGTGGACGAACCGCAGCCCGAGGAAGCCCCCGATCGTCGCCAGCGGCACGCTGAACATGATCACCAGCGGGTACAGGAAGCTCTCGAACAACGCCGCCATCAGCAAAAACGTGATCAGCAGCGCCAGGAACATCCGGCTGGACCCCACCGACATCAGCTTGTCCAGCCACGAGCCCCGCTGCGTATCGCCAAGCAGCGCGGTCTGCACCTCGTCGAGTTTGTCGGCCGTACCCGCCAGCTCGGTCTGGACCGAGGGCGGCAGTTGGCCGGACTCGCGGAGACCGGCGAGGACCTCCTCGATGTCGGCCTGCGCCTGCTCCAGCGGCACCTCGTCGCCCGGCAACACCGTCAGCGTGACCGACCGCTGCTGCTCGATGCGGTTGATCGCCTGCGGCGAGTCGGCCGGCTCGGGCCGGGCCACCGACGACAGCGGCACCACGTCCCGCCGACCGTCGGTCCCGATGACCGCCAGCGGCAAGGTCGCCAACTGCTCGGGCGTCATCTCGATCCGCGGGTCCCGCACGACCCGCAGGTCCACCGACTCGCCGGCCAGCCGGTAATCCCCGACCACCGCCCCATCAACCATCGCCTGGATCGCCACGCCCAGCTGCTGCACATCGACACCCAGGTCCGTCGCAACCCGCTGGTCGATCACGAACTGCTGCTCGGGGCCGGGCAGGTTGAAGTTCATCGGCTCGGGCCGGATCGACTGGAAGCCATACCGCCCCGCGAGCGCCATGTAAACGGCGTCGGCGGCGGTCCGCAGCTGGGTGAGATCACCGGTACTGATGTCCACGTCCAACGACGCCGACCCGCCGATGCCCCGGCCAAAGATCGACGCCTGGCTGGCGAACCCGAACGCTCCCGGGATGCCCATCATCGCGTTGGACAGCACCGGCGCCAGCGGCCCGACCAGCTCGCCGTCCTGACTTTGGGCCCCCATGAAGACGATGCCGCGGAAGGTGACGAAGAAGTACGTCTTGATCGCGGGGACCGCCGGCATGGCCTCACCGGTCATGTCCATCACCGGCTGGATCTGCGTCGCTTGCTCCGTCGACGTGGCGTTCCAGTAATTCTCGATGCCGACGATATTGGGAGCCCCGCCCTCGATCCGCTGCGCGATGGTGCGGGTCTGCTCGATCGAGTAGCTGGGCGGCAGGAGCATGATGCCAAACACCAGGTTCTGATTGCCGTTGGGCAGGTAAGACGCCGGGGGCATCAGCAGCCAGGCCCCGGCCAGCGAGGCGACCGTGGCGGCGGCGATGATGCCGATGCGGGCGGTGACCGCGAGGAACGTCCGGCGGGTCAGCCCGTAGATCAGCTCGGCGTACCCGTTGGCGGCCGCGGCGAGCTTGTCGACCAGGCCGCACAGGCCGTGGCCGACGCGCTTCATCCAGCCGCAGTCGTCGTCCATCGGTTTGAGCCACCGCGCCGACGCCGCGGGGATCACGGTGATCGATACCAGCAGCGACAGCGCGACCGCTGCGCAGATCGCCAGTGCGATGTCGCGGAACAGCTGCCCCGCCTCTTCCTGAATGGTCAGCACCGGGACGAAGACCGCGATCGTCGTCAGCGTCGAGGCCAGCACTGCGCCCCACACCTCCTTCGCGCCGTCGTACGCGGCGCGGCGGGCCGACTTGTTCATCTTCAGGTGCCGGTCGATGTTCTCCAGCACCACAATCGCGTTGTCGACCACCATTCCGACCGCGAACGCCATCCCCGCCAGCGAGATCACGTTGAGGTTCCGCCCCAGCCCGGTCATGACCACGAACGTGCCCACCACCGACACCGGGATCGCGAGCATCACGATCAGCGTCGGGCGGAAGCTCCGCAGGAACATCAGCAGCACGACGCTGGCCAGCACGCCGCCCAGCCAGAGGTTGGTCTGCACCAGCCCGATCGCCTGGTCGATGTAGACCGTCTCGTCGTAGACCTGCCGAAGCCGGACCTGGTACCGGTCGCCCTGATAGGTCGGCAGCACGGTGGTGTTGATGTAGTCGATCCGGTCGCGGAACTGCGTCATGGTTTCCATGACGTTGGCACCGGTCTGACGGATGGCGTTGATCGCTAGGCTGGGCCGGCCGTTGGAGCGGACGAAGCTCCGCTGCTTCTCGACGGTCTCGACGACGCTGGCGATGTCGGCCACCCGCACCACGCCCGCGTCGTCGGAGCGGACGATGACCTGCTCGACCTGCCGCGGGTCGTCGAACTGGCCGACGACGCGGATGGTGTCTTCGAGTCGGCCGGTGTCGACTTGGCCGGCGGTGAAGTTCTCGTTGTCCTGCCGCAGCGCGGTGGCGAGCTCGCCCAGCGTCACGCCGCGCTGGGCCACGGCGTACGGATCGATCTGGACGTGGACCTCACGCTCCCGGCCGCCGTAGATGTTCACCTGGGCCAGCCCGGTCACCCGCTCCAGCTCGGGCTTGATGAACCGGTCGGCCCAGTCGAAGAACGCCGCCGGGTCAAAGTCCGCGTCCGGCGAGTCGAGGATCACCCACGCGATCGGGTTCTCCACGCCCGCCTCCGCGGCGGTGATCCGCGGCCGGTCCGCCCCGTCGGGGTACTCGGGCACCTCGTCCAGGCTGTTGGACACGTCCTGCAGCGCCCGGTCGATGTCCACGCCCAGTTCAAACTCGAGCGTCACCGTCGCCTGGCCCCGCTCGGCGGTCGCCCGCATCTCCCGCAGGCCCTGCACGTTCCGCAGCACCTCCTCCTGCTCCTCGACGATCTGCCGCTCGACCTCCTCGGGGCTGCGGCCGACCCAGGACGTCTCGACCGTGATGACCGGCTGGTCGACGTCCGGCGTCAACTGGATCGGGATCGTGAACAGGCTGATGAGCCCGAACAGCACGATCAGGATCACGCCGACGGTGACCTTGACGGGGTTGTCGATGGCGAAGCGGATCGGGTCCATGGGTGCGGGTCGCGGGGTGCGGGGTGCGGGGTTTTGTCAGCCGCCCCGCTTGTCGGGGGGTTGTCCCGGCGTGGGCGGCTGCGGGTTAGCTACCTCGCGGCGCGTCGGCGTCGGGCGGGGTGTCGGCGATGCCGTCCGGCGGGTCGTCGCCGGGTGCACCGGGTGGGCCATCGGCGGGCGGACCGTCGCCGGGGGGCACTCCGGGGGGCGTTCCGGGGGGCGATCCGGGCGGGCCGTCGCCGGGGCCGCTGCCGTTCATCGTCGCCGCCTGCTCGGGTGTCATCAACGGCCGGGTCGGGAACAGCCGCTCGGCCCCCTCGACAACCACGGGCGTGCCATCGCTCAGCCCCACGCCCGTGCCCATGTCGAGCGGGCTGACCGCGAACCGATCCTCGTGACCGAAGAGCACCCGCACCGGCACCGGCAGACCCGACGGCAGCGGCCCGCCCATCGGCACGCCGACCCAGACCTCGCTGCCGCGCGCGGTCTGCAGCACCGCGTCTCGCGGCACCGTCAGCAGCTGGGCCTCCCGCGTGATCGGCAGGTTCGCCGTCACGCTCATCCCGGGTTTGAGGCGGCCGTCCTGATCGTCCAGCCGCACCTTGGCGGTGTACACCCGGGCCAGGTTCGACCCATCGGGCACCACCGTCATCAGCTCGCCTTGGAGCCGAAGACCCAGCGGCTCGACGATCAGCTCGACCTGTTCGCCCTCCGCCAGGTCGTTGACCACACGCTCGGGCACCTCGACCACCGCGTCGATCTCGCCGCGGGAAACCATCTGGACCACCGGGTCCCCGGCCCCGACCCACTGGCCGCGTTCGACATACTCGGCGATCACGACGCCGTCGAAGGGGGCGATCACGATCGTCCGCTCCAGCCGCCGGGCCACCCGCTGGGCCTGCGCCTCGGCGGCCTGCAACGACGAACGGGCACTGGACAACGCCGCCGCCGCCGCGTCGACTTCACGCTGCGGCGCCGAGCCGGTGGTGGCCAGGTCGTCCAGCTGCCGGCTGCGACGCACCGCGTCATCGACCGTGGCCTGCGCCGCCGCGATCTGCGCCAGCGCCGCGTCCATGTCGGCCTGAAGCAGGTCGTCGTCGAGCACCGCCAGCAGCTGCCCCCGCACCACCGTCTGGCCCTCGATCAGCGGAGCCTTGACGATCTGGCCCTCGACCTGCGCGGCCACGGTCGAACGTTGCACCGCCTGCAACCGACCCACGGCCGGATACCGCTGCTGCAAAGTCTGCTGCTGCGTTTCACCGAATCGCACCAACCCGGGCGGCGGGCCGCCCTGCTCGGGTGGGCCAGCGGCCGCATCCTCGACCGGGCCCCCGCCGGCGGCGGTGTTCATCACCACCACCGTGCCGATCACACCGACAAGCAGCGCGATCAGCCCGGTGGCCAAGAGCGACACCCAGGCGGCGGCCCCTCGCAATAGCATGACAAGTCTCTCCGGGAAAACCGTACAGCGTACGGCCTCGTGTGGTACACTGTACGAGTCGCCACCGGGAGGGTCAAACCTCAATGTCCGCCGAGAGACTTTTGCCACCCTCATCGATGCTTGAGCCGCCCCGCCAACGCCCCCGCAAGACGACGCACAAGCGGCGCTGGGCCAACGCGGATGCGGAGGCCCGGCACACGATGATCGTCGATGTCGCGGTCGACCTGCTGCACCGCGAAGGGCTCGAGGCGGTCACGATGCGGCGCGTCGCCCAGCAGTTGGGCGTTGGCACGATGACGCTCTACACGTACGTCGACGGCCAGCCGGACCTGCGGAAGGCGATGATCCAGCGGGGCTTCGCGATGCTCTCGAGCAACTGCTGCGCCGCTCACGACGCGTCGCCGGACGATCACTGGGGCGGCGGGGCCCGCAACTACCTGCGGTTCGCGATGAGCTGGCCCAACCTCTATGGGCTGATGTTCGCCGCGCCCGTGGAGGATGCTGGCGAGGTCCAATTGCTGATGAACGGCTTCGCGCCGCTGCTTGCGAGGGTCACGGCCCGGCTCTCGGAAGCCGGCCTGGACGGGGAGCCGCTGCGGCTGGCGGCACTCAAGGCGGCGGGCCGGTACTGGATCGCGCTGCACGGGCTGGCCAGTCTCGCGATCGCGGGACGGCTGCCGGTACTCGAAGCCGATGCAGAGCACCTGCTGGAAGATTTGCTCGAGCGGGTGGCGCCGACGTAAGAATCCGTCGTCACTTGCAAGCTAGTCCGCGTATTCCCACACCGTGATCTCGAGGTCCTGCACGCCCCACTGCAGGGCCCGCTGGTGGGTGGGGTAGAGCAGGTCCAGACGGTTGCCGCGGATGGCACCGCCGCGATCCAGGACGGGAACGGGTCGGCCGTTGTTGTACCCGGGGATGCTGACCAGGGTGCCGAAGGGCAGCACGTCGGTGTCGGCGGCGACGAGCTTCATCCCGTTGGTCCAGACGCTGTAGCCCGAGGCGGTGATGCCGTCGGCAAACTCGCCGCAGGACTCGGGGCCCGGGCTGTAGGCGGTGGTCCGCATCGAGACGGTGCGGGCCGGGCGGATGGGTCGGCCGTCGTAGATGGGACTGGCAGCGGCCACTTCACTGGGCTGCGCGGCGGCTTGTGCTTCCGCGTGCACCACGGGGTTAGCGACCGGGGTGGGCGGTTGACGATCGGCCAGCTGCTGCTGCAGCGGGAAGGCCTCGGCGGGCTGCGCCGCCGTGGTCGCGGCGGCCCGCTGATCCACGGCCATCAGGGGCACCGTCCGCTCCGCGGCGTCGGGCTGACGCACGGCGTTCCAGCCGATGACGGCCAGGGTCGACATCACGAGCATCGCGAGGGTCCCGGCGATGAGCTTGAAAGCGATTTGGCGTCGTTGAAGGCTGGTCATGGTGGTGGCCGGTCTTGGCGGGATCGATGCCGTCGATGAAGCGACGGGTGATGCCTGCCGGTTGTGACCAAGCTTGACCGCATGCTACCGGGGCACAAACGTCAGCGGCTCAAAAAGTCCGAGAAAATGTCAAGCGATTCGGATTGTGCGGCCGAGCGTTCCGGGCGGGTTTGCCCAGCTTCACATCGAAGCGGCGGTCGGTACGGCCGAAGCGCGGCCGAGGCACCGGTGCTGAGTCGCCTTTGGCCGGGTGCTACAGCAGCTCCAGCAGCTTTGCCGTGGCGCGATCTTCGAACCGGCACTCCGCAAAGCACCCGTGGATCGCGTTGTAAGCCTGCGCCTGCCGCTGGCGGGCTTGGCCATCGTTGAGCAGCGGTCCGAGTGCCTGGCAAAGCTGCTCGACGTCGCCGAAGAACGGGACCAGCTCCGGGACCATCCGCCCGAGCCCGAGGTGCTCGCCCAGCAGGTTGGGCAGCGTGAAGGTCCGCGTTCGGACCAGGTGCCGGCCCAGCACGTTCCAGCCGATCCGGCCGACGCGGTAGAGCGTGACCATCGGCTTGCGGTGAGCCACGACCTGCAGCGTCGCCGTGCCCGAGACGACCAGCACGACGTCCGCCCAGGCGAGCACGTCGTCGGTCCGGCCGGCCACCACCTGCATCCCATGGTGCGGCGCCGCCTTCTGCAGTACCGCCGCGTCCTCGTCCCGCCGCAGCGCGGCGACCGGCGTCATGTCGGGGTGCTGAGCCTGCAGCAGGTGCAGCGCCGCCGCCATAGCGGGGGCGTTGGAGGTGATCTCGCTGCGGCGTGAGCCGGGCAGTACCGCGAGCCGAGGCGAGCCATCGGGCAGGCCGTCGGTGTCGTGAGCCTGATCGTGGGCCGCGGCGTCGAACAGCGGGTGGCCGACGAAGGTGCCTTCAACGCCCCGCTCGCCGAACCAGTCGGGCTCAAACGGCAGCAGGCACAGCAGATGATCGGTGAGCCGGCGGAGCTTCTTGATCCGCCACGGGCCCCAGGCCCACAGCTGCGGGGCCACCAGGTGCACGATCTTCGCTTTGGGCCGGGCCTGACGCACCAGCGAGCAGACCGACCAGTTGGCCGCCGGGCTGTCGGTGGGCACCAGCGCCGCGATGTCGTGGTCCGCCAGCCACCGCTTGAGCCGCTTGAGCCGCCGGCGGTGCACCTGCACCTCGGCCGCCGCCTTGAGCAGCATGACCGGGTGCTCGGTGGTGGTTTCGATCAGCCGGGCCCCGGCGGCCTCGCACTGGGGCCCGGCCAGCGCGTGGATCGGCGCGTTGAAGCCCCGGGCCCTCAACGCCGTGATCAGCCGCGCCGCCAGCGCATCGCCACTGGGCTCAAAGGCGGTTAGCAGCAGCGGCCGGTCTTCCATGACGCACTCCCGCCTCGACCCCGCGGCCACGGGCCGCGCGGGCCGGTCCCGCGGGTCTGATTTGAAAAATGCCGGTGGAGGGACTCGAACCCACACCCCTGTCACCAGGGAGCGGATTTTGAATCCGCCGCGTCTGCCAATTCCGCCACACCGGCGAGGCGTGCAGCATAGCTGCACTCGGGTTCCGGGTTGCGGGTCCCGGGCGTGCAGATCGAATATCTCAGCCAGGGCGAGAGCCTCAGCGATACGGAGTGCCTTGTCCCGGAACCCGCGACCCGCGACCCGCATCTCAGTCGTAGCGGAACACACCCTTGCGCCACGCGTAGGTGAACGCGATGACGCTGGTAAGCAGGAAGAACAGCACCCGGCTGAGGTACAGCCCGTTGAGCCCGGCGTCCTCGGACAGTGCCGGGAACGTCACCGCCCACGGGTAGAGGAACACGATCTCGACGTCGAACAGCAGGAACGTCATCGCCACGACGTAAAACCGCACGTTGAATCGCCGGCGGGCGCTGCCGATCGGGTTCATCCCCGACTCGTAGGTCGTGCCTTTGACCTCGCCCTTCCGCGACGGGCCCAAAAACGTGCTGGCGACCAGGTTGCCCAGGCCAAACACGATCGCCATCAGCAGCAGAATGCCCAGGGCGGCGTAGGCGTTGAACTCACTGGCGGCAAGCACGGCGGGTGGCATCGCGCGGCATCCTAAACCATCGCGCCGCTCGCGGGTTGACAGGACATCGCGGCGGGAATCCCGCCGCGTGCTCAGCCGCAAGCGGCTGCGGCCTCACGCAGCATCTAAAATCGAGCCGATCCCATGGATGGGCCCTGAGTGAACACCTTCCACACCACCGCCGACGACAAGAAGCGACGCGGCTGGCGTCGCCGGCTGCGGACGGCGGTGCCCAGCATGTTCCACCGCCGGTTGCTGCTGCTGATCGCGGCGGCGCTGGTCATCGCGCTGGGCCTTGGGGCCCAGACGCTGCGGTTGACCAGCGGCCAGACGCACCGCGAGTCGCTGCAAGCCGCCGAGTCGGTGCTGCTGGAGCCGGAGCTGGTCCCGACGGTCCGGGGGCGGGTTCTGGACCGTCACGGCCGGGTGCTCGCCCTGGACGAGCCGGCGTGGGACGTGGCGGTCAGCTTCGGGGCGATTTCGGGCACCTGGTCTCGCCGAATGGCGATCGCTGAGGCCCGCGACCGCTTCGCCGACCGCTGGGACCAGATGAACCCTGAAGAGCGGGACGCGTTGGCCGCCCAGCTGCAGCCGCCCTACGACCAGCAGTTGGCGAGCATGTGGCGGACGCTGGCGGACGTCACCGGCCAGCCCGCGGACGTCCTGCAGCAGCGGCGGCAGGCCGTGGTGGGCCGGGTCCAACGGACCGAGAGTCACCTCTGGGAGCTCTGGCGACGCCAGCGGGCCCGGGAGTTGGGCGAGCCGGTGCGGCTGGCAGACGTCGCCGAGCCGATCGCCGAGCGGGGACAGCGGCACGTGGTGGTGGTCGATCTGCCCGAGGCGGCGCGGACGCGGGTGCAGGGCTTCATCGCTGCGGCGGGCCGCGGCGGCGAGGAGGGGCGAGCCTCGGCGGTGTGGTCCCAGGTCCGCGTGCTGCCGGCCAAGCGTCGGCGGTACCCCTTCGCGATGCAGACGGTCGTGGTTGATCGGGCGTCGCTGCCCACGCCGCTGCGGGGCGAGCCGATCGAGATGCCCCTGGACGGCGTGGGGCAGCACGTCGTGGGCCTGCTTCGTCCGATGTGGTCCGAAGATCAGACGGACCGGCCGTGGCGGACCACCAACGACCGCGGCGAGCCGATCATCGACTTGGGCGGGTACCTCGTCGGCGACCGGGTCGGGCAGTTTGGCGTCGAGGCGATGATGGAGCAGCGGCTGCGGGGCACGCGCGGCAGGGAGGTCACGCACCTGGACAGCGGGCTGGTGGAGCTGCTGGAGGCGCGGCCGGGCCTGGACGTACAGCTGACGCTGGACATCGCGCTGCAGGCGCGGGTGCAGGCGATCATGGACCCTCGGCTCGGGCTGCTGCAGACCCAGCCGTGGCACGACCCGGACGCCCAGGAGCAGGGCCGGGTCGGCACGCGGCTCAACGGCGCGGCGGTCGTGCTGGAGATCGATTCGGGCGACGTGCTTGCAGCTGTAAGTGTCCCGGCCATCCCGATGCAGCGGCTCATCGACGACCCGGCGTCGGTGCACGGCGACGAGTTGGACCTGCCGATGCTCAACCGGCCGTTCACCCGGGCCCTGCAGCCCGGCTCGACGGTCAAGCCGCTGGTGCTCGCCGCGGCGGTGACGCAAGGCGTGCTGGGCCCCAACGAGATGGTCCCCACCCCCGGCTACCTGTATCCCAACAGCCCCAACTTTTTCCGCGACTGGCTCTATCAAATCAACGGCCAGGCCTTCGGCGATATCGACGGCGTGTTCGCGATCGCCCGCAGTTCGAATGTGTTCTTTGGCATCCTCGCCCAGCGGCTGGGATCCGCGGAGCTGATGGACTGGTACCGGCGGTTCGGCCTGGGGGAGCAGCCGGGCACCGGCTTGCCGGGCGAGGCCGACGGCGACTTGCCGGACGGCCGGGAGGTAGGCCAGACCGATGCGGCCCTGACCGCGATCGGCCAGGGGCCCATCACGTGGACGCCCCTGCAAGCCGCCGCGGCCTACGCCACCCTCGCCCGCGGCGGCCATGTCCTGCCCGCCCGCCTGGTCCGGACCGTCGGAGCCATGGTGAGCGAGCCCCGCGGGGTCGACCACATCGAACTGTCCCCCACCGGCGTGCGGATGGCTCTGGAAGGCATGCGGCAGTCCGCTAACGAATCGATCGGCACCACCCACCACCTGAGCCTGCTGAGCCGCGAGCCGATCTTCAACGTTGACGGCATGCGTGTCTGGGCGAAATCAGGCACCGCCCAGGCCAGCCCCCAAGTTCTCGACGGCAGGGTCGTCCGCGATGGCAACCACTCCTGGGTCGTCGCCTACGCGGCCGCCGCTGGTCAATCGCAGCCGCAGTACGTGATCGTGGTCGTTCTCGAACACGCTGGCAGCGGCGGCCAAGTCAGCGGCCCGGTCGCGAATCAGATCATTCACGCGCTGCGCCGGGAGGGGTACCTCGGTGCCGCGTGACAAGTGACAAGTGACAAGTAGATGATCTAGACCACCAACAAGCAGCTCCACCCCGAACTACCTCGATCTACCAATCTTAAATTCTGAACTTCTTATTTTTGCCTTCTAACTTTTGACTTTTTTCCCCTCCGAATCCCGTCTCGCCTGGCTGCTCACCCGCCTGCGGGACGTGCTGCGCGGTCACGGCGGATGGATCGTGCTGGCCGCGGCGCTGCTGCTTAGCGGCGTAGGGGTGCTGGCGATCGGGACGGTTCGGCCGGGGGCGGCGTCGCTACAGGGGCAGCGGTGGCTGCCGATCGGGCTGCTGGCGATGGGGCTGTGTCTGCTGCCACGGCCGAGGCTGCTGGGGGAGATGGCCTACCCGCTGCTGGCGGTGGCGCTGGCGATGTTGCTGTACGTGGTCATCCCGGGGGCGCCGAGGGTGCCGCGGATCAACGGGGCCACGGCGTGGATCGACCTGGGGCTGATGCGGTTTCAGCCATCGGAGTTCGGCAAGGTCGCGTTCGTGCTGGCGCTGGCGTGGTACCTGCGGTATCGCGAGAACCACCGGACGTTGCGGGGGTTGATTCCGCCGTTCCTGTTCATGGCGGCGCCGGTGCTGCTGATTCTGAAGGAGCCGGACCTGGGCAGTGCGTTGCTGTTCGCCCCGACGCTGATGGTGATGCTGCTGGCGGCTGGGGCGCGGCTGTGGCACATCGGGGCGGTGGCCGTGGCGGGTATGGCGGTGCTGGTGCTGGTGGTGGCGGCGATCGTGATCGACCCGCCGCACCTGCGGACCGATGGGCAGGGCAAGCTGCCCGACGCCACGCACGTGTTGGCGTCGCACCAGGAGAAGCGGATCGCGGCGTTGATCTGGCCCGACCATTACGAGGACCGTGAGGCGTATCAGCAGATCGTGGCGACGCGGCTGATCGGGGCGGGCGGGTCCATCGGGACCGGCGGCCGGGCGGGGCTGCTGATCGAGCACAACCACCTGCCCGAGCCGCACAACGACATGATCTACGCGGTCATCGCCCATCGCTGGGGGGCGCTCGGCGGGCTGGGCGTGCTGATGCTGTACGTGATGCTGGTCGGGTCGATGCTGGTGGTGGCGGCCCGCAGCAGCGACCCGTTCGCGCGGCTGGCGTGCGTGGGCTTTGCCGGGATGATCTTCAGCCAGGCGGCGATCAACATCGGCATGACCATCGGCCTGCTGCCGGTCACCGGCATCACCCTGCCGCTGATCAGCTACGGCGGCTCGTCGCTGCTGTTCACCTTCGTGATGATCGGCCTAACACTGAACTTCGCATCACGCCGGCCGCGGCGGTTCCGCCGGCCGAGCTTCGAGTTCGACAAGCCCGCGGGGCGGGCGGCGGCGGCGTGACGCGGAGCGCGACCGACGGTCGCGGCTTTATGATCGGTGCGTGTCGCGACTCCGCCTGCACCGGTCGTTTTGGATTGCGCTCGCGGTGATGGCACCGGTGGTGTTCGTCATCGCGAGCTTCACCGGCGGGACGGGGATTCACGACATCACCGGCGAGATCGACGTGAACTCGGGGCAGCTGCGGCACACGCGGACGATCTTCTGGGTTCCGCTGCGGGAGGTTGAGCCGACGCTGGTCTCGCAGCATGCCGCGGCGACGGGGCCGCCGGACTGGCGGCGGGCGCGGCATCACGGGGCGTGGGCGGGGTATGGGCACCACTACAACTACGGGACGGTGGCCGCCGACCTGCGGGGGCTGGGGCAGATCGATCAGCTGCAGCCGTTGACCCCGGCGGCGCGTGCGGCGGTTGCGCAGCGGGTGCTGCAGTTGTTGCCATCGGATCCGTCGGCGGCGAGTGACTATCTCCAGCAGATCGTGGCGGTGGCGATGAGCAAGCCGGTGGGTGCGACGATCGATGTGGGCGACTTGCCGCCGTAAGTGGGTGCTTCGCGGGACCTTGAGGGAGTTGCGGCACTTCGGTGGCTGCCGGGGTCGCATAGCGACCCGGCTATTGGGCAAGGCTATGTGCGTAGGATCGGGTGGATGCACGATGTTGCTGCGAGACGCTGGCGGGTGGGGTGTGTGTCGTATCTGAACGCGAAGCCGCTGATTGACGGGCTGGACCTTGGGGTGGCGGAGGTGGTGCTGGATGTGCCGTCAGCCCTGTTGGGGCGGCTGCTCGACGGTGAAGTGGATGTGGCGCTCTGTCCGGTGATTGACTACTTCAGCGAGGCAGCTGAGTCGGCGGGGCTTCGGCTGGTGCCGGTGGGCGGGATCGGCTGTGACGGGCCGACGCACACGGTGAAGCTGTTCGCGAAGGTTCCGCTGGAGCGGGTGCGGTCGGTGGTGCTGGACACGGACAGTCACACGAGTGTGGCGCTGTTGAAGGTGTTGATGGGCGAAGTAGGTCGTGAGGAGGTGCGGTATGAGCGTGCGGGGGGTGCTAAGCCGCGAGCGGCTTTTGATGCGGTGTTGTTGATCGGGGACAAGGTGGTGACCGATGCGCCGGATGCGGGGGCGTATCCGCATGTGGTGGACCTGGGCGCGGCGTGGCGGGAGATGACGGGGTTGCCGTTTGTGTTTGCGACGTGGCTGGCGCGGGCGAATGTCGCGCTGGGCGATCTTCCGGGGGCGTTGCGGCGGCTGCGGGTGAGGAACCACGGCAAGCGGGCAGATATTGCGCTGCGGTACGCGGCGGGGCACGGCTGGCCGGTGGGGGCGGCAACGGACTATTTGACGCACGTGCTGCGGTACGATGTGGACGGGCGGGCGATGGAGGCGATCGGGCGGTTTGGGCGGCTGGCGGTGGATTCGGGGGCGGCGTCGCGGTGGCGGGACTTGGTCGTGCACCCGGACGCGACGTTGGCGTCGACGGCCGGCGTGTGACAATGCGGGCATGGGTCGTCGGTTGCCCGAGCGTTGGCGGATTGAGGCGCTGGGTGAACTGACCCGGCAGCTGCTGCGGACGCCCGCGGAGCCCCGGCTGGCGCAGCTGGAGCGGGCCGAGCGGCTGCACGACGAGCTGGACCCGGCGAGCGTGTACCCGCTGGACTTCGTCAGCTACCGCATCACGGCATACCGGCCGGCGGACGTGGTGGCGGACGACTCGGATGAGCCGCAGCTGCTGGTGGGCGAGGCGGTGGCGGTGGACCTGCGGTTGCTGATCGATCGGCTGAGCTGGTCGCTGGACCTGCGCCGCCCCCGGGAGAGGGCGAGCGACGCGGCGGGCCACTGGCACACGCTGGATGAGTTGGCCGAACGATTGGGCGTCAGTGTGCGGACGCTGGAGCGGTACCGGCAGCGGGGGCTGCGGTGGCGGTGGATGGTGGCGGGCCCACGTCGGCGGAAGGTGGTGGTGATCGAGGATGCGGCCTGGCGGCTATTCGAGCGCGACCGCCTTGGGTTGGTTGATGCCGCGTTGCGGTTCCGGGGGACCGTCGAGCCGGCGGAGCGGCGACGGCTTCTTCGGCGGGTGCGGGAGGCGGATCGGCGGATGCGTCGGGAGGACCCGGACGTGTCGCCCACGGCGGTGTTGCGGGCCGTTGCCGAGCAGGAGGGCCGGTCGGTCGAGACGCTGCGTCGGCTGTCGGCCAGGCACGACCGGGTGCTGCCGGACCACGAGGTGCTGCGGGGTCGGCGAGCGGTGGCGGGTGATCGGGCGCGGCGGCTGGCGGTGCGGGCGGCCGGGCGGGGCGTCGCGGTGCAGCGGGTGGCCGAGCGGGTGGGGCGAACGCCGGCGACGGTGTACCGGTGGCTGCG
>CAZVBW010000014.1:0-60489 GCA_964625505.1 uncultured Phycisphaeraceae bacterium
GCCGCGTGGCCCGGCGACGCGGCGGCGCTGCGGCGATCGACCCAGCCGCTGGCGGGCGTCCCGCCCGAGTCGGCGAAACGCGTGGGCTTTCTGGTCCGCGAGGCGCAGGTCGCCGACGCCCGTGCGGACCGGGCGGTGCTGGTCGAGCTGTTGGACGGCGCGCTGGCGCCCAGCCCGCAGGGCGGCGGCTGGCTGACCATTGGCGGGCGGTCGGACCCGGTAATCCACGACCCGCTGCTGGGCGCGTCCGACGCCGGGGGCTCGGTGACGGACGTGCCTTGGTCGGCGTGGTGGCCCACGATCCGGCTGTGGTGCGGGGTGGCGTTGTTGCTGGGGCTGGCCAGCGTGTGCCTGGCGCTGATCGTGCATCCGCAGTGGAGCCGGCGGGAGCTGCTGGCCTACCCGGTGGCCCGCTTCGCCGAGGAGGTCATGCAGCGGTCGCCCGGCCGGGCGCTGCCGGACATCTGTCGCCAGCCGGTGTTCTGGTACGGGCTGGTGGCGGTGCTGGCGCTGCACACGTCCAACGGTCTGAGCGTGTGGACCGATGGGGCCTGGCCGCGGGTGCCGTTGCAGCTGCCGCTGGGTCCGCTGTCGGAGCTTTTCGGCGACGCGTCGCGGGTCGATAACGTCGGCCGGGCGTACTTCCGGCCGACGCTGTATTTCAGCGTGATCGCGTTCGCGTTCTTCCTCAGCTCCAGCGTGTCGCTGAGCCTCGGGGTCTCGATGGCCGCGTTCGCCCTGCTCGGCTCGGTGGTCATCGGCAGCGGCGTGGCGTTTGAGAACGGCTACGACCAGGGCGGCCAGGCCAACCTGCTGCGGTTTGGCGCGTACGTCGGGATGGCGTTGATGATTGCGTACAACGGCCGGCGGTACTACGCCAACGTCGCCGCCGCCGGGCTCGGGCTGCCGCGGGCCCAGGGCACGCCGCGGGCGAGTGTGTGGGCGGCCCGGCTGCTGGCCTTGCTGCTGATCGCCGCGGTGGTGCTGTTGAGCCGGGCAGGGCTGCCGATGGTCTGGAGCGTCGCCCTGGTGGGCCTGGCGATGCTGACCTGGCTGGTGATGGCCCGGGTCGTGGCCGAGACCGGGCTGTACTTCATCCAGGCGTGGTGGCTGCCGCTGGCGGTGGCCTCGACGCTGCTGGGCGAGCAGGCGCTGGGGCCCTCGACGCTGCTGATGCTCGGGCTGGCGAGCATCATGATCCTGGGCGATCCGCGCGAGGCGATCATGCCGTTCATCGTCAACGGGCTGCGGATCGCCGAGATCGGCGGGCCCGGCCGCGTTGGCCGCGCCGCCCGCGTGGCCCCCTGGCTCGGGGCCATGGTCGCCGTGGGCCTGGTCGTCGCCGGCATAGTCATCCTCACCACCCAGTACGACCGCGGCGTCAACCATCTGGACAGCTGGTCCACCCGCGTCCTGCCCGCGATGCCGCTGGACACCGTCCAGCAACAGGTCAGCGAGCTGGAGGCGACCGGCGAGCTGGCCGACGCCGTGGCCGCCGGCGGGCTGGAGCGGCTGGGCATGGTCCAGCTCAACGCCGCCGCGCTGGGCTGGGTCCTGGCGGGACTGGGCCTGGTGGTCGGCACGGCAATCCTGCGGCTGCGGGCGGCGTGGTGGCCGATCCACCCGGTGCTGTTCGTCGTCTGGGGCGTCACACCGATCGCCCACTTCGCGATGTCGTTCCTGCTGGGCTGGGCGGTCAAGAACTCGATCGTCGGCCTGGGCGGGGCGCGGGGCTACCACGCGGCCAAGCCGCTGATGATCGGCGCCATCGCCGGCGAACTGCTCGCGGCTCTGCTGTGGACGATCGTGGGCGCCATCGCTTTCGCACTAAGCGGCGAGTCGCCGCCCGTGGTCCGGGTCTTCCCGGGCTGATGCCTAATCCCATAGGCATCCCGACACGTTCGTGCGTGGGACGGCGGGTGGCGATGACCCGCCCAAGCGCCTTTGGAACAACTCGGCCCTCCTCACCAAACGCTGAGGCAGATCAACGCCACCCCACGCCCCGCGTCATCATCAACTGCAATGCGTGTCAGGCGCCGGACCCGACTCGCGAAACGCCTCCAGCGGTTTGGCGTGGTGCGGGCTCTGCACAGGCCCATCGAGCAGGGGGTCTTGGGTTTGCCGCATCCATCGCAGCAGTCGTTGCCGCATCTCACCGAGCGTTTGCGCATGTGACGCCTCGCCTGCGAGGTTGGTTGTCTCGTTCGGGTCCTGGTCGAGGTCGTAGAGTTCCTCATCCACCCGGCGCAGCCAGTCGGTGGCGAACTGTTCGCGGCGGGTCATCTAACCGGTGGAGGGCGGACCGCATGTCCTGCCAAGTCCACCGGCGGCCGCGGCAACGACGTTGAGACGGCGCTGACCTCAAGCGAGCCAGATTCCGGTCAGCGTCGGCGACGGAGTAGCCACACGGCCCCGCCGGCCAACAGCGCGAGCGATCCGGGCTCGGGGATGGCGGGCAGGCCGAAGATCAGCACCGGGTCGACGTTCGCCGAGCCGCTCGCCGCGCGGAGCAGCAGGTCGCTGGCGGTCGCATTGGAACTCACGCCCAGGTCGTCCAGGTCCACCTCGATGCCATAGACGCGGAAGTCATTGAGGTTGTCGTTGCCGAAGGTGAAGGAGAAGTTGCGGAGGTTGTCGAGGTTCTCGACCTCGCCCTGGTCGGCGGTGTAGCGGTCGTAGTTGACGCTGGCCAGCGCCGCGCTGGAGTTGGTGAACTCGACGCCGTCGGTGTCGTCGGTGAACGCGGTGGTCTTGAGCGCGACGTCGTCGGCGGTCTGGCTGTCGGTCCCGAGTTCGATGATGATCACATCGGCGTCGTCGCTGTTGACCACCGCCTGGTCGAAGCTGAAGGCGAGCCCGGTCCGGGCGGCCTGGGGGGTGGCGCCGTCGGCCTCGGCGATCGGGTTGTCCTGGATGTTCACCACGCCGGTCTCGACGCTCCAGTCTTCGAGGGTCGCGTCGCGGGCGGGGCCGGCGTTGGCGGCGGTTCCGCCGGGCACGGCGTCGCCGTTGCCGACGACGATCGATGCCGCCTGCTCGGCGTTGACCTCGGTGAGTGAGATGCCGATGAGGTCCGACTGGCTGTAGGTGTAGTCGGTCCCGCCGCGTTCGACGACGATCTGGCTGATGTCGCCGTTGGCGTCAAAGCTTGCACTGACGATCGCGGCGCCGCTGCGCGGGACAGTTCCGAGCCCGATGAGCAGTCCGGCGACCAGCGACGCCCGCCAAGAGAATCGAGATTCCATCAGTTTCCTCCCGTCGGCCAACGCGTTCGTCCCGCCATTCGCAACGTCTTTATGAGTCTCAATACGACGTGGCAAGCATAACACCGGCCCCTGCCGCGGCCAAGCTTTTGCGTCCGGCCGACGGCGGCATCGCGAATGGGTGCGGGCCGTCTGAGCCGAGAGAGTGTATTGTACGCACAAGCTCACGCCTGTCGGCGTGTTTCGTGGCCGCACCCTTCGTTCGGTCGGTCCTCGTGCCCCAAGTGGCGCCCGAGTGTCGTCTCGCGTGCTCGCTCGATTGTCCTCGCCCTGGACCCCCCGTGACCCCATCGCCGCCCCTCCGTTCGCTGCTTGCTGCTGTTTCTATTCACCGCTCGGACGGTCGATCGGTTCCCCGGCCGTGTTTCGGATGCGGAGCTTTGGCCTCGCGATCGCTCGGCTGGTGGACCGTGCTGGTCGTGCTGGTGTTGCTGGTCGCAGCGTCGGTCCAGGCACTTGAGAACCCGCCGGGGTTGCAGAATCCGCAGTCGATCGACGGGTTTGAGGGCACGATCCGCGGGACCGTCGGCTGGGTCCACGACAGCACCTGGTGGCTCATGCTCGACGCGACCGAGGTCACGCCCGTCGGCCCGGCGGCCGAGCGGGCCGACCCCTACCGGCGGGTGATGCAAAACCGTCGGCTGCGGCTCGCGGTCCGCTGGTCCGGGCCTCAGCAGCCGCACGCGGACGACCAAGCCTGGGTCCGCTCGCTGCCAGCGGGTGACACCGTGACCGTCCGGGCCCGGGCTCAAGGTCGCCACCTGCAGCTCACCGACACGCCGGCGGCGCCCGAAGCGGCCGCCGCTGCCGGGGACGTGGCCGGTGGCGCCGGGCCCGTGGAGGTCGAACTCGCAACCGGCGCCGACATCGACGAGTCGGCGGTGTCGGTGACGCTGCACGTGCGTTCCACGGCCCCGGCGGGCGGCGACGGGACCCGAGCGGCGCCGTTTGGCGCCCTGGCCGCCGGGCTCGCCGCCGCGGTGCAACATCTCGAGGCGGGCGAGGCCACCCTCGTCTTGGTCCACCCGGGCGCCTACCGCGAGGGCCCGATCCACCTGGACTTCAGCGCCGGCCAGGCCCGCGACACGCTGCTGGTCATCGAGGGCGCCGACGACAATGCCGGTGGTTTCCAGCCGGTGTTCAGCGGCAGCGACGTCTATCCCGCCGACCGCTGGGAGGATCACGGCGACGGGCTGATCTCCACCGCGTGGGATCACGATTGGGGCCACTTCACCTACAACTGGGGCCCGCCGCGGACGCTAGGCCACCGCCGGGAGATGGTGTTCGTCGATGGGTCGATGCTGCGGCAGGTCGAGATCGAGCGGTACAGCTACGAGCGGAACCCGGACCTCTTCCAGAACAACCAGGACCAGCCGCACCTTTACGAGGGGTTTGACGATCCGACGGCCGACCCCGCGGTTCTGCCGCCCGGCAGCTTCGGCGTTGCCGAGCGTGACGAGAACGGCAACCGGCTGTTCGTCCGGGTGCCCGAGGGCGTGTCGCTCGACCACATCACGATCGAAGTCGCCGAGCGTCGGCAGCAGCTGATCTTCGGCGAGAAGCGGAACCTTGTTGTCCGCGGGATGACTTTTCAGCACTTTGCGAACGACTACCGGGAGGTCGCCGACCTCAACGCGATCACCTGGGCCAGCCCGCCGCAGAACGTGCTGCTGGAGGACCTGACCTTTCGATGGAACAACTTCGTAGGCCTGTCGCTGGCGGCCCCGGGCAACGTCGGCGGCCGGGACATGACCGTCCGCCGGTGCGTCGCCAACTACAACGGCTGGGGCGGCTTCACCGACGGCGGCCCGAACGTGCTCGTCGAAGACTGCACGACCAACTGGAACAACTGGCGGGGCCATTGGGGCAACCAGCGCGGCTGGAACATGGGGGGCTACAAGTTTGGCGGGGCTGGCACCGGGCCCGTCACCGTCCGCGGTCACACCGCCGTCGGCAACCTGACCCACGGCATCTGGTCGGACATCCACCCGCGACACGTCGCGGTGATCGACAGCGTCGCCGCGATGAACGCCCGCTCCGGGCTGGACTTTGAACTATCAAATGGCCCGCACCTCAGCGACGGCAACCTGCTAGTTCTCAACCGCGAGGCCCAGGCCATCATCCAGGTCGTCGGCGACACGGCAATCCGGCGGACGGTCGCCTACGGCAACACGCGGGCCCCGGGCCAACGCAACCGCGAGGGCCGGCACGCCGTGATCGATGCCCAGTACTACCTCCGCGGCGACGCCCACGGCCGGCAAGACCCGGTCATGCCCAACCGCCTGGACATATACGACAGCGTCATCGTCGGCGGGCCCGACCAGCAAACGCTCATCGCGTTCCTGGACAACGTCCGGCGGGACCACCCGACCTACGGCCGCTGGACGCTGTGGGGCGACGGCAACGTGCTGCATGCCCAGGTGGATCGGCCTTTCCAGTTCCGCGGCGCCGACTGGTCGTGGCAACGGCTGACGCTCGGTGCGTTCGCCGAGCGGACGTCGCTGTCGCCGGGCAACCGCATGGCCGATCCAGGCTTCCGTGACCCGGACCGGCTGGACTTCCGCGTGAACGACAACAGCCCGCTGGCGGACCGGGACGACTTGCCACTGCGGCGACTGCCCGCCGGGTGGGTTCAGCAGACGCGAGAGTTTTTCGAGTGGGCCGGGGCGGACACGGACTACCTGCCCGCCGGGACGGATTGATCGCGGGGGCAAGCCTCGCCGGCTCGGCAGCGATGAGTGGTGGCCTCACCGCTACCGCTGCGCCTTCCGCCACGCCCCGGGCGGCTCGCCGAGCTCCCGGGCGAACGTCTTGCTCATGTGCTCGGCACTCGTGAACCCCGCCTCGTCCGCGATGGCCGCCAGCTTGCGCGACGACTCCCGCAGCAGCCGCTTGGCGTGGCCGACCCGCAGCCGCGTCACTTCCTCGCTGACCGTTCGGCCCAGGTGCTTGCGAAACGCCAGGTACACGCTCCGCCGCGAGAGCCCCACCGCCTCGGCGACCTGCTGCACCGTCAGCGGCTCTCGGTAGTGGTCCAGGACGTACCGCAGCGCCCTTGCGGCGCCGAGGTGCGGCACCGCCAGCAGGTCCGTCGATCGCCGGGTCACCACCTCCCCCGGCGCGACCTGCACCACCGCGTCGGGCCCGGCCCGGCCGTCCATCACCGCATCCAGCATCGCCGCCGCCTGGTACCCCAGCTCGTCCATTCGGCTCTGCACGCTGGACAGCGGCGCCGTCGCGAACCGGCAGATCAGCTCGTCGTTATCGACCCCCAGCACCGCCGCCTGCTCGGGCACCCGCAGCCCCGCCTGCTCACACGCGTCCAGCACCACCACCGCCCGCGCGTCGTTTTCGGCCATCAGCGCGATCGGCGGCGCGATCCGCTCCAGCTGCTCGGCGAGCGTCGATGCCGCGTCGATGTCTAACGCGACGCGCATCGCCAGCGGCGCCAACTCGCCCCCGGCCTCGCGGACGGCGGTCTCGAAGGCGTCGGCCCGCCGCTGCTCGATCGGGTGGCCGGTCATCCGCACAAACGCCAGCCGCCGGTGCCCGCGGTCCATCAGGTACCGCGCCCCGAGCCGCCCGATCTTCTCGTGATCGGGCCAGACCCGGGCGATCGGCCGGCCATAATCGTGCAGCCCGATGGCCACCGCCGCCGCGGCCCCCTCGCCGACCAGCGTGGCCGCCCCGGGCAACAGCCCGTTGACGATCACCCCGTCCACCCGTCCGAGCAGCGACTGCGTGGTCCCGTGCTCGGCCATCGACGCGTCGAGGACCCAGCCCCGCTTCGCCGCGTACCGCGCCACGCCCGAGTGCAGCCGGTGGTGATACCACGTCAGCGCCAGCGCGACCCGCCGCCGCTGCCCTGGAGCCGCGTGATCCGGCGGAGCCGGTTTCCCGCCTCTGACTCGCTGTAGTTTCCCAATCGGCATAAGATGAACCCCAAACAGCCTTGATACGGGTCATTGTGCGGGTAGGGTTGAAGTGCGTCAAGAACGTCGTCCCGCTCTTGTTCCTTGGACCTGTTCCCCCCAACTCGGAGGTCTTCCCCATGCATTCACTCTCGACCGTGTCCACCTTGGGCCTCGCCGCCGCCGCCAGCCTCACCTTCGCCACCTCGGCGTCGGCGGCCTTCATCAACACCAACATCGTCAACCCCGGCTTTGAAACGACCGGTAGTGGCATCCCCGGATGGTCGCTCGCCGCCAACAACAACAGTGAGCCGACCGATGGCACCGGCGCCGCCGTCAGTTCCACACCGCCTGAAGGCTCGCGTCAAGCCCTGTTCTTCGGCAACAACGCAAACATCAACGGCAACGGCGGTGAGATGTCGCAGGTCGTCACCGTCGACTCGGGCTTCCTGCACACCCTGACCTTCCAGGCCCGCAGCATCATCGCCTCGGGTGGGGGGGCCACCGAGTTGACGGTGACCGCCATCGACGACGGCGGCGCCGGCAGTGTGCTGGATCAGGAAGTGATCGCCCTGACCGAGACCTACACGGTCTACGAGTTGGAGTTCACGCCCACCGACACCAGCGTCCTGTTCCGCTTCCAGGAAACGCAGGACAACAGCGCCGGCCGTGACATCGGAGTCGATGACCTCAATCTCACCTACGTCCCCGAGCCCGCGTCGCTGGCCCTGCTCGCCGCCGGGGGCTTGTGCCTGCTGAAGCGTGAGCGGAAGTCCGCCTCAGGCGGGCTGCCACGACGCCGGCGATAGGTCAACACCCGTGCGGCGGTGATGGCACCGCTTTGTGCCTCAACCTCGCCGCGGCCGATCGACATGATCGGCCGCGGCCTTTTCGTTGCGTGGACGACGGTCACTCGCTGGCCGAGCCGGGCATCGGCGGGCGGCGGGGCGTGCCACAGCGTCTCGATGGCCGGGATGTGGGGGGTGCCACACCTCGGCCCCGGGGGCCGATAGGTGCTGTGCCCGTTCATACGTTCCGCGACATGCTGACGCGGGGCGTCGTTGATGGCGTCGTTGGTGTTGATCCGCCTTGGCGCCCGAGGTTGATCAGTTGGTTCCCGCGGCTTTGGGCGGACCAGCGCCACCCCAGACTGCGCAGCGAGTTCTTGGAATGCGTGCGACCACGGCCCGACCGTTGTCGATCGCCTGCCCGCTGTAGCGGGGCGGTCTGAGAGAGCATCCCCGCCCTGAGCATCGCCCGGCGGCTACCGCCTTGCCCAGTTGAAGCCCGCCCAGTGGCTGAACTCGGCGGCGCCCATGCCGAGCATCTCGCTCGGGACCATGCCGCTGGCGTGGCCGTCGCCATAGAGCACGTTGGCCACGTCGTTGGGGTGGCCCAGGCCCGAGCGGCTGGCGCGCCACCAGAACGGCGCCGAATTGAACCCGCTGGGCTCCCACTGCGCGGTGTTCTGGCTCATCCGTGCGTAGGCCCGCAGCGGCAGCGTGGCGCCGCCGTCCCACGGCCCCTGATTGGTGACGCCCTCGATCATCCACATGCGGTCGGCGAATAGCAGGTCGTCGGTGGGGACCTCGGGCGTGCCGCTGGCCGTGCCGCCCCAGCCGACCTCGGCCACGCCGCCCAGGTTGCGGTTGAGCACGTAGTCCGAGTACGCCTGGTAGTTGCCGCTGGTCCCGGACAGGGACACGAGGTCGTGGTACCGCTGGCTAGCGTTGCCCAGCAGCTGCGGGCAGTAGACCGCGGGGTTGGTGAGGACCTGCTTTCGGCCGTACCCGGCAGCGGGGATCGAGTCGTAGACCTCGTCTTCGCCTTCGCCGCCCACGCCGGGGATTGGATCGCCGCCCAGGCCCACCGCGTGGGCCCAGCCGCCGCGGGCGTTGAGCACGCCGTTGGCGTAGTTGTTCGGGCTGCCGCCAGCGCCCCGGCCGACGTTGTGCGGCAGGGTGCCGTTGTTTTCAACATGGTACCGCGTGGCTGCGATGCCGACCTGTCGCTGGTTGCTCAAGCAGGTCACGGTGCGGGCGGTGTCCCGCGCCGCGCCCAGAGCGGGCAGCAGCAGCGCGATCAGCAAGGCGATGATGCTGATCACCACGAGCAGTTCGATCAGCGTGAAGGCGGTGAGGCGGATGTCGGGGGTGGAGCGTGTCATGTCGAGTCTCGGGAGGCGGGCCGGTTCGAGGCGGGGTGGTGGTCGGATGTCCGAATCGTGTGTCAGGCGACGGTCAGCGTGGGCCGACGTGGCTCCATGCCATGGCCGGACTCGAAGGTCGGCGCGTCGATGTGCGACGAGGTCTGCCGGTCGTGCTCGAGCAGGTCCAGCAGCATCCGGCCGGCCCGCAGGCCCAGGCCAAAGCGGTTAAAGCGGGCGCGGCTGCAGTTGGGCCAGTCGCGGTCCCACACGTCCCGGTCGTCGCAGCAGACCAGCGGCACATCCGCGCCCACGCAGCGGCCCAGCGCACTGGCCAGGCCCAGCAGGTACGTCGCGTGCTTGTAGTCGCAGGCGATCAGGGCGGTGCGGCCGTCCAGCTGTTCGATCACCCGGCCGAATGTCGCGTCGTCGCGGTCCTGCTGCTTGACGAAATGCCGCAGCGTCAGCTCCACGCCCGCCGCGGCAAAGACCTCGCGGAGCCCGGCCTCCCGGCCCTCCCGGTGCAGGTACGGGTGGGGGTCGTCGGCCTCGTCATCACACACAAAAACCGCACGCTCGTACCCCGCCTCCACCACCGCACGGGCCACAAGCCGGCCCGCCTGCGCCTCGTCCCGCCACAGACAATTCTCCGCCTCTTGGACGCCCGCGTCGCACCAGACGATCCGCCCGGACAGCCCGTCGAGCCGCTCGCGGATGCGGCGATACACCGCCGCGTGGACGATCATCCCGTCCAGCGTCTGCTCGCGGAAGACCCGCGACAGCCCGTCGTCGCTCGACTCGACGTCGATCATCCGCACCAGCGACGTGGCGTACCCGGCCGGCTCGAGCACCTTGCTGATGCCGCTGATCGTGTCGTACGCGTGGCCGCCGCCAGCGCCCAGGCCCAGCGAATGGATCACGATGCCTACATGCCGGGTCCGGCCCGACCGCATCGACCGTGCCGCCGAGCTGGGGCGGTAACCTGCGCCCCGGGCCGCCTGCAGCACCCGCTCGCGGACCGCATCGCTGACGCCCGGCTTGCCCCGCAGCGCATAGGACACGGCCTGTTGGCTCAGGTTCAACCGATCGGCCAGTTCACGCTGGGTCGGGGGCTGGGTGGCAGGTATCGACAACGCGGGTCCTCGGATGATGCGGCCCTCGCTGGACCCGATTCAGTGTAGTCTCGACAGATTGTACGCACAAGTTAAATTTCAGGCCGGTTCCCATCAGCCGCGCCCCAACCCCGTTCCAATGCCTCAGCCACCCCACATCCTCTACCTGCATTCTCACGACACCGGCCGGCACATCGGGCCCTACGGCCGTGACACCGCCACGCCCCACCTCCAGCGGCTCGCCGACCAGGGCATGCTCTTTAGCCAGGCCTTCTGCGTCAGTCCGACGTGTTCGCCCTCGCGGGCCGGGCTGCTCACCGGCCAGTGGCCACATCAGTGTGGCCAGCTGGGCCTGTCCAACCGCGGCTACCCGCTGCAACACCCCGAGCGGCACATCGCCCACGCCCTGACCGCCGCGGGGTACCGCACGGCCCTGCTCGGGATTCAGCACGTCACCGACGACGAGCATTGCCTCGGCTACACCGACGTCGATGACCAGATCCTCGACTACCACCTGGGCGGTAAGAACCCCGAAACCTCGGCGCCCGATGTCGCCTCGCGGGTCCAACGCTGGCTCGACGACCACGGCCGCGGCGATCGGCCGTGGTTCATCGACGCGGGGATGATCGAGACGCACACCGGCGCCTGGCCGCTGCTGACCGACGACGAGCAGCCGACGCCACGCCAGGTCGATCGCGCAAGGCCGCCGGCGATCGTGCCCGATGCGCCCGAGACCCGCCAGTGGTACGCCCGGCAGCAGGTCATGGCCGCCAAGCTCGACGCGGGCATCGGCCGGATCCTCGCCAAGCTCGACGACCTCGGGTTGGCCGACGACACCCTCGTGATCTACACCACCGACCACGGCCTGGGCCTGCCCACCGCCAAGTGCAACCTCACCGACGCCGGGCTCGAGGTCGGGCTGATCCTCCGCGGCCCGAGCCGGGGCCCCGACGGCGGGCCGCCTCACTTCCGGGGCGGGCGGACGTCCCACGCGATGGTGGACCACCTGGACGTGATCCCGACGCTCTGCGACGTCGCGGGGCTTGAAATGCCGGCGTGGTGCGAGGGGCGGTCGCTCGTGCCGCTTGCCACCGATCCGCGGACCCGGCTACACGATGCCCTGTTCAGCGAGATCAACGTCCACGGCGGCTCGCAGCCCGAGCGCAGCGTCCGCACCGATCGCTACCGCCTGGTCCGCCGATGGTCCACACCCGAGCAGCTGGTCGGCAACACCGACGACAAGCCGCCGACCCGGCGGATGCGACAGGCCGGCTGGCCGCACACGCTGCCACCGGGCCGACCGGCGGGCGAAGGCCAGGCCCGGGACTGGCTGTTCGACCTCGAGTTGGACCCGACCCACCGCGTGGACCGCTCGTTGGACGCGAGCTACGCGACGGTCTACGGCGAGCTGGCCGACCGGCTGGACCAGTGGATGCATCGCACCGGCGACTACCTGCTCGGCGGGGCCGACACGTTGCCCGGCCCCGGGCCCACGCTCGACGTCGAGGTCGCGGAGGCGAAACGGCGGGCGCACTGACCCTGACCCCCCGCCGCGCGTCAGCCCGCGCCACCGGTCGATCGGCGGCGGTACTGCGCCGGGCTCACGCCCATGACTTGCTTGAACTGCCGGCTGAACTGCGGCACATCGGCGTACCCGAACCGCTCGGCGATCTTGATACACCGCGAGGTGACTGCGGGCCACCAGGTGGGCCGCCGCGTACACCCGCTGGCGTACCAGCCAGACCCTCGGCGTCACGCCAAAGCTGACGCGGAACTGCCTGCTGAAATAGTCCGGGCTCAGGTCCAGCTGCTCCGCGAGCACGGCTACGCCTGCGACCACGGCGTCGTCTACTACGCCGGCTCCCGCACCCGCGTCAGCGTCCCCTTCACCGATGAGCTCGAAACCCGCACCCGCCAGCTCATCGATCAGACCCGCGAAGCCGCCGGCCGGACCGCCATCCCCGACCCGCTGGACGACAGCCCCAAGTGCCACGGCTGCTCACTCAACGGCATCTGCCTGCCCGATGAGACCCTCGCCCTCCGTCAACTCACCGTCTCGATCGACGCCTTCAAGAAAAGCCCTCACGAGCAACACCACACAACCGCGGAACGCCAAGGCCCCGTTCCGGGGGTCCGCCGCTTCTACCCGCCCCGCGACCACCAGCAGCCGCTCTACGTCCAGGATCAGGGCGCCCGCGTGGGCAAATCCCACAGCCGACTGGTCGTCCGCAAGGACGGCAACGAACTCACCAGCGTCCGCCTCAAGGACGTCAGCCAGCTGGTGCTCTGCGGCAACATCGGCGTCTCCGCCCAGACCATCCACCTGCTTTGCGAGGCCGCCGTGCCGGTGGTCCACCTCTCGATGGGCCACTGGTTCTACGGCGTGACCCACGGCATCACGCTCCGCAACGCCTACGACCGCGCCGCCCAGTTCGCCGCCGCCGCCGACCCCCACAAGTGCCTCGAACTGGCCCGCCAACTGGTCGCCGACAAGATCATCAACCAGCGGACCATGCTCCGCCGCAACGCCGCCGGGTCCCGCGAGCTGGACGCCGCGCTGCGTGACCTCGACGACCTGGCCGGACGCGTTGCCAAAATCGCTTCTATAGAAAGTCTGCTCGGCGTCGAGGGCGCCGCGGCCGCCCACTACTTCGGCCGGTTCGACGACATGCTCAAACCCCGCGACTTCGACGCCACCTGGGACTTCACCAAACGCAACCGCCGCCCCCCACGCGACCCGGTCAACGCCATGCTCTCCTTCGCCTACGCCCTGCTGGCCAAGGAATGCACCGTCGCCCTGCTCGCCGAAGGCCTCGACCCGTACTGGGGCTTCTACCACCAGCCCCGTCACGGCCGGCCGGCCCTCGCCCTAGACCTCATGGAACCGCTGCGCCCCACCGTCGCCGATTCGGCCGTCCTCACCGCCGTCAACACCGGCATGGTCAGCCGCCGAAGCTTCACCACCAACGCCAACGCGTGCTCGCTCCAACCCGCCGGCCGAAAGGCCATGCTCCGCGCCTACGAGGCTCGCCTGGACCAACTCGTCACCCACCCCGCCTTCGACTACCGCTGCTCCTGGCGCACCGTCATCCGCCTCCAGGCCCGCCTGCTGGCCCGCCACCTCCGCGGCGACATCGCCACCTACACCCACGTCACCCCCCGTTAACGCCCGGGTCCTGCATACCCGCGGATCGCCATGCCCCGCCGTCACTACCTCATCAGCTATGACATCGCCGACGACAAACGCCGCGACCGCGTCTTCCACGCCTGCCAGGACTTCGGCAGCCACACCCAGTTCAGCGTCTTCCTCGCCGAACTGTCCGACGCAGAACTGGTCACCCTCCGCTCGGTCATCGAGCCGGTCATCCACGCCGCCGAAGACCAGGTCCTCTTGGTCGATCTCGGCCCCGCCCACCACGATTTGGACCACGCCATCGACGCCATCGGCCGACCCTTCCAACCCCAGCCCCGAGCCTTTATCGTGTAGACCCCTGCGAGCGGCGACGTGGTCGCCAAACCCCCCGCCCCGTTCGAGCTCCTTGGCATCCAAAGAGTTACCGCCCAAGCTGGCGATCCACTCCCCGCCGCCAGCCCCCGCCCGCACCCACCGCTCGAATCCACACGCCCAACCCCCGGCCCCCACCGCACTTGCAGCACCCGGCGTCTCCGCGGTCTAAACCCCGCGGTTTCATTGAAGCGCGTCGTCCCGTCGTAGAGCCGGGCGGTCAGGGTCAGGTCTCCGCGGTCTAAACCCCGCGGTTTCATTGAAGCAAGGCAGCGCACAGTTCATACCAGTGACCGAACGGAATCGTCTCCGCGGTCTAAACCCCGCGGTTTCATTGAAGCGTGGGACCTCATCCGCAGCCGGGAGCTGCGGGTGCGGTCTCCGCGGTCTAAACCCCGCGGTTTCATTGAAGCTTTGGGCATACTGCAATGGTAGGATGACGGATGCCGAGTCTCCGCGGTCTAAACCCCGCGGTTTCATTGAAGCTAGGCGGCGGCGGAGTCGATGGCGAGCTGCAACGTCTCGTCTCCGCGGTCTAAACCCCGCGGCCTCATTGAAGCCTACTGATCTTGCTGACGGTGATCGCCGCTCTGCTGGGTCTCCGCGGTCTAAACCCCGCGGCCTCATTGAAGCGCATCATTGGCACCACCCCCAGTTCTTGCGGCCCTGCACGACTGCGTCTCAGGTAGGCGGGGGACCAAAAAGGTGTTGGACTTAAATCTCGGCGCAGGGTTGGAGCAGGCCCGACATACCGGTATGTCAGGATCTGGAGTGCTCTTCCGCGGCCAGAGTCGCGAGCCTCGTCACGCGATCTCCACGCGCGGGTGCTGAGACAAAATGCGGCCGCTCAAGGGGACCACCCTGGCCGACGCGACTACCAACGACTACCACTTATTGCCGCTCCTACCGCCTCTAACTGCCCGCAAACGCCATTTGCTGCTACCGATTGCGAGAGGTATCTTGATGCCGTCAAGCCCCGCAATTTGCAGGGTTTCCAGCGTTTTGACGATCGAGTTGATGGTGGATTTGCATGCTAGGGGTTGCCGGTTCGAGCCCGGCGCGTTCCATTGAGATCTAAACCTTCGGCCTGTCCGCGTCGGGCAGCGTGGCCTGGAGACCCCGGCCAAGTGCGAGCTGGCCGAACGTTTCGGCGCGGACCCGTCTCCGCGGTCGGAACGAGCAGCCTCACTGCACCTATCGGAGCAACTTCGATGACGTGGGTCACCGCCCGGTGGGAAAACGGGTAGCGGTCTCAGATCCCGTCGCCTCCTGCAATGGCGGTGGCCGTTCAGTCCACATTCCCGGAAGGACCCGACGAGGCGTCGGCGGCCCGGGTCCGCATCCGTCGTCCGGTCCACACCATGAACCCGCCCGCGCCGCCCACGATCGCCGCGACAGTTCGCTGGTGCGGGCCGGGCGGGCCGTCCCCGACGACGTGGCCGTGCTGGGGGTCGACAACACCCGGCTGATCTGCGAGACCGGCCGCCCGACGCTGAGCAGCATCGACGCCAACCAGCGGCAGGTCGGCTTCGAAGCCGCCAGGCTGCTGGACGAGGTGATGGCTGGCCGCAGCACCATCCAGCCGGTGCACACGGTGCCGCCCCGCGGCGTCGTGTCCCGTGAATCGACCGATGTGCTGGCGATCCCGGACCGGCAGGTGCTCAGCGCCATCCGCTTCATCCGCGAACACGCCCACCGGCCGATCCAGGTGCCCGACGTCGTGGAGGCGACGACCTGCTCCCGTCGGCCGTTGGAGACCCGCTTCAAGAAGCTCCGCGGCCGGACCGTGCTGCAGGAGATCCACCATGCCCAGATCGAACTGGCCCGGCGGCTGCTGCTGCAGACCGACTTCCCCATCACCCAGATCCACACACGCTGCGGCTTCGGCAGCTACCAACGGCTCCACGAAACCTTCCGCCGCCTGACCGGAACCACCCCGTCCAGCTACCGCGCCACCTACATGATCGACTCGGACCGGCGGCAAGGCTGACACGCGGATCCCCAAGTGCTTGCTGCAATACATCAACGTCAACGCCGGGCAGCCAGCCACGGCGTGACGGGGCCGCCCGGACCGCCAGGTCCGCCCAGCGCTGGGCCGCGCCCCGGGCCGGCTCGAATGGCTCCTGCAGCTTGGCGCAGTCGCTGGGCCTCAGCCGGGCGTCAGGGTCAGCGACAGGTCCACCGGCATCCGCAGGTTCAGACACAGCGGCACGTACTGGCCGGCCAGTTGGCCCGGGATCCGCGGTGAGTGAATTGTCGTCGGGCCGGCGGCGGCGGGGGGCAGCCCGTCGATCGTCAGCCGGGCGCCGCCTCGCTGTAGCCGCAGCGGGGTGTTGCCCTCGAGCGAGTGCGGTTGGCCGGGCGTCGAGAGTGTGGCGTGCCGCGGGGCGGTCTGCAGCTGCGTGCCCTGTCGGACGTGTAGCACCAGCGTCGCCCACAGCGACCGTTGGCTGGTGCATCGCAGGCGCAGTTGCAGCGGGCCGGACTCGGGCCAGTCCACGTCGATCCGCGATGCCAGGTCCCACGCCATCGGGACCTCGGGCCGGCCGGGGCGGAAGTGCTGGGTATGCGTCCAGCCGTCGCACGAGCCGCCGAGCCGGTATCGGCCGGGGCCCAGCACGTCCAGCTTGGTCGGCTGAATCGCGTGGGCGCCGCTGACGTGCAGCTGGATCGAGCCGATGACCAGCCCCGCGTGGTGCAGCTGCAGCCAGTCACAGCTCCGCCGTGGCCCGCCCCAGCCGTCGCGGACCGTGTCGAAAAAGTGTCCGCCCGGGTCGGCGGCCAGCGTCAAGGCGGTCGGCCCGCGACGCACCCGCACCAGGTTCAGCGATGCGTAGTGTGCTTGGTCATGGTCGGGCACGGCGACCGGGTCGGGCCAGGGCCCCGGGTGCTCGTCCACATCAAACAGGCTCGGCATCAGCTCGGCCGCCGGCGGACCCGCGGCCGGGAAGCTCCCCTGTGCCACGGTCGTAAACCGGCCGTCGCCGGTGAGCAGCGCCAGCCGCCGGGCGATCCGCCAGTCCAGCGGAGCGACCCCCGTCGCGTGGCGGTCCTGCCGGTGGCTGTAGCTGGTGTCCGCCGTGCCGTCGGGCTGGACCTGCTGCAGCATGAACCGGCCGCTGCGGACCACGTGCTCCAGCAGGTCCGGACGGTCCAAGTGCTCGGCCATGAGCAGCAGGCCGTGATTGGCCACGTTGTTGTAGTTGGGGCTGCGCTCCTCGAACCAGCAGCCGTGCCCGTCGCAGTCGATGCCCTCGTCCAGGTAGCGGTGGATCTTGGTCAGATACCGCGGATCGGGCCACAGCCGCTGCACCATCGCCAACGGCCCGCACACCGCCGCCCAGCGGTGGTTCGCGGTCGCGGGCTCGCTGTCCAGCACCGCCTGGGCCCCGTCGCGGATGATCGGCTCCAGCAACCCGGCCAGGGCCCGGCCGCCCCCCGTCCCGTCCCCATCGCCCAGCCGCCGGTGGGCCGCGACAAGCCCGGGCAGCGCAAAGCCCGCCTCGATCCCGCTGAACGCCCCGCCCAGGTCCAGCCGCCCGCCGCCCGCCTCCTGACGCCGACGCACAAAGCCCACGCACGCCCGCATCGCCGCTTCAAGCCGGCCCAGGTCACAGCCGATCCGATCCGACCAGCACCAGACCGCCGCCAGCCGCGCCAGCATGAACCCGTTGTACCGGCCATCCACCCAGCCCCGATCCTCCTCGCCAAAGCCCCCCGCGTCCGGGCCGTCCGCCACCTGCCGCTCCCACTGCCGCTCGAGCCATCGGCTCCACGCCCGGGCCAACGCCCGCCGCTGGGCCCCGGCATCGGCCCACCAGACCGCCCTCGACTCCGGACCATGGACCGGAGTGGACCGGTCGGCTGCGGGTCGCTGGCGAGGGGTCGGCGGCGTCGCGATGGCGTCCGCGGTGGGTGCAGGTGGGGTCACATGGCTCCTCATCAAACGAATGAACCTGTGAAATATACCAGCAATGGACCACTTTGGACGAGTGGTCCAGATTATTGGGCAGGTTCTTGACCCGCGACAACCATCTGGTATATTTAAGGTCCATCCCGGGCGAATCCGGTCCGATTTCACGCGATGACAACTGTCCTGCCCCAACCTGCCGTGCTCCAGCCGCCCCGGGCGAGGGTGGTCCATGTGGTGCGGCAGTGGATCGACGACGGGCGGATCCGTGGCGGCCAGGCGCTGCCTTCCGAACGCACGCTCGCCGATGAACTCGGTGTGGCCCGCGGCACCGTCCGTAGCGCCCTGGCCGAGCTGAGGCGGGACGGGCTGATCGCCAGCGACAACGGCCGACGCACCGTCGCCGAAGACGCCGCACCCCAGCCGGCGGCCCGCGGCGCGTCGCTGATGTCCGACGCCATCGCCGTGATGACCCGCCGGGTCGACAGCCGCATCACCGACCGCATCCGTTCCCACGGCTGGGAGCTGTTCATCGAGCGGGGGGCGCTCGACGCGGTCTACGACGCCGGGCTCCACGCGGTCAACCTGTACCCCGACAAGCTGCAGGACGACGCCTTGGACCGGCTGATCCAGGGCCGGCCGATGGGCTTGGTGGTCGGTCGGCTCGGCGGGGGCGACCCGCTTCGGGTGCTCGACGCGCTGCGTGAGGCGGACATCCCCGCCGTCGCCTACGGCAACGAGCCGGCGATGACCGACTTCGACCGGGCCTACTCGGACCACCAGGCCGGCGCCGCGATGGTGACCCGTTGGCTGCTGGAGAAGGGCCGCCGCCGCATCCTCCGCGTCGAGTCGGCCAAGCAGCAGGACGCCTATTGGCTGCGGATGCGACACGCCGGCCACGCCGACGCCATGGCCGACGCCGGCGTCGAGCCGCTTGAGCCGCTGCAGATGCAGGCCACGCTCTCGCACACCGAGGGCCACGCCGACCGCTTCGAGATCAACCGCCGCGCCATGGCCGGCTACCTCATGGACGCCTTCGCCGGCCCCACGCCGCCCGACGCCCTGATGCTCGCCTCCGACGGCGACGTCGCCGCCGCCGCCGGCGCCCTCAAGCTGCTGGGCCGCACGCCCGGCCAGGACGTGCTCATCGCCGGCTACGACAACTACTGGGCCGACCGCGCCGACCACCGGTTCGAGCCCACCGCCCCGGACGTCACCGTCGACAAACACAACGACCAGATCGGCGCCGCCCTGGTGCAACTGCTGCTGGACCGCGTCCACGGCAAGCTCCCCGACGCCCCGCAGGTCCGCCTGATCACACCCGAACTCATCGTGCCGCAACGTCGCGGCGACTGATCCCGTTTCCCCTCATTCGGAGGACTCTCCCATGCAACGCACCCTCACCGCCGCCCTCGCCCTCGGCCTCGCCGGCGCCAGCCACGCGGCCCAGATGACGCCTTACACCAACGACTTCTCGTCGGCGGCCAACGGCTACACGCCGATCGCCGGCGGCGATTTCGGCACCGGCAACGCGTCGTACAACCTCAACACAACGGCCGGCCTCTACGAAGCGATTATCAGCACATCCGGAAGCAACGCCGCGTGGGAACTGGACATGCAAAGCTCCGACTTCGGCGGCAGCTTCGCCACCGCCCCGGACTTCACCATCACCGCGTCGCTGCAGTGGACTCCTAAGGACAATACCACCTCGGAAGCGGTTGATCAGATGGCCATCTGGTTCCTCGGCAATGATTTGAGCACTTCAAACCAGAATTGGTATCGCGCACTGGTCAACGCCGACGGCGATGTGTTCCTGCAGGATCGCACCGGCGGTTCTTCCGCGACCTTCAACGACCTGAACAGCGGATCATTTACCAGTAACTTCGCCACCGGCTCGTCCTCATCCGTCGATTTCACCATCGTTGGCACCTATCTCGACACCAACGCCGACCTGACCAGCGACACCCTGAGCCTGAGCTTCACCGCCGACCGCGGCGGCGGCGACACCGTGACGCTCACCGGGTCGGCGGGCGAGACCGACCTCGGCCTCGCGGGTAACCACACCGGTAACGCCTACACCGGCCACCAGATCGGCACGCAATTCCGCGCAGCCGACGCTAGCGGCCTCAACGCCGCGGTGGATTCGTTCGCCGTGATCCCCGAGCCCGCGTCGCTCGCCCTGCTGGGCGCCGGCTCGCTGTGCCTGTTGAAGCGCGAGCGCAGATCCGCCTCAGGCGGGCTGAAGCGCCGGCGGCGGTAACCACTCCGCCGTATGAGCCCCGGATGGACATCCGGGTTAAGGATTTTGCACCATGCGAAAACACGCCTTCACGTTGATCGAACTCCTGGTGGTCATCAGCATCATCGCGCTGCTGATCGCGCTGCTGCTGCCGGCCCTGGGCCGGGCCCGACAGGGCACCCGGGAGGTGACTTGCCTGGCGAACCACCGGCAGATGGGTATCGCCTATCACACGGTCGCCACCGATACCGACGACTTCCCGACTTACCGCTTCGACGGGCAGCCTTCGCTGCAGACCACCGGCGACCAGCGCAATCGCTACGGCGGGGTGACCGCGTGGCAGCGGATGCTCCCGGACCTGGTCGACGACGGTTACCTGACCAGCGTCAAGGCCGGCTACTGCTCCGAGGCCGGCGAGCCCGACGCCGACGGGCGGACCAGCACCGAGGCGGCCGGCGGCGGGTACTGGCGGCTTGACCACGACTTTGGGTCGTGGGACAGCGACGCCGAGGCGGCCGAGACGAATTACGGCGACTTCTACTACATGGGCCCCGGGACGGTGCACCGATTTTTCGACTTCAGCCCGGTCGCATCGCCGGTCGCCCGTTTCATGCAGAACGAGGTGCAAGGCAGCGGCGGGGTTTGGCCCGGACACTGGGGCGGTGTGCACCTGCGGGGCAACGTCTTCCGCGCGTTCCGGCCGGGCGAACCCAAGAACGCTTTGGGCGAGATCGAATCCATGCCCATCGACATTCGCCAGAGCACCCAGATCCCGCTCGCGCACGACCCGATCCTCACGACAGGCAACAACGGCAATTGGTGGACCGGATCGGTCATGGGCCCGCACAACCGCACCGGCTCGGCCCGCGACAGCCGCTTCAACGTCCTGGCCGTCGACGGCTCGGCCCGCTCCTGGGCCGCGTACTGACCCCCCTCCTCCTGCTGGCTGAACCTAGATGCGTACGCACCTTCCCCTTGTTATCGCTGCCCTGTCCTGCACCCTCGCAGGTCCCTTGGCAACGGCGCAGCAGCTGCTGTTCGACGTGGACTTCAACGACGCGGTGGTCGATGAGGCGCCGCCGCGGGAGCGGTTCGACCCGCAGGCGACCAACACACGGGTCCAGACGCTCAACGAGGCGGGGACCAACGTCGTGCGGGTGGTCGGGTCGCTGGGGGCGCTGGACGACCAGCCGCTGATGCTCGACAAGGCCGAGCCCACGCCGCGGACGCCGGAGGTCCGGCTGGTCCAACGGTCCGGCGGGATCGCCCAAAGCGTCGTCCAGATCGACCTGGACGTGATGATCGACTACTTCGAAGCCAGCCCGCGGTTCCCGGGCTTCGAGACGCTGCTGTCGCTGAACCTGATCAACAACGCGGGCCAGACGTTCTATCACCTGGGCATGCGGACCACCGACGAAGAAGGCCGGCGGGGTTCTTTCACGAGCTCGGCGTACAACGGCGGGGCGGGGCGGTGGCAACTGGGCGAGGTCGCGCACGTGACGCTGTGGGTCGACCTGGGCAGCGGCGCCAGCCGACTCGCCGTGGACGGCCAGACGATCCACCAGCACGACGCCGACGCGGAGGTGGCGGGTAGCGCGATCCGCATCATCCAGCTGCGTGACGGCACGGCCTACGGCGCGTACGACGGGTTGTTCACCGCCGGGCTGGACAACCTGCAGGTTCGGGTGCTGGACCAGATGCCCGCCGAGGAAGCCGACTGATCATGAGTCGTTCACGCAATTGGGCAGCCGTCTGGCTGCTGGCGCTGACGGTCTGGATGCCCGCCCCGGCGGACGGTCAGGACCGCAGCACGATCAACCTGCCCGCCGAGGCGGTCGAGGACACGTACCTGTCCAGCGCCCGGCGTGGCGCGACCCGGACGCTCGGCGGTGCGGAGCAGCTGGTGCTCGGGTCGGACCGGCGGTTCGGGACCCAGCGGGCGCTGGTGCGGATCGACCTGTCGCAGATCGATGGGTCTTACGACGCGATCGAGGCCCTGACCCTGCGGCTGCCGGTGCTGGAGGCCGGCGGCGACTGGTCGGACCAGCCGCTGCGGGTGGAGCTGGTGGCCCCGGCGAACGCCGACTGGTCCGCCGGGGCCGACGAGCGTGGGGCCGAGGCGGGCTCGGCGATGTGGGCCTACCGCCGGTACAGCGACGTGCGGAACGTGCAGTCCGGCGAGGCGGAGCATCAGGGCTGGGCCGGGGCCCCGGGGCTGGGTGAGCCGGGCGTGGACTATCTCAGCGAGCCGGTGGCCGAGCTGGTGGTGAATCCCGATGACGGTGGCTGGCTGGACGTCGTGATCGACGACGCGGACCTGCTGTCGCAATGGGCGCAGGACCCCGGGGCCAACTCGGGCCTGCTGCTGACCATGCCGGGCCTGGAGAACGCCGGCGGCACGCTCGTGCTGGCTAGCGCCGACGCCGCCGAGCGCCGGCCGCAGGCGTCGGTGCGGCTGCGGGGCTACCGGCCCGAGTCGGGCACGCCGATCCGCTTCGAGCTGCCCGAGGCGGCGCAGGTGTCGCTGCTGATCACCGATGCTCAGGGCAGCGTGGTCCGCGAGCTGATGCACGCCCGGGCCTTCGACGCGGGGCAGCACACCATCATTTGGAACGGCGCCAACGACTCCGGCCAGCCGGTCGAGCCGGGCGACTACCGCTGGCGGCTGCTGCACACCCAGGGCCTCCAGGCCGAGTACCTGATGACGCTGGGCCTGTCGGTGGACCACCACGAGCTTTGGCCGGGCAACCACATCGGCGTCAGCGGCGTGGCGGTAGACGAGCGGGGCGTGTACCTGTCGTCGGGCTGCTCGGAGGCCCGGGGCTTCACGCTGATGATGCGGCCCGATGGCGAGCGGGTGTGGACCAACCGGGAGTTCTGGTTCGACGCCTGGCAGGGCGGCCACAGTGTCGCGATCGACGGGCAGGACCTGTACCTGCTGCAGGAGAATCATGTCGTGCAGCGGCTGTCGGCCGAGGACGGCCAGGGTCGGCGGGCGCGGTTCGACGTGGTCTACGACCGAAACGCCGAGCGGGCCCGGCCGGTGTCCAGCTGGGACCAGATGAAGCGGAACACCGTGCACCGCACCGCCCGCGTTGATATGGATGCGCGGGACGGCGCGTTGGCGGTCAGCTACCAGGACTTCGACGCCGTGCGCTGGATCGACGGCGACAGCGGCGAGGTGCTTGCCGAGGCCGCCGTGCCCGAGCCGCTGGGCGTCGCGCTGACCGACGGCGGCGACGTGCTGGTCATCAGCGGCGGCGCGGTGCTGCGGGTCACCCGCGACGGGCAGACGACGACGCACATCCCGGCCGACCAGTTGGACGGCCCCGAGCGGCTGTCGGTCGTGCCCGGCGGGGACGGCGAGCTGCTCGTGGCCGAGGGCGAGCCGTCGCACCAGGTGCACCGGTTCTCGGCCGAGGGCGAGTTGGTGCAGACCTACGGCCGGGAAGGCGGCCGGCCCGCCGAGGGCGTCTACGACGGGTCGGTCGGCTTTTTGCATATGACCGACATCGCGGCGGCCGCGGACGGCTCGTTCTGGATCGCCGAGGCGTTCAGCGCTCCGCGGCGGGTGGCTCACTTCGCCGGCGACGGCGGGCTGGTCCGGGAGTGGTACGGCCCGCAGATGTACGCCAACCGCGCGTCGATCGACCCGGCCGACCCGACGATCGTCTGGATGGACTCGCACTGGGGGACGCTGATCCGCGCCCGGCTGGATTACGAGAACCGCAGCTGGGAGGTCCTCGGGACCTACAGCTACATGCACCCGCTGCAGCCGCGGTACGTCCACACCGGCGGCATGTGGTTCGTCCGCCACCGCGAGGGCGTGACCTACCTGGTCCGCGAGAACGAGCTGTCGATCATGCGGTTTGACGAGCAGGCGGATCGGCTGCTGCCGGTGACGCAGGTCGGTACGGCGTTTTACCCCGGCGGCAACAGCGGCTGGCGGATCCCCGAGGCCTACCGGCCGACGCCCGAGCAGTGGGACGAGCAGGCGGCGCGGCAGCGGGACCCCGGCGACGAGCGGTCGCACCGGCCGTGGATGTTCGCCTGGCACGACGTTGATAACGATGGGCAGATCCAGCGTGAGGAGATGCGTTTCTATCGCAACCTCTACCGCTGGAAAAAGACCGCGTTCGTGACCGACGACCTGACCTTCATCACCGGGATCAACGGCAACTGGAAGCATGACGGCCGGTGGCAGCAGCTGGACCAGCGGGGCATGACCCGGCTGCCCGCCGAGCGGTGGGACGGGCTCGCGCCGACGTACGACTACGTGGATGGCGGCGAGTTCATCTTCGAGAACCCGCCGGTGCGGGTCGGCGGCAACGTGGGCTACTGGATGGACGACGATGGGGCGGTGTACAGCGGCTTTAACAACAGCCGCACCCGCCGCGACGGCTCGGAGGGTCGGTCGATCTCCGCGGTCCGCTGGAACCCCGACGGCAGCTTCGCCTGGGCGGTCGGTCAGCACCAGGCGCGTGGCGTCCCGGTCGCCGGCCACGCGACGCAGCTGTACCGCATGGCCGGCACGGCCCACGACACCGTCGCCATCAACTCGATCCACCACGGCCAGACCCACAGCTGGGACCGCGACGGGTTGTGGGTCGGCAACCTCTTGGACAACCCGGTGCTCAGCGACGACGTCCCGGCGGAGGCGTACCGGCTGTGCGGCGAAAACTTCGGCGGCTACCTCGTCGCCGAGCCGGGCCGCGACGACGCGGCGATCTTCCTCGGCGGCACGCAGAACGCCACCGGCGTGTACCGCATCACCGGCTACGACCGCTTCGGCCGGCTCTCCGGCGAAGTGACACTCGGCGACTGATTTTCACCTGCCACCCCCCAAGCCATGACCCGACGCCTGCCCCTGCTGTTCACGCTGCTTGCCCTCGTGATGCCCGCTTCGTCCGCCATTGCCCAGGCCCCGCCCGCTCACGGCGACGTGCTGGCAGACCTGCCGGCCGTGGTCTTCCCGGGTCACGCGGGCATCGGCGCCAACTACGGCCGCAACCAGGCCGACGACGTGCCCGACACCGCGTGGACCGTCGGCCGCGGTGAGGCCAACCGCTTCGACCGGCTGTACCTGCCCGGCGAACCGGTCGAGCTGACCGTCCCGATCGTCAACGACGGCGAGCAGCCGGTCCGCCTCTCGGGCACGTGGCGGTGGGTCTGGGTCGGCGACCGGGAGGCGGACCACCTGGGCGGCGTCCGCTACGAGCCGATCGCGCTGCACGACCAGCAGCCGCTGGAGCCGACGACCGTCGAGCCCGGGCAGCGGCACGAGGTGGCGTTCCGCTTCGACGCGCCGCAGCGCCGCGGCTGCCTCGCGCTATATCTTGAGGCTGAAGAAAATCAGCAGACGACCCGCCGCTGGGTGACCAACATCGCGGTGATCTTCCCGGTGGCCCAGGGCGCAATGCCCGAGTCGATGTTCATGGGCGACCCGCGAGGCGTGCGGCTGTGGCATCGGCTGCTGGAGCTGCCGGTGCTCAAGCGGATGGGCGTGCAGTGGGTGCGGGTCGGCGAGAGCTGGGGCCGGCTGGAGCCCCGCCGGGGCGAGCTCAACTGGGACAGCCTTGACCGCGAGGTGCAGCAGGCCCGCGAGCTGAACATGTTCGCGATCTACCTCGGCGGGATCGGCGCGGACTGGACCCGGGCCTACGGCCGGCTGCCCTGGCCCCGCAACAACCCGCAGAAGTTTTCCGGCAGCCCCGACCCGTCCCGCTACGGCGACTGGGCCGACCTGTTCGAACAGATCGCCACCCGCTACGGCGACGTGATCCGTGCGGTCAACGTCTTCAACGAGCCGTGGGAACTGGGCGGCATCTCCAACTGGGGCGGCACCGGCCAGCACTACCGCACGCTCCAGCGGATGGCCCACCTGGGCGTGTCCCGCAGCGAACACCCCGACGTGCTCGTAGGCGGCAACGACTCGCAGATGAACATCAGCGACAACCTGCTGGTCGACCCCGCCTGGGCCAGCTACACCGACCTGTTCACCGTCCACGGCGGCAAGTTCACCGATCAGGTCATGCACCGGGTCCAACCGGACATGCCGATGTGGAACACCGAGCACTGGTACACCGCGTTTTCTGATCGCACCGTGCAGGACCAGGTGTTCATGAGCTTTGCCGGCGTGGACCGGTCCAACCTCGTGGTC
The DNA here is from genome assembly GCA_964625505.1 of uncultured Phycisphaeraceae bacterium. Taxonomy (GTDB): domain Bacteria; phylum Planctomycetota; class Phycisphaerae; order Phycisphaerales; family Phycisphaeraceae; genus CAZVBW01. Next base: position 26,247 of record CAZVBW010000014.1, read on the forward strand.
CTGGGCAACTTCTTCACCGCGGGCTACCGCAGCGGCGGGTACTACGGGCCGCGCGACCGCGACAACGTCCCGGACCTGGTGCCTCACCCCAACGCCGTGGCGTACAACACGATGGCCCACCTGCTGGAGGGCATGACTTTCAGCGACGAGCTCGCGCCCGGGCACCTGCCGTTCCTCGCGCTGTTCGAGCGGCAGGCCCACAGCACCGACGCCGCCGACCACGGGGCGACGCTCGTGGTCATCGGCCAGCACGAACGGCGGGGCGAACAGGTCTGGTCGCAGGCCTTGGCCGAGGCGGGCGAGGCGACGCTGCGGCTGCCGGTCGCCGCCGCGGAGCGGCTCGCCGTGCTGAACCGCTTCGGCAATCCGGTCCCGCCGACCGGCGACGCGTACCGGCTGCCGATGGGCACCGAGCCGGTGTACCTGACCGCCGACGACGCCGAGGCGCTGCGGGCCGCCGCCGCGGCGCTGGAGGTCCTCGAGCACCCGCACCCGGTGCAGGTGGGTGTGACGGACGCGTTGGCCGCCGGCCAGACGACGCTGACGGTGACGCTGGCCAACGCGATGCCCCAGCCGCTGGAGGCCCGCGTGCGGGTCGAGGCCGGTGCGGGGGTGCAGCTCGAGGGCGACGCCCAGCAGACGGTGCAGCTGCCGCCCGGTGAGCCGGTGTCGGTGGAACTGCCGATGCGGTTGGAGCCCACGGCCGGCGGGGCGGCGGTCACGGTGTCGGTCGACACGCCCGTCGGCCGGGTCCAGCGGACCGAGCGGGTGCAGCTGCGACAGGTGCATCGCGTGAGCCCGACCGTTGACGCGGCCTGGGACGACTGGCTCGAGGCGGGGGTCACGCCGCTGATCGTGAACCCGGCGGGCGATCGACAAGAGGACGCGATCGCCACGGCCATGCCCTGGGAAGCCCTCGTCGAGCAGGACCAGGGCCAGGTCGGCCGCTGGGCCCTGGGCTACGACGAGCAGCACCTGTACCTCATCGCCGAGCTGCGCAACCCCGAGCGCGGCGAGCGGGTGTGGGACCAGACCCGCAGCGACTGGTTCGAACTCAATCCCGGCGGCTACAGCTACGCCGCCGCCCCGCGCCTGCCGTTCAGCGGCGAGAACCTGCAACTGGCCTTGGACACGCACCCCAACCCCGAGGACGGGCTGTACCCCGAAGGCGACCCGCGGGCCCGACGGTTCCCCGCGTTCACCACCGACTACCTGCTGGGCTTCTACGAGACGGCCCAGGGCGACCCGCAGGCCTGGATGTACCGCCAGCCCGGCGACCCGTACCGTCATCGCTACCCGTTCTCGCCCCATGGCGCGTACAACCAGTTCGTCGCCCCCGGCGTCCAGCTGGCCGTCGTCCGCGACGACCAGGCGGGGACCACGACGTGGGAGGCCGCCATCCCGCTCACGCTGCTGCCGGACCTCGACGCCGACCCGGGCGCCACCCTCGCCGGTGCCGACGTCAAGATCGGCACTCGCCGTTGGTCGGGGCTGTTCAGCGGCGCGGGCCGCGGCTCATCCCGCCTGGACCAGTCCGTCTTCCAGCCGTACTGGATGCCCGGGTACCGGCTGATGCTCCCGTGGCGGTTTGAGCCACGATGACGTTCCTGGCCTTCGCTCACCGGCAGAGCCCCGAGTCCGCCTTACGCAGAACCGTGCCACCGCCCCGACTCACGCCGATATCAAAGGGACCGCGTCCGCGCCTGATGCGGTGTGGCCGTGGGCCCGGTCCGCAGCGCCTGGTCGTCGGCTGCGGAGCCGAGGACGCCCAGCTTGACGGCGCCCAGCTGTGCCGTCGATGCACGCCGGCCGAGCAGCGTTGCGGCTGCTTGGGCGGGTGCTGGTGATAGACACACCGGCCGCAGTTGTCCCAGGCCGCGGGCCCAGCGGTAGTGGGGGTTGGCCAGCAGGCACTGCTCGAGCGTGCGTTGCAGGATGCGGTGCTCGGCCGGGCTGAGGCCGCCGCTGCCGATCCACCACGTGTAGCCCGGCGGCGTTTGGCTGGCCGACGGCGTCAGGAGATTGAAGGTCGGATTGAGCGAAGCGGCATCGATGGCCTGATCGATGGCGCCGAGCACGAACGCCTCGGTGAGCTTCTCGCCGCAGAGGTCCGACACGTGGTCGCCGCGGCCCAGGAAGCGGAGCGTCGGCGTGGCGTGAAGCCGGCCGGTGATCCGGACGCGGTCGCCGGTGCGGTATCGGCACAAGCCGCCGGCGGTGGTGACCAGCGGCTCGTACTCGCCGCCGACCTCGGCGTGGTCCAGCGGGCAGGTGCGCCCGTCGTCGCCGAGCCACTCGATGACGTGCGAGCTGACCGCGGCGGGGAAGGTCTGCCGGTAGGGCAGGGAGACGAACGCTTCGGTGCTGAGCAACCCTTTGGGTTGCACATGGACGGCTGGCCACCGCTCGGCCAGTCGATGACACGGCCCGGCGGCGCTCGCGTCGCCCCAGGCGCTGATCACGGCCAGCTCGGGCCAGAGGCGGTCGGGCTCGGCGGGGCCGAGTCGCTCCAGCTCTGCGACGTGGTGGCCAGGCAGGGGTGCGGCCACGTGCAGCGTCTCGCCGGTGATCCGCTCGCATCGGCCCGTGGCCAGTCCCCGCAGCAGCGGCTGCCACCAGCCGGCCAGCCGGTCCAGCAGCAGCGACCAGAACGACGGGTGCCAGACCGACACCAGCCGCAGCGATCGGCACCTCAGCAGCCACCAGAGCGTCGCAAAGCTCCAGTCGTCCAAGTCGCGGTGCTGTCGGACCCCGTCGGGCACCGCGAGCACGCGGTGGACCAGAAGCCGTCCGAGTCGGCCCAGATAGGCCGTGTCCTGGTCAAAGCCGACGGGCACGGGGCCGGTGCTGCTCGGTGCAGCGGCGACGGCCGGGGAGATCGACCAGTACGCGGGGCCCCGGCGGAGGCTCGGGAACTGTCTGAACAGGTCGCCGATCCAGGGGCCGATGGCGGCGTTGAACTGGCGTTGCAGGCCGGTGGTGTAGGGGATGAGCTTGACGGCCGAGCTCGAGCCACTGGTGGGGATCAGGCGGGTCACCGGGTCGTGGGTGAGCACGGCGGGTTCGCCGCCGGCGATGCACTCGATCCACGGCTGCAGGTCGGCGTACGTCTGCAGGGCCACGCGCTCGCGGAAGCTCGACGGGTCATGCACCCGGTGCATCCGGGCCGATCGGCCCCAGGCGGTGTGTCGCGCCTGGCGAAGGAAGGCGCGTAGCAGCCGGTCCTGGGCGCGGCCGGGGTGGCGCAGCGCCCGCTCGAACCGCCGGACCGCCGGCAGGCTCCGCGCCTGCCACGCGGTGTTGGCCAGCGAGCAGAACCGGTGGCTCACGGCCGGGCCTCCCGGGCGGGCTCGCCGAGCATCCGCCGTCCCGCCGGGGTGAGATCATCGGGCGACAGGCGGGCCAGGCAGACCAGTTCGTCCCCGCGTGAATGGCCCGGGTTGAGTTGGAGGAATCGCTGCACCTGCTGCTGCTGGGCCCGGCCGGGCGGCACGTCGATCAACCCCGGCCGCAGGCGCTGGGGATGTCGCAGGCGGACCACCCCGGCCGCCGGATCAAACTGCGGCCCCCACCGCTGCCGGGCCAGCTGCCGAGCCCAGCGCCGCAGTCGGACGCCCGACGGGTCCGCGTCGGCCGTAGCCTCGGCCGCCACGACGTACCGCCGCATGAACACCGGCAGGAAGCGGAAGGTCCGAAAGCCCGAGCAGATCAGCAGCCAGTACAGCTCGCCCCGGCCCTCGCGACGGTGCAGGTCGTGGACCGCCCGGACCCAGTGACGCGGCAGGGCCCAGCTGCCCCAGGCCTCCGGGACCACGATCGTGTCGCCCGAGCACACGACCGTCGCGGGCCGGCCGGCCGGGTCGTCAACCTGCCACAGCGCCAGCGTGGAGAAGCCGACCAGCCCGCCGCCGCCGTCTCGGACCAGCACCGCGTGGGACTTGTCCGCCAGGTCGGCCTCGAACGTGTCCTGCCGCACGCCCTCAAAGCAGCGATTCAACAACGCCAGCATCGCAAGGCGATCCGCTGGCTGAAGCTCGGCGACGCTCACGATCGACGCATTCAAAGCAGCGCCACCTCCGGCCAGACCGGCCGCTCGGACACCTGGACCGCCGGGCCGCGATGGACCCGGTAGATCACGCTGCGGCTGACCCAGCCCCGCAGCCGCCGGGCCACGGCTCGATGCTCCCGGGTGTCGGCCAGGCCGACCGACAGAAGCTTCAAGCCCATGCCGGCCGCCGGACCTTCGGCGGCGCGGAGCAACTGCCACAGGCGATCCGGATCAGGCCCGCAGGCGATGTGCGAGACGTACCCCAGGGCCAGGGCCCGGCCCGGCGGTGGCAACGCGGGTCGGCCGGCGACGGCGAAGCCGGCGTTGAGCACCCAGCGGCACCGTCGCAGCGCCGGGTGAAGGGCATCGACGACGACTTGCTTCAGCGCACGCTGATCCCAGACCACCGCCGACGCAAGCGGGTCGGCGGCGCGGCCGATCGCCACGGCTTGCTGGCCCAGGGCCAGCCGGGCGTCCCGGGGCCCGGGCCAACAGGGCCGAGCGTGATACAGCGGGTCGTGGCAGCGGTGCAGCCGGCCCTGCGCTGCCGGCGATGGCGTCACCGCGCCGCGGCTGGGTGCACCGCGGACGCGGAAGGTCACGGTCAGCATCTCGCCCCACGGGGTGTACGTCGGGAGCCCCGGCAGATTCCGCTCTAGCCCGCGTCGGGCCGCTCGGTTGTCCGACAGGATGCTGGTGAGATCAAAGCCCGCCTCGTCGGGTTGGCGAGTGGCGAGCATCGCGTCGAATGCTTCGCCGATCACTCCGCGGGGCAGGCGGACCCCCGGCCGGACCCGCAGCCCGCCGAGGTACCCGACGCGTTGGGCTTGGCCGTCGATCCACAGCATCCGCACCGCGCGGTGGGCGTAGCCGACGACCTGCCCGTCCACCCGCTGGCGGACGACGATCTCGTGGTGCCGGTCGCCCTGCACCCGCGACGCGAGCCTGCGATCCGGCTCCCGACGCAGCGACAAGCGGACCCGCTCACCCATCGGCAACCGCAGCAGCCCAGCGATCGCGGGATCGTCCGCGGGCCCGGGCGTGTCCAGCTGATACCGCTGCGACCGGCGGGTCGGCGTCGGGGGCCCCGGCAGCGCGGTGGCGACGCTCACGCGGGGACAAGCTCCCCGTCAAACGCCTCGTCGCCCAGCGGCATCCCGCTTCGGCCGGTCACGTCCCGCTGGTGCATCGCGTTGATGACGGCGTAGTTGGCGAGCATCCACGGGCTCTGGCGGTTGACACGGGCCCGGCCCCGCTGCCAGATGCTCGGCCAGCTGTAGAACGTCCGCCGGGCCTCGAGGCAACGCGTCTCCAGTTCTTCGGCCGACATGTTCGCCGGCCGGAACGGGACCATGTTGTACCGGTACCGATCGTCGAGCCACCAGGCGTCGAACCGCAGGCGGCCCTGCGATTGCATCCGCTCGTAGAGGGGCGTGCCGGGGAACGGGGTGATGTGGTTGAACGCCGCGATGAACAGCCCCTCGCTGCGGGCGAACCGCATCGTGGTGTCGAAGGTTTCGGGCGTGTCGGTGTCGTAGCCGAAGATGAACGTGCCATAGATCCGCAGGCCGAATCGGCGGAAGTTAGCCAGCGCCGCCGCCGGCCCGCCGTTCATCAGATTAAAGCCCTTGTTCATCGCCCGCAGGCCCTTGGGGTCCAACGTCTCCAACCCGATGAGCAGGCCTTGGCAACCGCTGTCGCGCATCAGCCCGAGGGCCTCCTCGTCGAAGGCGGCATTGATCGACGACTGGCTGACCCACCGCACCCGCAGCGGGATCAGCGCCCGCATGAACGCCTTGGCCGCCGGGAGGTCCGAGCAGATGTTGTCGTCGATGAAGAAGATCATCTGGCCGCGTCGCTTGACCCGGCGAACCTCGTCCAGGACCGCGTCGATCGGCCGGTGGGCCTGGGTGGCATTGAAATAGCTCTGCACGGCGCAAAAATCGCATTTGAAGCGGCAGCCGCGTGCAAACTCTACCAACCCGATGGGCAGGTACTTCTTGCCGCGAAAAATCGTCCGGTCGGGCCGGACCCGGTCCAGGCTTGGCCGCTTGTCGGCCCGGTAGACCTTCCTGGGCCGACCGGTCGGCCCGGAGCGGTAGTCGTCGATCAGCTCGGCGAGTTGGTGCTCGGCCTCGCCGACGACGACTGACTCGGCGTACCGCTGGACCTCCTCCGGGCACAGCGTCGCGTGAAACCCGCCCATCACCACGGGCACCCCGCGGCGGCGATACTCGCTGGCGATCTGGTACGCCCGCTTGGCGGTGTACGTCTCGACGCTGATCAGGACCAGGTCGGTCGGCTCGTCGTACCGGATCGGCTCGAGCCGGTCGTCGTAGAACCGCCGGTCGATCCCCGGGTCCGTCGGCAGCAGGCCCGCGAGGGTGGCGACCGGGATCGGCTGCATCTTCCAGGTGCGGATGTACCGCCGCTGCCCGCGACGCCGACCGACGCAGGGGTGGACGAAGGTGATGCGAAACGGGCGGGGCTTGGCGGGGCAGGCGGGTTGGATCACGGCTCACACTCCATCGTGTCGACCAGTTCGGCGAAGCGGGCCTGCGCGTGGTCTGACTCGGTGAACCCCCGGTGGAAGCGGATCGCGTTGAGTACCGGGCGGTCCGCGTGCAGGACGGTCAGCAGCGTCACCGCCGCCCGGCCGGCCCGCCAGCCCAGGCCGCGGGGCAGGTAGATGATCGTCCGGGTGTCGGTCTGCCCCTGGGCGTCGGGCCGGGCGGTGAAGACCACGTGGAACCGGATCGGGGCGGTGAAGGTGAGCCACGCGATGCTGCTGCCGAACGTGGTGAACGTGGCCTGCACATCGATGCGGTGGGTCCGGGTGATCGCTCGCAGCCAGCGGCTGCGGGGCCGGCCGCGGATGGCCAGTTGCAGCGTGTGGGCGTCCAGCTGTCGGAGCGTCGGCTCGGCGGTGAAGTCAAGGCCGTGCAGCTTGTCCAGGTGCGTCGCGTCCAGGCCGTTGGCGATCGCCAGATGCGGGTGGCAGTTCAGGTGAAGCGGCGGTACCAGCACCCGGCGGAAGCCGTCGGGCCCCTCCCCGTCGAAAAAGTCGGGCAGCTCGAACGCCGGCCGGTCGCCGTTGTACAGCCACACCAGGCCGTGCTTCTCGCGGGTCGTGAACGCCTCGCCGCGTCGCGTAGGCAACGCCGCCTCGCACGGCGCCCCGACGCAGCGGCCGTCGCCGTCGAACCGCCAGTGGTGAAACGCACACCGCAACGTCCCGTCGACCACCGTGCCCTGGGCCAGGTCGGCCCCGAGGTGCGGGCACACCGCCCCGAGCGCCCGCGGCCGCTGGTCCGGATCCCGCCAGGCCACCACCCGACGGCCCAGCAGATCGACGCCCGTCGGCTTGCGATCACTCAGGTCGCGACCCCGGCAGAGCACGTACCAGGATCGCACGCAGCGGTCGGGGTTGGCGAACGGCTTGAGCGGATCGCTGACCCGCGGGCCGCGGCGGCCCAGCGTGGCGGCGGCGACATGACCGTGGGGCGGGGCACTCATGCCCGGGCCGCCTCGCCGCCGCGGACCGTCAGGGCGACACCCCGGCTCAGCCGGCCCGCACGGTGCAGCCACTCGGGCTCGATCATGCCGCCGCAGTGATAGAACCGGTGCAGCCGATGGGCGTACCGCCGATAGCCCAGGTTGGTCACGATCGCGACTGGCCACGGGGCGGCGGTCGACCGCAGCCGCGACGCCATGGCCGGCCAGGAGTAGGCGAGCTTCCAGGCCCGCTCGGTGCCGGCTTCAAGCTGCCGCGGCGTGAGATGCCGGGGCTCGAACACGACGTGCTGCCCGTCGTAGAGCTCCCAGTTGCGGGTGCTGATGCGGCCCTGGGCGTCCAGCCGCTTGTACAGGGTCGTGCCCGGGAACGGCGTCACGATGGCGAACCGCGGCAGGTCGATCTTCGCCTCGATGGCGAAGCGGGCGGTGCGATCGAACACATCGTCGCGGTCGTCGTCCAGGCCGAAGACAAAGCAGCCCTGCAGCGCGATGCCCCGCTCGTGCAAGCGCTCGACAACTCCGCTGTAATCCTCCGGGCGGTTGAACCCCTTGCGCGACCGGCTGAGGTTGGCCGGCGAGATCGACTCGAGGCCCATCAGCAGCCCGCGGCAACCGCTGCGGGCGGCCAGGTCCAGCAAGGGCAGGTCGCGGGCCAGCAGCGTCGTCGCCAGGCCGTACCACTGCAGCCCCAGCGGGACCAGGGCGGTGAACAGGCGGTGGGCGTACGCGCGGTCGGCGATCAGGTTCAGGTCCACGAACACCGCGCGGCGGCTGCGCATCGCTCGCAGCTCGGCGACGACCTCCGCGACGGGCTTCTGCAGCGGCCGTCGGCCCCAGGCGCTGGGGACCACGCAGAACTCGCAGTCGTGCACGCAACCGCGCGTCGCCTCGAACACGTGCTGCGTGAGGTACTTCCGACGCGGCAGCACGCTGCGGTCCGGCTGCGGGACACCCGCCAGGTCCAGCTCGGGCGACTGGTCGTACCGGGCCTGCAACCGCCCGGCGGCAAAGTCGTGTAGCAGTTGGGGCCAGGTCTGTTCGGCGTATCCGGTCACGATGCAGTCGGCGTGCGGCCGGGCATCGTCGGGGGCCAGCGTGACATGCGGGCCCCCGAGCACAACCCGGACGCCCCGCGCCCGCAGCGCCCGGGACAGCCCGTAGGCGCGGACGGCGGTGCCGGTGATCACCGTCATCCCCACCAGGTCCGCCTCGACCCGGGCCGGGTCGACCTCGGCGATCCCTTCGTCGATGCACGTCAGTTCGACGGGAAGGTCCGCGGGCACCAGCGACGCCAGCGTCGGCAGGGTGAGCGGCATGTACCGCAGCCCCCGGCCGAACGCCCCGCCGCGGTGGCGATACAGCGGCCCTTTCGGGCTGATGAGGGTGACCCGCAGCCGGTCCGCGCAGCTTCGAGCGGGACGAGGTGTCAACGGCCCGGAGTCGAATCGGCGACGGCCCTCGGCCGTCGGGGCGGCCGAGGGCCCCCCGGCGTGACCCGCGCCCCGTTCCGCAACTTCTTCGAATCTGTAAGTGCCCACACACACTTGATAGCGTTTACTGACAATCTTTGCAAGCGCGCGGTTTCAGCAACGCGCGTGCGCCGCGGTGACGCTCGCCATGGGGGGCAGGTGGGCGTCGCTTTACCAGCGGTAGTAGCGGTCGGGGTGGTCGCCCATGCCGTGGGTGTCGCGGTAGTCCGGGTGGTAGCCGCGTCGCTGCTCGGGCAGGGTGCGGGGGGCGAGGTGTATCGTGCCCGGTGGGCTGCTGAACCCGCCGCCACCGAAGTTGTCGAACACGCGGATCGCCAGGTGCAGCGTCCCGTCCCGGGTCAGTCGCGGCGGGATCTGGTAAACGCGTTCGCGATCCCACCCGTCGGTGCGGCCGACGAGTTCGCCGTTGACGTAGGTCGCGTCGATGTCGTCGATCCGGCCCAGTTGCAGCTGCAGCACCTGGCCCCGCCACGGCTCGGGGATCGTCACCGTCCGCGCGAAGACAGCCTCGCCGTCGGCGGTCTCCCACCGCTGGCCGTAGTCCTCCCACTCGCCGGGGGCCTGCACCGCCTGCCACGGGCCACCGGCTTGGGCGATGCCGCGGTGGGCCTGCTGCAGCGCCTGCTGGGCACCACGGCTGGTGCCCGGGTCTTCGTGCCGCTGGGCGGGACTGGGCGACGGGTCCAACCGCTGGATCAGCCGGGCGTGCCACGGGCCGCCCAGGGACATCGGCAACTCCGACGCGTCGCGGCCGGCGAGCCGAAGCGTCCGGTCGAACTCGAACGTGGCCCCTTGGTTCGCCAGCAGCTGGCTCAGCAGCCGCGATTGCCGCCACGCGGTGTAGCGCAGGTACGGCCGGGTCTCGGTGTCCAGCGACATCGGGTCCGCCTGCACGAAGACGGCCGCGCCGTCGCCGATGGTTTGCCGACCCAGCAACCCGTCGGCCGCCACGTCCAGCTCGCCGTCTTGAAGCAGCGGCAGGTCCAGGTCGATTCGGCTGTGCAGGTCCGCGACCGTCAGGCCCAGCGCTTCGGGCCAAGCGGGCACCTCGGGTGCCGGGGTAGCGAAGGTGCCGGGCTGCACCGACGCGTCGAGCGTCGAGGCGTCCAGCGGCAGCACCACCGCCCGGCCCCCGGCGCGGAGCAGGCTGGTCAGGCCATCGGCGTCCGGGCCGTCGCCGTCGGTGATCAGCAGCGTGTCGCCGTCGAGCCGGGCCACGTCCGCGGCTTCGATCGGCTCGTGCTCCACGCCGATCAGTCGCAGCAACTGCCGGCCCGCGTCGCCGCCGACGTACACGGTCCGGGCGGCGGGCCGCTCGGCAACCCCGTCATATGACGCGGGGCTCATGACCCGCTGCAGCAGCAGCCGCGCCACCGGGTCAACCGCGGCGTGGTCTTCCAGGGCCAGCGTGCACAGCACGAGCTTGCCCGCGCCCAGTCGGCCGACCATCAACGGGCTGTAGGCCAAGTCGAACCCGCCGACCATCAGCGGGGTGAAGCCGCTGCGGTGGGGCACCTCCAGCGGGATGCTGGACACCCCGTGGTGGCCGCCCCAGCGCCACCCGTAGGCCGGGTAGTGCGCGTTGCCTTCGAAGCGCTGGGTCCGCCAGTCGTAGTCGAAGTCACGGTGGGGCGGCAGCAGCGTGCTCTGCCCGGTGAATTGCTCGAGGTCGGCGGCGTCGAGGCCTCCTGTGATCGCGACGTCGTGCGGAAGCGGGAACATCCGCCGGGCGATGTACTCGCTGGTCCGCAGGTCCAGCGTGTGCTCGTAAAACCCGCGAGGCTGGGCCATGACCACCAGCGTGCCGCCGTCGCGGACGTGTCGCTCCAACTCGGCGAGCCTCTGACCCGGCAGCTCACCCACCGCCTCGCGGCCCAGCACCACCAGCGACGGGTCATCGTCCGGGTCCCAGGCCCGCGGCTCGATACCTACGGCCCGCAGCGCGTCGCTGGTCAACCCCGCCGGGTCGATCACGGCCACCGAGGCCACGGCCGGCTCCGGCGACGCGGCGAAGACGCGGAACGCGAACCGCTCCTCGTGCGGCTCGTCGCCGATGCGGGCGTCGAGCGTGACGTGGCCGTCGAGCTTGCCCTCGGCCGGGGCGTCGGGCAGCTGGGCGTCGATCGGCAGCAGCAGGTGCGACCCCGGCGCCACCTCGCCGATCAGGTCACCCTCGGCGACCTGTTGGCCGTCCACACGCACCGACCACCGGCCGCTGACGCTCTGAGGTTCGCGGGTGTCGTTGACCAGCGCGGCCTGCTTGTGGAGGGTCTGGCCGGCGGTGTAACGGGGGGTGAGGTCCAGCGGGTCGTCCGGGCCGCCGGCGATGAAGGCCAGCGTGTCGCGGTTGTGCCGCATGTAGGTCCGGGCCGCCGGCGCGATCGGCCGGTCGGGGTAGCGGATCATGCGGTCGATGTCCCACGGCAGCGCACCGCCGCTGAGCCCGGTCAACCGCCACGCGGCATTGGTCTCGCGGATGAACCGGCTGACCAGCCCGGCCAGCGGCTCGTGCTCCCGAAAGATCGGGTGATTGTGAAAGCTCGCCCAGCGGTCGCCGTCGCGGTGTTGGTCGGCGATGAGCCGCCGCAGCTCCGGCGTCTCGCCCTCGTAGGCGGCGGGGCCCAGGTAGCGGGCGATCTGCTCGGTGACCAGCGGCTCGGTCCGTGTCGCGTTGAGATAGCCGGCCCGGCCGCGGAGCATCGTGGTGAACAGCGGCAGGCCGGTCTCGACCGCGACAAACGGCATCTCGCCGGCTTGGGCGTAATGGGTGAACCACCGGCGGCGCTCCTCCAGCGGCAGCAGATTGAGATATAGATTCACCGAGTAAATATCGCCGACGTACGAGCCGTTGTGCAGCATCACCGGCCGGGTCGGGTCCAGGGCCCGCAGCAGCTCGACGCCCTGGGCCGCGGCGGGCTGGCGCTGCTCCCAAACCTGACGCGACGGGCCGCCCTCGTGCCGGCCGACCAGCAACGGGTTCTGATCCTGGGCGTGGCCTAAGAAGTTGGGCGTGGTCACCCACGTCAGGATCGACGGGTGATTCCGCAGCTTTCGGATTTGCTGGTCGGCCAGCTCGCGGAAGGCCTCGACGTTGCCGGGCCGGTCCCACCGCTCGCCCGCCGCGCCGATGAAGCCGCGCATGTCCTGCACCACGCCGGTGCTGGGCAGGCCCATCTCGTCGGCGGTAAGCACGATGTCGCGGGAGAAGCCGAGCATCCCCGGCTGGGCCTTCTGCGGCCAGGGCATCGCCTGGGTGAACCCCGCATCGCGAAGCCGACGCAGGTGCGACCGCGCTTCGTCGCCGGCCAGGGTCATCGACGTGACCATCGGCCGCAGCCGGATCGGCACGCCGTTGAGCAGCAGGTTTCGCCCGTCGATCACATACTCGCGGAACCCGAACCGCTGCTGCACCCGGTCGGACCACGCGTCGTCGGCCGCGGCGACCTGCAGGTCCAGCGTGTAAAGCTCCGGCCGGTCCAGGTCCCAGAGCCGCGCGTCCTCCCACGGCCAATTGAGGCTCAGCATCGGCGTCTGCCCCGGGTCGGCCTGCGCCTCGCCGGTGAACTCCCGCTCGACCTGGCCGGCGTGGCCGAGCATCCGCGCGGTAACCCGCACCGGCGTCGGCCGATCCAGCGACTCGAGGTCCACCTCCAGGCCCACCCGCCCGCCGCCCACGCGGGTATGTACGAACACATCGTCGACCACCGGCTGGTCCGGCGGCAGCGACCGCAACCACACCTCGCCCAGCAGGCCCGCGGCGTGGGCTACGTCCATCCGGTCGGCGTAGGCCGACAGCAGCATGTCCTGCACCAGCTCCTCGCCTGGCAGGACCACGTCCACCCGGATCAGCAACTGCTGCGGCTCACCCGGCGTGACATCATCGGTGACGTCCAGCTCCCCGCCGGGCCACTCGACCGACCCGGCGTGTCGGCCGTCGAGCCAGACCTCGGCCCGGGTGCCCAGCCGCTCGAAGCCCAGCCGCACCGTCCGGCCGGCCCAGTCCGCGGGGACCGTGACCTCGCGGCGGTACCAGCCATGTGGCGTCGCATCGTCGTGGCCGCCGCTGAACTGGTTCCACGCCGTGCCCAGCCCCCCGGCCTCCAGGCCGCTGGTCACCGGCGGGTAGCCAAAGCTCTTCCAGGACCCGGGCACGGCGACGCGGCCCCAGGTGTTGCCCGCCTCGTCGGGGGCCGCGGGCGGTTGGTCTGCGGCCGGGGCGGGCATGAACGCCCAGCTGCCGGCGAGGCCCTGATGCGCCCGATGGTCCGAGGCGCTGCGGGCCGGGTCGACGTACGGCGGGGCGTCTTGGGCGGTGGCGGGCCAGCAGATCGCCAGCAGCGATAAGGCCGCCGCCGCCAAATGGGTCAAGGGCAGTCGATGCATACGTTGCTCTTTATAAAATTGTGGGCTACTCGCCGTCGCTGTCAAACATATCCAGGGTCAGCCGGGTGTTGCCCGGTTCGGGAGACAGACCACCCCAGCTCGCGCCTTCGTTCGGATCAGCGCCCTCCACGCGGAACCACAGGTATGGGCGCTCGGCGGACAGACCCGACCGCTGCGCCGCCTCGGTCACGTCCAGGCTCAGCAACCCGTCCTCGCCAAAGCTCTCGGCGCCCTGCGACGGGTCGCCCACGCCGACCTCGGCACCCATCCGGACAAAGCGGTTGCCGTCCTGCTCGCCCCAGTTCAGGACCGTGCGGTTGTTCAGGTCCGCGTCGTCAAACGCCCCGAGGCAGATGTACTTCCAGCCCGACTCGCTGTCTTGGCCGCCCCACTGGTAGCGGGTGGTCAGCTGGACCTGATCGGCCTGCTCGACGTCGACCAGGTGGCTGGACAGGTCGAACACGATGAAGTTCTTGAACATGAAGTCTCGCTGGGCGTTGAAGCCGACGTTTCCAGCTTCGGCCTGCTGCTGGTGCGGCACGCCCTGCCCCACGGCGTCGCCCTGGGCACGGCCCTGCAGCGTGGGGTCGAGGGTGATCTGCTGGGCCCAGGCCGAGCCGGCGAGCAGTGCAACAAGTGCAACGGTCCATACAGAGACAACGTGTTTCATGATGAGTCCTCATCGATAGCTTTGGGCAAAATATGCTTCAGCGACATGGAGCCCGCCGGCTCACTGCACGTCGCGGACAACCTGACGCAGCTGCAGGTCGGTGTGGCGGGCCCCGGCGGCGTGGCCGTCGGTGAACAGGAAGTTGCCGACCTCGTTGTCCGCGTGACGCCAGCGGTAAGACGCGCGGCCGTTGTTGCCCCCGGACGGCCAGCCGCCGGCCTCGTTCTCGTCTTCGTTGTACCCCTCGTTGAGCGGGTCGCCGAAGCGCGGGCCCCACGTCCCCGCGTCGGGGTCGTAGACCGTCGGCGCGCCGGAGTACGTGTTGGGATCGCCCGGGCCACGCTGGTTCATCTGCCAGGCGGTGGCGTCCGAGTCGCCCGAGGCCCGCAGCGGTCCGTCGAAGGCGGCGACCACCTCAGCGGTCCGGCGGACCGCCGAATCCGGCAGCGGCAGGGCGCCGTTCTGGTTGCTGTCGATCATCACCCGGTCGTTGGCGATGTACTGCAGCCGGCCTTCACGCTCGGCGGCGGGGCACTGAAACATCGCGAACAGCTCATCGTCGACGCCACCCGTTTCGCCGATGGTCAGCCCCGAGCCGCCGGCGGTCTGGCGGAGGATGCGGTGCCACGACGTGGCGTCGGTGTTGGGGTCACCCGTTTCTCGGTAGAAGCCGTACGGGTAGACCTCCTGCTCGCTGAGGTAGGTGTACATCGCGATGCCTTGCTGGCGGAGGTTGGACAGGCACACCGCCGAGCGGGCCGCGTCGCGGGCCGCGCCCAGGGCCGGCAGCAGCAGCGCGATCAGCAGCGCAATGATGCTGATGACCACGAGCAGCTCGATGAGCGTGAAGGCGTGTCGTCGCATGGTGTGTGAACTCCTCAGCCCCGGATCAACATCCGGAGTTCAAATGGCCGACAGTTCACCGCCGCCGACGCTTGAGCAGGCACACGCCACCGGCGGCCAGCAGGGCCAGCGACGCGGGCTCGGGGACGGCGACGGTCGCGTAGTTGTCGCTGATGCGGATTTCGTCGTAGAAGGTCTGTTTCGTGTCGTCCGCACCTGTAGCTCGAAGAGCGATCCGATCGATGGTATCGCTGAGGCTTTTGCCGTCGTCATAAAGTAGCCAGGCCGATGAATTGTTGGTGTCCGGTGCTGTCGAGGGAACGATGTCGTTGCTGTCGTAGACGTTCAAGCCGAAGACGTCGTTGGTCGAAGCATTCGGATCGATAAAGCCGACGAGGAAGTAGGTCGTGTCAGCTACCGGGTTTCCGGTGATCACCTGGCTGCTGCCGCCCGCACGCAGGCGGAAATTGCCGTCACGAATCCCGGTATCAAGCACGATGTTTGCGTCGCTGCCGTTGGCGCCGACAGACCCGGAAAAGAACGATAGCTGGTTCGTCGTGTCGCTTGGCGATTCAGACTGCAGGAGATAGCTGAAGTAAACCACGTCACCATCGGCCGACAAGTCGATCGTTTCGGTCGAATCTAGAATGCGAACTGCATCGCCGGCCACATTGCGGGACACCGCTTTGTTGCCAGAACTCGACAATGTGTAAGCATCGTTGTCCAGCGATCCGTTGCTGATGCCTGCGACGACCGAGGCCCCGCCCCCGCTGAGGGTCCACGCGTTGGATCCAAAGCCGGCACCTCCCGCGTCGCCGTTGAAGTCCGGTTCGGCGTAGTCGAAGCCTTCGTATACGGCGGCGTCCGCGGGTGCCCCCAGCATCAGGGCGGCGGCGGCGAGGGTGGCGGTGAGAGCGTGAGTGTGCATGGGAACCTCCAAGGGGTGAACAGGTGGTGGCGGTCGGGCCGCCGGGGTCAGGAAGCGGGCCCGGCGACCGTTTTGCCGGGGATGTGTTTGTCGTATGTCACCGGGTGGGCTGGCTGGTCGACGTCGGGGTGTCCGACCCGGCGGTTGAGCATCCGCACGGCGTGGTAGCCGACCCAGTACGCGGGGATCTCGTAGGTATCGACGGGCACCGCAGCGAGCGGCTGGCCGTTGGCGAGGTTGATGATCGACAGGTCCCGGGCCGTCCGCAGGCCTTGGTGGGCGGCGGCCAGCAGCACCGGTTCGTACAGCTGGTCCATGGCCACCACCGCCGTGGGGCGGTCGGGTGACTGGAAGAGCTCGCGCAGCTGAGCCACCCGCTGGCCGGGCTGGTGGTGCCAGATTACGGGCGTGGGCGAGAGGCCCGCGGCCTTCATCGCCGCGGCGTAGCCGGCGACCCGCTCGGTGCTGCTGTAGTGCTCGGTGTCCGGCGGGCCGACGAAGGCGATCCGGCGGTGGCCGCGCTGCAGCAGGTGCTCGGTGCAGACCCGGCCGCCGTGTTCGTCATCGGGGTACACAGCGTTGTACGGCCGCTTGACGTTCATCCATACCGCGGGCAGGTGCAGCTGGTCCAGGGCCGCCTCGGCGGGCCCGCCCAGCAGCGCCCGATCGGTGAGGATCAGGCCGTCGACGACCTTCTGGTGCAGAATGCGGGCCGCGTCGGGGCTGTCCAGTTCGTCGGGGCTCACCGGGGCGAAGACCATGGTCTGGCCCGACTCGTCCAGGGCCTTGCAGATGCCGCGGAGGTACGACGGGTGCGGGCCAAAGCCGAGCTTCTTGTCCCGTCGCAGCACGACCCCGACCGCGTTGAATCGACCGGACGACGTGGCCTGAGCGGCGACGTTGGGGCGGTAGCCCATCTCGCTGGCGATCTTGCGGATCTTGGCCGCCCGGCGGGCATAAGTCGGGCGGGTGTAGCTGACTTGGCCGTTGAGGACCCGGGTGGCCGTGGAGTACGACACGCCAGCGGCTTTTGCGATGTCGTAGACGGTAGGCATGGGGTTCAATCGGCGGGTGAACGCGGATGCAAATGAATCCGAGTGCAGGTTAGCCCGGGCCGCCCCCCTCGTCAACTTTTTTCGCGCCTCGACACCCGGATTCCCAAGCCTCACCATGACCACCGGTCCGATGGTTCACGCGCAGTGGCTCGAGATCGGGTCCATCCGATGGGCCGCGTCTTGGACCGGTGGGGGTCGGGCCTGGTTCGGTTTCTTGTTGCCCGCGGGTAGCCTCCGAGCATCTGCGGCTCGCCACGGCCGGCCCGCCCTGCGGCGGTGCCACGCAACGCTCGGAGAGGTCGGACCGCCGGGCGATGGTCTGGCGTCGCTTGCTGCTCGCGGGGCCGATGGCCGATCTATAATGCCGACCCGCGGCGACGGGCGGCGATGCCGGCCTCGGGCCCCACCATGAAGGTTGACCCCCGCTTTCTGCAGGACGCTGGACCGGCGATCTTCACCGGCAACGAGATGCTGGTGAAGGGCGCGCTTGAAACGCCAGGCGGCGTCCACCTGCTCACTGGCTACCCCGGGTCGCCCGTGGCCGGCTTTTTCGACACCGCCGAGGCCATTGGCCCGCTGCTGGAACAGCACGGCATCGTCGCGAAGATCGCCGCCAACGAGGCGCTGTCGGTCGCGATGGTGAACGGTTCGCAGATGGCCGGCTGCCGGGCGATCACGGCGTTCAAGTCCGTCGGGCTGCACGTCGCGTCCGACGCGCTGGCGCTGGGCGTGCTGGCCGGGACGCGTGACGGCGGCGGCGCGCTGATCGTCTGCGGTGACGACCCGTGGTCCGACTCGACGCAGGTCCCCGCGGACAGCCGGTTTTTGGCTGAGCACGTCCGGCTGCCGATGCTCGAGCCGTGCTGCTCGCAGGAGGTCAAGGACTACATCAGCATCGGGTTTGAGCTCGGGGCGGCGGGCGGGATCTATATCGGGCTGATGATGACCACCGCCATGGCCGACGGCGGCGGGACGGTGGTGTGTCGGCCGAACCACTTCCCGAAGCTCAACCACAAGCAGAAGCGGAGCCTCAGCTACGCCCGGGACATCGAGCCCAACCTCGACGAGACGGTGCTGCTGCCCCCGCGGACGTGGACGCGGGAGCTGGGCCTGGACGATCAGCACCGCCGGGTCGTCGAGGCGGCTCGCAAGCTGAAGGTCAACCGGATCGTCAACGCCCCCGGCAAGGACGAGCGGGCGGCGGTGGGGTTTATCGCGTCGGGCGTGGCGTATGCGTACCTGGAGCACGCACTGTCGGAGATGCGGCTGGCCGGCCGGCTGCCGATCCTGAAGCTGGGGCTGAGTTACCCGCTCGACGCCGAGTTGGTGACCGACTTCGCCAAGCGGTGCGAGCAGGTGGTGGTGGTCGAGGAGCGGCGGTCGTTCGTCGAGCGGCAGGTGCACGAGATCCTTGCGCCGCTGAGACAGGACGGGAAGCTGGACACGAAGGTGTACGGCAAGAAGCTCCCGGGCGATCTGCAGGGCATCCCCAGCACGCGGGGGCTCAACCCGTCGCTTCTGGCCCAGCGGCTGATCCCGCTGCTGCGGGACCACCCGACCCTGCCGATCGAGCTGACCAACGGCAACCTATCGGCCCTGTCCGAGCGGATGCAGGCCGCGGAAGTCCCGGCCCTGCACGTGCCGACACGGACGCCGGGGTTCTGCCCGGGCTGCCCGCACCGCGACAGTTCGTCGGTGCTGCTGGAGCTGCGGGACGACCTGCTGGACCCCGAGTACATGCTCGGCAAGCACAAGCGCGGTCCGGTCGACCTGGTCTGCCACGGCGACACCGGCTGCTACACGATGCTGATGTTCGAGCCCAACAAGCCGCTGATGCACAACTACAGCGGCATGGGCCTGGGCGGGGCCACCGGCGCGGGCGTCGACCCGTTCATCGACAACAAACAGCTCGTGTTCATGGGCGACGGCACGTTCTATCACTCGGGCCAGGTCGCGATCGGCCAGTCGATCTATAACGGCCAGGACATCACGTATATCATTCTGGACAACAAAACCACGGCCATGACCGGCCACCAGCATCACCAGTCCAACGAGCTGGACCTGACCGGCAACGAGATGAACCCGCTGGACATCGAGCGGATCGTCAAGGGCATGGTGCCCAAGGACCTCAAGCGGGACGTGCAGATCGTCCGGATCAACCCGGCGGACCGGACGCGGTACCGCCGGCTGATGGAGCGGACGGTCTTGGGCGACGGGGTCAAGATCGTGATCGCCGACAAGGAATGCGGCATCACGTTCCAGCGTCGGGTCAAGCGGGAGCGTGTGGCCGAGCTCAAGCAGCGGGGGTTCGTGCCCAAGAGCACGCACATGAATGTCGCGACCGAGGTGTGCGAGTTCTGCCTGGAGTGCACGACGCAAACCGGCTGCCCGGGCCTGAAAATCGAAGATACGGACTACGGCCCGAAGATCCAGACCGACATGTCCTGGTGCGTCAACGACGGCGCCTGCCAGCGGATCAACGCCTGCCCGTCGTTCGAGGAGGTGACGATCCACCGCAAGCAGTCGCCGCGGATGGGCGATGAGCACGTGGACCTGGGCGACCTGCCCGACCCGCCCCGGCCGGTGCACGCGGACCAGGACACCTGGCGGTGCTACCTCGCCGGTGTGGGCGGGATGGGCATCGGGCTGTGCACGGCGATCCTGACCCGGGCGGGGCACGCGATGGGCTACCACGTGCAGTTCCTGGACAAGAAGGGCCTGGCGATCCGCAACGGCGGGGTGTTTTCGCAGCTCGTCTATAGCCGGACGGGGTCGCAAATCGAAGGTCGCAAGTCGCAGGAAGGTGGTAACGGAAGTAGCGCAGGGCCTGCGACTTTGGACCTGCGACCCGGGACCACGCCCGTGATCCCCTACGGCAAGGCGGACCTGCTGCTGGGCGTGGACATCCTGGAAGCGGCGCGGTCGATGGACCCGAGGCTGCCGTACCGCGTGGCGAGCCCGGGGTACACGGCGGCGGTGGTCAACACGGCCAAGACCCCGACGATCCTGTCGCTGATGGGTCGCCAGGACTTTGACGTCGACGCGTTGCAGCGGGCGATCGCGGGCCAGACGCACCCGGAGCGGTACGCGGCGTTTAACGTCGGCGACCTGTGCGAGCGGGTCCTGGACACCAAGCTCTACGCGAACATCATGATGCTGGGCATCGCGCTGCAGCGGGGCTTCTTGCCGTTGAAGCTGGAGGTCATCGAGTCGGCGATCCGCGAGGTGACCGGCAGGCAGGCGGACCGCAACCTGCGGGCGTTCCACATCGGGCGGAAGATCGTGGTCCGGCCTAACCTGTTCGTGGTCGAGAAGCTGCACGAGCACGAGACGGCCCGGCAGTGCCTGCGTCGCAAGCTCAACGTGCTCGAGGCGTGGTACGGCAGCGAGTGGGTCGGGCGGGTCATCGACCGCGACAAGGGCCCGCGGACGGCCCGGCAGTTCCGGGTCTTGATGAAGCAGACGTTCCGCGCGACCCGGGGCCTGCGGGTCGACGACCAGCTGATGCGCGACGTGATCATCCGCGCCTACGACTGCGTGATCTGGGGCGGCATGGACTACGCCCAGCGGTACTGCGACCGGCTGGTCGAGGTCTTCCACAAGGACCACCCGGTGAAGGGCTACGCGGTGACGCGGGCGGTGGTGTGGAACCTGGCCAAGGTGATGCTGGTCAAGGACGAGCCGTACGTCGCGGCGATGCTGACCAGCCCGGAGAAGTACAAGAAGGACCGTCGGCGGTGGAACGTCAACCCGGCGCACGGGGACAAGATCAAGTACCGCCATCACAACCGCCCGGAGTTTGAGCTGCTGGGCCGGACGGTCCGCTTCACGTGGAAGAGCACCGACTGGCAGCTTCGGCTGATGAGCTCGATGACGCCGCTGCGGAAGCTGCCCGGCTGGCACAAGCGGGAGCTGGAGTTCCGCGACTGGTTCGAGGGTGTCGTCGACAAGCTGGACTGGGACGGCAGCGACCGGGATTACCAGCGGTGGCTGGCGATCCTGTCGACGCCGCGGGGCGTCACGGGCTTCCGCGAGGTGCGGTACCCCAAGCAGGACGCGGCGAAGCGTGAGGCCCAGCGGCTGCTGGCGATGGACCCGTCGGAGTATCAACCCCCCGCCGTGCCCCGGCCCGAGGCCGACGCCGCCGAGGATGACGACACGCCGCGGGTGTCGTTGCCGGTGATGACGGGTTGAGCTATCGCCGGGGTCTGGATTCAGACAGGATCAACAGGATTGACAGGATCAGAAAGTGGAGCAGAAGCGGTGGCTGATGCTGCTGCAATGGAAAGTCCGCTCCGCCGATTCATTTTCCGATCCCGTTGATCCTGTTCATCCTGTCCGGACTCGCAATCGTGATGCCGCCCCACGCGCCGCCGCCGGGCCGGGTACGATGAGCCGCTTCCCCATTGCGATTTGAAAGGCTGCACTGAATGGAAACCTCCGCCCCGCCGGCCACCGGCCTGGACCTGACGACCCCGCCGTTGAGCGACCTGCTTGCCGCCGAGCAGGCGGGCCCGTGCATCTCGCTGTACATGCCCGCGGAGCTGCACACCGACAAGCTGGACGTCAACCGGATCCGCTACAAGTCGCTGGTGCAGCAGGCCGAGGCGTCGCTGTCGCAGGACGGCCAGTCGCTGGACGAGGACCAGCGGGCCGAGCTGCTGCGGCCGTTGCACGAGCTGGAACAGAGCAAGGGGTTCTGGACGCATCAGCAGCCCGGGCTGGCGGTGTTCCGCTCGCCGGGGCTGATGAAGTACCGGATGCTGGGCGAGGCCCCGCCGGAGCTGGCGATCGTGGCCGACAGCTTCCACGTCAAGCCGCTGCTGCGGATCGCGGGCAAGTACCAGCGGTTCCGCCTGCTGGCGATCAGCATGGACCAGGTCCAGCTGTACGAGGGCGACAACGCGGCGCTGGTCGAGCTGGAGCTGGACCCGGAGGTGCCCACCAACATGGCCGAGGCCCTGGGCGGCTCGTCACACGTCGAGAAGACCAAGCGGTCGATGTTCGAGCCCGAGGACTCGGACCAGCGGGGCAACCAGCTTCGGCGGTACTTCCGCCGGGTCTGCGATGGCCTGTCGAAGCACCACCGCAGCGACCTGCCGCTCGTGCTCGCCGCCCTGCGGGAGTACCACGGCATCTTCCGCGACGCGTGCAACCAGATGCCGCTGTCGGACATGGCCCTGAAGCGTGATCCGTTCAAGGGCGTGAGCACCCGGGAGCTGCACAAGCTCGTCATGGAGGAGGTCCGCCCGAGCATGCTCGACCAGCTCGAGGCGATGCGGTCCCGCTACGGCGAGGCCGCATCCCACGGCCAGGGCAGCGACCACGTCGACGACATCGCCAAGGCCGTCGCCCAGGGCCGCGTCGAGACCCTGATGCTCAAGCAGGACCACCGCGTCGGCGGCAGCCTCGACGAAGCCACCGGTGACATCACCTACCGCACGATCGAAGACCCGCACACCGACGACGTGCTGGACGACCTGGCCGAGCTGACGCTCCGCCGCGGCGGCCGGGTCCTCGTGCTCGAGGCCGACCGGATGCCCACCGACACCGGCGTCGCCGCGGTGATGCGGTACGCGCAGCAGGGGTGAGGCGGCGCCGAGGCCGCGGGTTGACACCCGCGGCTCCAGATGTCACGCCGGGTTGGAGCCGCGGATGTCAATCCGCGGCATCGGTGACCCTTGAAGCCCCTGCCGTACCATGCCGCCCGCATGACTGAGCCGTTCTACATCACGACGCCGATCTACTACGTCAACGATCGGCCGCACCTGGGGCACGTCTACACGACCGTCGTCGCCGACGTGGTCGCGCGGTTTCACCGCTTGGCGGGTGAGCCGACGTTCTTCCTGACCGGGGTCGATGAGCACGCGGCGAAGGTCGCCGACAAGGCCGCCGAGCACGGCCTGAGCCCGCAGCAGTGGGCCGATCAGAACGCCGAGGCGTTCCGCGAGACGTTCGACAAGCTGGAGCTGACGTACGACGACTTTGTCCGCACGTCCTCGGACCGGCACAAGCAAAAGGTCACCCAGTACGTCGCCGCACTGATTGCTGGCGGTGACGTGTATCCGGGGCAGTACGAGGGCTGGTACGACCCGGGCGAGGAGGAGTACGTCCCGGAGAACCGGGCCAAGGACACCGACTACAAGTCGCCGGTGTCGGGCAGGCCCCTGGTCCGCAAGCAGGAGACGAACTACTTCTTCAAGCTCTCGGCCTACCGCGACGCGCTGCTCGCGCACTTCGAGAGCCACCCCGGCTTCGTGCAGCCCGCGGCCCGGCGGAACGAGATCGTCAACCGCATCAAAGAGGCCGAGGACGTGCCGATCAGCCGAACGGGTAGTGGCGGCTGGGGCATCCCGGTGCCGGGTGACGACGAGCAATCCATCTATGTGTGGATCGACGCGCTGTTCAACTACCTGACCTACGTCGACGATGACAAGCGTCGGCGGTTCTGGGACAGCGGCGCCACGCACGTGATCGCCAAGGACATCCTGTGGTTCCACGCGGCGATCTGGCCGGCGCTGCTGCTGGCGCTCAAGAAGACCGACGGCCACGAATGGGTCGGCCTGCCCGAGCGGGTGTACTGCCACAGCTACTGGGTCAGCGACCGCGGCGAGAAGATGTCCAAGAGCCTGGGCAACTTTCTGGACCCCGCGGCGATCGACAACTACGTCAGCGAGTTTGGCCTCGACGCCCTGCGGTGGTTCCTCGCCACCCGCGGGCCGCTGGGCACGACCGACTCGACCTTCAGCCCCGACCTGTTCATCGAGGTCTACAACAGCGACCTGGCCAACACGTTCGGCAACTCGGTCAGCCGGGTGACGAACATGATCGGCAAGTACTGCGGGGGGATGAACCGCGGCCCCGCGACGAATGGTCTCAACCTATTTCAGCCTTTTTCGGAAGCGGAATTGGGGATCTACATGGAGGCTATGAAACGGCTCGAGCTCGAGATAGCCTCATCCCGAGCCTTGCGGCTGGTCCGCCATGTGGACGAGTACATCGAGCAGACCCGGCCATTCACGCTGGCGAAAGACTCGGCGAACGCCGAGCGGGTGGCCGGGATCCTCGGGGACTGCCTGGAGGCCTTGCGGGTTGCGTCGCTGCTGCTGTGGCCGTTCGTGCCCGATGCGTGCGAGGCGTTTTGGGGTCGGATCGGGTGCGGGCTTTACGCGGAGGCGTTGGCCGACCGCGGGTGTGGTGATCTGCATCAGTGGGCCCGGTGGGAGCAATTAGGGCAGGGAAAGCCGGTGCAGAAGGGCCCGGCGTTGTTCCCGCGGTACGACGCGGCGAAGGCGTGACTGTTTAGCGGGTGCAGCGAAGCTGCCCCCGTGGCCTCATATCCGGGCAGCGCTCAACCCGCCCACGCGATCGGCCGATAGGGCGGTTATCGCCCCCTTCGTTCCGGGGAAACCGCCCGGGATCGGGGACTCCGCGTCATGACAGCTCAACCGCCCAATCTCGAGCAGCAGGGCCCCACCGTCGTCGCAACGGTGGAGCAGCCGGACATGGACCTGGCGGCGATGCAGGAACTGTGCGTGTCGCTGGAGGAGAAGATGCGGTACGACGGGGCCCGCAATTTCGTGTTCGACCTGACCGCGGTGAACTACCTCGCGTCGGCGTGCCTGGGCTGTCTGGTCCAGTTCATGCAGGACATCCAGCACGCCCGCGGCAAGATCGCCCTGGCCGGCTGCAGCGACGAGTTGGCGTTCCTGTTCAAGGTGACCCGCCTGGACCACGTGTTCGCCATGTTTGACGAAGTGGACGACGCCTTGGCGTCGATCTGAAACCCACCTTCCCGCTCGGGCCCGCGTGGGCCGGCTCTCGCCCGCTCTCGGTCCCAGGCGGACGCCAGGGGACGGGATCGCGACTTGAACCCGACGCATCTTGTGGCGCGCGGGTGGCGATCACCCGCGACCCTCCCCGGCCCATCCCGGCAAGGGAAGGGGGCAGGTGTCCACGTCAACCGCGGTATCCAACCGAGCCCCATGTGCACTGGCCAACCGCCGCATCGGTGGCATGCTTGAGTTGCAGCGGCTAACCCTGGCGACCCCACCGGGCGCGTCCGATAACCCGCCGCTCGGCCTCACCCCGCCCGCCCGGCGGGTCGATGTCCCGTGGGCCGGGTTGGCCGAGGGACCACATGATGGACCGCAGGATTAAGAAAAACTTCAGTCAAAACTCCAACCCGCTTCACCGGGTTGTTCCTAGGTTCTCCCTCAACCGCCTCGGAAGGGTGGAAGGAAAGTACACGTGAAACTGCAACTCATGATCGCGTCGGCGTTTGCCGTCGCCAGTGCGGGGCTCGGCCCGGCGGCTGGCGCGGCGGTGATCGACTTCGAGAACGTCCCGGTCGGGTCCAACCCGGTCAACGCCATCCCCGGCGTGACCATCACCGTCGATAACCCCAACGCCGGCTCGCCCGACCAAGCGGTCATCATCGACAGCAACGTCTACAACGGCATCACCGGCGTGCAGGGCCCCTGGCAGCGGGGCAACCGCCAGACCGCCACGCCCGGCAACCTGCTCGCGATCCGCGGCGGCGGGCCGGACGACCCCAACAACCTGCATTACCTCGAACGCGCCAAGCCCTCGGGCACCGTGCTCTTCGCGTTCGATACCCCGATCACGCAGTTCGGGCTGTCGTACATCGACCTCGACGGGCCCGCCGAGTTCGACCCGGCGGGGGGCAACATCGCCCTGCGGTTCTTCCGCGGCGGCGTCCAGATCGCCAACGTCACGTTCCCCGACCTGCTGCTGACTAACCCGGACGCCGAGGTGGGCAACAAGTCGAACAACGCATTCGACCCGATCACCGTCTTCGATATCACCAGCGCCTCGGTCGACGCCGACGCCGTGGCCGTGACCATCGGCGGGTCGGGCGCGATCGACGACATCGTCTTCACCCCGGTCCCCGAGCCGGGCACCATCGCCCTCGCCGCCGCCGGCGGCCTGCTCATGCTGGGCCGACGCCGCCGGCGTGACGCCGTTGTTGCTCTCTAGATGGTCAGAACCCATCGCGTGCCACACCTCGGCCGAAGGCCGATGTGTGCTCTTGCGGCAAGCCGCGGCCTGCACACATCACCGCCGAGCCGGCGAGGTGTGCCACCCCTTTCGGAATCACTGCTGACCATCTGGTCTTCAATAGCCGGGGGCGTTCGAGCCCGGGCCGCCCGCCGCACCCTCACCGGTTGATCAACCACAGGACCCCCAACAGCACCGCCGTCCCCACCAGCGACAGCAGCACCGACCCCCAACACCCGAGCCTGTTGCTGAAGAATACGAACATGTCTCAATCCCTATAAAGCCGCGACCCCTGGTCGTGGTCTGTTGGCCCCCATCCGAACCGTAAAGCCGCGACCGATGGTCGCAGCTTTACAAGATGGCCTGATCCCGCGGACACGCATACACCCGCCGCCCCGCCATCTCAAACTGCTCCACCGGCCCGCCGCACTTGCGGCACGTCTCCCGCCGGTACACGTAAAACCGCTCATCCCGGGTGAGCTCGCTGACCTTCACCTTGCCCACGTCCGCCGGGTCCACGCAGAACATGTGCGAGTGCTTGACGCCGAGGTTCAGCAGGTGCACCGCGTCGTCCCACATCGCGTCAAACCGCTCGGCGGTCAACGCCGTGGTGCGACTCCGCGGGTGGATGCCCTGCCGCAGCAGCAGTTCGCTGCGGTAGGCGTTGCCGATGCCGCTGAGGATCGACTGGTCCATCAGCACCACCCCGATCGGCCGGTCCATCTTCAGCACCCGCTCCCGCACCGCGTCCCGGTCGGCGTCGGGGCGCAGCAGGTCCGGGCCGATGCGGCCGTGGATGGCTTGATACTCGTCGTCGTCGACCAGGTGGCACGCGGTGGGCCCGGTGAGGTCGACGCACCGGGCGGCGCTGACCAGCCGCATCCGCGTGGTCGGCGTCGGGTCGGGCGGGGCCTGACCACGCTTCTTCTCGCGGTAGGCAAACTTGCCGTACATGCCCAGGTGCACGTGCACGGTGCCGGTGGTGAAGTGATAGAACAGGTGCTTGCCCAGCGGCTCGACCTCGCGGAGCTTCCGCCGGTCCACCACGTCCGCCTCGGTGAACCGCCCCTGCGGCGAGCTGACCCGCAGCTGCTTGCCGCCCAGCAGCCGACGGTGGTACCTCGCGAGCCGGTGGATCGTGTGGCCTTCGGGCACGCGGGCACGGTAGGCTTGAAGCGCGAAGCCAGAAGCGTGAAGCCGGAAGCGTGAAGCCAGAACAGGGCGACCCTAGCCCACGCGTTCGGGCTTCTGGCTTCAAGCTTCTGGCTTCACGCTTCGGCCCCCGTTTGCCCCGCCGTCCCGCCCGCGATACGGTTCACCGTCGGCCATCTCGGCCGCAGGAAGAGGCACACGATGAAGGTGATCTGTGATCGCGGCGCGTTGATGGACTCGCTGGCCCTGGCCGGTTCGGTGGCGGCGACCCGTACGCCCAAGCCCGTGCTCCAATGCGTCAAGCTCACCGCCGACGCCGACACCGGGCTGACCCTCGCCGCGACCGACATGGAGGTGTCGATCCGCCTGAGCACGCCCCGCGTCGAGGTCGCCGAGCCCGGTGAGGCCCTGGTGCCCGCCGACAAGCTCACCCAGATCGTCCGCGAATCGATCGACCCCACCCTCGAGATCCACACCGAGCAGGACGTCTCGCACATCACCGGCCGGGACAGCAAGTACAAGGTGTTCGGCCACCCGCCCGCGGACTTCCCCCCCGTCCCCGAGCTCACCGGCGATCCGGACTTCGAGATCTCCGCCGCCCAGCTGCACAAGCTGCTGGCCCTGACCACCTTCGCCACCGCCCGCGAAAACTCCCGCTACGCCATCAACGGCGTCCTGATCGAACGCAAGGGCGGCGAGCTGTCGGTCGTCGCCACCGACGGCCACCGCCTCGCCTACGCCAAGGGTCAGGCCGAGTCCAACAACGACCAGACCCGCAGCGCGATCGTGCCCAGCAAGGCCCTGCAGCTGCTGATGCGGCTGTTCGACGACGCCGAGCAGACCGTCAAGGTCAAGATCGCCGACAACCAGGTGCACTTCGCCACCGACGGCAGCACGCTGACCAGCAATCTGGTCGAGGGCAACTTCCCGCCTTATCAGGACGTCATCCCCAAGGACCAGGACCGCAAGGCGACGCTGTCGACCGACACAATGATCAGCGCGGTGCGTCGGGTCGCCCTGCTGACCAGCGAGGAGTCCAAGGGCGTGCGGATGGCCTTCGGGCCCGACGGGCTGACCATGTCCAGCCGGGCCCCGGAGATGGGCGAGGCCGAGGTGAAGGTCGACGTGCCGGACTACACCGGCGAGCCGATCGAGATCGGGTTCAACCCGACTTACCTGCTGGACGCGCTGAAGGTCATCGAGGACGAGCAGGTGACGCTCGAGTTCAAGGCCGGCAACAAGCCGGGCCTGCTGCGAACCGGGCCGGACTTTTTGTACGTCGTGATGCCGGTCAACCTGCAGTAAGGACGGGTAGACTGGATTGATGTCGATCCTGACCCAGCCCGTCAGCCAGACGCTCCACCGCCCGCTGCCGCTTCCGACGGGGAAAGCTCGCGTGTACGCCATCGCCTTCGACATGGAGATCGAGTCGCTACGGCTGCACTACGGCGACCCGTACAACGCGGCCTACACCGAGGTCAAACGGGTGCTTCAGAAGCACGGCTTCAAGTGGCAGCAGGGCAGCGTGTATTTCGGCGGCGACGAGATCGACGCGGTGCGGTGCGTGGTGGCGGCGCAGGACCTGGCTGATTCGCTGCCCTGGTTCACCAACTGCGTACGAGACATCCGGATGTTGCGGATCGAGGAGTTCAACGACCTGATGCCGGCCATCGAGCGGGACCGCGGCCCCTGAATGGTCGGAAAACGGCCGATTGGCACCAGCAGCGTTATGCGGTGACGCGGCCGTCATCCGCACGGCACCTATAGTGCCTCCCCATGTCGGTCACGACCACGAACACGGACGATGCGGCGGTCGCTATCACGATGCCCCTGCCCCCCGGTGACGCGAGCCTGACGGCGGCGGACACCCAGGCCGACGGCCAGCCGATCCGCCCGCTGCGGCCCGCGGACCCGCCCACCAACTGGCTGGGCCGGTTCATCCGCCGCGTCGAGGGCAAGCTCTCGACGCTCAGCAGCAAGAGCAACTTCTGGCACCGGACGCTCTCGCGCGTGTTCCTGCCCCTGGCGTACCGCTCGGGGATCCGGTTCCGCAGCCAGCCGGGCGACCCCTTCGAGGTCGTCATGCCGTTCCGCCGGTTCAACAAGAACTGGTACAACGCGATGGCCGGCGCGGCCCTGTTGGCCAACGCCGAAATCGCCGGCGGGATGTATATCTTCAAGCACGTCGGCAAAGAGTTCACCGTCGTCTGCAAGGAGCTGCACTACAAGTTCATGCGGCCCTGCCTGGGCCCGGCGATCTACCGCATCGACGAGGACCAGTACGAGCAGGAGGTCGACCAGGACGGCGAGCCGGTCGACGGGGCGGCACTGCGTCGGCTGGTCGACACCAAGCCCGAGTTCAACTTCACCGTCGTGATGCAGGTCTTCCAGGCGGTGGTCCACAAAGATCAGCGGCAGCGGCGCGTGGGCGTGTGCACCGCGACCTTCCATGTGGCCCCCAAGTCCAAGCTCCGCGCCCGCAAGGCCAAGGCCAAACTCGACGGCAAGGCCAAGCGCTCCTGAACACCGCGGCGGCACCGCTTCAGTGGCACGGCTCCCAACCCGCTACAGTCCCGCTCATGCAGTCCGGCGGCGTTTACACAGCCCTGATCACCCCCTTCCGCGATGGCGAAGTCGATCACGACCGCCTTACCGAGCAGGTCCGCCGGCAGGCCGACGCGGGCGTCGCCGGCGTGGTCCCGGTCGGGACCACCGGCGAGTCGCCGACGCTGACCCACGATGAACACCGGGCCGTCATCACCACCACCGTCAAGGCCGCCGACGGCAGGATCAAAGTCATCGCCGGCACCGGCAGCAACGCCACCGCCGAGGCCGTGCAGCTCACGACGTTCGCCAAAGATGCCGGCGTCGACGCCGCCCTGATCGTCAACCCGTACTACAACAAGCCCACCCAGGTCGGGCTGTACCGGCACTTCATGACCATCGCCGACGCGGTCGCGTTGCCGATCATGCTCTACAACATCCCCAGCCGATGCGGGATCGAGCTGACCCCCGCCACCGTCGCCCGCCTCGCCGCCCACGACCACATCGAGGCCATCAAGGAGGCGACCGGCAGGCTCGACGTCGCCTCCGAGATCGCCGCCGAGTGCGGCCCGGACTTCGCCATCTTCTCCGGCGACGACTCGCTGACCCTGCCGCTGATGGCCGTGGGGGCCCGCGGCGTGGTCAGCGTCCTGAGCAACCTCGTGCCCGAGCGGCTGATCCCGATGGTCCAGGCCATCTCGAACAACGACCTGCCCGGGGCCCGCCGGCTGCACCTGGAGCTGTTCGAGCTGTGCCGGGGCCTGCTCACGATGGC
The DNA here is from genome assembly GCA_964625505.1 of uncultured Phycisphaeraceae bacterium. GTDB lineage: Bacteria > Planctomycetota > Phycisphaerae > Phycisphaerales > Phycisphaeraceae > CAZVBW01. The sequence continues at coordinate 56,672 of CAZVBW010000014.1, forward strand.
CACCAACCCCATCCCCATCAAGGCGGCCATGGCCCTGGCGGGGCACGACACCGGCGAGCTGCGCCTGCCCATGACGCCGCTGCCCAGCGCCGACCGCGACGCGCTGCGGAAGCTTCTGCTCGACTTGGAGGTCGAGCTGGCTTGACGAGCCGCGACCGTCAGGGAGCCGGTGCGGAACAGACCAGAGAAGACACCGCGCTGCGGTGTCCCGCTGCCTCACGTTCGCGGGTCGTCAATCACGGAAAGATCCCGCGCAGTTCGTAGACCTCCGCGATGTGCTGCAGGGCGCTGATGTAGGCCGAGACCCGCATGGTGCAACCGTGCTGGTCAGCCGCGGCGACGACGCGGTCGGCCGCGGCGTGCATCTGCTTCTGCAGCTGCCGATCGACCCGCCTGGCCGACCACGTCTCGGCCTGGCGGTTCTGCTTCCACTCGAAGTAGCTCACGGTCACGCCGCCGCAGTTGCACAGCACCGCCGGGAGCACCCGCACGCCCCGCCGGGCCAGCACCCGCTCGCCCGCTGGCGTGGTCGGTGCATTCGCGCCCTCGGCGACGACCTCCGCGTCGATCCACTGCGCCTCCTGCTCGCCGAGCATCTGCTCCAGCGCCGCGGGGACCAGCACGTCGACCGGCGTTGTATAGAAAGCCTCGGTATCGATCGGCTTGCCGCCGTCGAAGTGCTCGACCCCGCCGTTGTGGTTCGAGTGTTCCAGCAGGCCGGCCACGTCCAGCCCGTCGGGGTTGCGGATCGCACCGCTGTGGTCCATCACGGCGACGAGCCTGGCCCCACGCTGGCACAGCAGCCGGGCGGTCCAGGAGCCGACGTTGCCAAAGCCGATCACGCTGAACCGCAGGCCGTCGACCTCCAGGCCCATCGTGGGCAGCAGCTTCTCCAGCACGTAGACCAGGCCTTGGCCGGTGGCTTTGTCGCGGCCCTCCGAGCCGCCAAAGTGCAGCGGCTTGCCGGTGACGACCGCCGCGCCGCCCCAGCCGTGCTGCTGCTCGTGCAGGTTGATGTACGTGTCGGCGAACCACGCCATGACCTGGGCGTTGGTCCCCACGTCCGGGGCGGGGATGTCGGTGTTGGGCCCGATGTTGCTGCCCAGCGCCGTGACAAATCGCCGGGTCATCCGCATCAGCTCGGGCTCGGACAACCGGCGGGTATCGACCTGCACGCCGCCCTTGGCCCCGCCCAGCGGCAGGCGGACCAGCGAACACTTAAGCGTCATCAGCGCCGAGAGCGCCTTGACATGGTCCAGCCCGACGGCGTGGTGGTAGCGGATGCCGCCTTTGTATGGGCCGAGGATGTTGTTGTGCTGGACGCGGTAGCCCTTGAACAGGCGGAAGCTGCCGTCGTCCATCCGCACGGGGAAGTGGACCATCAGCTCGCGTTTGGGCTGGGCGAGGATCAGCCGCAGGTGGTGCGGCAGGCCCAGGACCTCGGCGGCTTGGAGGACCGTGCCGATGGTCTGGTGGTACAGGTTGTTCGGGTCGACCTCGTAGCCCAGCTCGCTGAAGATCGAGGACGCATGGCGGGACGATTCTTCGCAAGGCTGGGCCGCCGCGGCCGCGGGGTCGCTGGTTGGCGGGGTGTCGGTGTCAGGCATCGCCCGATGGTACGGGCCGGGGTCGTGGTTTAGCGGGTGCAGCGCAACTGCCGGTGGCGGCGCGGCGGGCGCGGCTTCGCCGCAGCCGCTAAACGAGCGACGCGCCGACCAATGTGCGCCGCGCTCACAGCCGGTGCAGATGGAACCCGCCGTCGGCGTTGATCACTTCGCCGGTGCTGAACGGCAGGCGGCCGTCGGCGACGGCTCGAACGGCGGCGGCGACGTCTTCGGGCTGGCCCCATCGCTGCAGCGGGGTCAGCCCCTCTTCAAGGATGAGCTTGTCGTACTTGTCCTTGACCGGGCCGGTCATGTCGGTGGCGATGATGCCGGGGCGGACCTCGTAGACGTTGATGCGGGCCTCGGCCAGGCGGGCGGCGAAGAGCTTGGTCATCATCGCGATGCCAGCCTTGGCCAGGCAGTACTCGCCGCGGGCGGTGCTGGCGGTGTAGGCGGAGATGCTGCCGATGTTGACGATCGCGTGGTCCATCGGGTCGGCACCACCCTCGACCTGCTTGAGCATCTGGTTGGCGGCGGCGACGGACAGCAGGTACGGGCCCTTGAGGTTGGTGCCCAGCACGTAGTCGAACTCGTCGCCGTCGGTCGTCTCGAGCATGTCCCGGCGGACGCGGGGGGCGACGCCGGCATTGTTGACCAGCAGGTGCAAGGCCCCGAAGCGGTCGAGCGTCTCGGCGAGCAGGCGGGCGCGGTCGCCCGAGTCGCTGATGTCGCACTGCACGACATCCGGCGTGCCGCCGGCGTCGGTGACGAGCGACGCGGCCTCGTCGGCGGCGTCGCGGTTGCGGGCGTAGTTGACGGTGACGTTGAAGCCGGCGTCGCCCAGGGCGATGGCGATGGCACGGCCGATGCCGCGGCTGCCGCCGGTGACGATGGCGGTGCGGGGTTTGTGGGGGGAGGTTTGGGACATGGCGGGGATGGTAGAGGCGGCGGATGGGTTAACCGCAGATTGCACAGATGACACAGATGAGAACAAGGCGATGGTTCGTCGCGGGAAGGCGCAACGGCCACAAGTCACTCGTATTCAACGCTGCGCGAGCCTCGAGTTGAATCTGTGTCATCTGCGAAATCTGCGGCTACTCCCGCATGTCGCCGGAGATCTGGGCGTCCAGATGGTCGGTCTGGCGGAGGAACTCGGGGTCGGCCTCGCGTCGGGCGTCGGTGGTTTTGATCGAGTGCATGACGGTGGTGTGGTCCCGGCCGCCGAAGTGTCCGCCGATCTCCTCCAGCGAGAACCGGGTGCGTTTGCGCGCCAGCCACATACACACCTGCCGCGGCTCGGTGACCGACTTGTGCCGCCTGCGGGACTGCAGGTCCGAGAGTTTCAAATTATAGAACCGCGTGACCACTTCGATGATGCGTTGAAGCGTGACGTGATTGCTCCGCGGCTGAGTGATCGATTCGCCCAGCGCCCGTTTGGCCATGGCCAGGTCGATGTGCTGGGCCTTCTCGACCTTGAGCTGGGCCCGGATGCTGTTGAGCGAACCCTCGAGCTCGCGGGCGTTGGCGACCGAGTGGCCGGCGACGAGTTCGACGACGTCATGAGGCAGCTCGATGCCGTGCAGCTGGGCCTTGGCGCGGACGATGGCCACGCGGGTCTCAAAACTCGGGCGGCTGACCGGCGCGACCAGCCCCCACTGGAAGCGGGACACCAGCCGGTCCTCGAGCTGCGGGATCTGCGACGGCGGGGCGTCGGAAGACAGGACGATCTGGCGGTTGGACTGATAGAGCTCGTTGAACGTGTGAAAGAACTCTTCTTGCGAGCGTTCGCGGGAGTTGCTGCCCAGGAAATGGATATCGTCGATGACGAGCACGTCGACGTGGCGGTAGCGGTATCGGAACTGGTTCATCTGCCCGGACTGGACGCAGGCGATGAACTGGTTCATGAACGCCTCGCAGGAGACGTAGAGGATGTGCGTGTCCGGGTCGTTATCGAGGATCTGCTGGCAGATGGCCTGCAGCAGGTGGGTCTTGCCCAGCCCGACGCCGCCGTGGATGAACAGCGGGTTGTAGGCCTGGCCGGGCTGGTTGGCCACGGCGATGGCGGCGGCGTGGGCGAGGTGGTTGTTGGGCCCGGTGATGAAGTTGGAGAAGCTGTAGTCCGGGATCAGCAGCAGCTGGTCCTGGTCGGCGTCCCAGTCGGGCGGGGCGGGCGGGGCAGGTGCGGGCCGCCCGCCGGGGTTCGCGACCCGGGGC
>CAZVBW010000015.1:0-56557 GCA_964625505.1 uncultured Phycisphaeraceae bacterium
CCCGCTCGCCGATGCCGTTGATCGTGCACTCAACCTGCCTCGCGCCGCCCCGCACCGCGGCGAGCGAGTTGGCCACAGCCAGCCCCAGGTCGTTGTGGCAGTGACACGACAATACGACGCCCCGTTCGTCGATCACCGGCAGCTGCTCGCGGAGGTGCACGAAGATATGGCCGTACTGCTCGGGCACGGCGTAGCCGACGGTGTCGGGAATGTTGACGGTGGTGGCCCCGGCTTCGATGACGGCGCCGACGATGTCCACCAGGTAGTTCAGCTCGGTCCGGCTGCCGTCCTCTGGACTGAACTCGACGTCGTCGACGTGCTGGCGGGCCCGCTTCACGCAGTCGACCGACAGCTCGACGATCTGCTCAAACGCCTTGCGGAGCTTGTGCTCACGATGGACCCGGCTGGTCGCGCAGAACACGTGCAGCCTCGGGTGGGCAGCGCCCTGCAAGGCCTCGGCGGCTCGCTCAATGTCCCGCGGCACGCACCGGGCCAGGCCCGCGACGGTGGCCCGGCCCAGTTCGGCACCGATCGCGCGGACCGCCTCGAAGTCGCCGACGCTGGTGATCGGGAAGCCCGCCTCGATGATGTCCACGCCCAGCGTCTCCAGCTGCCGAGCGATCTCGACTTTCTCGGCGTGGTTGAGCGACGCCCCGGGCGACTGCTCGCCGTCACGCAACGTGGTGTCGAAAATACGGATCGGTGTCTGATCGTTCATCGTGTGTGTCCTTGTTCATCAACCCGTGAAGCCCAAAGAAAAAGCCCCGTCCGTCGCCGGACAGGGCAGGATCGTGGCAGAAAAGTTTGCTCGATCGATGACCTAACCGGCGCAGCGGCCCGCGTGCAGCGTGACTAGCCGCAGCAGGCACAGGCTCGGGTTGCCGATCATCGGCGTCATCGTGGGTGGAGCGTACGACAGCGGCGGGCAGCGGTCAACACGCACGACGCCGACACAGTTAGCGGATGTTTCGGACGATGTGCTCCCACCGTCGTTTGTTCCAGCTGCCGTGGGAGGCGACGCCGTCGAGAAAAGTCTGCTCGATCTGCTCGCCGCGGACCGAGGCGACGCTGCCGTCGGCGAAGGCGATGTTCTGCGACTCGCCGCCGCCGTGGCGCAGTTCGAGGAACGGCGGGCGGTCGGTGCGGGTCTGTTGGATGTAGTGCAGCGGGTACACGTAATCGCGAAGCTCGACCTGGTTCTCCTGGTCGTCGACGGCGCTGTTGCCCGGCTTGAAGTCGGCCCGCTCGAAGAACATCGCCTGCGACGGGCCGACCTCCTGCAGCCCGGTGAAGTAGCGCTGCGAAGGCGGCGTGCCGGTCTGTCGCCCGGCGGTCACCTGCGCGGGGACGTAGCTGACCCAGTACCGGCCGTTGTCGGCGTGCCAGTCGTCGTTGTTGTTCTGGTCCCAGCGCCGGCCGACGTTCTCGCTGGCGTTAGGCGCGGCGGGGCAGGCAAACACTTGGGTCATCATCCGGTCGTCCGGGCCTTGGATGTACTCCGGCTGCAGGGCCCGGTACCACTCGCGCGGCGAGGACCAGAACGGCGGGCGAAATGTCCCGCGGTAGTCCCCGGCGTAGGCGTGCTGGGCCGTGACCATCTGCCGCTGCTGGCTCATGCACACGGCGGTGCGGGCGCTGTCCCGCGCCGACTTGAGGGCCGGCAGCAGCAGCGCAATCAGCAGCGCGATGATGCTGATGACGACCAGCAGTTCGATCAAGGTAAAGGCTTGGCGGGCCTTGGTCATCGTCTGGCTCCTATAAAGCCCACCCGCTCCGACGGGTGGGACCCACGCCCGGGAGGGCGTGGGCTTTCGCCGCTCGGTTGACTCAGCGCCGACGCCGCGGCAGCAGGCACAACCCACCCAGGCCCAACAGCGCCAGCGACGCGGGCTCGGGGATGACGCCGGTGCCTTCGACCGTAATGTTGTCGGTCTCAATGGTAAAAGCGTTGTCCTCGGAGATATAGAACGTCACGACGTCGCCCGCGATAAGGTTTTGCAGGTCACCAAAGCCGGTGAGGTCGTAGTCGTATGAAGTAAAGGTGGAGCGCTGCGTGCCGAGGTTCTCGTTGGCGACGATCGCGCTGCTGCTGACGGTGGAGGGCGAGCCGTTGACCTGGTAGAAGATGCCCATGTCCCGCTGAGAACTGCCGCCGCGAGCCGCGAGCAGGTTGAACTCGTCCAGGTCCAGATCGACGACGTTGGCATTGACGGTCAGGGTGAACGAGAAGAAGCGGCCGGAGTCGACCGCGTCGCTGGGGTTGCTCGAGCCGCTGTTGGGGTCGAGTTGGATTACGGGGGCCGACGGATAGGAACCGACGGTGGAATTGACCGTCACCGACGCGTCGCTTCCGGCGGTGATGTCGCCGCCGGAAGCGAAGTTTTCGGTCTGGGGGCCGGCCTGGCCACCCTGATACTGCAGGATGACGGCACCGGGTGCCGTGCCGCAGAAGGCGAGGGTGCCGGAAGCGGCGACGGCGGTCGTGAGGGAACGGGAGCGAGTCATGGGAATCCTCCTTCAAGGGAGTGGCTAGAAAACGGCCGGGGCCACGTGCCGCGGCGAGTCAGTCAGTCGGTGCTTACCGGCAAGAACGTCTCGCCGGGGTAGAAGTCCATCGGGACGCTGCGGCAGGGCTGGCGGTCGGCCGCGTCCAGTCGCTCAAGCATGAGTTCAGCGGCGGCGTGGCCCAGGGCCTGCTCGGCCAGCGTGTAGCGGGTGAACGGCCGGCCCGGGCCGCGGTGATAATCGAAGCAGATCAGCGACAGGTCCGGCCCCGGGTCCAGGCCCAGCCGCTCGCAAGCCAGTTCGACCAGGACGGCCTCGGCACCGCTGTAGCACAGCACCGCCGAGGGCCGGACCGCCGAGTCGAGGAGTCGGCACAGTTCGGCGATGCCGCGCCGGCCCCACCAGCCGGTGGTCTGCACGACCATCGGCTCCAGGCGCGCGGCCCGCATCACCTCGCGGTAGCCGGCCTGGCGGTCGGCGTGGCTGTAGTGCACCTCACCGCTGCGCTCGGAGCTGGCGGTCGTGTCCAGGAACAGCACGTCACGGTGGCCCGCGTCGATCAGCCGACGCGTCGCATCCACAGCGGCCCCGTGGTCATCAAAGTGCACGCAGTCGTGCGGCCGCTTGGCGTTGAGCCAGACGCTGGGGATGTCGTGGCGGTCGATCAGCTCGGCCAGGCGGGGCGGGATGTCGTGGGTGTAGTTGAGCAGCAGGCCGTCGACCATGGACTGGCCCAGCAGCTTGGGCATCGCCTCGTCGCTGGTGAGCTTTTCGTCGGGGACGAAGGTGACGCTCAGGTGGATGCCGCGGGGCTCGAGCGCCTCGTGGATGCCGCGGAGCGTCTGGCTGTAGAGCGTGGACTGCGACGAGTGCAGGCTCATGACCAGCCCGATGGCGTTGAACCGGCCGGTCGAGACGGCCTTCGCGGCGGCATTGGCGCGGTAGCCCAGGTCGCGGGCGGCCTGTTCGACGCGGCGGCGGGTGGCGTCAGACACTTGGTCGCGGCGCTTGCCCAGCGCGAAGTTCACGGCCTGTGGGGACAGGCCCAAGCGATCGGCGATTTGGCGCTGGGTGACGGGCATGAGGCTTGACTGAACTAGAACATCCGAATGATGCACTAGATCGCTCTAGTTGTCAAGAAGAATTGTCGACGGGCCGGTTTGCGTTTGGCGGGTCATTCGCGGATGATCCGGTCTGTGCTGGACTTACGTGTTGATCTCGACTCGTTGCAGGCCTTGGGCCGGGCGGCGGGTGTGCTGGCCTCGGACGCCGGGTTGCGGGACCTACGGGTGGACGTGGACGCGGAGGACGGGGAGCTGGTGGTGGGCTTCCGAATGGACCAGACGATCAAGGCCCCGCCGGTCATCTGGAGCCGGCGGTCGGTGACGTTTGACCACGAGGTCGGTGCGCGGATCGAGCCGGCCAAGGCCTTTGAGGGGCTGAAGATCAGCTTTTCGCTGCGGAAGCTTCGGCCGGTCGGGGAGGATGCGGCGGTCACGGCGGTCGGGCGGGTTCTGGAGGCCGGCGGCAAGGCGGCGCTGTGGGCGGCGACGGGCGGGTTGGGGCTGGCCGAGTGGATCGTGCGGCGGGTGGCAACGCATGTCTGGCCGCACATCGTCCGGCTGCCGATCGTCCGCCAGGCCGCCGACGACTTGCAGATCACGCTACGCGAACAGCTGCACCTGGAGCTGAAAGACTTGGACTGGCTGCACCTGGGCGCCAACGAGGTGCTCATCGAGTTCGCCAAGCTGCCCGAGGCGGTTCGGCCGATCCTGCGGGCGGTGGTGCTGGAGGATTTGAGCCTACCGGCCGAGGATGGCTCGCTGCACGTGCGGCTGCGGCTGGAGGACGTGGCCTTGCTGCGGGCGATGATCGAACGCCTGGCGGATCAGCCCAGCGGTTCACCCGATGACTCCCCTGCCGCAGCACCGGCGGCGGGCCCGGACCAGGAGACGCACCCATGATTACCCTGACCGTCGGCGGCGACACGCTGCACAAGCTGATCCACGAGTTCGCCCAGGGCGCGGCCCGCGTCGATGATGGTCGGCTGCGGGTCACCGTGCAGGGCATCGAGGTCTCGATGGGCACCATCACGCTGGACCGCGGCGGCGTCCGCATTCGCCAGGCCCCCCCGGAAGCGTCCCCGCTTTCGACCGACGCCGGCGCGTCGACGGACGCAAGTGCTGATGCCGGGCCTCCGCTGAGGCTACCGGTCGAGGTCGCGCTGCGGCGGGTCGTGGTCGAGGACGGCGGGTTGCGGGTCGAGGTCGAAGTGGTCTGATCCCATTCGCTGCATCGCGATGCGGAGTCATGTCAGGGGGCCGGTGACTGGCCGTTGATGGTGATCGACGAGCACCTGGCCGCCTGCACCACCTCGTCCACGCCCACCCGGTCAATGCAACTCCGCTCGCCGATCAGGCAGCGTCGGTCCAACCAGCACTGCGGCGGCATCAGCGACGCCGGGTCGCGGTACCCGCAGCCGATGTCCCGTCCGCCAAGCCCAGAGTGCTGGTCGCCCGGCGGCAGGTACACCCGCGGGCTCGTGGGCCCGTAGACCCCCACCACGGGCGTGCCCACCGCCGCCGCGAGGTGCGTCAGCCCCGAGTCATTTCCGATCATCAGCCGACACTTGCCCAGCGTCGCGGCCACCTCCTGCAGCGGCCGGGCGACCACCAGCCGTACCGCCGACGCCCGTCGCATGTGCTCCACCACCTGCCGCCCCCCCGCCGGGTCGGGCCCCGTGAACAACACCCCCGCCCCCGGGGCCGATCCAGTCACCGCCCCCGGAACATCGCCCAGATCGTCGTCGGGCCCTCCGTCGACTACCGCGTCCAGCACCGCCGCCAGCCGCTCGGCCGGCCAGCGCTTGAGCGGCGTCGAGGCGTCAGTCGATGCCGCCACCGGCGAGACGCGACCACGCCCGCACAGCCCACCCGCTGCCCGCAACCAAGCATCGCCCGACCGTGACGCCGACGCCGTCGGCACGTACCGCGGCGTCGCGGCGGGCCACGTCGGCAGCCCCCACCCCGCCCGGCACGCCTCACCGACCGCCCGGGCCAGCCCCGCACCCCGCTGCACCCACGCCCGCTGCACGTCCTGATCGTTCTCCAGCCGCACGGGCACCATTGCGTCCACGGCCGTCGAAATCGATCGCGGCGCGTGCAGGGCATCGACCACATAGTCCGCCGATCGCAACGCCCGGGCCCATCGCTCAAGCCGTCCCGGCCGCAGCGGATCCCCACCCCAGTGTCGCAGCCCCAACCGCTGGTACGTCATGACGTGGTCCACCACACCCTGGCCCTCCAGCAGCTGCACCGCCGGCCACGCCCCCACCGCCGAAATCCTCGCCCGCGGTGCCGCCGCACGCAACGCCCGCAGCGACGGCAACTCCATCACAAGGTCCCCAATCCCCCACCGCAGCATGACTACGACCCGCCGCACCTTGGGCCAGTCCGGCGGGTAAGGCCGCGACCGCCCCGCCTGATCCAAACCCTCGTGTGTCGACGATCCGCTCACGACAGACGCTAGACCCTGCCGCAGAAGATCGTCAGCCGCCCACCCGCAACCCACCCCTCAGCCCGAAACTTGCAGCCCGCCCGGCCGTCCAACACCTCACCTCAAGCACATATCATCTCATCTTCGGATCCCGGAACTGCAAGCAGTGAACTGTTGGCCCCCACCCCATTTGGTGCGCGCACTTCTGGCGGTGCTGCTGCCCTTCAGCGTCGGCTGCTCCGAATCGACACCGCCAGAGACGCTCGACGTCGGGGGCGAGCGATACCGTCTCGTCGACGATGCCGGCGGCCGCCTCGGCGATTTGGTTTTGCAGATCAATCAGGGCGACCCGGTGGCGTACCAATGGACGCTCAGCCCGGACGGGCCGCCGATCCGGGAGCTTGATGACGTTCGGCACTGGTTCGCCGACAGCCGCCGGGGCGACATCGCCCTCGATTCTCGTGCCGCCAAAGACGTCTGGTACCTGCAGCCAAACGCGGCTGACTGGGCCGTGTACCTGCTGCCCGCGAAGCTCGGCGGTTACCGGTGGGGGCTCGAAACGGACGCCTCAGGCGACGCACACACCGGTACGCTTCAACATGTGGCGACGAGCGCCAAAGCCGCACGATGACGCCACGCGGGCCAATCTTGCCCGCCCTGCTATGGCTGCTGCTCGTCGTCGGCGGCTGCAAACCCGATGAACCGCCCGTCGCGGACACGCCGCAGCACCCGCCGGCGTACCCGTCGACCGGCCAGGCTTATCACCTCGTCGACGACGAAGGCCAGCGGCTGGGCAAGCTCATCCTGCAACATCAACACGGCGACCCGGTCGCGTTCCGGTGGCACGTCAACCCGCAGCTGCCCCCGCCGGACGCCCGCGTGGGCAATGATGTCCGTATGTGGTTTGAGATGGACCCCGCTGGCGGGCTGACCTCCGTGGCTGAATTGCCGACGAACGAGTGGATGCTTGGGCCGCTTACCTATGACTTCAACCTTGGCCTGACACGCGAGTTCCCCGGCCACTACAGATGGCGGTTCATCACGATCTTTGGTGTTGAAGGCCGCGGGGTCCTGAAGCCCAGCCTTTACTCGTGCATCAGCGGGAAATACTCGCCGGTGAACCGCTGACCTTTCATCGGTCGCGGCCCGAGGAGGGTCACGTTCGGGTGGTACTGTTCAGCGGCGGAGTAGGCGGCGCCGTCGGGCATGACGTGGGCGACGATGCTCAGGCGCGGCTGGTCGGTTGTGTTGGGCCCCGAGCCGTGGAAGGTCAGGCCGTGGTGGATGCTCACGCCGCCGCTGGGGATGATGCACGGCTCGTCCCGCCACTCGCCAAGCGTTGAGAACTTGGCATGCAGCGCGTCGAGGTCCTGCTCGAAAAAGGTGTTGCTGTCTTCGATGAGGCCCCATTTGTGGCTGCCGGCGATCGTCCGCATGCCGCCGTTATCCAGGTCGGTGTCCTGCAAGGCGAGCCAGATCGTGGCGACGTTCTGCGTGTCGCAGGCGTGCCAGAACCCGTAGTCCTGGTGCCAGCCGACGTTGCCAGCCGTGCCGGCGTCACCGGTCGGTGGCTTATAGATCACCTGGTCGTGCCAGAGCCGGACCTTCTCGACGCCCAACAGATCGGCGGCGACCCGGCCGAGCTTGCCATCGGTGACCATGTCGCGGATCGTGTCGTTGACCCACCAGCCGTTGTCGCACTTGCGAAGCGCGTGCGGGTCGTAGGTGTCCTTGACCGATCCGGGGTGACGGGGGAAACCGTCGCTGTCGAAGTCGCCGGCCCAGATGCGGTCGTGCGCGTCCCGTAGTGCCCGGGCGCGCTCCTGGTCGATCAGCGGCGGGGTCACGATGTACCCCGACTCGGCAAACATGGCGTGGTCAGCCTCGGTCGGGCGGTATTCAGTGGCGGCGGCAGTAACGGTGGGCATGTCGAGGGGTCCTCTGGGGATGTGACACCACTGAAAATACCGGCCCTCTCGGCGTTGTCGTTCGCACCCGCGGCAGGTAGTTTTTCAAACATGCCCAGCCGTCGGCGGATGATTTACGAGAGCGGCGCGCTGCTGCTGCCGGAGCTGGCTCACCTGGGCTACCACCAGAGCACGGCCGCGGAGGCCCAGGCCCTGGGGGCGCACCGGCACCCGGGGGTGCTGGAGATCTGCCACCTGCAGCGGGGCGTACTGGATTGGTGGGCCGGCCACGAAGTGCATCACCTCACGCCCGGCCGGGCGTACCTGATCATGCCCGGGGAGGTGCACGGCGGCCGCGACGACGCGCTGCACGCCTGCGAGCTGCGGTGGGTGCAGGTCCGGCTGAAGGCCGGGCGGGCGCTGCCGGGCCTGCCGCGGGAGCTCACCGACCGGCTGCTGGCGATGCGGCACCGGATGTTTGTGGCGTCGCCGGCGATCCACATGGCGATGGACGACCTGCTGGCCGAGCACCGGGTCCGGGGGCCGCTGAGCCGGCCAATGGCTCGGGCGGCGCTGCACCGGCTGGTGCTGACGCTGCTGCGGGACCACGACCGACGGCGGCGAGACCGTCGGCCGCACCGGGCGGTGGCGGCGGCGACGCGGCACATGCTCGAACGGCTCGATGCCGAGGTCCGGGTGGCGGACGTCGCCCACGCGGCCGGCCTGAGCCCGACGCACCTGCACCGCCTGTTCGCCGCCGAGCTGGGGCTGACGCCCAAGGACTGGCTCAACCGCCAGCGGATCGCCCGGGCGCGGCAACGGCTGGCCGACAGCGACGATCCGATCACCACCGTGGCGATGCGCCTGGGCTTCGCGACCAGCCAGTACTTCGCCACCACGTTCAAACGGCTCGTGGGCGAAACGCCCACGGCCTACCGCAGGCGGGTGCGGCGGGGCTGAAGAAAAAGCTGGGGATACTCGAGGCAGCGTGCATCGATGTGTATCATACTCGCAAAGCATGTCAACCACGCCCGACACGCCAACGACCTTTACCGTCAGCGACGGTGACCTTGTGCTGCACCTGCAGCCGGCAGGAGATGGCTGGTACGCGGTGACTTCGCCGGTCGAGCCACACCTGCACACCCAGGCGAAGTCCGTGGAAGAGGCATTCCGCATGGCGCGGGATGGGCTCGAAGGTCTTCAAGCTGCACGCGCCCATGTGGCAGAGGCGGTCAACAAAGCACTTGTGGCTGCTTGATACTTAACGCTTTGGGCATCGCGGGACGCCAAGGCCTTTGCAGATGCCATCGGCGGTGTAGTTGTTGAGTTCACGATGTCGCGGGATCATGTCGATTGCCCCGGTTTTTGCATTGCGCCAGTAGTCATGGTCGGCCCCATGCCGCAGCAAGCTGCATGCGTGTTGGCGCAGGTGCTTCTCGAGGTCCCGGCGCTTCATTGACAAGAAGATACAGCGCCGGCCCGCCACACGCGGAGCAAGCTCCGCGGCTAAATAAGCCACATTACCTTCCTCTGCGTCCTCTGCGCCTCCGCGGTTCTATAACTTCCGGCTACGCCGCGGGGCCCAGGACCATGTCGTCGACGGTCTTGCCGGCGGGGACCATGGGGTAGACGTGCTCGTGCTTTTCGACCAGGGCGTCCAGCACCGCCGGGCCGTCGTGGGCGAGGAAGTCGGCCATCACCTGCGGCAAGTCCTCCGCCTTGGTGCAGCGGAAGCCCTTGCAGTTCATCGCGTCGGTCAGGGCGACAAAGTCGGGGTTGTGCATCTCGGTGTGGCTATACCTTTCGTCATAAAAAAGGTCCTGCCACTGCTTGACCATGCCCTGGAAGTCGTTATTGAGGATGATCGACTTGGCGGGGATGTCGTACTGGGCGGCGGTAACCATCTCCATGGCGGTCATGCAGAAGCTGCCGTCACCGTCGATGTTGATGACCTGCTTGACCTTACGGCCGGCCCGCTTAGCTTCGACCATCTCGCCGACCTGGGCGCCGATCGAGCTGGGCACGCCGAAGCCCATGGTACCCAAACCGCCGGATGTGAGCCACTGGCGGGGCGTCTTGTACTGATAGAACTGGGCGGCCCACATCTGGTGTTGGCCGACGCCGGTGGTGATGATCGCGTCGCCGTCGGTCTGCTTGTGCAGCTCTTCGATGACGGCCTGCGGCTTCATATGAAACTCGCGGTCGTCGGCGTTGTAGGCGAACGGGTGGTCGGTCTTCCACTTCACGCACTGGGCGACCCAGTCGCTGCGGTCCCGCGCTTCGAGTTGCGGCAGCAGCAGTTCGAGGTTTTTGCGGGCGTCGCCCTCGACGCCGATGGTCACCGGCACCGCCTTGTTGATGTTTTCCGGGGCGATGTCGAAGTGGATGATCCCGCCGCGGCCTTCGCGCTCGGCGGCGCGGGCGCCGGGGGCGAAGGCGCTGATCTTGCCGGTGACGCGGTCGTCGAAGCGAGCGCCCACGGCGATGATCACGTCGGCGTCTCGCATCGCCCAGTTGGCGTACGCCGCCCCATGCATGCCGAGCATGTGCAGCGACAGGTCGTCGTGCTCGTCGAATGCGCCCAGGCCCTGGAGCGTGGTCGTGACCGGGATGCTGGCCTTATTCGCCGCCTCGCGGAGCAGGTCCACCCCGCCGGAGAGGATCGCGCCCTGGCCGACGTAGAACACCGGCTGCTTGGCCTGATTGATCATCTCGGCGGCTCGCTGGATCTCGCTGGACGTGCCGGCCTCGCGGACGTGGTAGCCCGGCAGGTACGGCTGGTCGTGCACCGGCTTGTCGAGCACGGCGGCGGTGACGTCCTTGGGCAGGTCGACGAACACGGGGCCCGGCCGGCCGCTGGTTGCGACGTGGAACGCGGTGTTGATCGCGCGGGGCAGGTCTTCGACCCGTTTGACGAGGGTGTTCCACTTGGTGCAAGGCCGGGTGATGCCGGTCATGTCCGCCTCCTGGAAGGCGTCGGTGCCGATCGCGCCGGTGGCGACTTGGCCGGCGAAGACGATCATCGGCACACCGTCCATGAGCGCGTCCTGCAGCGGGGTGACGGTGTTGGTCGCGCCCGGGCCGGAGGTGACCAGCACGATCCCGGGCCGGCCGGTGACGCGGGCATAGCCCTCGGCCATATGGCCGGCACCCTGCTCGTGGCGGGTGAGGATGAACTGGAACTTGTCGGATTCATGGATGGCGTCGAAGACCGGGAGGATGGCACCGCCGGGGTAGCCGAAGATGGTGCTGACGCCGTGGTCCTTCATCATCTCGTGAAAGATCTGGGCGCCGGTCTTGCCGACCCAACGGTCGGTCGTGTCGCCGGGCTGCTGGGCCTCGGCCCGGGCATCGAGGGTGCGTCGGGCGGCGGCCTGAGCGGCGCGGCGCTTGCGGTCGGCGGCGGTGGCCAGCGCGGCACCGGTCGCGGCGGCGGGGTTCTGGCCGGTCTCGGTTAACGAGGCGTGGTTGGGTTTGGACATGATGGGGTCCTGATCGGTTAGACGGTGGGCGGATCGATAGCGGTCGTGAGCGGGATGCGCGGTGCGAGCACCGCGGCTGAACGATGATGGGGCGGCGGGCGCGGGTCGACCGCTCAGCTAACGACGACGCGAACGGTCATCGAGTCGGGCTGGGTCATGGCACGCACGGCGGGAGTATAAGCCATCGGAGTGCGGATACCAGACGCTTCGGCTGCGCCTCAGCGTCGGCTTCGATTCAGGCGAACAGTTCGGCCAGTGGCAACTCGAAGTCCGGCAGCAGGTCCGGGGCGGTGAGCGCGGCGTCTTGACCAATGATCCGGGCGGTGCCGTCGGGCAGGTAGATGGTGACAGTGCGGGTCGGGTCGTCGACGACCCAGACCTGGCGGGTGCCGTGGCCCAACCACCAGCGGACCTTGTCGAGCACCTCGCTGGCAATGTCGCTGGGGCTGTTGACTTCGACGGCGAGGTCCGGGGGGACGCGGCAAAACTCGGTGCTGCCGGCGTGTGGGGCGTTCTCCGGCACGAAGTAGGTCACGTCCGGAGCACGGAGCGTGTTGGGATGACGTTGCAGCAGAAACCCCACCGCATCGGTTACCGCTCCGCCGTGCTCCCGTGCCCATAGACCAAGCGCGAACGCGATGCGAAAAGCAAGTTGTCCGTGCCGTGGTTCAGGCTGACCCATCTGGACCAGCTCCCCCTGGATCAGTTCGTGCCGAAACTCCCCGCCGGAGGGCAACTCGGCGAACTGTTCGGCCGTCATCAAGCTCGTCGCGGCCTGGGTCATGCCATCATTCTATATCCGGCGCCGCGATGGCCCGCGGCACCGCGGGCTGGCGCAGGGCCTCGGCGACGCCGAAGAACGCCGGCTTGGGCTGGTACTCGCGGTTCAACAGCAGTGGGTCGGCCTCGGGGCTGTCGCGGAAGCTGTAGACCCACGAGTAGCGGTCGGTGAAGCCCCAGGTCTGGATCACGGTCACCAGCCCGCTGCTCACCGCGGCGTCCACGATCTGCTGGTACCGCCGGCCCTGCTCGACCAGCCGCTGCTCGTGCGTGTCGCCGGGCAGCCGCGAGGCGTCGATGTCCAGCTCGGTGATGTGCACCTCGAGGCCCAGGTCCACGAACCGCTGCCAGTTGGCGATCAGGTCGTCCGGGTCGTATCGCTCGTTGTTGAGCAGGTGCATCTGGAAGCCGACGGCGTGGATCGGCACGTTGCGGTCGAGCATGCCGCTGACCAGCTCGTAGACCGCGTCGGACTTGGGGTTGACCGTGTCGGTGCCGTAGTCGTTGTAGACCAGCCGGACGTCCGGGGCCGCGGCGGCGGCGGTGCGGAAGGCCAGGTCGATGTAGTCATCGTCGATGGCGCGGTGCCAGACGGTGTCCCGCAAGTTGTCGTCGGCGTTCGTATCGATGGCTTCGTTGACAACGTCCCAGTATTGAATGCGGTCGTGGTATCGCTGGCCGAAGCTCGTCAAGTGATCGACCATCGCCTGGCGAACCGCTTCGCGGTCGAGCTGGTCGACCCAGTCGGGCACCTGTCGGTGCCAGACGCCGGTGTGAGCCCGGACCGCCATGTCGTGCTCCCGGGCGAAGTCAATCATTGCGTCGAGCATCCGCCAGTCGTAAGTCCCGGGCCCGGTGCTCAGCGGCCCGAACTTGGCGGCGTTTTCCGGCGTGAGGATGTTGAACTGCTCGCCGAGCACCCGCAGGTACCGCGGGTCGATCGGGTCCCGGTCCGGGTTGGTCGCACGGCTGGTCACCGCCGGCCCGATCAAGAGCCCGTGCGGCTGGGCCAGTTCGCGAAGTGTCGGCGTCATGGCCGGAGCCTCTTGCGCCGGCGGGTCGGCGTCAACTGCACCTGCCACTGCGGATATCAAAACCCATGCCACCGCCAACGTGATCTGTCGCATGGGGTCAGCTTATGGCGTGCCGCTCATCTGCAGTGCTGGCTCGACCCGGATGACCTCGACGCGGTAGATCACGCTCGCCCCGCCGGGCACGATCGAGCCCCAGCCCCGGCGACCGTACGCCAGGTGCGGCGGGATCCGCACGTCCCGCACCTCGCCCTCCGCCGCGCCGATCAGCCCCAACTCCAATCCCGCGATCAACGAGCCGTCGCCCAGGTGCACCGTCATTGGCCCGCCGTGCTCCCGCGAGTCTTGGAAGACCCGGCCATCCTCGGCCAACCGCCCCGCGTAGTGAAACTGCACCCGGTCGCCCGGGAACGCCGGCACCCCGCCCGCCGATCGCTGCACCTGTACGTCGATGCCCGGCCGCACGTCGACCAGCTCGACGTCCAGCACCACCGCGTCCGCCGGGAGCGGTGCCCCGTCCTCAAGCATCGCCGGCTCCGTCGGCTCGGTCGACGCCGGGCTCGCCGCGTCCAGCAGCCCACGCGGAGCCACCAGCCGCCGCCGTTCCCCGATCCGCATCCCGACGACGCCGACGTCCAGCGCCTGCATCGTCTGCCCGGCCCAGAGCACAAAACCCACGGGCTGGCCTTCGCGGGTGCTCGCGATCGGCCGGGCGTCCAGTGTGGTCGCCTCGAAGTGGATCACCGCAAAACGCCCCGCCGTCGCCGCCGGCGCATCGTCCACCATCGGCGGCGTCACCTGCTGCCACCGAAGCCCACTGACATCCACCCGCCACGATCGGTCGGGCTCAGGTAACGCGGGTTGCTCCACCGCAGCGTCACGCTCGGCGTGCACTTCCGCCGAATCGGTACCCGCCACCCCGTCCACCGCGGGGACGAGTGCTTGAGCCGTCAACACCCGCGGCGTCTTCTGCGACGGTTCGCTCGCCGGTCGATGCTCGAACCTCGACCAGTCCAGCGTGTCCCAACGTGATCCGAGCGAGATGGGCTTCCCCGGCTCCTCCGGCCGATGCTCAAAGGGCACCGGCCCGCCGTGCATGATCAACGCGTCCCGCACCGCCTGCCGCGGCTGGGCCGTCGGCTGGGTGGCCGCGGCGGGTCGATCCGCCCGCCGGCGCACCCCGCCCCCGGCCGACCGGCCCGTCGGGTCGATCCAGTCCACCGTCGGACCCACGACCCGCTGCTGATCCGGCCGACGCTGCGGCCAAGGCGTCGCTGACCCACCCGCCGCCCGCCACGCCCCAAAGCTCGCCGGCACCACCCGGATCACCCGGCCATCGCGGAACACCTGCGGCTCGGGGACCGACACCGGCGGCACGTCCACTGGCAGCTCGGGCACGGCGTCTTCGGGCACCGGAACAACGCCGCGATGCCGACCATCGAGCCACCACCAAATGCCCGCCGCCACCGCCGCGAGCAGCAACAGGATCAGCGCCAGCTTCGCCCACTGCGGCCCCCGCCGACGCCGGCCCGTCGCGTCGTGCATCGGCGGCCGGTCCGCCTGCGACCGCGCTGCCGCCTCGCGACCCGCCGCGTGCTGCTGAACCATGTGTTCGTAGCGCTCGATGTCCTTTTCCGAGCCCTTGCGGGTCATCGACGCGTAGTAGCCCTCGCCGTCGGGCCGCTGCACCACGTAAAAAATCTTGCCCTGCTCATCGCGGACGGCCCGCTCGAGGTCCTGGTCGCGGACCTTGACCGGGTGGCCGGAGTGCGGGCTGTGGACGGTGATTGGCATCGCGTCGCAGCGGGCGGGTCCCGCCAGAGGCCCGAAGCCGGGGCACCCCGGGGCCGGGCAGCGGCGGACGGCTGCAGTCGCACATCCTACCGCCGACGACGGCCCAAGCGTCGCTCGGACCGATAAACAGTCGCATCACGTGCCCCGCCAGGTCCGCCGCGGTTACCGCTGTGCCGCAAGCCGATGATCGGACGATCACATGGCATCCCCGCGGAGCGAGCGATGAACAAAGACCAACTGATTCAGACCATTCGGCAGCACAACCGCAGCGCCAGCAAGCGCTTCTTGGTCAAGTTCGACCGCCGTGCCCTGCGGGATTACCTGCAGCGACTCCAGGCCGTCAAGCCGGCCGAAGGGTCCGCTGCCCCACCACTGCGCACGCCGACCGATCAACGGGCCGCGGCCTGAAGTGCTTCGTCCAACGGCAGCGCCACACCGTCGCTTTTACGCCGCCGCCGACGCATCCGCGTCCTCGCCGCTGACTCGCATCAGCTGCTCGACCAGGTCTTGGAGCATCCGCGACTCGAACGGCTGCTGCAGGTAAGCGTCGGCACCCGCCGTCGACGCCTCGGTCTGCCGCTGGGTTTGCCCCTCGGCACCCATCGCGATGATCGGCAGGTTCGACCGGGTCGCCCGCAATCGTTCGATCAGCTTCATCGGTTGGTGCGGCCCGGGCCCGGTCTGCACCAGCACCAACTCCAGCGGACCGTTCTTGAGCGCCTCGATGGCTTGGGCCGCGCTTGCCGCCGGGTCGGTCTTGAAGCCCATCGTCATCAGCCAGCGGGCGAAGACCGTCCGATCGGTTGGTGAAGGGTCGACCACAAGGGCCCTGCCCTGGGCCACCCGCTGCAGCTCGCCGCCGTCGACCGACAGCTCCCGTGACCGCTCTTCCACGTGCTGCTGAGCCTGCTGGGGGCTCAGGTCCACGAAGAGGCTCAGGTCGATCGACTGGTCGAAGATGACGCCCACCTCGTGGATGATCCCCGTCACGTGCCGGCAACGCATCACCCGGCCGCGGAGCGTGATCTCCGCACCATCGAGCGTGTGCAGCGTGACCTCGCAGGGCACATTCGCATAGACAAACCGCCCGTGCACGAAGGCCATGCCGCGTCGGCTGAGGTTCCGCGTCACCACGTGATGCGAGATGCCCGCGCCGGCCGGGTTGTACAGCGTGACCTGCACCCCGGGGCTGTCAAACCGCACGCGGATCCCGCGGCGCTCCTGCTCGACCATCTTCAGCGACCGCTGCTCGACATCATCGACGATCAGCTGCTTCTGCCGGAGGCTGCCCCGCAGCGTTTCCAGCGGCTTTTCTCCCGACGCTTCCAGGTCCATTGTCAAATCCCGCCCCAGACGCCATTCGAGCCCAACCACTCCAGGTTCCAGCAGACTCATCGACTTGATCCGCATGCCACTTGGGGGCCGCTGCAGCCCCATCCGTCCGGTCAACCCACCACACTTGCA
Source organism: uncultured Phycisphaeraceae bacterium (assembly GCA_964625505.1). Taxonomy (GTDB): domain Bacteria; phylum Planctomycetota; class Phycisphaerae; order Phycisphaerales; family Phycisphaeraceae; genus CAZVBW01. The sequence continues at coordinate 16,459 of CAZVBW010000015.1, forward strand.
GCACCCTCACGCCGCAGACCGATAATGTTCAGACGACGGTGCCCGATCGGCACTGCCGGCGAGCCGTCCAGCCGAAGACGTCATGACGCCCCACACGCCCAACCTGCAGCAGCTCACCGTCGCGGGCCTACGTGTCTTGCGGGGTCATGACCGTCAACCGCTCTCGGGATTGGCCGACGACACTCGCCGCCTGATCCCCGGCGGGCTCTACGTGGTCCGACCCGCGGCGACCGGCGACCCGCTGACCCATCTGCCCGCCGCTGTCGCCGCAGGGGTGGCGGCGGTCGTGGTACCCCAAGGCCTGAGCGAGACAGCCGCTCACAAGCTCCCGGATCACGTCGCCCTGGCCGAGGCCGACGGGCCCATCGACCAGGCGGCCGCCGGTCGCATCGCCTCCGCGTTCCACGACCACCCCGACCGCCGGCTCAAGCTCGTGGGCATCACCGGCACCAACGGCAAGACCACCGTCGCCACCATCGTCCAGCACCTGCTGCTGGCCGCCGGCGTCCGCACCGGGCTGCTGGGCACCGTGTGCGTCGACGATCGCGGCCCCGGTGGCCCGCAGACCGCCCAGCTCACCACGCCCGGCAGCATCGAGCTGATCGAGCACCTGGCCCGCATGGTCGCCCACGGCTGCGAGGCCGCCGTGATGGAGGTCTCCAGCCACGCCCTGGTTCAGGGCCGGACCGACCCGCTGCGATTCGCCGCGGCGGTATTCACCAACCTCACCGGCGACCACCTGGACTACCACGGCACGATGGACGCTTACGCCGAGGCCAAAGCGCTGCTGTTCGATCGGCTGGACGACAAGGCCGCCGCCATCATCAACGCCGACGACCCATACGGATCGCGGATGGCGCGCGATGTGGCCGGGCACTTGATCTGGACGACGCTCGACGACGCGGTGCCGGCGGACCTCTGCACCGCGGATGAGCGTGTGAGCCTCGTCCCGGGGCGGGTGGTCGAGCTGACCGCCGAGGGTTCGCGGGTGCAGCTCGATGGCCCATGGGGTGCCGCCGACGTCCGCCTGCCGCTGCTGGGCCGACACAACGTGCACAACGCCCTGCAGGCCGCCGCCGCCGCCTCGGCCATCAGCGACAACTACCTCGCGATCCGCCGGGCGCTGGCCGAGGTCCCCACCGCCCCGGGCCGGCTCGAGCGGGTGATGCCGCCCGACGGCCAGACCGCCCGACCCGCCGTGCTGGTCGACTACGCCCACACCCACGACGCGCTGCACAACGTGCTCACCGCGCTGCGGCCGATCACTCCCGGCCGGCTCATCGTCGTGTTCGGTTGCGGCGGCGACCGCGACCGGACCAAGCGGCCCAAGATGGCCCGCGTCGCCCACGAGCTGGCCGACCGGGTGTGGGTGACCAGCGACAACCCCCGCACCGAAGACCCGCAGCGGATCATCGACGACATCCTCGCCGGCGTCCGCAGCGACGACGTGCCGGCCGAGCGGGTGCTGGTCGACCGGCAGGCGGCAATCCACGCGGCGGTCCGCGACGCGGCGGTCCGCGACACCGTCCTGATTGCCGGCAAGGGCCACGAGACGTATCAGATCCTGCCGGACCCGGGTTCGCCCGACGGCACGCGGACCATCCACTTCGACGACCGCGAGCACGCCGCCGCCGCCCTGGCCGACTACCCCACCGCGGCGGTGGCCGCCTGATGGGCAGGGCCGGCTTCATGTCTGCCGCTCAGCTCGCCGCCGCCGTGGGCGGCCGCTGGGTCGCCTGCCCCGCCGCCGGGATGGGTGAAGCGTTGCCGGGTGTGTCCACCGATACCCGCACGATGGAGCCCGGTGAGGCGTTCATCGCGATCCGCGGCGAGCGGTTTGACGCCCACGACCACCTCGACAACGCCGCCGACGCCGGCGCCGCCTTCGCCGTGGTCAGCCAACCCGTCGAGCGGCCGCCGCTCCGGCTGCTGCACGTGCCCGACACCCGCACCGCCCTGCAGCAGCTGGCCACCGCCTGGCGGGATCGATTGGCTCACGGCGGGGTCCGCGTGATCTGCGTCAGCGGGTCCAACGGCAAAACCACCACCCGCCAGCTCATCCACCACGTGCTGACCACGCCCGGCCAAGGCGACCCCCTCCGCGGTACCCAATCCCCCAAGTCCTTCAACAACCACATCGGCGTCCCGCTGACCCTGCTGGCCGCCCGGCCCGGCGACGACTTCGTCGCCGTCGAGATCGGCACCAACCATCACGGCGAAACCGCAGCCCTGGCTGACATCGCCCGCCCCGACATCGCGGTGGTCACCAGCATCGGCCGCGAACACCTCGAACACCTGGGCAACCTCGACGGCGTCGCCCGTGAGCAGGCCGCCCTGCTGCCCCGGGTCCGACCCGGCGGGGTGATCTTCACCACACGCGACGCCGGGACCGCACTGGCCCCGTACTACGACGTGCAGGACCGCGTCGGACTCATGCCCGTGCCCGAGGCCGACCCCGCCGTGCCCGCCGACCTGCCCACGCCCGGCGAGCACCATCGCTCCAACGCCCGACTCGCCGCAGCCGTCGCCCGCTATCTGGGCCGGCCCGACGCCGTCATCACCGCCGCCCTGCGATCGGCCCCGCCAGTCGACGGCCGGATGCAGCGGATCGACCTGGGCCCGGTGACCGTCCTGCACGACGCGTACAACGCCAACCCCGACTCCGCCGCCGCGGCGCTGCGAGTGCTCGTCGACTGGCCCGAGCCGGGCCGCCGCAAGGTCGCGGTGCTGGGCGACATGCTCGAGCTGGGCTCCCACACCGAATTCGAACACGCCGCGCTCGCCGCCGCGGCCCGAAATATCACCGACGAGCTGGTCCTCATCGGCGAACACTTCCCGCAGACCACCCCGTGGCACGACGACCTGCCCCGGCAGATCGCCACCACGCTGCGGCCCGGCGACGTGATCCTGCTCAAAGCATCGCGCGGCGTGGGCCTGGAACGCCTGATCCCCCCCATCCGCCAACGCTTTTGCACCTAGCTCGCACCCCGGACCCCGCACCCCGCACCCCGATGCTCTACCTGATCATCGACCAGCTCCGAGACTACCTCGCCGCCCACCCGTTACTGGGGGCGCTGGGGGTGTTCCGCTGGGTCGAGTTCCGGGCGGTCCTCGCGATCGCCGTCTCATTCACCCTGGTGGTCGGCTTCGGCAACCGGACCATCGGCTGGCTCGTGCGGCAGAAGATCGGCGACACCGGCAACTTCGACCACGACCGCCTGCAGGTGCTGCTGCAGGAGAAGACCAACACCCCCACCATGGGCGGCATCCTCATCGCGGGGTCGATCCTGGTCACCACACTGCTGCTGGCCAACCTCGGCCGGTTCTACGTGAGCATGGCCCTGATCTGCCTGATCGCCCTGACCGCGATCGGCATCGCCGACGATTGGCTCAAGCTCACCACCGCCCGCCGCAAGCCGGGCGCCCGGCAGGGCCTGTACACCTGGGAGAAGCTGGTCCTACAGCTCGGGCTGGCGGTTGTGCTCGCCTTGTTCATCCACCACCACGGCATGAACAAGCAGCACTTTCTGGACGAGAATGTCGCCCAGATCAGCCATAGCTTTACGGTACCGTTCTTCAAGACCTGGACGCTGACCGATGGCGTCTGGGAGCCTACGCCGTTGATCGTCCTGGGGACCTGGGCGTTCGTGCTGCTGGCCACCGGGTTCATCGCCGGGACCTCCAACGCGGTCAACCTGACCGACGGGATGGACGGGCTGGCCGCGGGGATGATGGCGATCGTTGCGTTCGCGTTTCTCGTCCTGGCATTCATCGCGGGCTATCAGAACCCCGAGACCGACTTCGTCCTGGCCAAGTACCTGCTGGTGCCATACATCCCGTTCAGCGACGAGCTGGCGGTCGTCGCGGGGGCCATGGTCGGCGCGTGCCTCGGCTTTTTGTGGTTCAACTGCTACCCGGCGAAGGTGTTCATGGGCGACACGGGCTCGCTGCCGCTGGGCGGGCTGATCGCCTACATCGCGGTCGTGATCCGGCAGGAGCTGCTGCTGCTGATCATCGGCGGGGTCTTCTTCTTCGAGATGCTCTCGGTCGTGATGCAGGTCGGCTACTTCAAAGCCACCGGCGGCCGACGCATCTTCCGCTGCGCCCCGGTCCACCACCACTTCCACCTGGGCGGCTGGACCGAGCAGCAGGTCGTCGTCCGCTTCTGGATCATCACCGCCCTGCTCTCGGCGATTGCGCTGGCGACGATCAAGATCCGATGAGGAAACTTTGACAGGATAAACGGGATACATGGGATAAGAACCGAATAAGAGATTTTGACCCTCTTCTTTCTCAATCTTGTTTATCCTGTGAATCCTGTCCAACTTCTCCCCCCCGATCCTCCGAGATGAGCGTGACGTTGCGGCCGCCGGTGTCGGTGTGAATGCCGATGTCCAGCCAAGTGACTTGCCACTGGCCGTCGTCCTGGAGGCGGGCGACCGAGCGGACGCCGCCGCCGCGGGTCGGGCCGGTGACCGTGAAAGACAGTTCGGCGAGACCGGTCTCGTCGTCGATGCGGCCGAAGGTCAGCCAGTTGGGTTTGATCGGGTCGCCCAGCAGTTCCGCGGCTCGTGGTTCGTCGCGGAGGGCCTGCATCGTCGCGTGGAAGGCGTCGTGTCCCTGCAAGGTGTGGTGGGCGAGTTGGGCACCGGCGAGCAGGCCCAGGCCGATCATGACCAGCGGCAGGGAGATGGCCACGGGCACGAACCACCGCCGATTGCGTCGCCACCAGGTGCGGTCGTCGGGCATGGCAGAAGCGTAGTGCGCACGCGACGTAGGCTGTGGCCATGGGCGAAGCGTCACTGAAGTTGCTCGGACACATCGCGGTCGAGGCGGCGTTGCACGCGCAGCGGCGGGAGGTCGTGCGGGTGAGCGTGGACCAGTCGCTGGACTGGCGGAAGGTCGAGCCGGTGCGGCGGCTGGCCAAGGCGCGGGGGCTGGAGCTGACAGAGATGCCACGGGAGGGGCTGGATGAGCTGGCCGGGGGCTCGGGCCACGGCGGCGTGGTGGCGGAGGCGGGACCGCGGAGCTTTGATGATCTTCGCGGGTTGATTGGGCAGGTGACGGATCAGCACACCGCCACGGCCCACCGCTGGCTGGTCCTGCTGCAGGGGGTGGAGGACCCGTTCAACCTGGGCCAGTGCTGTCGGGCGTTGTGGGCGGCGGGCGTGGGCGGGCTGGTCCTGCGTCAACGGGACTGGTCGGCGTTGGAGCCGGTGCTGCTGCGAAGCTCGGCCGGGGCGTATGACCTGCTGCCGATCGCGCTGACCGAGGCGACCGAAGACGCGGCGAAAGCGGCGGCGTCAGCGGGGCTGGCGGTGGTGGCGGCGGATCAGCACCCGGAGGCGACGAGCTACCACGAGGCGGACCTGGCGTCGCCGATGCTGCTGCTGATCGGCGGCGAGAAGCGGGGGCTGTCGCGGAAGATGCTGGACCGGGCGGACATGCGGGTGCAGTTGCCCTACGGCCGGCGGTTCGATCTGGACCTCGGGGCGGTGTCGGCGGCGTCGGTGCTGGGCTTCGAGGCCGCCAGGCAACGCCCGATGCCGGTGCGGCAGCGCCGCCGGGAGCGGTGGGCCCAGCGTGAGCAGTCGCGGGGCGACGCGGCGGACCCGGCGGCGGGCGGGCGGTAGCGGGCGATGACGGCGGACGGCGGCGACTTGATCATCGAGGGCGTCGGGCTAGTCAGTCCACTGGGGCTCGGGGCTTGGCCGACGTTCCGGTCCTTGCTGAACGGTCGATGCCTGACGGACCGACTGCGGGGTCCAATCGCCAGCGGAGACGTCGACACCCCGGTGGGGGTCGTGGAGGCGGCCGGAGCGGTGGGCGTCGCGTCGGGCGCGGCGGACGATCCCGCGGCCGAGTTGATCGAGCGGGCGGTGCGGGAGGCGGTCGGACTTGGCATTTACGTCGGCCTGCCTTGCGTCCAAAGGACGCGGCGGGAGGAAGGCGTGATGCATACTGCGGGGCCAAGCGGGCGGGCGGCGGGCGATGAGCTCGGGCCCTCCCCTTGCGGGCAACCGGGGCCGGTAGGCGATCTGCCGATCTTCTTGGGCACAAGCAAGGGTGCGATCCACGCCGCAGCCAGGGCGGCGGTCATGTGGGAGCGACACGGTCAGATATCGGAGTCATTGGCCGAGGCGTTCGGGCTCGGGCCCGGGGGGTACTTGTCACGGCGGGTGTCGGTGCGGCTGGGCTTGCCGGTGGCGGGGCACGATGTCGCGGCGTGCGCGTCATCGCTGGTGGCGCTGCATCGGGCGTCGCGTTGGTTGATGAGCCGGCCGGTGGATTCGCCGCAGCGCCGGGCGATTGTGGCCACGGGAGAGGCGGCGCTGCTGCCGGCGCTGGTGTACAGCTATCGCCGGCTTGGCGTGCTCGCCCCATTGACCTCGGGGCAATACCGCGGCCGGCCGCTGGATGAGCGTCGAAGTGGGTTTGTCCTCAGCCACCTCGCGGCGGCCGTGCTGCTGCGGCGACTGGCCCCGGGCGAGGCGGCGACGGTTCGGGCTTCGGCCGTGACCGCAGACGGGTGCGAGGTGTACGACCTCCCCCCGACGACGCCGGGGCGGTCCGGCTTCTCACGACGGCCGTCGCCAGCGATGCGGCCGACCTGATCCGGCCCGCCGCGGGGCTGCCGGCGACGGCCAAGCTGGCCCAGCGGCTGCTGCGTGGCCGACCCGTGGCGGCGGTGCACCCCCACGCCCCGGGGACGGCGGTGCACGACGTGGACGAAGCGTTGGCCGTCACCGCCTCACTGGCCGAGGCCCCGCACCCGGTGGGCCTCTACGCCTGCAAGGGCGCGGTGGGCCACGGCCTGGGGGCGGCGGGGCTGGTGTCGTTGGTGATCGCGTGCCTCTGCATCCGGACCGGTCGCCTGCCGCCGATGCCGTGGCTGGACCGGCCGATCCGCCTGCCTGCTGGAGTCATCGCGGATCGCGAGGGCTGGACGCTGCCCGATACCGCCGGGTGCCACGCAGTGTTTGCGGCCGGCTTTGGGGGCCATGCGGCGGGAGCGGTCATCGGTCCGCGTTGACCTAAGGTGCGACGTCGCCAAGCCCCATGCCCTGCCTGCTGTTGACGATGGGCCTCGGCTTGGTTCCCGCAGCACACGCGAGCCCGTGGCATGGCATCCGATACCCAACCGTCCGAGATCAAGCAGTGGCTCCACGACACCGCGTGGACCGTCGAACAGGCGGTGGACACCGGGTGGCGTCGCCTGTCCGACCGCCTGGGCCTGAACCGGCCGCTGAGCATCCAGCCTTACCACGGCTGGGCCAACGGCCAGCGGCTGCGGGTCATGGGCCGGGTGCTCAGCAACAAGCCACGCGGGGGCCCGAAGGAGGACGACGGCTGGTGGGACAACCTGCTGGCGACCTATCAACGCTGGGAGTCCGACGAGGCCCCGGATGTGGGAGTCCGGCTGACCCTCGACGGCCGGACGTTCAATACACGAACCGACGAAGAGGGGTACATCAGCTTCGACCTGCCGCTGGATGAGCCGCTGCCCGGCGACACGTTCTGGCACGAGGGCACGCTCAGCCTCACCGACCCCAAGCACGCCACCGGGCCCGACGGCAAACCGGTCACCGCCGGCGTGGGCATCCTCGTCCCGCCGCCCGGTGCCCGCACCGGCGTCATCAGCGACATGGACGACACCGTCTTGCACACCGGCGTGACCCATCTGCTCACCACCGCCAAGCTGACGTTCCTCCACAACGCCCGGACCCGCAAGCCGCTGCACGGCGTCTCACGGCTGTACCAGGCTTTCCACCACGGGCCGGCCGGCCCGCCGCAGCAAAACCCGCTGTTCTACGTCTCCTCCAGCCCCTGGAACCTCTACGACCTCATCTGCGACTTCCTGGACCTCAACAAGCTGCCCATCGGCCCGCTGCTGCTCCGCGACTTGGGCATCGACGAGCACAAGCTCATCAAGACCGACCACGGCCACAAGCTGGTGAAGGCCCAAGCCATCATCGACAGCTACCCCGACCTGCAGTGGGTTCTGGTGGGCGACTCTGGACAGCACGATGCGTTTCTATACCTCGAAGCGGCTCAGCGCCAACCGGAAAAGATCAAGGCGATCTATATACGCGATGTCGATCCGGACGTCGACAGCGATCACGACCAGAAGGTCCACCGCTGCGTCCAGCAGTGCGAAGATTTGGGCGTCCCGATGCTGCTGGTCCCCGACAGCCGCGTCATCGCCGAGCACGCCGCGGGGCTGGGGCTGGTGGACCGGCAGGCCATCGACGAGGTCGCGCAAGAGGCCCACGACGACAAGCAGCGGCCTTCGACCGCGGCCGAGGCGGCGGGGTTGGCGTGATGCCGCGTGCCGCGCGTGCGTCGCCGCCTCCCGCCCGCTGCCCTACCCTCTGCCCCCCATGCCCGAGATCCACACCCAGACCCTCGACAACGGCCTCACCGTCCTCGCCGAGCCGCACCCCGGGGCCCAGACCCTCGCCATGAGCCTCATCATCCCCGCCGGGGCCGCCCACGAACCGGCCGATCGGCTGGGCACGTCCGCCGTCCTGGCCGAGATGATGTACCGCGGGGCCAACGGCCGCTCCTCCCGCGAACACAGCGAGGCCCTCGACCGACTCGGCGTCCAGCGCGGCCTCAGCAACGCCCTGCACACCATCGGCCTGGGCGCCACGCTGCTGCCCGACCGCCTCGACGAGGCCCTGCCGCTGTTGCTGGACATGATCCGCCGGCCGACCCTCGCCGACGACCAGTTCGATCCCGCCCGCGACCTTTCGCTGCAGGCCATCGCCGCCCTCGACGACGAGCCGCAGCGACGGGCCGGCATCGAGCTGCGCCGACGTCACCTCCCCTCGCCGCTGGACCGCTCGACGCTCGGCGACGCCGAGCACCTGCGGGCGATGACCGCCGACGACGTGCGAACCTTCTGGCGGCGGCACGCCGTAGCCGGCGGCGCGATCCTCGCGTTCGCCGGGAAGCTCGAGCTCGACCCGCTGCTGCAGCAGGTGCGCGATGCCTGCGGCGACTGGGCCGGGGCCTGCCCGCCCGTCGACCCCGACCAACCCGCCGAGGGGGGCCACCACCACGTGCCCGCCGAATCCACTCAGGTGCACATCTGCATCGGCCACGAGGCCCCGCCCGCCGGCCACGGCGACGAGATGCTCCACCGGCTCAGCACCGCCGTGCTCTCGGGGGGCATGTCCGGCCGACTGTTCACCGAGGTCCGCGAGAAGCGCGGCTTGTGCTACGCCGTCAGCGCCGGCTACTCCCCCATGCGGAACCTGGGCATCCGCGTCGCTTACGCCGGCACCACCACCGCCCGGGCTCAGGAAACACTCGACGTGCTGATGCACGAGCTTGACCGGCTGCACGACGGCGTCGAAGCGGATGAGTTCGCCCGCGCCCGCATCGGGCTCAAGAGCCGCCTGGTGATGCAGGGCGAATCGACCAACGCCCGCGCCTCGGCCCTCACCAGCGACCAGCTCAACGTCGGCCGGCCCCGTACCCTCGCCGAGCTCGCCGAGCAACTCGACGCCATCACCCGCGATGATCTCAACGCGTACCTGACCGAGCACCGCCCAAGCGAGCCGACGCTCGTGACGGTGGGCAGCGAAACGCTGAGCATGTGAGATGTAGAAAGTCAGATGTCAGATGTTTTGTCTGACTTCTTACTTTTTACATCTGACTTCTCACTTGCATCATGTCCCCGAATCAGCGGCGCAACCACCCGCTCGCCGAGTTCGCGACCGACCTCCTGCTCCTCATCGACGACGACGTGGGCGCCCGCCGACTCGAGCAACTCGGCGTACCGGTGGTACCGAGCCCTCGCGACGATCGCCACCGTCGGGCAGATCGACCGCGCCTCCACGATCGCGGCCGTGGTCATCCGGTGGTCCGGGACCGTGAGCACCAGCGCCGCTGCCCGCCACAGCTGCACCGCCTGCAGCAGGCCCGGGCTCGTGCCGTCCCCGACAAACGCCCGCATCCCCTGCGACCGCGCCTCCAGCACCGACGCCGGGTTCAGATCGATGACCACCACCGGCGTCTTGTGCGGCTTGAGCGCCTCGGCGACCGCGCGACCCGCCGGGCCGTACCCCACAATGACCACGTGCTGCCGATCGTCCTCGACCGCGGCGATCGGCTCCCGCACCGGGGTCTTACTCAACCCGACCCTACGCAGGCCCCGCTCGGCCGCCACACCGAGCATGGGTGCGAGGTTGACGGCGTAGGGTGTGGTGAACAGCGTCATGATCGTGACGCTCACCAACAGCTTGAACATCTCCTCGCCGATGACGCCCCCGTCCACCGCGACCTGGGCCAGCACAAACGAAAACACGCCGATCTGGGCGCAGCACATCCCCGCCGCCAGGGCGTGACGGTGCGTGAGGCCCATCAGCTTGCCGACGCCCCAGATCACCGCTGGCTTGCCCACCAGAATTGCCGCCGTCACCCCCAGCACCACCGCGATGTTCGACGCGATCCACGCCGGGTCGGCGAACATCCCGATCGACGAAAAGAACAGCGTCACGAACACGCTCTTGAACGGCCCGATGTCCGACCGCAGCTGCGTCGCGATGACCGACTCGCCCAGGAAAATCGCCGCGATAAACGCCCCGAGCGCCGGCGAAAAGCCCAGCGCATTCGCCGCCGCCGCCGAGCCCATCGCCGCCACCATCGCGAACAGGATCGGCGTCTCGCGGTTCCGCGTTGCTGTGCCGAACTTCAGCAAGTGCGGCATCACCCACTGTGCAAACATGAAGCACACCGCCACGAACAGCGCCACCAGCACAAAGCTGTAAGCCGTCTTGGCCAGGATGTCGAGCACGCTGACGTCCTCGCCCCCCATCGCCGAGGTCAAGAGCACCAGCGGCACCACCGCCGCGTCCTGGATCAGCAGGATCCCCAGCGCAAAACGCCCGTGTACCGAGTCCACCTCGCTACGCCGCTGCAGCACCGGCAGCACCACCGCCGTGCTGGACAGCGCGCAGATCATCCCGATCGCCAGCGCCACCTTCGGCTCCAGCCCCAGCAACAGCGAGAACCCCCCCGACACCGCCGCGGTCAGCGATATCTGCAGCGTCCCGGACATCACCGCCGTCGCGCCCAGGCTCTTGAGCTTGGAGTATGAAAACTCCAGCCCGATGGTGAACATCAGCAGCGCCACCCCCAGCTGTGCAATCTCCTCCACCCCGGCCCCACCGGTGTCCTCGTCCTCGTTCTCGTTCTCGTCCTCGACGCCGCCCCCACCTTCCTCCGCTATCCCCTCCACCTGCACCTGCTCCGGCTCGGCCGTCTGCTCCGGCTCACCGTCAGCGCCCACCACCCCCAGCACGTTGGGCCCCAGCAGCACCCCCGCCAGCAGGTAACCCACGATCGCCGACTGCTTCAACCGCTCGGCGATCGTGCCCAGCACCATCGCCGCCGCCAGCAGCAGCACACCCTCAACCAGCAGTTCCCACATCCCGCGCAATCTACGTCACCTCCCGCTCCGGCTTTTGAAGCCGCGGGCTGAGGCGCAGCCGAAGCCCCGGATCGGCTCGCGGTACCCTCATCCCATGCCCCCGCCTCCCCAGGCCCCCACCGGCGGCATCCCCCTGCTGCTGCACCGGCTGCGGCTTGCACTCGATCGGAGGCCTGCAAGCCGCGGCGAGTCCGCCGCCGCCCGCCACCTGAAGCACCACCGCTACCGCATCCTCGGCCGCAACGTCCGGCTGGCCGGCGGCGAGATCGACCTGCTCGCGCTCACCCCCGACGGCACCACGCTCGTCGTCGTCGAGGTCAAGGCCGCCTCCGCCGGTGCCATCGGTCCAGCCCCCGAACTCCGCGTCGGGTCCGCGAAACAGCGGCAACTGCTGCACCTCGCCGCCGCCGCCGCCCGCCGACCCGACGCTCGGGGCAAACGCATCCGCATCGACATTCTGGGCGTCACCCTCCCCGCCACCCGCCGCGGCAAACCGCAAGTGCGACACCACGTTGGCGCGGTGCAGTCCCGCCTCTGATCTGTCTCGCCGCGCTCAAGCGAGCAAAGGGGGCGGGTCGGCTGGCGATGTCGCTCAGCTCACAGCGGTAAAGTCCCCGCCATGCCTGCAGATGCCGCGACGGACCTGCCCAAGACCTACGACCCCGCCGCGGTCGAGCCGGACATGCTGCGCCGCTGGCTGGACGCCGGGGCCTTTCACGCCCAACCGGACGACCCGGGCGAGCCGTTCTCGATCGTCATCCCGCCGCCCAACGTCACCGCCGCGCTGCACCTGGGCCACGCGCTGAACAACACCCTGCAGGACGTGCTGGTCCGCCATGCCCGGATGACCGGCAAAAACGCCGTGTGGCTCCCCGGCACCGACCACGCCGGCATCGCCACCCAGACCGTGGTCGAAAAGCGCCTGCTCCAAGACGAGGGCAAGCGCCGGGTCGACTTCGACCGCGAGACCTTCGTGGCCCGCGTGCAAGCCTGGAAGGACCAGTACGAGCAGCGGATCACCGACCAGCTGCAGCTCATGGGCTGCTCCTGCGATTACGACCGGCAGGCATTCACCATGGACACGCCCCGCAGCCGGGCGGTCCGCGAGGCGTTCTTCCGCATGTTCCGCGACGGGTTGATCTACCGCGGCAAACGCCTGGTCAATTGGGACCCGGCCACCCAAACCGCGCTGGCCAACGACGAGGTCGAGATGGAGACGGTGGACGGGAGCTTTTGGTACTTGAAGTACCCGCTGGTGGAGGAGGAGAGAGACGAAGAGACGAAGAGATTGAGAGACGAAGTGCGGAGTGCGGAGACGGCCGGGCCGGACAACCACTCCGTCTCTTCGTCTCCCCGTCACTCCGGTCCTTCCCCTGCCTTGGTCACCGTCGCGACAACCCGCCCCGAAACCCTGCTGGGCGATACCGCGGTGGCGGTCAACCCCAACGACCCCGACCGCAAGCACCTGATCGGCCGCAAGGTCCGCGTGCCGATCGTGGACCGGGTGGTCCCAATCGTTGGCGACGAACACGTGGTCATCCCCGACCCCGACAGCGACGATGCCAAGGCCAGATACGCGTCGGGTTTTCTGAAGGTGACCCCCGCCCACGACTTCAACGACGCCGAGATCGGCAAGCGGCACGCGCAGGCGATCGCCGACGTCGCCGGACACGTGACGATCAACGTCTTCGGCCCCGACGCGTCGATCAGCCTCGACCACGGCTGGGCCGACCAGGAACCCGCTCAGGCCGACAACGGCGAGCTGGCCCCGCTGCTGGGCCTGTCCCGCGAAGACGCCCGCAAGCAGATCGTCAAGTGGTTCGACCAGCACGACCTGCTCGAGGAGGTCCGCCCGTACCGCCACGCGGTGGGCCACAGCTACCGCAGCCACGTCCCCGTCGAGCCGTACCTGTCCGACCAGTGGTACGTCGCGATGCGAAAGGCGATCCCCGGCCTGCCCGACGAGGGGCGGTTCGACGACACCGACATCCCCCGCAGCAGCTTCGCGGGGCTGGCGCTGTCGGCGCTGGACCCGGGGGATGCCTGGAACTACCGCGTCTCGCCTGTGGTGCCGGAACGTAGGACGGGCGTCCCGCCCGTCATCCCGCCGCAAGGCGGGACCCGCTTCGAAACTCATCGCCGACACCTCCCGCACTGGGAGCTGGGTGGCAGCACATACTTCGTGACCTTCCGGCTTGCCCACGGTGAATTGACCGAAGCGGAACGGCAAGTCACGCTCGATGCCTGCCAGCACTGGCACGGTGAGCGGGCGGATATCCATCTGGCCGTCGTGATGCCGGACCACGTGCACCTGCTGCTGACGCCGCGACGCGATGTGGAGGGTGCGTGGTACCGGCTGGTCGACCTGATGCAGAGCATCAAGAGTTTTTCGGCCCACGCGATTAACAAGATTCGCGGCCGTGAAGGCAAGGTGTGGCAGCAGGAATCATTCGACCGGATCATCCGCGATGAACCGGAACTGGAGGATAAGTGGAACTACATCCGCAAGAACCCGGTGACGGCGGGGCTGGTGGAGCGACCGGAGGATTACGCGTTCATGGCGACGGGTGAGTCGGCCGTGCCGGCCGATGACGGGCGGGACGCCCGTCCTACGGGAGAACCGTCAAGAAACCTGACCTTTACCCCCGCGCGTTACGGCACGTTCTATCGGCAGCGGCTGCTGGAGGCGCCGGACTGGTGCATCAGCCGGCAGCTGTGGTGGGGGCATCGGATTCCGGTGTGGTCGAAGCCGAGTGACGAAGCGACGAAGCGACGAAGCGAGGAAGCGGGCAGCGGGCCGGGGGTGGCGGTTTGGGAGGACGGGGACACCACCTACGCGTGTCTGCGGGACGACGACCCGGAGCAGATCGCGGCGTTGGAGGCCGAGGGTTTCGAACGGGACCCGGACGTCCTGGACACGTGGTTTTCCTCGGGCCTCTGGCCGCTCTCGACGCTGGGTTGGCCCGAGGACACGGCGGCGCTGCGGACGTGGAACCCGACGGACGTGCTGTGCACGGCCCGGGAGATCATCGTGCTGTGGGTGACGCGGATGGTGATGTTCAATGTCTATTTGAGAGACGGAGAGACGGAGAGACGGAGAGACGAAGTGAAAGACCCGGCGGTCTCCGCCACTTCGTCTCTTCGTGACATCGTCTCTTCGTCTCTTCCGTTCTCCGACGTCTTCATCCACGCGATGATCCAGGACGGGCATGGCCAGAAAATGTCCAAGAGCCTGGGCAATGGGGTGGACCCGGTGGACATCATCCACAGCCACGGGGCCGATGCGATGCGGTTCACGCTGTGCCAGATGACCACACAGACGCAGGACGTGCGGATGCCGGTCGATCTGGTCAGCCCGCACACCGGCGAGGCGTTCACGCCCAGGTTCATCGGGCTGGCCAACGGCACGAAGGTCGCCGCGCCCGTCCAGGACGATCCGACATCGGACGGCAAGCAATGTGTGTCGTCGTTCGGGCTGGCTTCGGGCAAAGCAACGCCGACGGACCAGATGCCTCTGGCTAGAAACACGAGCGAGAAATTCGACGGTGGCCAGCGGTTTTGCAACAAGGTCTGGAACGCGGTGCGGTTTGCGCTGGGGGCCCTGGGCGACGTAGAGCCCGGGGATGGCCATCCCCAGGCTTTAGGGGAGCTGGACCTGCCGTCGCGTTGGGTGCTCTCGCGGCTGGCGGCGACCGTCGCGACGGTCGATCGGGCCTTGGCGGAGTATCAGTTCAACCAGGTGGCGGACACGCTGTACGACTTTTTCTGGCGAGACCTGTGCGACTGGTACATCGAGGCGGTCAAGCCGACGCTGGCCGAGGACGCCGGGCAGCGGGCGGTCTTGGTGGCGTGCCTGGACGCGTCGCTGCGGTTGCTGCACCCGGTGATGCCGTTCTTGACCGAGCGGCTGTGGGAAGCGCTGCGGTCCCCCGGAAGCGAGGCCGGCAAGGCCGGTGACAACCGGTCGCTTGCGGGGCTGGAGCTGGCGGATCACCCGTTGCTGTGCCGGGCGCCGTGGCCGCGCCCGGCGGCGTCGCTCGCCGACGCCTCGGCGGAGGCGGATTTCCAGACGCTTCGGCAGCTGGTCGGGGTGGTGCGGGAGGTGCGTTCGATGCACAACGTGCCGCCGCGGCAGGTCGTGGCGGTGTCGGTGCGGCACCCGGCCGAGGCGGCCCCGCAGGCTCGGGTGCTGGGGCCGCTAATGGAGCGGCTGGGACAGGTCCAGCTGGTCGAGTCGGGCCCCGATGTCGCGCGGCCCGACGACGCGGTGGCGGCGAGCGCCCGGGGGTGGGAGCTTTACCTGCACGGCCTGCACGACAGCGGCAAGGAGCGGCAGCGGCTGGAGGGCCGGCTGGAGGAACTCACCAGGCAGGAGCAGACGCTGGGCAAGCGGCTGGACAACCCGGGCTATGTACAGAAGGCCCCGGCCCACCTGGTCGAGCAGACCCGCGAGCAGCTGCAGCAGACGCAGGAGGAGCTGGCGTCGGTGCGAGAGCAGCTGCAGCGGGCATAAGAAAACCCACGCCCGGGAGGGCGTGGGCTTTCGCGTGTGGGGTTGTGGTCGGGCTTAGTCGTGGGCCTCGGCCAGCTCGTCCATCTGCTTGTAAGACTCGAGGATCTCGCGGTGCTGGCTCTGCAGCAGGGCCTGGACCGGGTGGCCGGCGGTGTCTTCGATGACCTCGGCGTAGGCGTCCTTGATGGCGTCTTCGCCGCGGCGGGCTTCCTCGAAGATGCCTTCGGGGTCGTCACCCATGCCCTTGGCACTGAGCCACCAGCGGTGCAGCACGGCCTTGATGTGGCCGGTGTCCGACGGGTCGCCGCCTTGGAAGCTGACCTCGCTCTTGAGCTGGCCGGCAAAGCGTTCGCGCTGGTCGGCGTAACGGCGGAACAGGTCCTTGTAAGTCGGCACGTCGACCGACTCGGCGGCCTGCTTGAAGCCGTTGGCACTGTCGATGTTGTATTGCACCAACTCGTTCAGCTTGTGCGTGAGTTCTTCATTCGTGGCGGTAGCCATTGCATATCTCCTTCGTGGTTCAACTCGGTGTTCAGCCGGACTGGGGCGGATGACGGATCAGGTCTAGAACGAGCAGCATCACAGTGAGCAGCCCGAACATGAGGGCGAGGGTCAACGCGAGGGCACGGATGGCCGAGTCCGGCGTGGTGAGCATCCCGATGATGCCCGAGGAAATCGCCATCACGGCGGTGCTGATCGCCCAATACCTCATCATCGTTGTCCCGGGACCAGCGGACCGTCCGCCGCTCCGCGTGCCACAAGGCACGACCCGGCCAACCCACAAACCTATGGCCGGGCGATGACGTCCCGGTCTAATTCGCCTTAGCCGCATCTCACCGCTGGTGAACCTGCGCTCATCGTCCAGGCTCGGCCCGGCGCACGCCCGGCCGTCGCTACACTCGCCTTCCCGCCGGGGCGGACTCGGCGGACCCTGCCCGAGTGCCTGCTATTGGGAGCCTTGTGATGAAGTCGCCGCTGCGTGTGGCCGTGACCGGAGCCGCCGGTCAGATCTGTTATTCGATGCTGTTCCGCATCGGGGCCGGCGAGATGTTCGGCCCGGACCAGCCGGTGATCCTGCAGCTGCTGGAGATCCCGGTGGACAAGGCGATGAAGGCGCTGGAGGGCGTGGCGATGGAGCTGCGCGACTGCGCCTTCCCGCTGGTGCAGGACATGGTGCTCACCAGCGACCCGGCCGAGGGTTTCAAGGACGCGAACTGGTGCCTGCTGGTGGGCAGCAAGCCGCGGGGTCCGGGCATGGAGCGGGCCGACCTGCTCAAGGACAACGGCAAGATCTTCGTCGGCCAGGGCCAGGCGATCGACCGCCACGCCGCCGACGACGCCCGCGTCTGCGTGGTGGGCAACCCGTGCAACACCAACTGCATGATCGCCGCCAGCCAGGCCAAGCGGCTGCCCCCGGAGCGGTTCACCGCGATGGTCCGGCTGGACCAGAACCGCGCCGCGGCGCAGCTGGCGGACAAGGCGGGCGTCGGCGTCGGTGACGTCGACGACATCTTTATCTACGGCAACCACTCGCCGACGATGTTCCCCGCCTGGATGCACGCCAAGATCAACGGCCGGCCGGTGCCGGACGTGATCGGCCACCACGGATGGCTTCAGAACGAGTTCGTCGAAACGGTCGGCAAGCGGGGCGCGGCCATCATCGCCGCCCGCGGCGCCAGCTCCGCCGCCTCGGCGGGCAACGCCCTGATCGACCACGTCAAGGCCCTGAACAGCCCCGGCACCGTCAGCAGCATCGCCGTCAAGTCCGGCGGGGCCTACGGCTTCGACCCGGACGTCTGGGCCGGCATGCCCGTCAAGACCACCGCCCCCGGTGAGTACCAGATCCTCACCGACTACACGTTCGACGACTACGGCCAACAGCGGCTGGCCAAGACGAACGGCGAACTGGTCGAGGAACGGCAGACCGTGAGTGAGATGCTGGGCTGACACACGTTGAAAAAGCCGCAGTCAGTGAGCTAGCGCGATCGGCCGAGCTCAACCCGCCTGCGTCGACAGGCGCGGGACCAGCTGCTGCACCGCAGCGGCCGCCGCCGTGATCTCACGCTGCAGTAGGTCGGCCTCGTGCTGGTAGGGATTGAGCAGCGTCGCCGTGGCCGTGGTGGTGAAGCCGGGCTGGGGCCACGCCGGCGGAGCGGGGGCGAGATCGCGGGCACGCTGGACGCGGTTGATCGTGGCGGCGGGCAGGCGGGCCGGGGTTTGGGCGAGCCAGCGGCCGGCGTCGGCGATGGCCGGGGTGGGTCGGGCGAGCTCGGCGGGGGCCGCGGGGTCTTCGGCTGTGGGCTGCGGCTCGACATCCGTCGGCGGGCCCTGGACAACCTGCGGCTCCGGGCCCGCGGGGGCCCGCAGCGACCACCAGCCAGCGGCGGTCACCAGCAGCACCACCGCCGCCGCGGCGATCCACCAACCCGCCGGGCCGATACGTGCGAGCACCCCCGGAACCTCCGGCCCCCCCGGCCCATCCCTTCGCAGCCGCGCATCGGCCTGATCCGCCGCCTCCCGCCACGCCGGGGCGTCCGCTCGCAGGCGGCCCTCGATCTGCACCTGGGTCACGTCTCGCTTCATGGTGTCATCTCCGCGGCCGCCGCGGTCGGCATCGCCGCAACGTTCGACTTACGGCCGGCGGCATCGCCCCTCGGCCCCAGCACCGCCCGCAGCTTCTTGATCGCCCGGTGCTGTAGCACCCGCACGTGGACATTCGTCAGCCCGAGCGAGGCGGCCACTTCCGGGGGGTCCAGACCCTCGCCAAACCGCAGCCACAGCAGCTCGTACTGCCGGGCCGGCAGCGTCGCCTCCGCGGTCGCCCACAGGTTGTCCCGCAGCTCCCGGTCCGCCGCCGCCCGCTGCGGCCCCGCCGACGCGTCTTCCGAGGCCACCCCGCCCTCGGGCCACGCCACCGCCGGCCGCCTCGCCTCGCGACGGTGCTGATCGATCGCCCGCCGCAGCGCCACCCGCGCCGCATACGGCAGCACCGGCCGTCCCGCCTCCAACCGCTGGGCCTGCCGGTGCAGCTGCAACAGCGTCTGCTGCACCACGTCTTCCCGGTCGTGCCGGCAAGGCACCCGCCGACGCAGCAGCGCATGCAGCGCCGGCCGAAGGTGCTCATCCACCGCCCGCCCCGCGGCGTCATCGCCCGCGGCGGCCCGTCGCACAAGCTCGGCGGTCGGTGGGTCCATCGGCACAGGCTGCAGGGGCAGGTTCTCCGAGCGACCAGCGGGCCGGGCTCGGGAAGCCCGTATGCCGCCGGCGATCAGCGACGCTCATGTTGCATCATCGCGTCGATCAGCTCGCCCAGCTCGTCGGCCGGCGTCTGGACCTGCAGCCGGATCATCGCCCCGTCCCGCTGCACGCTCGCGTCCCCAGCCATCCGGGCCACCGCCTGCAGCGCCTGGCCCTCGGGCGTGTCCGCCGGTGCCGAACCCGCCGCCAGCTGCGCCATCGCCAACAGCCCCTGCGTGAGCTGCTGCACCTGCCGGGCCCGCGACTCGTCGTCGACCCACACCATCGCCCGCGCCTGGGCCATGCCGTCGTCGCTGCCCATCTCCAGCCGCAGCCGCTGGGTCATCCGCAGCAGCGCAGAGTGCTGCGGCGCCGCGTCCGCCGCCGCGGCCAGGTTCCCGACCTCCAGCGCGATCAGGGTGCCCTGGGTCGTGTCGTCCAGCAGGGCCTCGTCAGCGTCGGGCCGGTCGGCAAACGCCGCCGCCGCGTCGCCGCTGTGGGCCGCGATCAGCCGGGCCGGCTCGTCGCCCAGGTCCCCGCCGCCGTCGATCACCACGAAGATCCGCTCGGCCCCGGGCCGCTGCTCGTCGGTGCGGATCGAGTGCACCAACGTCCCGCCGACCTGCTCGCTCTGGTAACCCGGCGCCGCCAACAGCAGCCCCGCGAGGTTGCCCGGCCCCCGCGGCAGCTGGGCCCTGAACAGCACGGTCGACGGGTCCTCGCCACGGCCCGATACTGTCACCCGCCCGATCCCCTCGGTGATATCAAACCCCGCCGCATCCGAGAGCGTCTGCACCTGCACCTGTTGGTCCACCCGCTGCCACAGCTGCTGGCCCAGCGCCGTCCGGCTCATCGCCGCCACGTCCATCTCCAACTGCCAAGTGGGGCCACCCCCAGCCGCCGGCTCGACCGCGTCTTCGGCCGGGGCCGCGCCCGCCGGGCTGAGCATCCAGATCAGCAGCAACGCCGCCGCCCCCAGCGCCAGCAGGCATCGGAAACGGTCCGGTCGATCGCAGGTCGTAATCGTTCGCATCAGCTCATGCTCCATGTTCATGTTCAAATCACCGACGGCCGCGTCGCCGCCTCGCCCGGTTCTTCGCCAACCGGGCCCCCGGCGTTACACCCCACCGGCAGGCGCAGCTTCGCTGCACCCGCTAAACATCGTCCGCCTCGCCCGGCCAGTGCTGCCCGAACGCCAGCACGTAACCGTCCACATCCCGCACCGCGAACTCCTTCATCGTGTAGTCCGGCTGCACCACCGGCTGATACACCACGATCGCCCCAGCCGACGCCACCTGCTCAAACAGCACCTCGACATCCCGGCACCACACGTACAGGTCCCACGTGTCCCCGCCCCGATCGTTGGGCTGCACCTTCCGCACGTCCGGCGCCAGGCTCAGCATCACCGTCACCCCGTCCCGCTGCGCCATGCAGAAGTACGGCGGGTCACCCCAAACGCTGTCCACGTCGAAGCCCAGCACGTCCCGGTAGTACGCCCGGCTGGCCGCAATGTCCTTCACGTAGAAGAACGGGGCAACCGCGATAAGGTTCTTTGGGACCGGCATACCGCGGTGTGTCTTAGCGAGTCTCCTCGCCGAGCCTGGCATCCAGCGCCGCATTCGCTGGCAGACGGACCCTGCCGTCCGCCGGCTCCAGCCGCACGAGCTCGTGCGCCCGGACGCGCAGGCCCGGCCGAGCCCGCAGCGGGACCCGCCCCGCCTCGACAGGCACCCCCTCCTCACGGAGCATCCGCTGCTTCTTCGGCAGCCCCCCGCCAAAGCCCGTGAGCTTCCCGTCGTGACCCACGACCCGGTGGCACGGCACATCGGGCGCATGCGGGTTCCGCCCCATCGCCATCCCCACAGCCCGCGACGCCTTCGGCGAGCCCAAGGCGGCCGCCACGTCCCCGTAGGTCGTCACCCGGCCGGCGGGGACCCGCGTGATCATCAACCACGCCCGTTCGCTGAACGTACCCGCCGACAGCTGCTCAACCTGATCGGGCTGCATCACGGATTGC
The DNA here is from genome assembly GCA_964625505.1 of uncultured Phycisphaeraceae bacterium. Taxonomy (GTDB): domain Bacteria; phylum Planctomycetota; class Phycisphaerae; order Phycisphaerales; family Phycisphaeraceae; genus CAZVBW01. The sequence continues at coordinate 37,666 of CAZVBW010000015.1, forward strand.
CCCCCGCCCGAGCGGCCCGGGTCAGCTCATCGACAAGCTCCTCATCCAATAGGTCACGCCAGTCACGCCGCAGCTGCATCACCGCGCGCACCGCCGCCGACCGATCGCCCGCCTCAATCACCGACCGCACGTGCGAGACGGCTTCATCCCGCGCCTGCCGCACCTGCTCCAGCCGAGCCGCCGCATCCGCCGCCTGCTCCGCCGGCCCGTAACGCCACGCCATCATCAACGGCTCGTAGGCCTGCGACATCCGGCCGGACTCGAATAAGCGGAGCCCCTGCTGATACACCCTCGCGCCCTCAAGTCGCAGCGGCTGGTCCAGGAAGTCCAGCCCGCGGGCGAAGTCTTCGGGCCCCGGGTCGCTATGGCCGTGGTCCGGTGCCACGATCAGCTCCGCGGCGAAACCCTCAGCGATCATGTCCTCGCCGACCGCGACGACCTGGTCACGGTTGGAGTCGTCCTCGCCCGTAAAGTACACAAACCGCGACCGCTGCTTGGCCTGACGAACACGGTCGTGATTGATCCAGTGCAGCAGCGGCACCGGCCGACCCGCACGCGTGGGGCTGCGGAAATGGTTGGCCCCGACGATCGGGAACGCGCCGGTGAACACGTCTGGAAAGTGGAAGATCACGTGCGTCGATACACGCCCCCCGCCCGAGCCGCCGGAGATATACATCCGCCGGGGGTCCAGTTCATACTCCGCCCGAAGTGCGTCGATAGACGCGAGTGCCGCGATCATCCGATTGTGCGTCGGGACCGAGTTGCCCGCGTTGCGGGGTGAGATGAAGATCAGGTTCCGCTGCTCCAGCACCGGCAGCCAGCCTTGCTGAGGCCGCTTGCCCCCACCCGCGTCCACGTACACCATTACGCCCGCCGGGCGATCCGCGTTGTATCCCTCGGGGACCCACACGTTCCAGGTCATTGACCGGTGGTCCGGCGACAGCGGGATCAGGTCTTGTGGGCGTTCCGCGTGTTGCCGGAAGTACGCCGCGTTCGGCTCGAGCCCAAGCCGCTCGATCACCTGCGCCATCAGCCCGGCCCGCACCCCCTCCGCCTCGATCTCAAACGTCCCGGTCCGCGGCGACACGTCCGGATTCTCCACGTCCTGCGCGATCACCGCCCCGGCTCCGCCGAGGATCAGCACCACGACTCCCACCCACCCACAACGCCATCCGGAAAAGCCCACCATCACCGCATGATCGCGAATCCAGTCCCCGGAAGCAAACGTTGACGCAATCCGCCGCCGACACCCTCTGCACACCGCATCTTGTGGTCTGGACCCCACGCCAACCGCCGATACAGTGGGGGGTGGCCACCCCGCGGCCGCCGCCTCCACCGCCCCCCGCACCAAAGCCCACGCCCTCAGGCGTGGGCGGACCGCCCATGGCCCAAGCGACCGACCAGCCCTTCGTCCACCTGCACCTGCACAGCCAGTACTCGCTGCTGGACGGAGCCAACCGCCTGGACCGGCTGATCAAGCGGGTGCAGGATTTGGGCATGGACGCCGTGGCCGTGACCGATCACGGCAACCTCCACGGCGCGGCCGAGTTCTACCAGCGGGCCACCGCCGCCGGGATCAAGCCGATCCTGGGGATCGAGGCCTACGTCGCCCCCGATCTGGACGGCAAGCCCAGCGACCGGACCAGCCGCGAGTACACCGGCGTCTCCGACGGCGGGTTCCACCTGGTGCTCCTGGCCGAGGACCAGACCGGCTGGGCCAACCTGCTCAAGCTCTCGTCAGACGCGTTTATCAACGGCTTCTACTTCAAGCCGCGGATGGACAAGACCACCCTCGCCCAGCACCGCGAGGGCCTGATCGCCATCAACGGCCACCTCGGCTCGTCCATCGCCCACCACCTCTGCAAGTACAAGCAGTCCAACGACCCGACGCACTGGCGGCGGGCTGTCGAAGAAGCCAAGTGGCACGCCGAGCTGTTCGGGACCAACGCCGATGGCGACCCGCGCTTTTTCCTCGAGCTGCAGTACCACGACGAGCAGCTGCAGCGGGACATCAATCCGCTGACGATTCAGCTGGCCGAGGAACTGGGCCTGCCGCTGGTCGCGGACAACGACGCCCACTTCCTGACCGCCGACGACTGGGACAGCCACGACACCCTGTGCTGCATCTCGATGGGCAAGACCAAGGCCGAGGAGAGCCGGCTGCGGTACCCGCGGGACCTGTACGTCAAGAGCCCCGCCCAGATGTGGGACCACTTCGGCCCCGACCAGCCCGAGGCCCTGCGGAACACCCGGCGGATCGCCGACCGCTGCAACGTCGCTCTCGACTTTGAGGCCAATCACGCCCCGGTCGTCCGCATCGTCCGCCGGGTTCCCGCGGCGGGCACGGCGGCGGGCGCGGCGGCTTCAGCCGCCGTGCACCAAGCCCCCGAGGGGTCAACCGATTGGTTCAACGCCTTCTGCGCCGGCTACCAGCTCGAACCCGTCGACACCGAGAAGGAGCAGGTCGACCACGATGCGCTGTGCACCCAGTGCGACGAGGCACTACGCGAGCTCTGCGAGGCCGGGTTGATCTGGCGTTACGGTGCCGACGGCGTGACCGACGAGATCCGTGCCCGGCTCGAGCGGGAGCTCAAGGTCTTGGCCGACAAGTCGATCAGCGCATACTTCCTGATCGTCTGGGACTTCGTCAACTACGCCCGGTCTCGCGGCATTCCGGCCCTGGCCCGTGGCAGCGGCGTGGGCACCATGGTGGGGTTCGTGCTGGGCCTGTCCAACGCCTGCCCGGTCGAGTTCGGGCTGCTGTTCGAGCGGTTCACCGACCCGGACCGCAGCGAGTACCCGGATATCGATATCGACCTGTGCCAGGACGGCCGGGCCGAGGTCATCGATTACGTCCGCCAGAAGTATGGCCACGTCGCCCAGATCATCACCTTCGGGACCCTCAAGGCCCGGGCGGCGATCCGCGACGTCGGCCGGGTGCTCGACGTGCCGCTCAAGGACGTGGACGAGCTATGCAAGCTCGTTGGCGATGGCCTGAAGACAACCATCGAATCGGCGATCGCTAAAGAGCCCGACCTGGCCAAGCTTTACGACAGCTCCGAGCAGCACCGCACACTGCTGGACACGGCCCGCCGGCTCGAGGGCATGGCGCGACACGCCGGGGTCCACGCGGCAGGCGTCATCGTCGCCACGCAGCCGCTGGACAACATCGTCCCGCTCTACCAGCCCGCGGGCACCGACCAGATCGTCACCCAGTGGGACGGCCCGACCTGCGAGTCGGTCGGCCTGCTCAAGATGGACTTCCTGGGGCTTCGGACGCTTTCGATCATCGAGAAAGCCAAGGCGCTGGTTCGGGAGACGTTGTCGGCCCAGACCATTGCCGCCGCGGTCCAAAGGACGAAGGACGAAGGCACACGGCAGAAGGCGGAGCAAGACAATTCCGATCCTTCGTCCGTCAACCTTCATCCTTCCACGTTGCAGACTGATCCACTGGACCTCGAGCGGATCCGCCTCGACGACCCGCGGGTCTACGAGCTGTTCCAACGCGGTGACACGGCGGGCGTGTTTCAGTTCGAGTCCGGCGGGATGCAAAACCTGCTCAAGGCGATGAAGCCCGACCGGCTCGAAGACCTCATTGCCGCCAACGCGCTGTACCGGCCCGGGCCGATGGCGCTGATCCCCAACTACAACAACCGAAAGCACGGACGCGAGGTCGTGCCGAAGGTCCACCCGATCGTGGACCGGCTCTGCTCCGAGACCCAGGGGATCATGGTCTACCAGGAGCAGGTGATGCAGATCGTCCACGAGCTGGGCGATATCCCGCTGCGGTCGGCGTACACGCTGATTAAGGCCATCAGCAAGAAAAAAGAAAAAACGATCAATGCGAACCGCGCCAAGTTCATCGACGGTGCCGCAGAAAAAGGACTCTCGAACAAGCAGGCCGAGGAACTGTTTGATCTGATCCTTGAGTTTGCCGGCTACGGCTTTAACAAAAGCCACTCCACCGGCTACGCGATCGTCGCCTACCAGACCGCGTACCTCAAGACGTTTTTTCCGCTGCACTACATGGCGGCGGTGCTGACCTATGAGTCGGTCAACACCGACAAAGTCGTTGAGTACCTCGACGCCTGTAAGCACGTTCACCTGCCCGACGGCAGTGCCGGTATCGAGGTCCGCCCGGCGGACATCAACCGCTCGGGCGTCGGGTTCACCGTGGTCTACGAGGCCGACCAGCCGATGGACCAGCGGAACCCGTCGCAGGGCCACATCCGCTTTGGACTGTCCGCGGTCAAGGGCGTCGGAGAGAAGGCGATCCAGAGCGTGATCGCCGAGCGAACCGAGCACGGCCCGTTTAAGTCGCTGCTGGACTTCTGCGAACGGGTCGACCTGCGGGCGGTGAACCGGTCCACCATCGAGGCCCTCATCAAATGCGGAGCCTTCGACGACCTGCACGGCGGCACCGACTTCCGCGCCGCGATGTGCGAGGCGCTCGAAGGTGCGGTCAAGGCAGGCCAGCGGGCCGCCGCGGACCGGCACAGCGGGCAGATGTCCATCTTCGGCGCCCCGGCTCCCGGAGCTTCCGGCGGCGACGCCGCGGCGCCCGAAGCCGGGGCCTTCCAACTACCGACCGTCACGCCGTGGGACCAGAAGCAGACGCTGGAGTTCGAGAAGGAGGTCATGGGCCTTTACGTGTCGGCCCACCCGCTTGACGATCACCGCGAAGCACTGGACCGCTACCGCAGCGCGACCATCGCCCAGGCGCAGCAGCTTCGCGGCGAGACGGCGGTCGATCTGTCGGGCATCGTGGCCAAAACCCGCACCATCATTACCCGCAAGGGCGACAAGATGGCCGTCATCGAGCTGGAGGATCGCTCGGGCAAGATCGAGGCCGTTGCGTTCCCGAAAACGTACGACGTGGTTGGCTCGCTGCTTTCCCCCGACTCGATCATCGTGCTGCAGGGCAAGGTCGATCGCAAACGCGAGACGCCGCAGATCATCATCGACAAGGTCGTGCCGATCGAGCAGGCCGCCGCAAGGCTGACCCGGGCAATCAAGATTGTGGTGGACGACCCGACGCCCGCCGACCGCGGCACCTCGATCAACGGCGAGCTGGCCGACCTGCGTGAGGTGTTGCGTCAGGCGAGTCAGCGCGGCGAGCACCGCCAGGCCCAGGTGATGCTCGAACTGCGTCAGGGCACCCGCCGGGTCCGGATGCGGATGGGCCCGATGCGGGTGCATGCCGACGAGCCGCTGCGGGAGTCGGTCCAGCGGATCCTCGGCCGCGGCCGATGCACCGCCCAGTGCGAGCTGCTCGGGCCCGCTCCGCTGCTGCGGGGTGACCGCGCCCAGTCGCTGCTCCACTCTGACGGTGATGATGCCGGGCCGACGCTCGCGATGCGTTCGAGCGTCCAAGGCGAAGATGCATCGTGTGCCAGCATCGACCGCTACTGATGCCGTGATCCCTCACGCCGGCGTTTCACACGAGACTCATGCGGCCGGCGATAGGTTCAGTGCGTCCCAACCTCACCCCGGAGAGACACCATGTCCGTCGCCAAAACCATCGAAGTCAGCGCCGACTCTTCCAGCAGCTTTGAAGACGCCATCAAGCAGGGTGTCACCAAGGCCGGCGAAAGCGTCCGCGGCATCCAGGAAGTCTGGGTCAAGTCGCAGAAGGTGCTGATCGAGAACAACCAGATCAAGACCTACCGCGTGCAACTCGCGGTGACATTCGTTCTCGACTGAGCGGCCGCTGCGGGCGGCGATTGACCCGAGAACGCACGCGTGTCAACGCACAACCGGTTGAGCTGGCAGCTCTGCGAATCGCGTGGACGGCCAGCACGGCCGCGACCTGTTACGGCGACGATCAGATTCGCGTGGATTCGCGCCGGTTTGTGGCCGCCTGCGCCTACTCGTCGTCGCGCGTTTCAATCACCCGCTTCCGGTCGCTGTCGTACACGTACAGCTTGCCCTGCTCGGCCTCCGTCCGCTCGCATTTCTGATGCGAGCCGTCGCAGAACGGCAGGTTGCGGGACAGGCCGCAACCGCAAACCCAGACACTCTTGTCCTGCGGGGGTATCTCGATCGGCCCGGATGCTTCGATGCGGATCAGTCTTGCCATGCCCGGACTGTAGCCGCGCATCGCGCGTTCAAATGGGGTGGGTCACCTGACGCCGCCGGGCCCAAGTCATCGCCGCGATCAGCAGGCCGGTGATCCCCAGTCCCGCGGCGATGCCCGAGACCCAGAACAGCCGGTGCTCCGCGATGATCTGCTCGGCGTCGGGCAGCCGCCCGACCGCCATCAGGTACTGTCGCTCGCCGGGATCGACCAGCGTGGTCTGCAGCGTGTAAGTCCCCGCATCGGGCACGTCCAAGCGGTACAACCCGTGGCCCGATCGGCCGGCCCGGTCGTAATGCTCGACCCGCGCCGCGACCGTCATCACGCCGCTGGCCACCGGCCGGGGCACGCCCAAGGCGTCGGGCACAAAGTCGATTCGGCCCAGCTCCCGCCCGTCCTCGTCCAGCAGTGCCGCCGCGAGATTGGGGATCGGCCGCTGGGTCGAAAACGCTCGCCCCTCGTGCTCGCCGAGGCTCTCGTAATACAGCGTGCTCCGCCGGGCCCCGTCCAGCCGCACCGTGGCCTCACCTGGCGCTACAAACCGCTGCATCTGCTGCACCTGATCATCCAGCCCCGCCCCGGCCCGCTGCACCATCACGAGCCAGTACGCCACGCCGCCGCAGATCAGGACCAACGCCAACGCGTACCACCACGCAGTCGGCCCAGGATCTGCTTGCTCTGGGGTCGGACTCTCCATCAGGTCGGCGATCCTAGCCCGGCCAGCCGATACGAGCCGCCGCTACCCTCGGCTCATGCTGCCAAGCCTCCGCTGGTCCGTCTCGAGCTGGTCCGTCCGCCAACCGCTGGGGCAGGTGCACTTCGGCGATGACCCGGACCACCGTCTGCTGCAACGCGGCGATCCAGCCGCTGCGGAACTCACGCTGCTGGAGCTCCCCGCCGCCGCGGCCGAGCACGGGGTGCACACGCTGGAGCTGTGCCACTTCCACTTGCCAAGGACCGATGATGCGTACCTCGCCCAGCTGCGGCAGGCCGCAGATACGGCGGGTGTCGAGCTGTACAGCATCCTGATCGACTGCGGCGACTTGACCCATCCGGGTATCGCCGAGCGCCGGGCTGCTGTGGACCGCATCGGGGCATGGGTGGGTGTGGCCGGCCGTCTCGGGGTCCGCGGGGTGCGGGTGGACCCGGGCCGCAGCGGCGTCAATGTCGACCAGACGGTGGAGGGACTCGGTGTGCTGCTCCGCGTCGGCGACCAGGTGGGCATCCGCGTGTTCCCGGAGAACTGGCACAGCTACGGCGCCGAGCCCCATGTACTGCTGCAGGTGCTGGACCGGCTCGGAGAGGGTGTCGGCCTATGTGTCGATTTCGGCAACGCCGAGCAGGGGCCGGACAAGTACGACACGATCAGTCGGCTGATGCCCCGTGCGACGTCGCTTCACGTCAAGCCGCGGCTCGACGACCACGGCCGAATTGACGAAGTCGATCTGAGCCGCTCGCTGAAGATCGCCCGCGCGAACCGATTCACCGGCCCGGCGTCGCTGATCGCCGACGGCTGGGACGCCGTGGTCGAGCTGAAGAAGGCCGGCGACCGGTTGCTCGCTCAGCCAGACAGGTGATCCAGCCACGGGTCACACGTCCAGGTTCTTCACATCCAGCGCGTGGTCCTCGATGTACTTGCGGCGGGGTTCGACCTGCTCGCCCATGAGGATGCTGAACAGGCCCTCGGCCTCGCTGGCGGCGTCCCACGTGACCCGCAGCAGCTGGCGGTTTTCCGGGTTCATCGTGGTGTCCCAGAGCTGCTCGGCGTCCATCTCGCCCAGGCCCTTGAACCGCTTGATGTCCAGGCCGTGCTTCCCGGCGTCGTAGATCGCCTCGACGACTTGATGCAGGTTGTCGACCGGGGTGATCCGCGGCTCGCCGGTGTTGCCGGGCTGGCTGATCAGTTCGAAGCGTGACGGCTCGGCCTCGCCGGTCACCGATTCGCGGTGCTTGAGCAGGAAGTCTTCGACGCGCAGACCCATCTCGGTCAAGCGGACCAGGAGCCTCTGCAGCTGACGCGTTTCGTGCAGCTCCCGGCGGATCGCTACCCGGCCCTCGTCGCCTTCGGCGGGCTCTTGCTGCTCGTGCAGCACCTCGTCCAGCTCCGGGTCCGCGGTCCGCAGCTGGTGCTGCTCGCGGAAGGCCCGCTCGTCGTCTTCGGACCAGAACAGGTGCTGGCCGGTCAGCCCGTTGGACGACGCGGCGGCCGGGACCACCAGTTGATACCGCGGAAGCCGGCCCTCGCCCGTGGGGTCATCCGACCGCTTCATCAGCAGCTCGGCAAGCGACAGCCCGCGACGCTGCAGCACCTGCTCCAGGTCGGCAACCTGTTCGAGCACCTGCAGCAACTCGGCCAGCGGCTCGGCAGTGAACCGCTTGCCTTCGCTGCGGCTCGGCTGATCGTGGTCCGCATAGACCACGAGCGTCGAGCCGTCCAGGCCCATGCTGCCCAGCTCCTTCCGCATCTGACGTTCGTTGAGGATGAACCGGCTCTTCTTGCCGCGGCTGATCTGATAAAGCGGCGGCTGGGCAATGTAGACCCGGTTTTGCTTGATCAGCTGCTGCATCTGTCTATAGAAGAACGTCAGCAGCAAGGTGCGGATGTGGCTGCCGTCCACGTCCGCGTCGGTCATGATGATGATCTTGCCGTAGCGGAGTTTTTCCGGCTCACACTCATCGCCGATACCGCAGTTGAGCGCCTGAATGATGGCGCGGATTTCCTCGAAGCCGAGGATCTTGTCCAGCCGGGCCTTCTCGACGTTGAGGATCTTGCCCTTCAACGGCAGGATCGCCTGATAGCGATGGTCGCGCCCGCCCTTGGCCGAGCCGCCGGCCGAATCGCCCTCGACGAGGTAGATCTCGGATGCTTCGACGTCCTTGCTCGTGCAGTCGTAAAGCTTGCCGGGCAGACCGCCGGAGTCCAACGCCCCCTTGCGGCGGGTGAGGTCACGGGCCTTCCTCGCAGCTTCGCGGGCCTCGGCGGCCATGACCGCCTTCTGGCACAGCCGCTTCGCGTCGGCGGGGTGTTCTTCGCACCAGGTTTGCAGCGCCTGGCCGACGCTGCTGGACACCAGCCCCTCAACCTCGCCGTTGAGCAGCTTGCCCTTGGTCTGGCCCTCGAACTGCGGGTCGGGCACCTTCACCGACACGACCGCGGTGAGGCCTTCCCGCCAATCGTCGCCGGAGAGCTGCGCGGCGTTGCCTTTCAGCACGCCCGAGCTCTTGGCGTAGTTGTTGAGCGTCCGGGTCAGGGCGGTCTTAAAGCCCGAGAGGTGCGTGCCGCCATCGGCGGTGTTGATGTTGTTGGCGAACGTCGTGAGCAGCTCGCTGTATGCATCGACGTACTGCATCGCGACATCGACCCCCAGGCCGCTGTCCTCGTCGGCGGTGCTGATGCTGATCGGCGGGTCGTGCAGCGGCTGTTTGCCGGTGTTGAGGTGGCGGACCATCTCGACGATGCCGTCGTCGAACTTGAACGTCTCCTCCTTGCCGGCCTCGCGGTGATCGGAGATCCGGAGCGTCAGGCCCGGGTTCAGGTAAGCCCGCTCGCGGAGCCGGCCGGCGATGGTGTCGTAGTTGTGCGCGACATCGCCGAAGATCTGGCGGTCGGGCTTCCAATGGACCTTGGTGCCGCTGCCGGTCCGCTCGCCGATCACCCGCAGCGGCTCTGCGACGTCGCCACGCTCGAAGCTCATGGCGTGCAGCTTGCCATCGCGGGCCACTTCCACCTCGAGCCACTCGGCCAAGGCGTTGACGCAGGACACGCCCACGCCGTGCAGCCCGCCGGAGACCTTGTACGCGTTGTCGCCGCCGAACTTGCCACCGGCGTGCAGAATCGTCATCACGATCTCGACCGTTGGCCGGCCCGCGAGCTGCGGGTTCTCGTGCTTGTAGGGGCCCACCGGGATGCCCCGGCCGTTGTCGACCACGGCGACGGAGTTGTCCGCGTCGAGGATCACGTGCACCTCATCGCAGTGGCCGGCCAGGGCCTCGTCGATGGCGTTGTCGACCGCTTCCCACACCAGGTGGTGCAGGCCGCGGCTGTCGGTGCCGCCGACGTACATCGCGGGCCGTTTGCGAACCGCGGCGAGGCCCTCGAGGACCTGGATGCTGTTCTCGTCGTAGTTCGCACCGCCGGCGGCCGAGGCGGCGGGGGCCTCGGCGGGCGGGTCGGTCGGCGTATTGGAATTCATTGGGGCTCGCGGGGTGGGCGGGGCGTCGCGGCACGTCCTCCCACACCCGGCGGCGGACGGCCGGGCGTGCGGTGCGGCGCAGAACACATCATAACCGAATCAGCCGGTCGTGGGGCCGCTTGGGGCACGGATCCCGTTGTCCCAAACCACGATCTAAACGTGATTTATGCGTCCAGCCGAAAGAGCCGGGCAAGCCGGGCCCGCCGTGCCCTCGCGCGGCCTGATCGGCTCACTCCACCACCTGCTCGATCAGCCCGCGAGCCGCGTCAAACGCCGCGTCAATCTCGCCGGGCAGCAGCGGGCCCGGACCCTCACCAAGGCCGTCCGGGCCGGCCGGCTGAGCGACCGGCACGGGCTGGTCGGCGGCGAGTGCCGCGAGCTTGGCCTCCAGCCGCTCGCCCAGCGTCGCCGTCTCCGGGTCCTCCGCCAGGTCGGCCGCGTCCATGTGCTCCAGTCGGGCCGCGGCGAGTTCCCAAGTGGCGCGGGCGGTCTGGACCTCGCCGAGCTGGTAGTAGGCGTCGGCCAAGTGGTCGACGATGACCGGGTGGTCGCCGCCGGGGGCGTCCGCCGCCCGCCGCAGCCACTGCAACGCTTGGTCGAACTGGCCCATCTTGTAGTAGACCCAGCCCAGGGAATCGAGATATGCCGCGCTGTTGGGTGACGTCGCCAGCGCCCGCTGGACCAGCCGGCGAGCGCGGAGCAGGTCTTCACCGCGGCGGGCCAGGCCGTAGCCCACCGAGTTATTGAGCGGGCCGTGCTGCGGGTACTCTTCCACCAGCCGTTGGCTCAGGGCCCACCCCGCGTCGCCTTCGCCGCTGCGTTCGAGCAGCACGGTGAGCTCGTAGCCAAGGTCCGCCGCATGCTCGGGGAAGCGGTCGATCGCGGCCTCCAACATCGCCTGGGCCTGGTCGGCCCGGTCCAGCTCCAGCAGCGCCCGCCAAAGCTGGCCTGCCACCATCACCGGCTGATCGACCTGGGGCTGGTTCAGCATGTCTTGCAGCATCGGGACCAAGCGGTCCCAGCGCTGCAGCTGGGCGTAGATCGCGATCAGGGTGCGGTCGCGGCGGGCGTTGGCCGGCTCCTGCTCGAGCAGCCGGGCGAGCACCTCGTACTGCCGGGTTTCGTCGCCGATGCGTTCGTAGAACTGCGACGCCAGCCGCAGCAACTGCGGATCCTCCGGGGCCCGGTCCAGCGCCCGGGCCATCAGCGACCGCGCGTCGTCCGAGCGGTCGGCCCGCAGGTAGACCTTCAGCAGCCCGATCATCACTGCCACATCATCCGGCGTCTCGGCCAGCAGCGGCTGCAGCAGCGCCTCGGCCCGATCAAACTCGCCGCGTGCCTCGTACAGCTCCGCCAGCTTCAGCCGGGCGATCCGGCTGGTCGGGATCGTCTCGAGCATCCGCCGCATGAGCCGCTGATAGTTGGGCACCATCGACGCGTTCTGGTCGTAAATCGCGAAGAGGTCCGCGTACAGCAGCTCGTTCTGCGCGTCGGCGTTCAGCGCGTCCAGCAACAACTGCTCGGCCTCGCCGGGCCGCTCCAGCTGCATCAGCAGCGTCGCGTAGCGGCGGGCCGACTCGGTGTCTTCGGGCCGCTGCTGCTCCAGGGCATCGCTCAAACGCTCGTAGGCCGCATCGGAGTCCCCCGCACCCGAAAGCGCCCGCACCGCCAGCAACACTGCCGGCCGGAGCTCCGGCTGATCCAGCTCGTCCAGCCGGTCCAGCGCCGCATCCCACTGCTCCCGGACCACCGCGACCCGTGCCAGCTCCAAGCGGACCGGGTCCCAACCTGCCCCGCCATGGGCGTCCAGCTGCTCGGCGAGCAGCGTCAGCGCCTCGTCGATCTGCTCCTGCCGATACATCGCCGCCGCCCGCAGCACCAGCGCCTGCGGATAGCCCGCGTCGCCCGGCGGTGAGTCGGCAGCGACATCGGCAATCGGCCAACTGGTGTGAATCGCATCCAACAGCTGCTCGGGCTGCGTCCGCCGCACCAGCGCGCTGCCGTAGCGGGACGCCAGCACGGGTGAGGCCTGCATCACCTGCACGGTGGCATCCAGTGCGGTGGCGAGGCGTTCGGGGTCGACGCGTGTGCTCGCGGTCTGACCGGGGTCCACCGCGTCACCCAGCAGCAGCGTGAGCAGCCGGTCGTGCACCGCCTCATCGTCCGGCGTGTGCACCAGGTGATCGGTCAGCAGCGCCGCGGCGTCGCGGGTCGGCAGCAGGTCGGCCAGTGCGACGACCAGTTCGGCCGGCCGGCCGTCGTCGCGGTACATCGCGGTTAAGCGGTCGGTCAGGTGAGCGGGGTCCCCGCCCTGCTCGACGACCCATCGCAGCAGGTCCAGCGACGTGTCCTGAGCCCCGCGGGCCTCCAGCTGCTGCACCGCGAGTTCGACAGCGTCTTCGGGGGTGCCGCTGCGCAGTGCCACGTAAGCCCGGCGGGCCACGAGGGCCACGGGCTCGCGGGCCAAATCGCGGCCGGCCTTGCGGTACGCCGAGCGTGCGGCGGGCACGTCGTCCAGCTGGAGCATCAAGTCGCCCAGGGCCGTGAGCGTCACCGGCCGACGGCGGTTGATGACGTACAGCTCCCGGGCCGACGGACTGTTGCGGGTGTACCGCTGGGGCATCTGCAGGTAGGCCCGCAGCTGCTCGGCGGCGGCGGCGATGTGGCCGCGGGCCCGCAGCGTCGAACCCAGCAGATAGTGGGTCAGCGGTTGGATCGCCGGGTCTGGGTCGGGGTTGGTCAGTTCATTCCGCACGACCTGCAGCAGCAGCGCGATGGCCTCGTCGTGGCGGCCGGCCCGCAGCGCCCGCTCGGCGAGCAGCAGCCGGCTCTGGTTGTCCAGCGAAGCCCGACCCACCACGTAGTGCAGCGACTCGACGGCGAGTTGCTCGTTGCCCGCCGCCAGTGCGGCGGCCCCGAGCAGGCGGTGCACCGCGACGGCGTCAGGGTCGTGCTCGAGCGCTTCGTTGAGGTGGCGGACCGCGTCGAAGTGCCGGTCGTCCTGCATCGCCAGCCGGGCGGAGACGTACGCCCGCTGGGCGGCGAGCGGGGGCTCAGGGTCCGGCACCGGCTCCCCTGGAAACGCGAGCGGTGCACGTGGCGCAAGACTCAGCGGCCGGGTGTAGGGACCGAGATACTCCGGCCAATCGACGTCGGCCAGCACCTGCTCCAGCGTCATCCGGGCGGCGTCGCTCTCGGCGGGTTGCACGGCCTGGGCGTCGACGCCCGGCGGCGGGGCCACCTGATCGGCGGGGACGGGGACCGGGGCGGCCAGGCGGCTCGCCTCGTCGCCGGCGCGGGGCGGGCCGCTGCCGCAGGCCGGCATCAGGACCATCGCGGCGGCGGCGAGAACGGCGGGGACGAGCTGGGCCGGTCGGGTTCGCACGTGCATGAGCTTAGGGCGGGTCCGCCGGGGTCACAGACCCCGGCTCGCTTCCGCGGTCAGGGCAGGACCTTGTTCAGCGGGTAGCTGAAGATGCCGGTGGCCCCGGCCCGGCGGAGCTTTGGCGCGAGGTCCCGCTCGACCTTTTCGTCGACGATGATCTCGACGGCGAGCCAATCGCTGTCAGCCAGTTGATTCACGGTCGGCGACTGAGCCGCGGGCAGCATGCCGACGATTTCGTCGAGCTTGGCCCGGGGCACGTTGAGCTTGAGGCCGACCTGGCCGCGGGCGTTGATCGCGCCCTGCAGCAGCAGCGCGAGGTCTTCAATCTTCTGGCGCTTCCAGTCGTCGGCCCACGCGGTGTGGTTGGCGATCAGGCGGGGCGTGCTGGTCACGAGGGTGTCGATGACCCGCAGGTTGTTGGCCCGCAGCGAGCTGCCGGTCTCGGTCACGTCGACGATCGCGTCGACCAGGCGGGCTTTGACTTCGGTGGCGCCCCAGCTGAACTCGACCTTCTTGATGTCGATACCGCGGTCGGCGAAGTACCGCTCGGTCGTGCCGACCAACTCGGTGGCGATGATGCCGCCGGCGAGCTGCTCGGGCTCCCGGATGTCTGACTCACCGGGCACGGCGAGGACCCATCGGCTGGGCCGGCTGCTGACCTTGGAGTAGACCATCTCGCAGACCTCGTGGACCTTCGAGTCGTTTTCGACGATCCAGTCGTGGCCGGTGATGCCGATGTCGATCACGCCGTCCTCGACGTAGCGGGACATCTCCTGGGCGCGGAAGAGCACGGCCTGCATCTGTGGGTCGTCGATCTGCGGGATGTAGGACCGCGACGGGACGCTGACGTTGTAGCCGGCCCGGTCGAGCAGGTCGATGGTGGCGTCCTGCAGCGACCCTTTGGGGATGCCGATGCGGAGGATGGGGGCGTTGGGGTCGGGGGCGTCGGGCATGGGAACTGAGGGCGACCAGCAGGAGGGTCGCGGCGTGGGTGAGCGGCGGGTGGTCTACAGCGCGGGCTGATGCCCGCGGCTCAACGATCGGAGACGCTTCGCTATTTCTTTTTCGCGACGCGGGCGGGCTTCTTCTTGGTCGACTTGGCCGCCTGGGTGGTCTTCCCGGTGACCTTCTTGCGGATGGTCTTCTTCTTGGCCGGGGTCACCGCGACCGGCGGCTTGGCCGGCGGGGCTTGGGGCATGGGCTCGGTCGACCACTCGGTCGCGTCGGCCCAGGCCTGCATCGCGAGGTGGGCCCCGCGGGCTTCGCCGGCCTTGAGAGTCCGCAGCAGGTTGGGCTCGGCCTCGGCGGGGGTGGCGTCCTCGGGCAGGACCTTCTCGGCCTTGAGCATCTCGCAGAGCTTGTCATCCACCGGCAGGGCGTGGGCCCCGAAGCACAGCAGCATGATCGACGCCGGGATGTACGACGGCGTCCCGGGCAGCGAATCCAAGTACGCCCGCTGGTCCTTCTTCGCCTGGTCCTTGATCGACTCGGGCCGCCAGTGGTACTCTCGGATGTAGATCTCCTGCATCGCCCCGTCCATGCGGGTCAGCCGCTCGTGAACCTGCGGGTAATCCTCGCCGACCAGCTCCAGCAGCTCGTGCAGGTACGCCACGCGCACCTCGTTGGCGTCGACCATCTGGCTCATGATCCGCTCGTGGGCGGCGTCGGCCTGGGCGGCGGTCGCGTTCCATTGCAGGAAGGCCACGACCAGCTGGTCGATCGGGTCACGCTTGGGCAGGTCGTCTTCCTCGACGGCGTGCTTCTTGATCAGCGAGGCGAACTTCTTCGCCTGGGCATCGGTGAGATTGGCCACGGGGTTCTCTACTCCTGGGGTTTGTCGGGCGAGTCATCCGACGCTTCGCTTGGCTCAGCCGCCGGGTTCTCTTCAAGCTTGTCGATGTCGGGGGTCCGGGCGGCGGCTTCCTGGATCGCCTGGTACACCGCTTCGGTCTTCTTCAGCCCCCGGTCCAGCCGGAAGTCCAGATGGGGCACGACCCGCAGCGCCAGCAGCTGCTTCACCTGCTTGTGCAGGTAAGGCGCGGCGTCTCGCAGGCCGTGGATCGTACGGCTCTCGTGCTGCTCGGGCAGGACGGACACAAACACCCGGGCCTGCCGCAGGTCCGGGTCGGCCTCGACCCGCGTCACGCTAACCAAGCCGCGGACGCGCGGGTCGGCCACGCCACGCTGGATCACCTGCGCGATGGCCTTGTGCAGCGTCGATTCGATCTGGCGGAGGCGTTGGGACATGGGGGTCTGATCCGATGCGTTGCTTCGCTCAGCCGTCGGCTTCTTTAAAACAATCAGTGGCCGGTGAGCAGTTCGGTGCGGTGGTCGGCGAGGACAAAGCCGCGGCCGGGCCGGAGCTTGTCGACGATGCGGTCCAGCACGCTCTGGGTGTACCGGGCGTCGGAGCCGGCCATGACGATGCCGAGCGTGGCGCTGGCCATGTTCTCCTGCTGATCGACCTCGGCGACGGACACCATGTGCTCGCGGTGCAGCCGCGCCTTGAGCGATTGCACGACGCGGCGTTTGTCCTTGAGCGACTCCGCGTCATCGATAGACAGCCGGACTTGGAGGATGCCGATGACCATGGGCGATCCGACGCTTCGCTTCGCTCAGCCGTCGGCTTCATAAACAGCAACTGCAGATCAATCCTCGAGCGTTCGGGCGACCTCCTGCTCGCGGTAGCACACCAGGGTGTCGCCGTTCTTGAGGTCTTCGAAGCCGTTGAGGCGGGCGCCACACTCGGTGCCGTTCTGCACGCTCTTGACCTCGTCCTTCACGCGGCGGAGCGACTCGATGGTCCGGCCGGACGTGACGACGATGCCGTCCCGCTCGACGCGGGCCTTGGCTCCACGCTCCAGCTGGCCCTCGGTGACCAGGCAGCCGGCGACCGCGCCGATCCCGCCGATGCGGAACACTTCGCGGACCTCGGCCTGACCGATCTGCTCTTCCCGCGTCTCGGGCGTGAGCATGCCCTCCAGCGACTTGGTGATCTCGTCGGTGACGTCGTAGATCACGCGGTACTGCCGGACCTCGACCTCGCGAGCCTCGGCGATCTCCCGCACCGCCGTGGGCAGCGACACGTGGAACCCGATGATCACGGCGTCCGAGGCGTCGGCCAGCAGCACGTCACTCTCGGTCACCCCGCCCACCGCGGCGTGCAGCACACGCACGGCGACTTCGTTGTTGCCGATCTTCTCCAGCGACTCGCGGAGCACGTCCACGCTGCCCTGCACGTCGGCCTTCACGATCACCCGCAGCTCGCGGATGTTGCCCGCCGCGACGGCGTCGGCGAAGTTGTCCAGCGTGACCTTGGTCTTGCTGGCCAGCTGCTGGGTCCGCTCGGTCTCGCGATAGTGCGTCGCGACGTCTTCGGCCTTCTTGAGCGTCTTGGTGACGTAGAACTTGTCACCGGCGTCGGGGATCTGGTCGATGCCCGACAGCTCGACCGGCGTCGCCGGGCCCACGGTCTGGACCTGGTTGCCCCGGTCGTCGGTCATGTCACGCACGCGGCCAAAGGCCCGGCCAATGACAATGAAGTCGCCGACACTCAGGTTGCCCTCTTGCACCAGCGTCCGAGCCACCGAACCGCGGCCCGGCTGCATCTCGGCCTCGATGACCGTGCCCCGGGCGGCGCCCTGGTAGTCCGCGGTGAGCTCGAGCAGCTCGGCCTGATAATCCAGCACCTCGAGCAGGTCGGTCACGCCGTCACCGGTCTCGGCGCTGACCTTGATGACCTCGGTCTCGCCGCCCCAATCCGAGGGGTTGAGCCCGTGCTCGGCGAGTTGGCCGTAGATCTTGTGGACGTTCTCCTCGGTCGCCTGGGGCAGGTCCGTCTTGTTGAGCGCGACCACCACGGGCACCTCGGCGGCGCGGGCGTGATTGATCGACTCGATCGTCTGGGGCATCACGCCGTCGTCGGCGGCGACGACCAGCACGACCAGGTCGGTCATCCGGGCCCCGCGCGACCGCATCGACGTAAACGCCGCGTGGCCGGGCGTATCCAGAAAGACCACGGTCTTGTCCTGGCCGTCGTTGCCCTCGACGGTGACGCGGTAGGCACCCACGTGCTGGGTGATCCCGCCGGACTCGTGGGCCGCAACATCGGCCTTGCGGATCCGGTCCAGCAGCGACGTCTTGCCGTGGTCGACATGGCCCAGCACCGTCACGATCGGCGGGCGGGGGCGTTCGTCTTCGACCTCGCGCAGCTCGAACTCCTGCTCGACCTGCTGCTCGGCGGTCTGCTGCTCACGGACGTCCAGCTCGATGTCGTACTCCAGGGCCACTTCCATGGCGGCCTCGGTGTCGATGGTCGAGTTGATGGTCGACATCACGCCCTGACGGAACAGGTGCTTGATGATCTGCGCGGTCTTGATGCCGGTCGCGGCCGAGAGGGCCTTGATGGTGATCGGCTCGGTGATCTCGACCTTGCCGCCGGTCTGGACCGCGGTCTGCGCGGGGCCGCCGCCGCCGTCACGCTTACGCAGGTCGCGGCGACGCTGCTTGAGGAAGCCGGAGCTGCCCTTGAGCCGGGCGTCCAGTTCCTCCATGTCGGCCTTGGAGAACTTCGCCGGGCCCGAAGGCAGGGCGTCGGCGGTTCGGCCGCGCCGGGACGAGAGCGTGCGTCGGCTCTTACCGCCACCACCACCGCCGCCGCCTCGGCCCGAGTCCGACGGGCCGCCGGGGCCGCCGCCGCGGACGCCGCCGCCGCGGGAGGGGCCGCGGGAACGGGTGATGCCCTCGACCTCACCGGGTGCCAGGCGCGGGGGTCGGCCGCCCGGGCCGCCGGGGCCTGCACCGCCTCGACGACGGGGTGGGGCCACGGGCTCAGGCTTTTCGATGCGGACCACGCGGGGGCCCGACAGTTTGGCCTTGGTGGGCTGTTCGAGTTGCTGCCCGGCGGGCTTGACGACCTCCGGGCGGTCCGGGACGTTCTGCTCACCGACGGGGGCCACCGGCTCGGTCCCGGCGTCCGCGTCGCCCTGGGCCTTCGTGTCGGCTGCGGGCTCCGCGTCGGCGGGCGCTTGTTCCTCGGCGGTCGGCTTGGCGTGGTCCGCGGGTTTGGGCTTGGCTTCTTGGGCGTCGGGCTCCGCGGCAGCCGGGGCTTCCGCGGGTGCTGGCGGGGCCGGGGCGGGCTCGACCTTGCGGGCCTTGGACTGGCTGGGCGGCGGCGGCACCTCGGCCGTGTCGTCGGGCTTGGGTTCTGGCGCAGCGGCGGCGGCCGTTTCCGCGGCC